>NZ_JBHUFC010000039.1:0-2276 GCF_042681125.1 Sphingomonas floccifaciens | reverse complement strand
CATCAAGGCGATAGCGCGGGACCTGCACCTGTCGCGCAAGGTGGTGCGCAAGGCGATCCGGGCGCCGGAGGCGGACATGGCGTATCGTCGCGAGGTGCAGCCGCTGCCGAAGCTGGGGCCGTTCCAGACGCGACTGGACGCGTTGCTGGAGGAAGACGAGGCACGACCGCGGCGCGAGAAGCTGCGCCTCACGCGTATCCACGACCTGCTGCTGCGCGAGGGGTTCGACGGCTCATACGACGCGGTGCGCCGCTATGCGGCCCGCTGGCGGCAGGCGCAGCGTCGCGACGTGATGAATGCGCCGGCGTTCATCCCGCTGCTGTTCCGACCAGGCGAGGCGTATCAGTTCGACTGGAGCCACGAGGACGTGGAGATCGCGGGCAAGCCGATGCGGGTGAAGGTCGCCCATGTGCGGCTGTGCGCGTCGCGGGCCATGTATGTGCGAGCCTATCCGCGCGAGACACAGGAGATGGTGTTCGACGCCCATGCGCGGGCGTTCGCCTTCTTCGGAGGCGTGCCGACGCGCGGCATCTACGACAACATGAAGACCGCCGTGACGAGCGTGTTCACCGGCAAGGAGCGGATCTTCAACCGGCGCTTCCTGGTGATGGCCAACCACTACATGGTCGAGCCAACGGCCTGCTCGCCGGCGTCCGGCTGGGAGAAGGGGCAGGTCGAGAACCAGGTGCAGACCGCGCGTGGCCGCTTCTTCCAGCCACGTCTGCGCTTTGCCAGCATCGAGGAGTTGAACGGCTGGCTGGAGGCGGAGTGTCGCCGTTGGGCCGACATGCACCAGCATCCCGAGCAGAAGGAGCTGACCGTCGCCCAGGCGTGGGCTGCCGAGCGTGGCGTGCTCCAGCCGGTGGTCGCGCCCTTTGACGGCTTCCACGAGAGCGAGCACGCGGTAAGCGGCACCTGCCTCATCAGCTTCGACCGCAACCGCTATTCCGTCTCCGCCAGGGCGGTTCGGCGTGCCGTCCAGGTGCGGGCCTACGCCGACCGCATCGTCGTGCGCTGCGACGGCCAGGTCGTCGCCGACCACCCCCGGTTCTTCGGACGCGACCGGACCATCTACGACCCGTGGCATTACCTGCCGGTGCTGGTGACCAAGCCGGGCGCCCTGCGCAATGGCGCGCCGTTCCAGGGCTGGGAGTTGCCGCCTGCGCTGTCACGGCTGCGGCGCAAGCTCGGCGCCGGCGATGATGCCGACCGGCGGTTCGTGCGGGTGCTGGCAGCGGTGCTGGATGACGGGCTGGAGGCGGTTGAAGCGGCCGTGCGCGAAGCGCTCCTGGCCGGCACCGCCAGCGACGACGTCATCGTCAACATCCTGGCCCGCCGACGCGAGCCGCCCCGGCCGCTGACCATTGTCACACCCGAGGACCTGGCGCTGCGCCATCCGCCCCGCGCCGACTGCACCCGCTACGACAGCCTGCGAGGCCTGCATGCAGCGGCATGAGATGATGACGGCCATGGCCGAGTTGGGGCTGAAGGGCATGGCTGGTGCCTTCGACGAGGCCGTCACCACCGGGCTGCAACGCAAGCGCACGACCATGGAGGTCCTGACGGACCTGCTCCGCGCCGAAGCCGCCCACCGCCATGCGGCGTCCGTCCGCTACCGGATGTCGGCCGCCAGGCTGCCGGCGGTGAAGGACCTCGACGCCTTCGTCTTCGACGACACCCCCATCAACGAGGGACTGGTGCGCTCGCTGCACAGCGGCTCGTTCCTCCCCGGTCGGCGCAATGTCGTGCTGGTCGGTGGAACGGGCACCGGCAAGACGCACCTCGCCACCGCCATTACCGCCAACGTGGTGCGGGCCGGCGCCCGTGGGCGCTACTTCAACACGGTCGACCTGGTGAACCGGCTCGAGGAGGAGACCCGCCTCGGCAAGGCCGGCGCGCTGGCAGCCCAGCTCTCCCGCCTCGACCTCGTGGTGCTCGACGAGCTCGGCTACCTGCCCTTTGCCCGCTCGGGCGGTCAGCTGCTCTTCCACCTGGTCAGCAAGCTCTACGAGCAGACCTCGGTCATCGTCACCACGAACCTCGCCTTTGGCGAGTGGCCGACCGTCTTCGGCGACCCCAAGATGACCACCGCGCTGCTCGACCGCATTACCCACCACTGCGACATCGTCGAAACCGGCAACGACAGCTGGCGCTTCAAGCACCGCAGCTGACGCCCAGGAGGCCCGGCAGAGAACGCTTCGCGCTGGTTGCGCCTCCGGTCGGGCTACGCCCGCCCTACGCCGCAACCAGCGCGAACGGCGCGCCCGTCATACCCG
>NZ_JBHUFC010000038.1:0-47343 GCF_042681125.1 Sphingomonas floccifaciens | reverse complement strand
AAGGTCTTCGCAAAACCCGGTGAATCACAACTGACTGAAATCGCTCAACCTAATTTTCGGTCGGGTTCTGAGGCCGAAAACATAGACGAGTCCATCGCCGAACGCCGTGCCGAGGCTGTTCGAGAACAGAACGGCGCCCCAGAAAAACAACTCGCTCTCACGGTCGACCACCGCGCTCACGTCACAGGTGCCCCGCCTGAGATACCAAATACCGAGGGTCAGCAACATGCCGCCGAAAAGGATGGCCGACGTCACGTTATAGCCAAGGTTGAGGGTGTGGGTCGACAGGTCGGCTATTTCGGTTCCCGCCGTGGTCGTACCGACGATCGTCGCCCAGAACAGAAAAGGACGATAGCGATCGGCACGAACCTGCGCGACGAGGAACGCCGCTAGCAGGCCCAGCGTGATGGCAAGCCCGGCGACGTAGCCCAGGTTCAGCGTCTGGGCGATGGCGTCACCCGCAACCTCACCCAATGTCGTGGCGACGACCTTGGCCAGCCAAAAGCCGAGGGTGATTTCGGCGACTTTACGGGCGGGATGCTCTCTCGTCACGTCGACTCTCTCCATACGCGCACCCCCGGGGCCGACGATCATCAGGTCGAAGCATCAAATTCAAATCGAAACTCGTGAATGACCAGCTACATTGGGACTTTGTATAGTCGGCTCCAGCAGCGCCCATGCTTTCGTGACTAAGCCGTCACGATGCGCCAGACCTTCCTTCTGATCCCGATCCTGCTTGCCGGTTGCGACGAGAAGGCTGCCAAGCCGCCCGCACCGCCTGCCCATGCCGAGACGATCGCGCATGAGAGCGAGCTGTTGAAGCTGACCCTGACCCCGCAGGCGCAGCAGCGGTTGGGCATCGCGCTTGCGCGGGTGGATGGCGGATCGGCCACGGCGACGCGCGAAGTGGCAGGCGAGATTGTCGTGCCGCCGATCAGCGCCAACGGCGTGCCGGTCAATTCGACAACCAACCTCCAGCAGATCGGCAGCCAGCAGGCCGCGGCAGATGCCGAACTGGCGCGTGCCACGGCGCAGGCGCGGCTTGCGCGGATCGCTCTCGATCGCGCCGCGAGCCTGGTGCGTGAGGAAGCGGGCAGCGTGCGTGCGCGTGACGAGGCCGCGGCGGCTCTGACCGCGGCGCAGGCCGCATTGGACGCGGCGCGGCAGCAGCGCCGGCTGCTCGGGCCGGCGGTCGCCTCGCTTGGCGCGCAACCCGTGCTGTGGGTGCGCGCATCGGTGTTCGGCAGCGACATGGGCGAGGTGCGACGCGAAGCCTCCGCTACGGTCCGCCCTCTTGGCGATGGCGGTGCGCCCCGCTCGGCGCGCCCGGTGCAGGCACCGCCTTCGGCCAACACCGTCGCCGGCACCGTCGACCTCTATTACGCGGTCGACAATCGCGACCGGGCTTTCCAGGTCGGCCAGCGCGTGTCGGTCGACCTGCCGCTCGCCGGGCAGACCGAGGGCCTGTCGGTGCCGTCTGCCGCAATCCTGCGCGACATTCATGGCGGCGAGTGGGTCTATCAGAAGACCGCGCCCGACACCTTCGTCCGGCAGCGTGTCGAGGTGGTATCGGAGAGCGGCGGACGGGCGCTGTTGGCGCGCGGACTGTCCGCCGGCGCGCAGGTCGTGACCGATGGTACGGCGGAGTTGTTCGGCACCGAGTTCGGGGCGGCGCACTGATGCTCGGCCGGCTCGTCCATTTCGCGCTGGCGCAGCGCGTCCTCGTTCTCGCGCTCGCCGCGCTGCTGGTGGTGCTCGGGGTCCGTGCCGGGCGCGACGTGCCGCTCGACGTGTTCCCCGAGTTCGCACCGCCGATGGTGGAAATCCAGACCGAGGCACCGGGCCTGTCGACCGAGGAGGTCGAGAGCCTGGTGACGGTGCCGATCGAGACCGCGGTCAACGGTGTCCCCGGCCTGATGACGCTTCGCTCCAAATCGGTGCTGGGCCTGTCGTCGGTGCAGATCCTGTTCGAGCGCGGCTCCGACGTGATCCGCGCGCGCCAGATGGTCGGCGAGCGCATCGCCCAGGTGCAGCCACGCCTGCCGCTTGCGGCACGACAGCCCGTCCTCATGCCGCCACTGTCCTCGACCAGTCGCGCGATGAAGGTCGGACTGTCGTCGACGAAACTCGATCAGATGCAATTGTCCGAGCTGGTCCGCTGGACGATCCGGCCACGGCTGATGGCGGTCCCCGGCGTCGCCAACGTCGCGGTCTGGGGGCAGCGCGACCGGCAATTGCAGGTGCTGGTCGATCCCGATCGTCTGCGTGCGTCCGGCGTGACGCTGGCGGAGGTCCGCGCCGCGGCCGGCGACGCGGTTTTGGTCGGGGGCGGCGGCTTCGTCGACACACCCAACCAGCGGCTCGCGGTCCAGCAGACCGGCACCGTCCAGACCGCCGCCGACCTCGCCCGGGCGATCGTCAAGCAGGCGGGCGAGGCACCGGTTCGGATCGGCGACGTCGCGCGCGTGGTCGACGGCTTCAATGCACCGATCGGCAACGCCATCATCGACGACGGTCCCGGCATCATGCTGATCGTCGAGAAACAGCCGACCGCCAACACGCTGGAGCTGACCCGCGCGGTCGAGGCCGCGTTCGCCGAGCTGAAGCCGGGCTTGAAGGACGTGAAGGTCGACACGACCATCTTCCGGCCCGCGACCTTCATCGAACGCTCGATTGACAACCTGACACGCGCGCTGATGATCGGCTGCGCACTGGTCGCGGCGGTGCTGTTCCTGTTCACCCGCGACTGGCGGCAGGCGACGATCAGCCTCGTCGCGATCCCGCTGTCGCTGCTCGGCGCCGGGCTGATGCTGCTGTGGTCGGGCGCGACGATCAACGTGATGATCATCGCCGGCCTCGTCATCGCGCTGGGCGAGGTGGTCGACGACGCGATCATCGACGTGGAGAATATCGCGCGCCGCCTGCGGCTGAACCGCGAGTCCGCCGATCCGAAGCCGGCCTTCGCGGTGGTGCTGGCCGCGTCGCTGGAAGTGCGCTCGGCGGTGGTGTTCGCCTCGCTGATCGTGATGCTTGTGTTCGTGCCGATCTTCTTCCTCGGCGGGGTGGCCGGCACCTTCTTCCAGCCGCTCGCCATCGCCTATGTGCTGGCGATCGGCATGTCGCTGCTGGTCGCGCTGACCGTCACGCCGGCGATGTGCCTGCTGCTCCTGCCGAACGCGCCGCTTACCGAGGAGCGCGACACCCGCTTCGTCGCCGGATTCAAGCGTCGCTATGTCGGCTTCCTGCCGCGCGTGGTGGGAAGGCCGGCGCTGGCGGTCGGGATCGTTGCGGGCGGGCTGCTGCTGGCGGGGGTCGGCTATGCGACCTTCAAGGACCAGTTCCTTCCCGACTTCCGCGAAACCGACTTTCTGATGCACTTCGTCGAGAAGCCGGGCACGTCGATCGAGGCGATGGACCGGATTACGATCCGCGCGTCGAAGGAGCTGCGCAGCATCCCCGGCGTGCGCAACTTCGGCGCGCATATCGGTCGCGCCGAGCAGGCCGACGAGGTGGTCGGTCCCAACTTCACCGAACTCTGGATCAGCCTTGACGAGAATGCCGATTACGATGCGTCGGTGAAGCGGATCAAGGAGGTGGTCGAGGGCTATCCCGGCCTCTACCGCGATGTGCTGACCTATCTGCGCGAGCGGATCAAGGAGGTGCTGACTGGTGCCGGCGCGACCATCGTCGTCCGCATCTACGGCCCCGACCAGCCGGAGCTGCGCGCGGCCGGCGCGCGTGTTCGGGACGCGATCGGCGGTATTCAGGGCGTGTCCGACCTGAAGCTGGAGAGCCAGGTGCTGGTCCCGCAAATCCGCATCCGCCCGCGCGCCGGCGAACTGGCCCGGCTCGGGCTGACCGCGGGCGAGGTCCGCCGGCAGGCGCAGGTGCTGGTCGCGCAGGCCAAGGTCGGCGAAATCTACCGCGACCAGCGCGCGTTCGACGTGGCGGTGTGGGGTGAGCCAGCGGTGCGGAACAGCGTCCATGCGCTTCGCGACCTGATGATCCAGGCACCCGTCACCGGCGCGCCGGTGCGGCTCGGAGACATCGCCGGTATCGAGATCGCGCCCGCTCCCAACGAGGTGAAGCGCGAGAACGGCCAGCGCCGCCTCGACGTGACGATGAACGTCGCGGGCGCGGATCTCGGCACCGTCGCGCAGGCGGTCGACGCCGCGGTCGCGAAGGTGCCGTTCGCGACCGGCTATCACCCGCAGGTGCTGGGCGAATATGCTGCCCTCAGGGAATCGCGCAGCCGGCTGTGGGGTATCGGCGCGCTTTGCCTCGTCGGCATCCTGCTGCTGGTGTGGATGGAGTTCCGCTCGCGCCGCATCACCGCGCTGGTCGCCGTCAGCCTGCCGTTCGCGCTGGTCGGGGGCGTGGTCGCGGTCGCGCTGACCGGCGGGGTGCTGTCGCTCGGGTCGCTGGTCGGGTTCGTCACCGTCATCGGCATCGCCGCGCGCAACGGCATCATGCTCCTCTCCCACTATCAGCATCTCGAACGCCACGAGGGCATGACCTTCGGCCGCGAGCTGGTGCTGCGCGGTGCCGAGGAGCGCCTGGTGCCGATCCTAATGACCGCCGCCTGCGCCGGTCTCGCGCTGGTGCCGCTGATCGTCGCGGGCAATGCGCCGGGGCACGAGATCGAGCATCCGATGGCGATCGTGATCTTGGGCGGCCTCATCTCGTCCACTGCGCTCAACCTGCTGCTGCTGCCGGCGCTCTATGCCCGTTATGGCGAGGAGCGCGCCGTCCCGCCTGCTCCTGCATCTACGGAGGCGCTGGCATGATCCGCCGCCTAGCCCCCGCCGCAGCCCTGCTCGCATCCGCCTGCATGAGCGTGCCCAAGCCGCCGCCCACTGTGGCGCCAGACAGCGCCACCGGGGCATTCGCGTCGCTTCCGGTGGCCTCGATCGCGCCCGTGCCCGACGACTGGTGGCGGCTCTATGACGATCCTGTGCTCGACGGACTGGTACGCTCGGCCTTGACCGCCAACGCGGACCTGCGGGTCGCCTATGCCAATCTCGATGGGGCACGCGCGGCCTTACGACAGGCACGGGCGGCGCGGTTGCCGCAGACGACGATCGAGAGCGCGCTTGGCGTCGACAACCCCGCCGGACAGCCGAGTGCGTCGGGCAATGTGCCCACGACGGATTACGATATCGCCGCAACCGCGAGCTGGGACCTCGACCTGTTCGGCCGGCTTCGCTCGGCCGCGACCGCGGCGGGCGCTGATACCGAGGCGCAAGCGGCCGTCGTCGACGGACTGCGCGTTGCGGTCGTCGCCGATACCGTGCTGGCCTATGTCGACCTGTGCGGATCGACCCGCGCCATCGCCACCGCGCGCGAGGTCGCTGCGGCGCAGGACCGTTCGGTCGCTCTCGTGCGCGAGCAGTTGCGTGCCGGCGAGGTGTCGCCGCTGGAAGTCTCGCAGGTCGCGACGATCGCCGCTGCCACTCGTGCCGCCATCGCCCCGTTCGAGGCGCAGCGCGCCAATGCGCTGTACCGGCTCGCGACGCTGCAGGGGCGCCCGCCCGCCGAAGCGCGCGCCTACCGCTTCGCCTGCACCGCCGCGCCCCGTCTGCGCGGGGCGGCACCGGTCGGCGACGGCACCGCGCTGCTGCTACGCCGTCCCGACGTGCGCGAAGCGGAGCGCCGCCTTGCCGCCGCGGCCGCACGGATCGGCGTGGCACGCGCGGACCTCTATCCACGGGTCAATCTGGGCGGGGCTGTCGGGTTGCTGTCCGGCGGGATCAGTGCGGCGGTGACGCCGCTCGTCAGCTGGGCCTTTCCCAACCAGGCACCGGCACGCGCAAGGCTGGAACAAGCCCGCGCGACCGAGCGCGCGGCGCTGGCCGGGTGGGACGTAGCGGTGCTTCGGTCGCTGCGCGAGGTCGAGACGGCGCTCGCCGCCTATGACGCCGAAACCCGCCGCAACCGCGATCTGGCGACGGCTTCGCGCGAGGCACAGGCCTATGCGCGGCGGGCCGCTGCCCGGGTCCGCCTCGGCGACGCGCCCGGCCTGCTTCAGGTCGACGCGCAGCGCGCGGCTGCATCCGCGACCCTCCAACAGGTCCAATCCGACATAGCGGTTTCGCAGAACGAGGTTGCACTGTTCCGCGCGCTGGGCGGTGGTTGGCGCGTTGACGCCGCTGCGCGATAGGTAAGCGATGCGGATATTGATCGTCGAGGATGATGCCGACACCCGCGCCTTCGTGGCACAGGGCTTGGGTCAGGCCGGGCACCAGGTTGCGGTCAGCGAGGATGGTCGCGACGGGTTGTTCCAGGCGACCGGCGGTGGCTTCGACGCGATCGTGGTCGACCGGATGCTGCCCGGTCTCGACGGGCTGGCGCTGGTGAGGGCGTTGCGCGCGGCCGGCGATGCCACCCCGGTTCTGATGCTTACCGCAGTCGGTGGAATCGCCGATAGAGTGGAGGGGCTGGAGGGCGGAGCAGACGACTATCTGGTCAAGCCCTTCGCCTTCTCCGAGCTGGCCGCGCGCCTCAACGCGCTGGCGCGCCGGCCTTCCTCGCGCGGCGATGACGCGCATCTGCTGCGGGTCGGCGATATCGTCCTCGACCTGCATCGCCGCACTGTCGAGCGCGATGGTCGGCGCGTCACCCTGCAACCGCGTGAGTTTGCGTTGCTCGCGGAGCTGATGCGCAACCCGCGCCGAGTGATGACCCGCACGATGCTGCTGGAGCGGGTGTGGGATTTCGATTTCGATCCGAAGACCAACATCGTCGAGACGCATCTGAGCCGGCTGCGCTCCAAGCTCAACGCCGGCTTCGACGCCGATGCGATCGAGACGGTGCGCGGTGCCGGCTACATGATCCGGGGTGAATAGATGCTCACCCGCCTGTGGCGCTCTACCTTCGGCATCGTCGTGCTGGTCGCGCTGGCGTTCAGCATCGCGACGCTGGCGATCGGCGCCGTCGCCTATGAGGTGACGCACGAGGCGCTGGAGGAACAATTGGACCACCGCGTCGCGGTGGAGACACGCGCGCTGATGGCCGAGGTGCGCGAAGGCGGCCTGGCGGGGGTGGCGGACGCAATCCGCTTGCGCGAGGACGCCCGCAACGAAGCGAGCCTCGACTATCTGCTCGTCGACCGCGCCGGGCGGCCGGTCGCCGCGACGATCACGTCGCTGACGCCGGTCGAACCTGGCTATCAGGAGCATTTCGGCTTCCGACGCGGCAACAATACCGGCGTCGGTCAGGCGCTCGCGACGCCGCTGTCCGGCGGGATGCTCGTCGTCGTCGCTGATAGGCGCGACCTCACGGCGATCGACCGCACGCTGGCGGCGCTGTTCGCGACGGCGCTAGCGGCGATGCTGGCGCTGGGGATCGGCGCGGCCGTGCTGGTTGGATGGCTGACCCGGCGTCGCCTGTCGCGCATCGATGCCACCGCGCAGGCGATCATCGCCGGCGACCTGACGCAGCGGGTGCCGCGCGACGGGTCGGACAGCGAGTTCGATCGCCTCGCCGCCACGCTCAACCGGATGCTCGACCGCATCGCCGCGTTGATGGATAATCTGCGGCAGGTGTCGACCGACGTGGCGCACGACCTGCGCACCCCCCTTACCCGCCTGTGCAACCAGCTTGATCGCGCCGCGACCGGGGACAAAGACGCGATCAAGGCGGCACGGCGGCAGGCCGACGATCTGCTGGAGATATTCGCCGCGCTGCTGCGCATCGCCGAGGTCGAAGGGTTGGCTGAACGTCGAGCGTTGGGAGCGGTCGATCTGTCGGCGCTGCTGGAGGACATGGCCGAAACTTATCGTCCCGACTTCGAGGCTGCCGGCCATACGCTGACGATCGACGTCATGCCCGGACTGCATATCGAGGGCGACCGGCGCCTGCTCGCGCAGGCATTGTCGAACCTTCTGGAGAATACGTTGCGGCACACGCCGGCCGGCACCGCCGCGAAGCTCTCCGCCAAGGTGTCGCATGATGCGATTGAAGTGACGCTGGAGGACAATGGTCCGGGCGTTCCTCCTGCTGATGCCAAACGCCTGTTTCAGCGTTTCGCCCGCGCCGAAGCGTCACGCACCACCGATGGACATGGGCTGGGCCTTGCTCTGGTTCGCGCCATCGCCGTTGGTCATGGCGGCGATGCGCTTCTGTCCCGATCCGAGCGGGCCTTCGGTGTCACCATACGCCTTCCCAAATAGAGCGAGAGGCGCTGGCGATCGACTTCAGAGTTCTCAAAACTTGAGTGAATGAGGCTTCTGAGAAGCCGCAAGCTTTCCCGTTTCAGCATCCAGACCGTGCGAAAACTCGCGGTCATGAAGCCGCCCGTCGTTCTTTTGGTCAGAGTGGCAGATACTGCTGATATGTTCGGGTTTCCCGCTGCATCGGGGTCAGAACGGCTTCGTGGGGAAGATATCAGACGCTGCGCTGGCCCATATAGCAGCGAGGTTCAGGCTTGCACCGCCCGGATCAGCCCCTGTACGCCGACGAGGTTGATCGCCCGCCTGAGGTTGTAGGTGAGCGCCGTCAGGCTGAACTCGCCGCGGACCTTGTCGAGCCCACGCATCAGGAAGGCCCCCTGGTTCATCCACTGCTTGATAGAGCCGAAGGGGTGTTCGACCGTCTCGCGCCGGATGTTCAGGATCTCAGGCCGCACGGCAAGGCGTGTCGCCATGCGGTCGAGCACCGCCTCGCCTTCCCACCGCGTGATGCGGCGGAAGCTACCGCGGGCACACTGCGCCTTGAGTTCGCATCCGCCACAGGCGCGCGGGTTTGAATATTGCACGATGATGTGACCGCCCTGGAGCCAGCGGTACCGTGTATCGAGCCGCTGGTTGCCCGGGCAGTGATAGCAATCCGCCGCTTCATCGTAGCGGAACCGCTCTTTGGGAAAGCGGCCGTCGCCGACGGCCGTGCCGCGCTGGGGACGGGCGACATAGGGAGTGATGCCGGCCCGTTCGCACGCGGCGATGTCCTCACCCATGTAATATCCCATATCGGCGACCACATCGATCCGGTCCACGCCGAGCAGGTCCTTGGCCGCACCCGCGGTTTCGGCCAGAAAACCCAGATCGCTGCCCGCGTTGGTGACATGCTGTTCGACGATCAGCTTGTGCTTCGCATCGACCGCGACCTGGGCGTTGTAGCCGACGCCGACCTTGGGATGGGCCGCCATCGCACGCGCATCGGGGTCGGTGAGCGAGATCTGGCTCTCGCCGCTGGCCTTCAGCTGCTCAAGCATCGCCTCGCTGACCTGACGCTGCTCGCGTACCCTGGCGATCTTCGCCGCGAGCGCCTCGCTCCGTCTGGTCGTGCCTGCCTCCTCACCACGGTCGGCGTCATCCAGCTGTGCGAGGTACTTCTCGAGCCGCTCGTCAGCGGATTTTACGTACTTGTCGAGCCTGGCCTTCGTGAAGTTGCGCGTCCGGCTGTTCACCGCCTTCAGCCGCGTGCCGTCCACCGCGAGCAGCTCGCGCCCGAACAGGTCGAGCTTGCGACACAGCACCATGAACGCGCGGAACACCGCCTTGAACGCCGAGCGGTTGTCACGGCGGAAGTCGGCGATGGTCTTGAAGTCGGGCCGCAGCCCGCGCAGCAGCCAGATCAGTTCGAGATTGCGCGTCGCCTCGGTTTCCAGGCGACGGCTCGACCGCACCCGGTTGAGGTAGCCGTACAGGTACAGCTTCAGCATGTCGCGCGGGGAATAGCCCGGTCGGCCAGTGGCCTTGGGTCGCGTCCGCAGGAAGCCGGCTTCGCCCAGATCCAAGTCTTCAACGAAGGCGTCGATGAAGCGCACCGCATTGTCCGCCGACACGTAATCCTCAACCGATGCCGGCAGCAGCAGCGCCTGGTCGCGCGCGTGACCCTCGATATACGCCATGCCCGCAGCATACGCCGATCCGCGACCGGGCGGAATCACAGGCGCGGCTTTTCACACGGTCTGGATCCTTTGCGGGAATTTCGATCGTGACAACGCGCCGCCCGCCGGCCGGGTCGAAGACGGCGAAGCGTGATCGGCGCATGGCTTGTCGGTGATTTCACCGGTGAGTTGGCTAAGAGCTCTGGCTCGGGCGTTGCTTGCTCAAGCGACGTACAACCGACACAAGCTTCGCCAGCGTTGGGTCGCGGATCGGTTCGGTGACGCGGAGTTCGTGACTGCGGCCGGCGATGGTCAGCCCAACCGTATAGCTGCGCGCATCCGGCCCCGCGCTGTCGTTTGCAGGCGTGCAGTTGAAGAAGTCCGCCTGATCGACGAGACTGGCGATCTCCTGGCACTCCGGGGTGGCGAGATCATCAAACGAGACCGTCTGCTCCTTCGCCAGTCCGGGGAAATGGGCAAGACCGCCCTCTATGCACAAGCGGACCTCACCTTTTATCGTCTCGTCCAAGGCCTTGCCCTTCTGCATCAGATCACTCCAACTATGCTCCGGGCCTCGGTAGCAGCGGCGCATCGTACAGATTTATCCAGCGCATGCCCATGCGTTGCCATGCTTTAGGAGCAGAGCGCCTCACCATAGCACTTGTGCGACCTTGCCGTTCTGCATAACGTCATATCTGAATTATTGAAGGTGTGCACACGTGCATATTATCACTCTTGCAGCTCAAAAGGGTGGCGTTGGCAAAACGACGCTCGCGGTGAATTTGGCGGTCGCTGCTGAAGCGGTCGGGATCAAGACGGCTCTCTTTGATCTCGACCCGCAGGAGAGCGCGACCGCTTGGAGCGAGCGACGAACGGCCGAGCTGCCGCACGTCGAGCCAATCAGTGCGAGACGCCTCGATCAAGCGATTGATGCAGCTGAGGCCAACGGCTTTGCACTTACTATCATCGACACACCGCCAGCGGCGGGCGCGGAAGCCGCCGCAGCGGCGCAGCGTGCCGATCTGGTCGTTATCCCCTGCCGTCCGTCATTGATCGATCTCGATGCGATCAAGCGCACGGCACAGCTTATCACCAGCACGGGGCGAACGGGCGTGGTCGTGCTGAATGCCGCCCCTCCTACCGCAACCACATTGCTGGACGATGCCAGAACGCTTGCCGAGGCAACCGGCTTGCGGGTGGCGCGTGCCGTATTGCGGGAGCGCAGCGCCTACCGAGCGGCATGGCCTTACGGCTTGGGCGTCATCGAGCATGAGCCGAAAGGTAAAGCTGCCTTGGAAATTGCAGCCTTGCAGAAGCACATATTTGATGATGTGATCAATTGCACACCTGCAAATGTGAAAGCTTGATTATGGCGAAACGGACTTCCCTGTTGGGGCCGGCAGTAGCGGCACCCTCCCCTCGCGAACCCGAGCCGGAACGCCAGTCGGCTCCGACGACCTTGCCGTCGAGTGCCGCACGATCAGGTGGCAAACGACCGGGTAAGTATCACCTTGGGGCATATTTCGATCCTGCAGATCCCACGGCGGAGGCATTTCGCGTTTTGGCAGCGCGGACCCGGCGGAGTCACCAAGATCTCCTTGCTGAAGCGATCAGCGAACTGGTCGCCAAGTATGAAGCCGACAAGCAATTCGGTCGTGTGTGACGATGTGCACACCTGCAATTATGCAGGATGGCAGGATTGATGTTTCATGACCAAGCGCCAAAATCCCAACCCCGAATTTGATCTGTTCATCCCGTTGATGGGCGACCTCCCGCTGAAAGATCAGCGGGAGACGATGGAGCGGCCGTTCTTCTCGCTCCAGAAGCGCAAGCGGGTGAAGCCGATCGAATATAGCAGCCCGGACGGCGAGACGTGGGTCAAGATTGAGGCGATCCCCGCCTACGGCATGGCCACGATCTGGGACGCCGATATCTTGATATGGGCGGCGTCCACGCTCAATCGGATGCGGGAGCAGGGGGTCAACGACCTTCCCCGGACACTTAGAACTACGTCCTATGACCTGTTGCGGGCGATCAAGCGCGACACCAGCGGCCGAGCTTATCAGGAGTTGCAGGCTGCACTCCAGCGGCTTCAAACGACTTCCATATCGACCTCGATCCGCGCGCCCAAGCGGCGGACCAAGGCCGGTTTCAACTGGCTCGACAAATGGACGCTGGAGGTGGACCCGGACACCGACCAACCGCGCGGGATGACCATTACGCTGTCGGACTGGGTGTATGAGGGTATTATGGGGGAGCGGTCACTGCTCACCATGCACCAGGATTATTTCCTGCTGACCGGGGGGCTGGAACGCGCCCTGTATCGTATCGCGCGCAAGCACGCCGGCAACCAGAAGGGCGGGTGGACGTGTCGCGTCGAGGTGCTGCGCGACAAGACAGGCAGCGACAGCAAACCAAAAGAGTTCAACCGGATGCTGCGCAAAGTGGTGGAGGCCGACCAGCTCCCCGATTATGCGATGCACATGGCCGCAACAGTCGATGGCAGTCCTGCCGTGCTGTTTCGACTTCGGGGTGAAGCGGAGGCGCTGGCACTGACTGCCAAGTTGGAAGCCGAGCAAGAGCGGCGGAACCGATTCGATGCCGATCGCCGCCGCGCCGCCGAGGTGGACGACCTGATGGACAAGCTTGCCGGAGAACGCTGACTATCGTGGTATCACACACCGCAAGGCCCATCCGTATCAGAGGCGGAGGCGGGCAGCAGGCGTTGAGAGTGTGGATCGAGCAATAATCGACCCGCAAAGAGGCAAGCGATCATCGTGGGATCACACACCCGGGCGTCGTGGGATCACACACCGCACTATCGTGGGATCACACACCGAATCACGTGGGATCACACACCGGGAAGATTCTCAAGGTATTACGAAGACGCGGTTTTTTGGCCGCTTTTCGACACTTAACCTTCTTAACGATTCCTATTTAACAGAATCACTTAACCCCAAGACCCGGCTCAAAAGGAAGGAAAAGGAATTGCGGAATTGCCCCTTGGGCAATGGCCCTTCGTTGCGTGCCGGCTATCGCCGTCACAAGAGCGGCCTGACGGCCGCAGGCTTCCGGGAGAAGCCAAGCCGATCCGGCGGTGTGTACCTGTCAGCGTGACGCCCGTTGAAAGGGCAGGGTGGGGAGATACCCCGAACCGATCGTCGGGTTCGCCGGTGTGTGCGATCACGGCGGATCCTAGAGGCCATCGAACGCGCGTTCGGCATCGTAGCAGATGTCGCGCCGTTGATCGGGTGGGCGTTATCGTCGGCAGATGCGCCTGGGCATCGCCTCGATGGGCGGTCCTGAGCTGTGATTACGAGCAGTCTTGACAGAGAAGTTCGCCGAGCAAGGCCACCGGATCGACCCCGATCGCCACGGCGACCGCGACATATTCATCCACGCTCAACTGGCGCTCACCGGTTTCGTAGCGCGATACATAGGCCTGCTGCCATCCGAGCCGCTTCGCGAGGTCGACCTGACGAAGCCTGGCGTCCCGCCGTGCCACGGTCAGCGCAGCGACGATGCGGGCGTGCAGATCGGATGGGACAGGGGAGGCGGGCACACCGAAGCATCTAGACCGGCTTGAGCGATATGCGGAAAGCGTATATCATCCAGGCTTCCGATCGGGAGTGCTGACATGAGACTGTTCGAGCGCATCGCCACCTGGTTCGACGACTGGACGCTCCCAGGCCACTCGGGAATTGGCAGCGACGGAACGGATATCAATCCGACAACCGGATTGCCGACGATCGCGGGGGCGGGAACACCCGACGTCGCCGGCAATCCCTACGGTTCTACCCGTTCGCACGATTACGAGTCCGACTGGCAGCGCCACGATCGCTGGGACAGCGGCGCTCACGACCATTTCCAGCATCACGACAGCTGGTCGGCGAGCAGCCATGATCCCTGGCGTGACTAAACGCGTCCCGATAGTCGACCGGCTGATCGCGCGATGGGAAGTGAGCCAGCTGAACGTCGTCCCTTATGCGATCAGCGCCATATCCTTCCTGCCGATGCTGATCGTGACGATCGGTATCGCCAGGGCGATCGGCGCCAGACCGGTCGTCATGGGACGAGGCATGCTCGTCATCTGGGTAGCCCTGTTCGCAACCGAGATGGGGCGAGGGATCTGGACGCTGCGGCACCGTTACGCCTCGCCGCGCTGGCTGCGCGCGGTCCATGCCGCGGTCGGTGACGACTTGGCCGTTCACGCGCTCGCCGAGCTTATGCGCCAGCATCGGTACGAACCCGATTATGTCCTTCTGAGATCCGACATGACCAGCGCGGTCCAGCAGGAATACGCCCGGCGCAAGGACGCGGCCCGACGTGCCGAGGGTATCCGGGTGATGGAGGAACCGGATCCTGCCCCGGGTCCGGAGCCGGAAGGCAGCGACCCCCGGATCGGCGAAGATCAACGCGCCCGGGCACGTGAGCGTCGTGCCGCCAGGAAGATACTGGCGGCGGCAGCGCCAGTGACAGGCGATATATCCTGCGGCTCACCCTGAACCGGCTGCCGCACCGTCGAGAAGACGGTCCGGAGTTCGCTTGCTGGCCGGCTGACACGCCGGCCCGGGTGCCCCGCCGGAAGCCGCAATGAATGCCGGAGCACCACGGCATCGATACGGCAGCATCCGGATCGTGCAGGAAAGGAGCACACACCACGCTATGGATAGCGGCCATGTTCAGAGCATAAAATCGCAAATTATCAGTGATGTAGCAGGATATCGGCCGTGCTGCGGGTTCCGCGAAAGCTGCCTCCTGACGTGCTACAAGGGTGCTACGGCGCTACGGACGCCGTGATTTACCGGGCTGCGCAGCGACATGAGGGTCGCAAGCAAGCGACCCGTTCGGAGGCACGGCCCATCTCCCGAGGGGCGTCATGGACAAGACTGATGGGCCAGCACCGGCCGATGCGAACCCGGCTGCGCGCGCTTGTTTCCGTGTGGTCAGGACGTGCCGGACGGCCGTGCGCGGAAGCGGCGCGGGTCGAAGAACCAGATCAGCATGACCGCGCCGGTGACAACTGCGGCGATCCAGCAGGCAGCCGCAAGGGCAGGGGCATAGCCCAGCAGACGGATCGCCAGACCTGCCAGCAGCAGTCCTGTGCACAGCGCCGCCAGTCGGCGCACGACCGGCCAGTTGCGTCGCTTGAACCCAACGCGCCGGGTATCTGCCATCCAGGCGGCCAGTTGTTCCTTCGAAGATCCGCTCATCCTCAATCCCCCAGCGACAAGGCGAGCAGCGTACCGCGCAGCTGCTTGCGGTTGGCGGCGCCCGCGTCCGCGCCTCCGTCGTATATCACGCGCGCGAGCGCCTGGCTGCGTTCGTCAGGCAGCTCCAGCCCGACGTCCCTGCAGACGGCGTCCACGTCCGCGCGCAGGCGGTCGAGACGGTCCCAGTCGACCGGCCCGTAGTAGCTCCGGGGCACGGTGTCCTCGCCCAGGATCACCCATTCGGGATCGACATCGTAGTCGCGCCGGAGCTTCGCCATCAGGGCGACGGGCGGCTCGGCCCCGCCCAGTTCCCAGCTGACCAGCGCGCGCTTCGAATAGCCCAGCGCCTTCGCGAACGCGTCCTGTCCCAACCCGGTCCTGAGCCGTACCGCCTTGATCCGCTCACCGATGGTGGATGCACCGCTCACGTCGCCATAATCGCTTGCTTAATCCTGCTCATTGTGGCGCAATCGTGCCACTATGCAATCATGGCATGGGAGCGGTGCCGGCGACCAGCATTAGGCCGGACATGGGCAGGAACTTCATGGGCGGTCAGGTCAATGTACGGCTTGGGGACGACGACGATGCGGATCTCACCCGTTGCGCGGCCGAGCGTGGTGTCGAGCGTGCGACCTTGGCCAAGTCGTTCGTTCGGGAATGTCTCGATGCGTGGCGGGAGGGGCGGGCCGTATTCGATCGGCCCGAGCAACTGGGGCCCGGTGACGTCGTCGCCTTCGGCGCCAGGCTGGACAAGGCGGTCATGGAGATCGACCGCATCGCCCAAAGCTGGGCAGCGCACGAGAGCGACATGCACAGGCTGGAGCGCGAGGATCAGCTGGCGCTGACGCGAGCCCGGACCGAGTTCATCAAGGGCATGCCGGAGCGCATCACCGCCAGCTTCAATCCGATCAGGGCGGAGATGCGGTTGCTTGCCGAACGGATCGACAGGCAGCCCCGTCTGGATGCCATCGACGAACGGCAGCGCGACCACACCGAGGCGTTACGGGAGAACACCGCCGCTATCAGGAGCCTCGAGCAGCAGCCCCGGACAAAGGTCAGCTACACCGTCTGGGACAGGGACTGGTCGGGTCGCAAGGTGGGTGCGGCGCTGTCGGTCGTCTGGTTGCTCTGCGTCGGCAGCTATTTCTTCGCCGCGATGGCGCTGCCGCCGTCGTGGTTCGCCGTCCGCTCGGCCAACTATCTGTTGGGCGGCGGGGATCAGGCGGTCTGCGCGCTCGTGAATTACCGGCTCGCGACCGACAGCTGCCGGACGCAGTTCGAGGGCAAGGCAGGCAGGATCACCGTCCGGGCAAAGCCCGGCACCCCGCAGGGCAAACAATGATCTCGGTCGCTGCGGTCGGTTCGGCCTCCGACGCAGCCGCCTATTACGCCCGGGACAATTATTACACCGCCGATCAGGCAGAAGGGGCTAGTGTCTGGGCAGGCGAGGGGGCGGCCGAGCTGGGTCTGTCCGGACCCGTTGACGCCGAGCGGTTCAAACAGGTGCTCGCCGGCGAACTGCCCAACGGCACCGTTCTGGACGCCAAACGGGGTGAGCACCGAGCGGGCTGGGACGTCACCATGTCCGTGCCCAAGTCGGTGTCGATCCTGGCGCTGGTGGGCGGTGACGCGCGGTTGGTAGTCGCGGTGCGGGAAGCGGCTGCCGCGACCCTAGCCTGGACGGAGCGCAACGTCGCGGAAGCGCGGGTCTGGAACGGTAGGGGACAGGTGCCCGAGACGACCGGCCGCTTCGTGGCCGCGACCTTCCTCCACGACGTGAACCGCAGCGGCGAGCCTCAGCTCCACGTTCACAACGTCATCGCCAATGCGACCCGCACCGCCGACGGCAAGTGGCGGGCGCTGCACGCGGACCAGCTGTACGAGCGCCAGCATGTCATGGATGCGGTGTTCCTGTCCGCGTTGCGCAGCCGGGTCGAGACGCTCGGCTTCGCCACCATCCCCCGGCACGACGGCCGCAACGGCGCTTTCGAGATCGCCGGCGTGTCGCGTGCGGTGGTGGAAGCATTCTCCGGCCGCTCGGCCGAGATCGATGCGTACATCAAGGCGCGCGGATTGGAGAACACTCCGCAGACGCGCGAATATGCGGCGCTGGCGACCCGCGACTCCAAATCAACCGATCTCGTGCCGGAGCAGCGCGCGGAAGGGTGGCGGCGGCTGGCCGCGGAGAAGGGGCTGGATCCGGCAGCGTTGGTGAAAGGTGCGCTGGCGGAGGCGGGGCGGGGGCATGATGTGTGGACGCGCACGGTGCGGGGTGTGCGCGGGATAGGCGAGCGCGGTCTTGCTATCGCCGGCCGCATGGGGCTGACCCCGCGCGACGGCGATCCGCTGGTCCCTGAGCGACTGGGACGACTGGAGCCGCGCGCCTATGCCGCGGCGCAGGCGGTCGCATCGGCGGTGCGCGACTTGGGCGAGCAGGAGGCGGCGTTCGACCGGCTCGAGCTCATCCGCGAAGGCCTGTCGCGCGGCGGACCGGTGACGGTTGCCGATATCGAGGCCCGGCTGGCGCTGCTGCAGGCGAAAGGCCTGTTGCTCGGCGACGGCGATCGCATGGTGACGACGCAAGGTGCGGTACGGCTGGAGCAGGCGTACCTTGCCACTGTCGATGCGGGGAAGGGGCAGTCTGCCCCGATCGTTCCGCCGGTCGATGCCGCAATCCGGGTGCAGGAGGCGGCGCGCGAGTTGGGGCTTCATCGCCTCAACCCGGGTCAGGAAGCTGCGGCCGTGCTGATGCTGTCCTCGTCCGACCGGGTGGTGAACGTGCAGGGCGGGTCGGGACGCGGCAAGTCGACCGCGATGGCGCCGGTGACGGCAGTAGCGAGGGGAGAAGGACGGGCGGTAATCGGGCTCGCCATCGCCAGCGTGAAGGCGAGCGAGTTCGGGCGCGACACCGGCGCGGACGTGAGCACGGTCGCCAGCTTCCTGGCGCGCCATGCCCGCGTGATCGACGGCACCGCCCGACCGGAACAGGTCGCGCGCGTGAAGGCGGAGCTGTCGGGTGCGATCGTCATGGTCGAGGAGGCCGGACAGCTCGGTACGCGCGACATGGAGCGGATCGTGCGGCTTGCCAACATCACCGGCGTCGCGCGCGTCGTGCAAACCGGCGACACCCGCCAGCTGACCGCGATCGCGCCCGGCAAGCCGTTCGAGGCGAGCCAGAAGGCCGGCGTCGCCACGGCCCATATCACCGAGAATCTGCGTTCTCGGTCCGATCAGATGAAGGCGGTCACCGCCGCGCTCGACCGCGGCGACGTGTCGGGCACGTTCGAGATACTCAGGGCCGCCACGACCGAGGTGCCGGGGAACGCGGTGGCGATGACGGCCGCAGCGCACTGGGCAGCGCTGCCGCAAAACCAGCGGGACGCCACCCTTCTGCTGACCGCCGGCCGCGCGATGCGCAGCGAGGCCAACCAGGCGGTGCAGGCCGAGCTGAAGGCGAGCGGCGAGATCGCTGCCACAGGCACGTCGTTCACTGTGCTCGACCGGGTCAACGCCACCAGGGAAGGCGCGCGGCTGATGCGCGCCTATCGGCCCGGCCATGTGGTCGAGGTCCGCACCGACCTGCCGAGTCAGGGCCTTGTCCGCGGCGACCGTGGTGTCGTGACCCGCATCGACGGCGACCGGGTGCGGCTCGGCATGGCGGACGGGACCGAGAAGCTGTTTCAGCCCGACCGGTTGGCCAGAAACCTCGACCGCGATGCCGTGTCGATCTTCGCATTGAAGCAGGTCGAGCTGCACGTCGGCGACCGCATCCGCTGGAGCGACAACGACCGGACCCGCGGGCTCGATAACGGTGCGATGGCGCGGGTCGAGGAGGTAGGCCGCGGAAAGCTGGTCGTGTCCTCACTGATCGACGGGACCGTGCATGAGATCGCGTCCGGCGATCGCATGGCCGAACGGCTGGACCTTGCCTACGCGATCAACGTCCATGTCGCACAGGGGGTCACCACCGAGCACGGCATCGTGGCGATGCGCTCGTCGGAGCGGAAGCTGCTGACCGAACGGTCGTTCCTGGTCGCGCTCACCCGCGTGGCGGACAAGGTGGCGCTGGTGGTCGACGACGGGCAGAAGGTCGAACGGCACGTTACCCGTAACACCGGCGACAAGACCTCGGCGCTTGATGTGGTCGAGCGTGGCCAGGCAACCGACGCTATCCGGCTGCCGGATGCGGGCTCCCCGCTCGACCGGGCGCTGGAGCGTTACGCCCAGTTGTTCCTGGCGGCCGAGCGGATGCACGAGGACGGGCAGGAGCTGTCGCCGTCCAAGGTGCGCGAGCTGGACGCAGCCTCGGCCGCGCTCGACCAAGTCCGGCCCTATGCCGCCGAGGATCTGCGGATCGTGCTGGACCGCAGCGCCGACCCGGTACGCGGTCTGGAGCAGATTGCTCCGGGAGAGTTGCGGCAGGTCTGGGCGGAGGAGGGGCAGGCGCGCGCCGATCCTCGCGCCTATGCCGACCGGTTCGTGGCCGACTGGCGCTCGGCGTCAGGCGACCGGGGTGAGGCTGAAACGCCGCGGATCGAAGACCGGGCGGAGCGTCGCCTCGAGCGGCTCGAGGACCGTATGGCGCGGCAGCCCGCACTGGAGAAGGCGCTCGACGCCCGCATTCCCGAGCGGCAGCTGCGCCTCGACGGCCCCGGCATGGGTGGCGGTGGCCGCGAACGGGACTACGGTATGGAGATGTAAGCCGAGGTGGCAAGTTGTGTATCGCGCGTGTCCCGTTTGCCGGGTTTCACTCAGTCTTCCGCAGCTTCCGCCCTGTCGAGTGCGACAAGGCGCGCATACTCTTCGACCGGCACGATGGCGATCATGGGCGATCCGTCGCGTTCGACCGCAATCGCGCCTTCAGCTGCCAGTGCAAGGCATTCACGGACCTGGGCGGGTGTGCGGGGAAAGGGGACCGTGCGCATGGCCGTATCATATCACTCCGCGGGAATCGTAACTAGGGCTGCGATACGTCAAACACCCAATCAGGCGGTGCTGATGAAGGCAGCTATCTCGAATGACATAGCAGCGGTGAGGCCGGCGAGATCACCGATTGGATCGATACGCATTGCGCGCCGCGGCTGGTCATGGCTGATGGCAGACCGTACGACTTGAAACGTTCCTCAGAAGAACGTAATGTGAACGAATGATGCTGATAATCTTCGCCGGTGCCCTTTGAGCGATCGCGATGTATTTTTGAGAGAGTACACCTCAGCACTTGCTGAGGATGGTGCTTCGGTTCTTGTCGGTGCCGGCACTTCCATGGCCGCGGGGTATCCCTCGTGGAAGGGCTTGCTGCAGGAAATTGCGGGTGATCTCGGCCTCGAAATTGAGGACGTCGACGATCTTACGGCAGTTGCCCAATGGGCGATTGGTGCGGATCATTCGAACCGCACGACCGTGCTAAATGCCATACGGGAGCAGATCGAGCCGGATCATGCCATCCCCTCGGCGTTGCTGTCGCTGGCAAGGCTGCCGATCCGCGAGGTGTGGACGACGAATTACGACCGGCTGATCGAGCGTGCGTTCGGCGAGCTTGGGCGCCCGGTTGATGTTCGGGCCAACCAGGAGCAGTTGGCACTGCGCAAGCGCCGCGCGGGAGCGGTCCGCATTTACAAGATGCACGGGACCATCGATGCAGTTGATGATCTGGTAATTTCCACCGAGGATTACGAACTGTACCGGCAGCGGCGCGGTGCATTTTTGGGTCTGCTGCACGCTCATTTGACAGGAATGACCTTCCTGTTCGTGGGCATGAGCCTGACGGACCCGAACGTCCGCCACGTGCTTGCCTTGCTGCGTGAGCATTTTCCAACGACCCCGCCCCGACACTTCATGATCGCACGGCGGCCACAGCGGGCGGATTTTGGGTCTGATGATGCCCACGCCGCCCGGTTGAAGCGGCATGACTATTGGGTGCGCGACTTGCGACGCTATGGTCTTGTCGTCGTCGAGATCGATGCGTTCGCTGAAATTGATGAATTGATGGATGAACTCGAACGGCGTGTGGCACGTCGTCGGATATGGGTGTCGGGTAGCTGGCCGCTCGATGCCGGTGATTCTAGCGCGGGGTTCGTTCACGATGTAGCGCGCGCGATCGGGCGTAGGATCGGATCGACAGATCTTTTCATGCTATCCGGGGCCGGGCTGTTGGTCGGATCAGCTTCGCTGTCAGGGTTCCTCGAAACCATGCAGGGGCGCGGTGAGTGGGACTTTGATCGGCGGTTGGTTGTTCGTCCCTTTCCGCAACCGGTCGGTGACGCTGAGCCGGATCGTCAGCATTGGGCAGAGTTGCGTGGTGAGTTGGCGCGCTTGGCGGGTATCGTGGTTTTCGTTGGCGGTGCGAAGATCGAGTCCGGCGGACTGGTGTCTGCCACCGGTGTGTTCGAAGAGCGCGCCCTCGCCGATGGTAGAGGTGCATTTCTATTGCCCGTTGGAGCCACCGGAGGCGCTGCCTCGGTTATCGCCAATGAGTTGCTGACGTCAGCCCTTCCGTCGACTGGCAGTAATGCCCGGCGCCCCACGGACGATGAGTTGCGCATATTGTCAGACGCCTCGGCAACGCCAGATCAACTCGCTGATGCGGCTTTGAAAATCATTAAGCGGATCGCACGCTGAAAATCGTTTGTGATGAACATCTGGGAGAACGGCATTGGCGAGGCGGGTATTCTTCAGCTTTCACTTCGCGCGAGATGCATGGCGCGTGTCGCAGGTCCGCAATGCCTGGATGTTGCCGGGAAGCCGTGATTCCAACACTATTGTCGACCATGCGTCGTGGGAAGAAATCATGCGCAAGGGCCCGCAGGCGATTCAGAACTGGATCGATACGCAGATGAACGGCAGTAGCGTGGTAGCGGTACTGATCGGTCGCGATACGCATACGAGGCCGTGGGTGGAGTATGAGATCCGCAAGGCCCACCGCGAGGGACGCGGCATCCTTGGTGTGCACTTAGCTGGCATGAAGGATAGTAACGGCACCGTTGATCCGGCCGGGGCCGATCCGATCGCAAAGCTTGCGCTTACCGATCGGTTCGGGACCAGAGTGACTTACCCTACTTATTCCTGGTTGCAGGGTGACGGAAGAAAGAACTTTTCGTCGTGGGTTGAAGCCGCCGCCCAGCGCGCCGGTCGTTAAAGGCGAGATCGATCATGTCCTACGTTACCGAATCTGAGGTCCGGGCTGCCGCTGCTCGTGCGAAAGCAGCTACGTTCAAATCTGCGGGCATTTTGTTGCGCGAATCGCGTGACACATACCAATCTTCATTCGATGTATTCCTGTCTCATTCTTTCATGGATCAGGAACTTGTCCTTGGAGCGAAGCAACTGCTCGAGGAAAAGGGGTTGTCCGTCTATGTCGATTGGATCGACGATCCGCTGCTAGACCGTACCGCCGTAACGCGGGCGACCGCCGAGAAGATCAGAGGGCGGATGCGACAGTGCCGGACGCTGCTCTATTTGCATTCGGCGAATGCCACCAAGTCCAAGTGGTGTCCGTGGGAATTGGGCTATTTCGATGCCTTCACCCATCCGTCCCGGCGCGTTTTCATTTTCCCCGTCACCGCTGCGGATCGATCCTATACGAGCCAGGAATATCTCAATCTCTATGATACGGTCGACATGGCTTCGATCGGCGTGGCTACACGCAGGCGCGATGATATCAGGGTCAAGGGCGCGGATAGTAGCTTCAGAGCGTGGAGCGTTGCCGCCTGATCGATCATTCCTTGAGCTTTTCGGCGACCGCGAACGCGGCATCAGGAGGCGGGTAGAGTCAGCTATTTTCGCCATGGCGCACACGGGTTGCCATTATCGGAGGTAGAAAGGTCTACCTTTCTCTCGCCCGTTCAGCCACAAGCATAATCAGGCGCTTAGGAGAGAAGAAAGGTCAGGGTAGAAATGCGCTACGGCTACGCCCGCGTTTCGACCGACGAACAGAGCCTTGCCCGCCAGCGCTCCGCTCTCGCGCTCGTCGGGTGCGACCAGGTGGTCGAAGAAGTGGAGAGCGGTGTGAAGGCGCGGCGGCGCCTTGATGGTCTGCTAGAGCGGCTGCACGACGGTGACGAGCTGATCGTGTCCGAGCTGGACAGGCTTGGGCGCAGCACGGGCGAGGCGGTGCTGTTGATGGACGAGCTTATCAAGCGTGGCGTGCAGCTTCGGGTTCTCGCCCTTCCCTCCCTCGACATCGCGACGAACGACGGTCGGCTGATCGCCGACATTCTCGCCAGCCTGGCCGCACACGAGCGACGCCGACTGCGCGAGCGGCAGCGCCAGGGGATCGCCGCGGCGCGATCGTCGGGCCGACACCTTGGCCGCCCCCAGAAGATGAATGGTCAGCAGGTTAGCGAGGCACGCGCCAGGCTGGCAGCCGACGAGCCGATCCCTGTTGTGGCGCGGGCCTACGGTGTCACGCCGAAGACGCTTCGCGCGACGCTAGCAAGGCTTGATGAACGTGCCGCAGGTCCGGCGCGGCGCGGGCCGTGAGCATGCCTGCCGTCGCCGATGCTCTCCGATCACCTATTCCATTCGCGCTTATCAAATCGCGTGCATGTCAGGTCCTTTAAGGTAGAACAAAACATGGCCACTCGAATCATTCAGCCGCCCGCGGCCCGCGCTCCATCTCGCCAGCGCGTGCCGACGTGGCGACAGGCCCTGACCGAGCGCATCGACGATCAATGGGACCTAGTGCGCGAAGTCGGCGCCGATCGCCGCGAGCATCTGTCGTCCAACGCGACTTATGTGCTGGCGGATGCGGTGCAGTTCCTCGCCGAGCTGCCGCCCAACTCCATCCATGCCGTCGTGACCGATCCGCCCTACGGCGTGATTGAGTACGAGCAGAAGGACCATCAGAAGCTTCGCAGCGGCCGTGGCGGCGTATGGCGCATCCCCCCGTCGTTCGATGGCGCAAAACGTTCACCCCTCCCCCGTTTTACCGTGCTTTCAGAGGAGGAGTTGACCAAGCTCCACAGCTTCTTCTCGGCAATCGCCTACGGCATCCATCGGGCGCTTGTTCCGGGGGGACACGCCTTCGTCGCGGCCAACCCGCTGCTCTCCACCATGACGTTCCACGCCTTCCAAAGCGCGGGGCTGGAAAAGCGCGGCGAGGTGATCCGGCTGGTGACGACGCTGCGGGGTGGCGATCGACCCAAGGGTGCCGAGAAGGAGTTCAGCGACGTCTCCATGATGGCGCGGTCGGGCTGGGAACCGTGGGGCATTTTCCGCAAGCCGATGATCGGCACCGCCGCGGCCAACCTTAAGGCATGGGGCACCGGCGGGCTTCGTCGGATCAGCGCCGACGAACCGTTCCGCGACGTTATTCCATGCTCCCCTACCCGCGGGCGAGAGCGTGAGATCGCGCCCCATCCTTCTCTCAAGCCGCAGCGGTTCATGCGCCAGCTTGTCCGCGCCGCGCTGCCGCTGGGCGTAGGCATCATCTACGATCCGTTCGCCGGCAGCGGCTCTACCTTGGCGGCTGCCGAGGCGATCGGCTATCGTGCTATCGGCACCGACCGGGACGTCGAGTATTTCGGCATCGCGACACGCGCCTTCCCTGCCCTGTCGAGGCTCGCGATCGTACAATGACGCCGGACGAGCTATTCCACGAGTTTGAGGCAGGGTTTCGCCGGCGGAAATACACAGCCGGACTCCTTGTATCCTTCATCGACTTCGTTCAGGCGCTCGACGTTCCTGGCAGCGGTGTGACTACCTTTGCCGAGCTGACGGCCAAGTTTCCCCAAGTGACGACGACGAGCCGGGGCGATAGCGCCAACACGCTGATCGTGGAGAAGCCAGGAGGCGGCACCTTGTCTCTCCGCGGCTTCTACGACGCGATCGAAACCTACTACCGCGCTGAGGAGAAGCGGTTCGATTATCCGAGTGCCGCTCCATTTGCGACCGGGCGCTGGGCTGATTTCATTCCGTGGCTAGAGACGGTGCTGACAGCGACGGCCGAGGAGTTGGTGAAGCTCCGCGCCCGAGTGAACCAGTTCGTTCTCGACAATCTCAAAAGCCAGGCGTTCGACCCCAACTCCGTCGAGGTCGAGCCTCCTCTGTTCCGGCTATTGTTGGAACGTTTCGACCTGACGGCCGTGAGCCGGCGTGAACCGACCGGTGCATCCTTCCAGGGTATCACCTTTGGGTTCCTACGGGCCGATAACCCGCACCTCCAGATCGAGATCGATAAGGTTCGCACCGGATCGCGTCGCCTTCAACGCATCGGCGACGTCGACGGCTGGGAAGGCGGCCGGCTCGCGATCTCAGCCGAAGTAAAGCAGTACCACATCACGTCCGCGGGCGTGCAGCAGCTCGAAGGTTTCGCGAACGCGACGGGCATTCGCGGCGCGCTTGGGGTGGTCGCAGCGCTCGGCTTTGATGATGACGCTCGCCAAGCTGTCTCCGATATGGGTCTAATCCCTCTTGATCGTGCGACGATGTTGCAGATTGTAGAACTGTGGGACCCCATCAAGCAGCGTACGGCGGTGACGTCGTTTGTCTATTACGCTTCGCACGTTGAAAAGAACTCCAGCCTCAGTGATCGATTGTCGGCGTTTCTGACTCAAGCCGGTGCCGATTGGCAGGAGGCACGTGCGGCAGCGGTCGAGGTGGCTACCGAAGGGGAGCAGAACGAGAGTAGCTGAGACGTTGAGGGGGTGTGGGGGATGACGGAAGCAGGCGTCACCTCAAGGTTTGTGCGCCAGACAACGATTTGGCGGACATAATGAGAACACTGGCTATGCCACGAGTTTGAGGCGGGCCATGGGATCGTTGAGGGTGCGGAACTCGCCAGGGGAGAGCCGGTTTGCCCTTTGCCACAGATAGTCGCCGGTCAAACTGATATGCACCCAGCCCATCGGCGAGAGATGGGCAAGCAGCGCATCATCGAAGGTGCCGCCGGATGATTGGAGATGCTGGGCGGCCCTGTCCATATAGACGGTGTTCCAGTAAGAAATCGCCGCGATCAGCAGATTGAGGCCCGATGCCCGATATTCCTGATTCTCGATCGAGCGATCGGTGAACCGCCCCTGTCGGTTGGTGTAGATCGCGGCGGCAAGGGTATGACGTGCTTCGCCTTTATTGAGGCCGGCCTGGCAGGCGCGACGCAAGTCGGGCTGTTCAAGCCAGTCGAGCGCAAATAGCGTCCGCTCGATGCGGCCGAGTTCGGCCAGCGCAAAATCCAGCCTGTTCTGGCGCTTGTAGGCGGCCAGCTTGCGCAGGATCGCGGAGGGCGCAACGGCTCCTTCCTTAATGGAGGCGACGATCCTGACGATGTCATCCCAATCGGCTTCGATCGCCGCCGTCTTGATCGTGCGGCCCATGAGGCTTTCGATGCCTTTGTAGGTCGAAGGCGCGGCGATCGAGCCGAGTTTCCGGTCGGCGATGTCGCGCAGACGGGGCACGAACCGGAAGCCGAGAAGATGGCAAAGGGCAAAGACATGGTCCGTCGCGCCGCCGGTATCAGTGTAATGCTCATGCAGCGGTAGCGCGCCGGCGCCGAGCATCAGGCCATCCAGCACGTAGGGGGCCTCGCCGGCGGTGGCCGACATGATCCGCGATCCGAACGAGGCAAAATGATCGGACAGGTGGGAGTAGATCTTCAGGCCCGGCTCGCTGCCATATTTCGCATTGATGTCGGCCGCCGCCGATCGGTTGCGGCCCGAGCGGAAGAACTGCCCATCGGAGGATGAACTAGTGCCGGCTCCCCAATGGCGCGTGAAAGGAAGATCATGGTGCGCGGCAACGATCATCCCCAACGCGGCCTGATAGTTGTAGGCGCTTGCAATCGTAGCGGCGTCTGCTCGCAAACAGCCGGTTTTCTGCTCACGCTCTCTGCCACTGGCGGGTGGCATCCTGCTCGAATTATCTGCCAGCGTGCTCGCCATCATCCGGGGCTGCTCGCAATCGGACATGGCTGCTCACATTATCCGCTCCGGGCGGATGCTAAAGGCGGGTTCATTGCACGGGCGGGATCGTCCCATTTCTCCGTCTCCAACCGGCCATTTCGGGAAGGAGCAATCGGGAACATATTTTGGGAAAACGGCTATTTCCCTACCGTCCGGTGCGCCTTGCGACCGTCAGCCGTCTCCCTGAACCTTCCTTTGCGGGAAGGCAGCCACGTACGGCCGGAGTTCCGTGGGTAGGTAAGAAGGTTGTGAGCTTTCGACGGGGGAAGCGGGATCGTGTAAGCCTAGCGTATGGACGAGGAGCAACCACCTTCAAAGGAACCCCGTCGCCGTGATCGCGCCAGGAGCGAGGCGGCCCTGCTGGATGCCGCGCAGGCGGAGTTCAGCATCCACGGCTTCAAGGCCACGACCACCCGCGCCATCGCGGCGCGGGCGGGCTGTTCGGAAGGGCTGATCCAGAACTATTTCGGCGGCAAGGAAGGGCTGCTGATGGCGGTGATGCGCGCCGGGGCGGACGAGCAGGCTGCCATGCGCGACACCGGCTTCTTCGATCGGCCCCGTGCGTCCAGCGCCGAGGCGGAAGTGCGCGAACTCCTCGACTTCATCACCGGCGCCATGCGCCGGCTCGCGCCTCGCCTACGCATCCTGTTCGATCGGGTGCTGCTGGATGCGGGGTTCGCCCGCCGCTTCGCCGACATGACGCCGCGGCGCACCCTCGTTGCGTCGGTCGCGGACCGGCTGCGCCGCGAGTGGCCGGCCACGTCCGATCCGGACCGGACCGCCGACGCAATCGTCTCGTTCGGCTTCGAGCTGGGATTCGTTCACCCGGAACTGCTTGGTCGCGACGAGCAGCAGGTCACCGCGTTCGCGGCCCATTACGCCTCCTTGATCGCGCCGGCACTAAGGATGTAACTTTACTGACTGATTGATCAGTTATATGGTCAGCCGTCTTCGAAAGGGCTGATCGTGACGGCAGACGTGATCTCGTGCGACGTGCTGGTGATCGGCGCCGGGCCGACCGGCCTGATGGCGAGCTACCTACTGCGCCGCTGCGGCGTCGATGTCCGGGTGATCGACAAGCGCGCTGAGCCTTCGGCCGAGTCGCGGGCTGGCGTCATGTCGTCGCGCTCGGTCGAGCTGTTCGCCTCGCTGGGGCTCGCGGACCGGGTGTTCGCGCACGGCGTGCCCAACAGCGACTTTGACATCTTCGTCGGCGGCAAGCGCGCCGGGGGCTTCCACTTCGATCACGCCCATGCCGACGACACGCCATACCGCTTCATCACCATGATCCCGCAGGCCGGGACGGAAGCGGTGCTGATCGAGGCGCTGACCGATGCCGGCCTGGTGGTGGACCGCAGTGTAGAGGCCAAGAGCTTCCGCGATGACGGCGATGCGGTCGTCGTGGAGGCGGCCGGGGCGGACGGCTCGCCTCTGACGTTCCGGGCGCGCTACCTGCTCGGCGCGGATGGCGCGCACAGCTTGGTCCGCCACCAGCTCGGCCTGTCATTCGAGGGGGCGAAATACCCGCAGGCGTTCCTGCTCGGTGACGTGCAGGTCGACTGGGACCTGCCGGAAAAGCGCTTCCGCGTCTTCCTCAACGGCGATCGGCTCGGGCTGTACGTGCCGTTCCAGGGGCAGGGCGCGGCGCGGGTGATGACCACCGACCTCGACCCGCAGCCGACGCAGGATCAGGCCTGGTCGCATCTCGACCTCGCCGACCTCCAGGCCGGGTTCGCGGAGGCGGCGGTGCGGCCGGTGCGGCTGCACGATCCGGTGTGGCTGACCCGCTTCTCGTCGCAGCACCGGGTTGTGGACCGCTACCGCGTCGGTCGCGTGTTCGTCGCGGGCGATGCCGCGCACATCCATTCGCCGGCCGGCGGTCAGGGCATGAACACCGGGCTCCAGGACGCGGCCAACCTCGCCTGGAAGCTGGCGGCGGTGCTGAAGGGCGATGCCGGCGACGCGCTGCTCGACAGCTACGAGGCCGAGCGGCTGCCCGTCGCGCACCACGTCCTCGAACTGTCCGACCGCATGTTCGACATCAGCGCCTCGCAGACCGGCTGGCGCGCGAAGCTGCGCGATGCGCTCGCGCCGCTGGTGATCGGTCCCGCCTCGCAGCTCGACCGGGTGCAGACGCTCGCCTTCCGCGCGCTGTCGCAGATCGACGTCGGCTATGCCGAGCCCGGCGCGGCCAGGGACGGCAAGGCCGGTCCGCAGGCTGGCGAGCGTGCGCCCGATGCGCCGCTACGCCGGGGCCGAGACCTGTTTGATCTGATCGCGGGCTACGGTTTCACCGCGCTCGCTTTGTCGCGCAAGCGGCTCGATGCGGAGACGGCCGACCGGCTCGCGGCCGGGCTCGATGCGATGCCCGGCGTAACGCCCCGCATCGCCGCGCGGCTCGACATGCCGGCGCACCCGCGGGTGGAGCGAGTCGAGCGCGCCGAGCTGTTCGCGGCCTACGGCCTTCATGCCGACGACGCGCAGGCGCTGCTGCTCGTGCGGCCGGACGGCTTCGTCGCCTGGCGAGGCGACGGCCTCGACACGACCGCCTGCCAGGCTGCGCTTCACCAGCTGCTGCACGCCGCCTGACCTCTTCCGACCGCCAACGGAGTTCCACCATGCCCACCGTTCCGTTCACGACCCAGGCGCGCGTCCAACGCTTCAAGGATCAGCGCTGGCTGATCGACAAGATCGTAGAGCTGGCCGGTCCCGAGTTCGACCAGACGCGCCTCCACTACTACGCCGCGCCGATGAGTTCCGATTGGGCCGGCGGCGTGATGGGGCTCGCCGGCCAGATCAAGCGCTATGACGACATGACCCGCGAGTTCGCGCGCCTCGCCCGGCGCTACGAGCTTCAGGCGATGGCCGCCGACAGCCAAGGGCACCACGTCACCGCCAGCGACGGCTTCTTCGCCGCTTCGGTGATGTACGGCGCGGCGCAATGGCCGATCTTCGAGAACACCGACCTCAACTACGCGCTCGAGCGCAAGAAGACCGAGTGCTACCAGGCCGCGCCCACCGAACGCTCGGGCGGGATCGGCGCGCATGGCCCCGACGCCGCGCCCGCCACATCGGGCGCGCCACCGCCGTGTCCCGTTCATCGCAGAACCTGACGAGGTTCCGGACACGCGAGAATCGCGCCTCGCTCCCCCCCCCAAGCGCGCTTTCCGCAACGCGGGACCATAGGCAGCCAGCAGCCGGCCGCCCTCGAAGCCGTCAGGGTCGGCTCCGCAGATCCCGCCATTCACGTATGATTGCACCCGGCCGGGACTCGCTGACGGAACGTGTGCTTGACATGGCAGATGTCGTCACCGAAAACCGTGGCGCGGGCACTGCCTGGAGCACGCCGTCGATGCTCCGGTAGATCTGCCGACCGGCCATATGGGCATGAGATGCGGCCTCGTCCGGGTCGAGCACGGGCGCGAAGCAGGCGTCGGTTCCTTCCAGCAGCGCCGACCATTCATCACGGGTGCGTTGCCGGAACAGCGCCTCGAAACGCCGCCTGAGATCGGGCCAGCGCGCCGGATCGTAACCATCGGCGAAATCGGCATCGTCGGCGAGTCCCAGCTTCTCACGGAGCAGCGCATGGAATTTCGGTTCGAGCGAGCCGACCGAGACGAACCGGTCGTCCGCGCAGCGATAGGTCGCGTACCAGTGCGGCCCGTCGAGGATGCTGCGGCCCCGCTCGCTGACGAAATGGCCCGCCGCCTTCAGGCTGAGCAGCAGGTTCATCAGATGGGCGCTGCCGTCGACGATCGCGGCATCGACCACCTGTCCCCGGCCGGTCGAACGCGCGCTCAGGATCGCGGCGAGCAGGCCGACCGCGAGATAGAGCGCGCCGCCACCGAGATCGCCGACCAGGCTGGGAGGGGCCACCGGCGGCGTGCCGGGCTGGCCGGCGTACCAGAGCGCGCCTGACAGCGCGATATAGTTGATGTCGTGCCCGGCGGCCTGCGCCAGCGGACCGTCCTGTCCCCAGCCCGTCATCCGCCCGAACACCAGCGCCGGATTGCGGGCGAGGCAGACGTCGGGACCGAGGCCCAGCCGTTCCATCACCCCGGGCCGCATCCCCTCGATCAGGGCGTCGCCATGCTCGATGAGGTCGAGGACCGCTGCCACGCCGTCGGGCTGTTTCAGGTCGAGCTGGATGAACCGCTTGCCGCGGTCGAGAATCGACGCGCTGCCGAGATCGAGTGCGTCGGGATCGGGCGCGGGCCGGCCCACGACGACGACGTCGGCACCAAGATCGGCAAGCAGCATGCCGCAGAACGGCGCGGGACCGATCCCGGCAATCTCGACGATCCGCACGCCCGCGAGCGGCCCGTGATCCCTCATGCGCCATCCTCTCCCTTGATAGGCTCCAGGCCGGATCGTGGCACGATTCCGTGTCGGCCGAACATGAAGAACAGGAATATCGCGCGACCGAAATGCATTGGACAAGTCGGCCGCGCTTTCCGATCTACGCTCAATAAAATGCCGGTTACGGCGTGCGTGGAGAGGCCCGATGGCGCATATCCTGACCTGCCCGATCTGCCGTGTGCAACCCCGCGCCGCTGCCGCTCGGGAGCATGGATGATGGAGCTGCGCACCCAGCTTCGACGCGCGGCCGCCTATTTCGCGAACCGCGAGGCGCTGGTCCACGGCGATCGTCGCTTCACCTTCGCCGAAGCGTGGTCGCGCGGGGTGCGGCTGGCGAACGCGCTGGCCGATGCCGGCCTCCAGCCCGGCGACAGGGTCGCGACGCTCGAGAAGAATTCGGTCGAGGCGGTCGATATCTTTCTTGCCGCGGCGATCGGCAACTTCGTTCGTGTGCCGCTTTATGCGCGAAACCGGCGCGAGTCCCACGATCACATGATGCGTCACACCGGATGCCGCGTGGCGCTGGTCGACGAGGCGCTGTTGCCTGAGATCGCCGGGCTGGACTCGGAGGTGCCGGGCCTCGACCGCCTGATCGTGCGTGATGCGCGCTACGAAAACTGGCTCGCGCAGGCATCGGACATCGATCCCGATCCGGCGATCGCGCCCGACGACATCCTTGTCATCCGTCACACCGGCGGCACCACTGGCGCGCCGAAGGGCGTAGCCTATACCCATCGTTCCTGGATGACGATCTGCGGCGGATTCCAGGCGGTCGGCCCACGACCGGAACCGGGCGCGACGGTATTGCACGTAGGCCCGCTGTCGCACGCCTCGGGCTTCATGTTCTCGCCCTATTGGGCGATCGGCGGGCGCAACGTCATGATGGAGGCGTTCGACCCTGAAGGCTTCCTCGATATTCTACAGCGGGAGGAGGTCGGTTACGCATTCGTCGCCCCGACGATGCTCAACGCCGTCGTCCATCACGGCAACCCGCATGGGCATGCCTTTCCGAAGCTGAAGTGCCTGCTCAGCGCCTCAGCCCCGATCTCGGAGGCGACGCTACGCAAGTCTTGCGAGATCTTCGGCGACGAGGTGCTACACTCGGCGTACGGACAGACCGAGATATTGCCCGTCACGTCACTCGGGCCGAGAGAATGGTTCGGCCGGACCGAAGGGTCGACACCGCTTCAGTCGGTGGGTCGGGCGATGCCGTTCGTCGATCTGGAGATCCGCGATGCGGACGGGCGCGTGCTCGGACCCGACGAGCCGGGAGAGATCGTCGCAAGGTTCGAGAACGGCCAGATGCAGGGCTTCTGGAACGATCCCGAGGAGACCGCGCAGCGCATGGTCGACGGCTGGGTGAAGACCGGCGACGTCGGCCGGATCGACGCCAACGGCTTCCTCTATCTGCTCGATCGCGCCAACGACCTGATCGTGTCGGGCGGGTACAATATCTACCCCGCCGAGATCGAGAACGTGATCGCCGATCACCCGCTGGTGATCGCCGCCGCCGTGTTCGGCATCCCGCACGAGAAATGGGGGGAGACGCCGCTCGCGCGGGTCGTCGTCGCGCCGGGCACGGTGATCTCCGAACAGGAGATCACCGATCTCGTCAGCCGGCGGCTGGGGTCGTTCAAGAAGCCCGGGCAGGTCGTCTTCACCACCGATCCTCTGCCGCTGAGCAACGTCGGCAAGGTGCTGAGGTCGAAGCTGCGCGAGCCCTATTGGGCCGGCCATGCCAGCCGGATTTCGGGCGCATGACCGCCGACCGTCCCGCCGCATCCCCCGTCACCCCCATGGAACATGCCATCCCGTTCGAGACCATTGTCGTCGAAAAGCGCGGCCCCGCCTGCTGGGTGTGGCTCAACCGCCCGGCGGCGCTGAACAGCCTGACGCTCGAAATGGCGCATGAGCTGGAGGCGGCGATCACGGCCGCCGAGGCCGACCCGGCGGTGCGATCGGTAGTGGTCACCGGGGCAGGACGCGCATTCTGCGCGGGTGCCGATCTTGCGGCGCTCCATGCGCATGGCGGATCGATCGCCGCGCCGCTGGGCGACTTTCTCGCCGAGCTGGGCCGTGTCTTCACGCGGATCGAAGCCTCGCCCCTGCCGACGATCGCATTGGTCAACGGGCTGGCGCTGGCCGGCGGACTGGAACTCGTCCTGTGCTGCGATCTCGTGGTCGCCGCCGACAGCGCGCGATTTGGCGATGCTCACGCGAACTACGGACTGCTGCCCGGCGGCGGCGGCTCGATCCGCCTGCCGCGCAAGATCGGCCCGGCGCGCGCGGCCTGGTTGATGATGACGGGGGAGTTCTTGCCCGCGGCGGACATGGAGCGCGCGGGGCTGGTGAGCCGGATCGTGCCGGGCGACGCGCTGGTCGAGACGGCGCAATCCTTGGTCGAGACGCTCGCCACCAAGAGCTCGCTCGGGCTGGCACGCATGAAGGAACTGGCCGCGATCGCCGACGGCTGTTCGCTGGAGGAAGGCCTGCGCCGCGAACTGGAGATCGTCGCCGACTACGCCACCTCGCACGACCTGCAGGAGGGGCTGACGGCCTTCGCTGAAAAGCGCCAACCGGAGTTCACGGGACAATGAGCGACATCTTCATCGCCGGCGTCGGCATGACGCAGTTCGGCAAGCAGCTCGATCGCAGCCTGAAAGGTCTGTCGGGCGATGCCGTGGCGCAGGCGTTCGCCGATGCCGGCTGCGGGCCGGCGGATATCGACGCGGTGTTCTTCGGCAATTGCGTCCAGGGCCATATGGAAGGGCAGGACATGATCCGCGGCGAGCTGGTGGCGCGCGCGGTCGGCATCCAGGGCGTGCCCGTCGTCAACGTCGAGAACGCCTGCGCCACCGCCTCGACCGCGGTGCACATGGCGAGTGCCTATGTCCGCTCGGGCGCGGTCGATGTCGTGCTGGCGCTGGGCGCGGAAAAGATGTGCTCGCCCGACAAGGCGCTGATGTTCAGCGCGTTCGACGGCGCGTGGGACGTGCATGAGACGGCGCGCAACCGCGATATCCTGCTGGCGATGGGAGAAGGCGTCGCCGTGCCGGAGGGATCGGTATCGACGCAGCCCTACAGCGTCTTCATGGACATCTATGCCGCGATGTCGCGCGCGCACATGAAGACCTACGGCTCGACGCAGGCGCAGATCGCGGCGGTCTCCGCGAAGAACCACATGCATTCGGTCAGCAACCCGCTGGCGCAGTACCGGATACCCTACACCGTGGAGGCGGTGCTGGCGGCGCCGCCGATCGTCTTTCCGCTGACGCTGCCGATGTGCTCGCCGATCAGCGACGGGGCGGCGGCCGCGGTGATCTGCAACGCCGCCGGGCTGCGCAAGCTGACCGCTTCCGGCGGGCGGGCGATCCGCATCCTCGCCTCGGTGTTGCAGACGAGCTCGGAACGCAGCCCGTATGATTACGACCGGCACGTCACCCGGCTCGCCGCCACGCGCGCCTATGCGGCGGCGGGGGTCGATCCGGCGGATGTCGATGTCGCGGAAGTGCACGACGCGACCGCGATGGGCGAGATCATCGAGATCGAGGCGCTGGGCCTCGTGCCACCCGGCGAGGGCGGCGTCGCGGCGGAGCGCGGCGATACCGTCATCGGCGGCCGCATTCCGGTGAACCCGTCGGGTGGCCTCGAATGCAAGGGCCACCCGATCGGCGCGACCGGCCTCGGCCAGATCTACGAACTGGTCGCGCAATTGCGCGGCGAGGCGGGCGCGCGGCAGGTGGACGGCGCCCGGATCGCGGTCGCGCAGAACGGCGGCGGGGTGCTGGGGGTGGAGGAGGCCGTGGTCGCGGTCACCGTCCTCGGCCGATAGGGAGCGAAGAGCATGGATTTCCTGCCCGGTGACGAACAGCGGATGGCCGTCGAGAGCGTCCGCCGCTTCCTCGACGACAAGCTCGAACCCGAGATCCGCGCGCATGGCCCCGGCTTCATCCCGCGCGACCTGATGCGGCGATGGACCGGCGAGCTGACCCGGTTCGGCCACATCGCGGCGCCGCACGACGAGGAATGGGGCGGCCTCGACATGGGGTGGCTGACGCATCTCATGATCTTCGAGGAAATCGTCTATTCCTCGCTCGACGTCGCCATTCCGGGCTTCATCAACGCGGTCGGTGCCGAGCTGATCCGGCGCAGCGCCTCGCCCGAACTCCAGCGGCGCTACCTGCCCGGCCTGATCGCGGGCGAGCTGTTCGTCTCGATGGGCATTTCCGAACCCGATGTCGGCTCGGACGTGGCGGCCGTGAAGACGCGCGCGGTGCGCGACGGCGACCATTGGGTCATCAACGGCGAGAAGACGTGGATCACCAACGGCGCCTATTCGGACGTGCTCGTCTGCACCTGCCGCACCGGCGAAAACGAGATCAGCCATATCCTGATCGACCGCGCCGAAAGCCCGTACGAGGTGCGCGACATCGAGAAGATGGCGCTGAACGGCCAGTCGACCGCGCAGATCTTCCTCACCGACTGCCGCGTGCCGGTCGGCAACATGCTGGGCCAGCCCGGCGACGGGCTGCGCAACACGCTGAAGGTGTTCGAGATCGCGCGCTGCCACATGGCGATGTGGAGCATCGGCATCGCCCGTCGCGCGCTGGACGAGGCGATCGCCTACGCGAAGGAGCGCACGCAGCATGGCCGCAAGATCGCCGGGCATCAGCTCATCGCCGAGAAGCTCGCCACCATGGCGACGCAGATCGACGCCGCGCGGCTGCTGACGCACCGCGCGATCTCGCTGGTCGATGCCGGCGTCCGTGCGGAAACCGAATGCGCCATGGCCAAATGGTATGCGACCGAAATGGCGATCGGCGTGACCCGCGACGCGCTCCAGATCCACGGCGGCAACGGCGTGACGCGCGAGTTCATCGTCGAGCGGCTGGTGCGGGAGGCGATCATCTGCCCGATCCCCGACGGCACGACCGAGATCCAGAAGCTCATCATCTCGCGCGCGCTGACCGGCGTCGGCGCGTTCCGCTGACGGGAGCACGATCATGACCGAAGAACTTCGCTACGACGGCCGCGTCGTGATCGTCACCGGGGCGGGCGGCGGGCTGGGGCGCCAGCATGCGCTGATGTTCGGCGCGCGGGGTGCGCGCGTCGTCGTCAACGATCTGGGCGGGGGACAAACCGGCGGCGGAGGTTCGTCCGCCGCCGCCGACAAGGTGGTGGAGGAAATCCGCGCCGCCGGGGGAGAGGCGGTCGCGAACCACGATTCCGTCACCGATGGCGCGCGTGTCGTCGCGACCGCGCTCGACGCGTTCGGCACGGTCGATGTCGTCGTCAACAACGCCGGCATCCTGCGCGACGTCAGCTTCCACAAGATGACCGATCAGGACTGGGAGCTGCTGCAGGACATCCACCTGAACGGCACGTGCGCCGTCACCCGGGCGGCGTGGCCGGTGCTGCGCGAGAAGGGCTATGGCCGGATCGTGATGACCACCTCGGCGGCGGGCATCTACGGCAATTTCGGCCAGGCGAACTATGCGGCGGCGAAGCTCGGCATCGTCGGCCTCGCCAACGCGCTGGCGGAGGAGGGGCGAGCCAAAAACATCCATGTCAACACGATCGCGCCGATCGCGGCGTCGCGGATGACCGAGACGGTGTTCCCGAAGGAACTGCTCGATCGTCTGCGACCCGAAGCGATCAGCCCGCTGGTCGGCTGGCTGGCACATGAGGCCTGCGCGGAAACCAAGGGCCTGTTCGAGGTCGGTGCCGGCTATATCGCGAAGCTGCGCTGGGAGCGTTCGCACGGCCATCGTTTCGGTGGCACGACCGATTTCACACCCGACGATGTGGCGCGTCACTGGGCCGGGATCACCGACTTTACCGACGCCGAGCACCCAACCACGATGAACGAAAGCCTGACCGCCGTTCAGCGGACGGCATGACGACGATCCAGGACATGAGCCGAGGGAATAGATCGCCCGCGCATTGAATTGGACGGCGCGCACGAGGCAGGTGATCCTGCCTCGACAAAAATACAGACAATATGGAGAGGGGCTATGAAATACTGGCTGCTGACGTCTGCCGCCTTGGTTTCGGCAGGGCCGGCACATGCGCAAGAGGCGCCGGCACCGACTGCCGCCGAAGCCGGACCACAGGGGCAAGCGCCTGCGCAGACCGGGGCCGATGCTCCCGCGCCACCGGCGGCCCGGACGCCTGCACCGGCGGGAACCGCAGCGCCTGCATCGAGCGCCACCGAAGCACTGTCCGAAGACATCGTCGTGACCGCCACCAAGAAGGGTTATGGGGAGAGCGTGCAGAACGTGCCGGTCGCGGTGACGGCGTTCGGCGAGGCTCAGCTCGACGCGAAGTTCGTCCAGAACCTTCAGAGCCTCAGCTACGACGTGCCCAACGTGCAGCTCGACGGCGTTGGGACCGCGCCGGGATATGCCAATTTCACCATTCGCGGTCTCGGCATCAACAGCACCATCCCGTCTATTGATCCCACCGTCGGCGTCTTCGTCGACGGCATCTATCTGGGCATCAACGCGGGCGTCGTGCTCGATAACTTCGACCTCGAGGGGGTGGAGGTGTTGCGCGGACCGCAGGGGCTGCTGTTCGGCCGCAACGTGACGGGCGGCGCGGTGGTGATGCGTACGACACGTCCGAGCTTCACGTTCCGCGCCAACGCCAAGGCTTCGGTCGAGACCGGCCTGAAGAAGACCGTCAGCGGTATGGTGACGGGGCCGCTGATCGACGACGTGCTGGCGGCCAAGCTGGCGGTCTATTACAGCGACGACGACGGCTGGTTCCGTAATCGCTTCGACGGTCGGAGTTTTGGCAGGTCGCGCGACATCATTGTCCGCCCCGCGCTCTCCGTCAAAGGCGGGGACGATTTCCGCATGGACATCCGCTACGAACACGGCGACGTCGATGGAGACGGGGCGCCGGTCCAGAGTCACGCGGTACTCCCGCGTGACACGTTCGCGCTGTCGATTGATTTTCCGGGCTTCTACAAGGCGATCTGGAACCAGGCGATCGTCGAAACCAATGTCGATGTCGGCTTTGGCGACGGTGTCATCACGAACATCTCGGGCTACCGCCAGTTCCGCTCGAGAACCGCGACCGACATCGATGGCACGCCGCAGTCATTCTTCAACGGTTTCTTCAACATCGCTCAGAAACAGCTCAGTAACGAGCTGCGCTATGCCGGTAAGTTCGGCTCTGTGGAAGTGACGACCGGCCTGTATTATTTTACACAGGATCTGGCCTATGCCGAGCGGCGCAACCTTCTCGGCAACAGCCGCATCGTTTCGGGGGGCGGGACTCAGGACCAGACGACATGGGGCATCTTTGCGTCCGCCGACTGGCATTTCGCGGACACGCTGACGTTCAATCTCGGTGGTCGCTATAGCTGGGAGCGCAAGGCCGTGCGCATCTCGACCCTGCGTGCCGACGGCTGCGACCTCGACACGCTGCGCTGCGCGACGAACTTCGTCGACAGCAACGACTGGAAGAGCTTCACACCGAAGGTCGGGCTGCAATGGAAGCCCGATGACCAGACGCAGGTCTATGGCTTGTATACGCGTGGCTTCCGCAGCGGTGGCTATAACCTGCGCAACACCGATCTTGGCGTGCCGCCCGGCCCCTTCGATCAGGAGGTCCAGGACAGTTTCGAGATCGGGACGAAGAAGCAGTTCGGACGCAGCCGGCTGAACCTGGCAGCCTTTCATAACCGGATGAAGGACCTCCAGCGCGAGATCAACCTGCCCGGCCCGCTGGGCGTCAGCCAGGTGATCCGCAACACCGCCGACGCGACGATCCAGGGCGTGGAGGCGGAGGGTCAGTTCTTCATCCTGCCCAACCTCGTCCTGTCCGGGCAGCTCGGCTATGTTCACGGCCAGTATCGCAACGTCCGCTTCGACATCAGCGGCGACGGCGTCATCAACGGCATCGATCGCGACCTGAAGCTGCCGCGGCTGTCACCCTGGACTTATGGCGCCGGGCTGACCTACGATCAGGCGCTGGGCGCGCTGGGGAGCGCGACCGCACGCGTGGATTTCACCCATCGCGACACCGCCCGGTTCACCGACAACAATGTCGGCTTTCTGCCTGCTGCGGACATGCTCGATGCGAGCCTCACCTATAACGCCGCGAGCCGCAAATGGCGCCTCTCGGCCTACGCCCGCAACTTGCTGAACGAAGTGACTTATGGTGGCGATACGCCGCTCACCGTCGCGTTCGGCGGACCGGGCGCCAGCCTGTCGCCGCTTAACAAGGGGAGGGTCATCGGCGGCGAGTTCGCGCTGAACTTCTAGCCGTTCGTCGCCGGCGCCTCGCTCCGCGGCGCCGGCGTCCAGGCCTCGCGGACGCGGGCGATCAGATCCCGCGCTGCCGGCTTGATCGGCCAGCGCGCGCGGGCGGCATAGGCCAGCACCAGCGGCTCCAGCAGTCCGGTATCGGGCAGCGCGACGAACCCATCGCGGAACCAGCGGCCGGCGGTGAAGGCTTTGGCCACCAGCCCGACGGTGTCGGTCGCGGCGACGATCTGCCGCGCCAGCGGGAAATAGTCGGTCATGTGCACCCGATCCTCCGGGCGCTGACCGTCCTGCTCGTAGAGTTGCTGGATGATCGGCGTATAGGGTTCGGACGACGACGGCACGACGAAATCGAACTGCGTCAGCGCCCGCTTGTCGATCGAATGCCTTGTCAGGATCGGGTGCTCCCTGCGCACGAACGGAAGGATCTCGATCGTCGCGATGCGATCGCACTTGAACTGCGGCCAGCCGGAAAACGCGGCCTCCAGCCCGAATGCGACGTCGATGTCACCGCGCGACAGCAACTGCACCGCCCGCTCGCTGTTACCGGAGACGGTTTCGAAGCGCACGCCGGCATGTCGTTTCAGGAGCGCGATCGCCGGCCCCGTCATCAGCCAGTCGATCGATCCGGGGAAAAGGCCGATGCGAAGCTGCCCCGCGAACGGGTCGGCGCCCCGGTCGCGCTCGCCGAACAGGTCTGCGGCATCCGCCAGCAGCCGTGCCGCCCGGTCGATGAAATCGCGACCCTCCGGCGTCATCGCCACGCCGCGCGACGTCCGGTTGAAGATCGCGAAGCCGAGTTGCTGCTCCAGATCGGCGACGCTCTTGGTGATCGCCGACTGCGTAACCCCGACCGCCTTGGACGCACCCGAGAAAGACCCGACGCGGGCCACGGCCACCGCATATCTCAGACGGGAATCCAGCACGGACGGATTCTACGCCGGCCCCGTCTCGTCGCGCAACAGGTCGACACCGTGGCCGGCGCCCCGAAGCGTCGTCGCCGTGCAACGCCGCGCCCCAGGCCGGTGCCCGGGATGATCGGAACATGGCCACGCCGCGGGATTGCCTTAGACTGGCGTGATGCGCGATCTGACCCCGCTCATCATCTTCGCCCGCGTCGCCGATATGGCGAGCTTCACCAGGGCCGCCGAAAGCCTCGGAATGCACAAGGGGCGTGTGTCCACCGCGGTGCGTGACCTGGAAGCGACGGTCGGCGTCCGGTTGCTCCATCGCACCACGCGTGCGGTTCATCTGACCGACGACGGTCGCGCTTTCCATGCGCGTGCCATGGAATTGCTCGCCGAGGCGGAAGGTCTGGACGCCATGTTCACGCAGCACGGCGGCACGGTGCGCGGCCGGTTGCGCGTCGATGTGCCGACCGAACTGGCCCGCGCGATGCTGATCCCGGCGCTGCCGGCGCTGCTCGCCGCCCATCCCGGACTGGAACTTGAAATATCCAGCACCGATCGGCGCGTCGATATCGTGCAGGAAGGGTTCGATGGCGTGTTGCGGGTCGGGACGATCGGCGACGACAATCTGATCGCACGGCCGCTCGGCGCGCTGCGCATGGTGAACGCCGCCAGTCCCGCCTATCTCGCGCGATATGGCACACCCCTGACGCCGGACGATCTCGTCCGTCAGGGCCATCGGATCGTGCATTATGCACCAGCTCTGGGGACGAGGAGCTTCGGTTGGGAATATCCCGACGGCGACGGCTATGCGACCCTCGGCCTGCCGGGTGACGTCAGCGTCAACAATGTCCAGACGTATCATGCCGCCGGGCTGGCGGGCATCGGGCTGATCCAGGCGGGTCTCGCAGCGATGCAGCCGCTCTTCGACAGTGGCGAGATGGTCGAAATCCTGTCTGCCTATCCGCCGGAACCGTTGCCGGTCTGGTTCGTGGTGGCCCACCGCCGCAATCTGTCGGCCAAGATGCGCGCGTTTCTGGTCTGGGTCGAAACCACGATGCAGCCCTACCTCTGACCGGATTGTTTCTGGCATCAATAACAGTGCGTTTTTCGTCCGCCGGTTTATCGCGAAGGCGGGGAACAGTATTTCCTTCGTCACGGCAGGATCCGATCGGTTCGATCGACGGCGTCCGCCAGACGGAAGGAAACGGTTTCATGGCCATCAACCACCAACAGCTGCTGATCGCTGGCGCATGGACGCCGGCGTCGGACGGCGCGACCTATGAATCGCTTGACCCCTATTCGGGCGAACCGGCGACCCGTGCCGCCGCCGCGACCGTCGCGGATGTCGATCGCGCCGCCGACGCCGCGCACAAGGCGTTCGCCGGCTGGGCCGCGCTGCCGCCCAGCCGGCGCCGCGCCTATCTGCTCGCCGCCGCCGACGCGCTGGAAGCGCGCAAGGACGAGATCAGCGCCGCCGTCACCGCCGAGATGGGCGGCCCGGCCGCCTGGGGCGAATACAATGCCCGGATCATGGAGGAGAAGCTGCGCTACGCCGCCGGCGCCGCCTATGAGGGGCTGACCGGCGAGGTGATCCCGTCGGAAAATACGAACCGCACCAGCGTCGCGATCCGCAAGCCGGCCGGCGTCGTGGTCAGCATCGTGCCGTGGAACGCGCCGGTTCTCCTGATGGCCGCCTCGGTCCCCGCCGCACTGATCCTCGGCAACACCGTCGTCATCAAGGCGTCGGAGCAGACCCCGCGCACCCACGGCCTGGTCGCCCAGTGCTTCGAGGATGCGGGCTTCCCGGCCGGCGTCGTCAATTTCATCACCAACGCGCCCAAGGACGGGCCGGCGATCGTCGATGCGCTGATCGCGCACCCGGCCGTGCGGCGCATCCACTTCACGGGATCGACCAGGGTCGGCAAGATCATCGCGGAGAAAGCGGCGAAATATCTGAAGCGGGTGGTGCTGGAACTGGGCGGCAAGGCGCCGTTCATCGTCCTGAAGGACGCCGACCTCGATCGCGCGGTCAATGCCGCGGTGTTCGGCTCGTTCGCCAATTCGGGCCAGGGCTGCATGTCGACCGAGCGGATCATCGTCGAGCGTCCCATCGCCGAGGAGTTCACCCGCCGGCTGGCGGCCGCGGCAAAGAAGCTCAAGGTCGGCGACCCGCGCGCGAGCGACACCATCCTCGGCCCCGTCATCAACGATGCGTCGGTCGGGCACCTGACCGGGCTGGTCGACGACGCGGTGGCCAAGGGTGCCGGGCTGCTCGCCGGCGGCACCGTGCAGGGCCGCTGCTTCGCCGCCACCGTGCTGGCCGGCGTGACCGCGGACATGCGCGTCTTCCGCGAGGAATCGTTCGGTCCGTTCGCCTCGATCGTCACGGTCGATAGCGCGGAGGAGGCGCTGCGCGTCGCCAACGACAACGATTACGGCCTGACCGGCGCGATCTTCAGCCGCGACGTGACGTTGGCACTCGACATGGCGAAGCGGCTCGACACCGGCATGGCGCACATCAACGCGGTGACGCTCGACGACGAAGCGCAGGCGCCGTTCGGCGGCGTGAAGGACAGCGGCTACGGTCGATCGGGTGCGATGGTCGGGCTGGAGGAACTGACCGAGATCCAGTGGATCACGATCGAAGGAACGCAGGCACCGCGCTATCCGTTCGGGGAATAGCTCGAACGCTTGCGACCCCTTCCGCGCCGGCGCATCTCTTGCCAACGCGCATGGCGGGATCGATACCGGCCCTCAAGGCAATGGCGCACGCGCGGCATATTCGGGAGACGTCACATGGCGAAACCGGCAATCGTTCCCGCTCACGGCTTCCGGGGCGAAGCGGCGCCTTGGGCCAACCCGGAAATGTCGGGCCGGATGGACGCGCGCAAGACCATCCGCCTCGACGCGAGCCATGCTTCGCTGGCCTTTCGGCGCGACGCGGTGACGGGCCTGATCGACGATGCCGCCAGCGCCTTGTCCTGACACACAAGCGACGAATGGACGAACGATGACCGGACAGACCTGGGAGCGTGTGCCGATCGACGCGCAGAGCGTCGAGGCGCCGCTGTCGCAGGCGGCAGTGTTCCTCGTGGTGGCGGTCGAGCCGGACGATCGGGCGCTGGCGCACGTGCGCGAGACGCTGGCGACGGTCGACGACCTCATCAAGACGGTGGGCTTTCGCGATCTGGCCGGCCGGTTGTCGTGCGTGGTCGGCGTGGGCCATGACATCTGGAGGCGACTTGCGAAGACCGCACAGATGCCGGCGGAGCTGCATCCGTTCAAACCGATCGTGGGCGCCAAGCATCAGGCTCCCGCCACGCCGGGCGATCTGTTGTTCCATATCCGCGCTGAGCGGGTCGATCTGTGTTTCGAGTTCGAACGGCTGCTGCTGGCGGCGCTCGGTGAGGCGGTGCGGGTCGTGGATGCTGTGTCCGGGTTCCGCTATTTCGACGCACGCGACCTGCTCGGTTTCGTCGATGGCACCGCCAATCCCGCCGGTCACGACATTCCGGCCGCCGCGCTGGTAGGCGAGGAAGACCCGGATTTCGCCGGCGGCAGCTATGTCGTGGTGCAGAAATACCTGCACGACATGACGGGCTGGAACGCGGCGGGAGCAAGCGCACAGGAAGAGATCATCGGCCGGACCAAGGTCGATAACGTCGAGCTCCCCGATGCCGGCGCGGACGCGCAGAAATCGCACAAGACCCTCAGCACGATCGTCGATGAGGATGGCACCGAGCACGACATCCTGCGCGACAACATGCCGTACGGCGATCCCGCGCGCGGCGAGTTCGGCACCTATTTCATCGGCTATTCGCGACGCCTTTGGGTGATCGAGAAGATGCTCGAGCGGATGTTCGTCGGCGATCCGCCCGGCCGCCATGACCGGCTGCTGGACTTTTCCACGCCGAAGACGGGGACGACATTCTTCGCGCCGTCGCGGCGTGTCCTCACCGGGCTGTGCGGCGGCTAACCGCGATGGTCGGCGACGATCGCCTCGCCTAGCGTCAGGGTTTCGGCGATCAGTGCTGGCGCGACGGGCGGCGCACCTGTCGTGTCCGCCATCCCGATGATGGTCTTGCACAGCGTGTGAAAGCGCACGATCCGCTCGGCATCCTGTTCGTCGAGACTGCCCAGATGCGCGCTCAGCGCGTCGTAAACCGCCGCCAGTTCGCCGTGATAGGTGAGCGGAAAGATCGCGATGGGGCCGTCCGCTGTGCCGGCCTTGCCGAACTGCAGGTCGAGCAGATGGCGAAGCACGGCGACCTCGGCGACCAGGCCGGTCATCATCGCGCGCCGCGTTTGACGCGACGAGCGCCGGGCGAGCAGGTAATGCCCCACGCCGCCCGCCAGCGATCCCACCAGCGCCGCGACGATCGCCGTTACGTTCACCATCGACCGGTCTCTCTTGCACCCGCCACGTCAGAACACCGCCGCGATCATCGTCAGCAGATTATCGACGAACCGTCGCGGCAGCGAACGCGCCGCGATGCCGCCGTGGTCGATCTCGATCGCATCCGCGAGCCACGCGCGCTGATGCGCGGCGACCCGTTCGGCGAGGTCGGTTGAATCGAACAGGATGTTGTTCTCGAAATTGAGGTCGAGGCTGCGGCGGTCCATGTTGGCGGAACCGACCAGCCCGAGCGATCCGTCGGCGATCAGCGTCTTGGCGTGGAGCAGGCCGCCGCGATATTCGAAGATGCGCACGCCGGCCTTCGCCAGCACCGGGTAATAGGCTCGGCTGATCGCGCCGACGATGCGGTTGTCGTTGCGGCGGGGGAAGATGATACGCAGCGCGACCCCCCGCCGCGCCGCCGCCACGATTGCGCCGATCAGCGGCGGATCGGGGGCGAAATAGGGCGTGGTGATCGTCACCGTCTCGCGCGCAGCCGCCAGCACGGCGACGAACAGATCGGTCATGGTCCCGCGCGACGACAGAGGCCCCGTCCCGACCGCGATGGCCGGAAAGCCGTCGGGCAGCGGCGACGGCGGCGGCTTACATTCCGCACGCCGACCACCGGGTCGAGGCGGTCGAGGTGCGGTTCGGCGATACCACCGTGCCCGGCTGGTTCCACCTGCCCCCCGGCTATGCCGAGGGCACTAAGCTGCCCTGCCTCGTCATGGTCAGCGGCATGGACGCGTTCAAGGAGTTGCAGATCGGCGGCTCGGCCGACCGCTTCCTGCGCCGCGGCTTTGCGATTCTGATGCTCGACGGCCCCGGCCAGGGCACGTGCCTCACCCGCGGCATCTGGTACGATCCCGACCGTCAGGGCGCGCTGGGCACGAGCGCGTTCGACGCCGCGGCGGCTCGGCCGGAGGTGGACCCCGAGCGGATCATGATGTGGGGCCTGTCGTTCGGTAGTTTCTGGGCGACGCAGATGGCGGCGGCGGAGCCGCGCTTCGCGGCACTGGCGGTGATGTACACCAACTTCCAGCCGCGCAACTGGGCGATCTTCCAGATGGCGGCGCCCACGTTCCGGCAGCGCTTCATGTACATGACGGGCTCCGCCGACGAGGAGGCGCTGGAGCGGATCATGGACCGGATGGACGTGTTCCGGATCAGCCGCGAGCTCAAGATGCCGTGTTTCGTCATGTCGGGCGAGGACGACTCGCTGACCGATGCGGCCTGCACGATCGAGCATCTGAACAACGTCCCGGGGCCCAAGACGCTGGTGATGTATGCTGGCGAGGAGCACGGCATGGGCGGCTCGCGCTCATCGCAGCTCGGCACGCCGTTCTTCCCGCTGATCGCCGACTGGCTCGCCGACCGCGCCGCGGGCAAGCCGCTGGAGTCGACCTACAACGTCGTCGATACGCTGGGGCAGATGCACTCAGAGCCTTGGGGCGAAGCCCGCGTCCACCAGCATGGCGCGCCGCTCGGCGTCGACCAGCTCTGGTCCGACGAGCCGCCGGTCGGACTGGCCTAAGCTAGCGCTTTCCGTACCGCCAGCATCGGGAGAGAACCGCCATGACCATTCGCGTCCTGCAAACCGGCCTTCATCCGGAGCGCGTCGATTTCGATACGCCCGAGTTCAAGCGATTCGAGGGGTTGACTGAGGACAAGCTGCGGCAGGCGAACGACGGCAACGTCGCCATGCTGCGCCAGGCGGGCTTCGAGGTCGTCAACGTCCTCATCAGGAACGGCGATACGCCCGAGGATGTCGTCGGCAGGGCCGTGGAACAGGGACCGTTCGACGCCCTGCTGATCGGCGCGGGGGTGCGGCTCGTCGCCGACAACACGCTGCTGTTCGAGGGGCTGGTGAACCTACTCCACGCCGCTTACCCGAACGCACGTTTCGTGTTCAACCAGGCGGCGGTCACATCGCCCGACGATATAAACCGCTGGTTCGAAGGCCCCGAAGCCAAAGCGCCGTTGCGTTAGCCGTTCCCACAACAGCGTGTTTGGGTGAGTTTCGGGAACGGGTTCTCTTTCCCGATCAACCATCCCAATCGAGAAATGGGATCAGTTAGGAGGTACGCTGGCGGCCTCTCCGCTTAGTTGTTCAGGCTGGGCTGCGGCCACGTCCATCAACAAGGTGCTGCCGGCGTTCGAAACACACGACAATGCCAGCAAGCAGCAGGACGCAGACCAAGGCAGTCGCAAACGTGTTGAGGCCAAAACCGCCCTTGGCGGCTTCCTTCGTGAGCAAATTCCCGAAGTCGGCGCCGAACGGCCTGGTGAAGACGAATGCCGCCCAGAATATAAATGCCGCGTTGATCCGGGCAACATAGTGCAAAAGCAAAACCGCGCCGATCACAGCCATGCAGACCAGCGATCCCGTGGTATATGTGAGAGCCCGACTCATAATTCGAGTTTTGCGATACGGCGTGTCATGCGCCTGATGGAAGCGATGATGAGCC
>NZ_JBHUFC010000036.1:0-780 GCF_042681125.1 Sphingomonas floccifaciens | reverse complement strand
CAGGCTTCGGCGGAGGCGACGGACGCCTCCCAATCTTTGGCGAGACGCCGACATCGGTTGAGCCATGCGATGGTGCGCTCGACGACCCAGCGCCGGGGCAGGACGACGAAGCGGTGGGCATCGGAACGCCGGACGATCTCGATGGCGAGGTGGTCGATATGCGCGATAGCGGCGGCCAGTTTCTGCCCGGCATAGCCGCCATCGGCGAAGAAACGGCTCAGGGACGGATAGGCGTCGCGACAGCGTTCGATGAGGTCCGGTGCGCCGTCGCGGTCCTGGATGTCAGCGGAGAGCACCAGTCCGTCGAGGAGGTTGCCGGCCGTGTCGGTCGCGATATGGCGCTTGCGGCCCTTGATCTTCTTGCCGGCATCATAGCCGCGCGGCCCACCCGCTTCGGTGGTCTTGACCGACTGGCTGTCGATGATGCCCGCAGTCGGTTCTGCCTCGCGCCCTTCGGCAATCCGTACTCCGGCTACCAGCACCGCGTTGATCGCATCGAGCAGGCCGCTGTCGCGCATCCGGTAGAAATGGTACTGCACGGTCGTGAACGGGGGAAAGTCCCGGGGCAGTTGCGCCCACTGGCATCCCGTCGCGGCAAGGTACTGGATCGCGTTCCACAGATCCCGTGCCCGGTGCAGGCGCGGGCGGCCCACCTTCGTCGTTCGAGCCAGCAGCGGCGCAATGATCGCCCATTCCGCATCGGTGCAGTCGCTTGTGTAACGCAGCCTACTTCTGTCATGCTCGCGACGAGCGGTTTCGGTCCAGCCCATGTGCTCTCCA
>NZ_JBHUFC010000035.1:0-2324 GCF_042681125.1 Sphingomonas floccifaciens | reverse complement strand
ACGTCGGACAGCCCGACCGCGCGCAATCTCGCCGGCATTCTCGCCCGGCTCGCGCATGTGCGTCGGCTCGGGCTCGACCCGGGCATTGCCGGCCGCATCCACGAGCACCGCTTCGAGCAGCTCGTGCGCGAAGGCCATGTCGCGCCCGCGTTCCTCCTGTCCGACTACTCGCTCCGCAGAAGGCGCGCGACACTCGCCGCAGCCGTCATCGACCTGGAAGCGCGGCTTGCGGACGCCGCGATCGAGATGTTCGGCAAGCAGACCGGCCTCCTGTTCGCCAGGGCCAGGGCCGCGCAGAAGCGCGGCATCGAGGCGACCACACGCGACGTGAACCGGCTCATGCGGCTGCTGGGCGCCACGGTCGGCGCGCTCCGGGTCGCGCGCGAGGACGGGTTGGACGTCTGGGCGGCGCTCGAAGACGGAGTGGGCTGGACGAGGCTTCTGGATGCCGAGGGCGAGGCGACCGCGATCGCCGACCTGACCCGTGACGAGCCGCTGATCCGCGCGGCGGGGCGCTACATGACGATGCGGCGCTACGCGCCCGCGTTTTTTGACGCGTTCCGGTTCAAGGCGGCAGGCTCGCGCGACGGCGTGCTCGGCGCGATCAAGGTCGTGCGCGCGCTGAACGCGACCGGGCGGCGAGCCGTGCCGGCCGATGCGCCCATGCCGTTTTCCAGAAAATGGAAGGCGGCGATCACCGAGGGCGGCGTCATCGACCGCCGTCGCTATGAAACCGCCACGGTCGCGACCGTGCGCGAGCGGCTCCAATCGGGCGACCTGTGGGTGGAGGGTACGCGCGAACACCTGCGCTTCGACAGCTATATGCTCCCGCCCGGCAAAGCGGCCGAGATCGCGCTCACGCTGCCGTTCGACACCGACGTCGGCCGCTACTTGGAGGGGCGCGCCAGGCTGCTCGACTGGCGGTTGCGCCGGTTCGCAGGCTCGCTGAAGCGCGGCACGCTTGACGGCGTGGAGCTGCGGGGCGGTGACCTCAGGGTCAGCCCGCTCGCGGCCGTAACGCCCGCTGCGGCCGACAGGCTGGACGCGGCCGTCGACCGGCTCATGCCCCGCGTGCGCATCACCGAGCTGCTCGCCGAGGTGGAAGCCCGCACCGGGTTCCTGTGCGCATTTCCGGAACTGCGCTCGGGCCGCGCCCACTCCAACCCGCAGGCCGTGCTCGCCGCGATCCTTGCAGACGCGACGAACCTCGGCATCGAGCGCATGGCCAACGCCAGCCAGGGCGTCACCTACGCCCAGCTCGCCTGGACGCATGGCTGGTACGTATCGGAAGAGAATTACGCGGCAGGGCTGCGCCATCTGGTGGACGCGCAAGCCGCGCTGCCGCTCACGCGCGTGTGGGGCGACGGCACCGCGTCGAGCTCGGACGGGCAGTTCTTCCGCTCGGGCAGGCGGGGCGCGGCCGGCAGCACCAACGCGCGCTACGACCGGGAGCCGGGGCAGAAGATCTACGCCCATGTCGCCGATACCTACGCGCCCTACCATGTCCGGCTGATCTCGGCGACCGCGGCGGAGGCGCCCTATGTGCTGGACGGGTTGGTCGCGCACGGCTGCGGCATCGAACCCGCGATCCACTACGCCGACACGGGCGGCGCGTCCGACCACGTGTTCGCGCTCGCGCACCTGCTCGGCTTCCGGTTCGTGCCCCGCCTGCGCGATCTAGCCGACCGCCGGCTCGGCCTGTTCCCGGGCACGGCCCGCCCTGAGGCGCTCGCGAAGATGATCGGGCGCCCGTTCAACATCGCTGCCATCCGCGAAAGCTGGGACGAGATCGTCCGGCTCGCCGCGTCCGTGAAGGCCGGCGTGGTGCTACCGTCGGTCATGCTGAAGAAGCTGGCCGCGTACCGTCGCCAGAACCGGCTCGACTTCGCGCTCCAGGAGCTGGGCCGGATCGAGCGCACGCTGTTCACGCTCGACTGGTTGGAATCCAGGGCGCTCCGCCAGCAGTGTCAGGCCGGGCTCAACAAGGGCGAGGCGCGTCACACGCTCGCCCAGGCCGTGTTCGTCCATAAACAGGGCCGCCTGCGCGATCCGCAATTCGAGAACCAGGCGCTGAAGGCGTCCGGGCTGACGCTGGTCACCGCCGCGATCGTGTACTGGAACACGCTCTACATGGGCCGTGCGGTCGAGCATCTGCGCGCCAGTGGCGAGCCCGCGCTCGACGAGCTGCTCGGCCATGTCGCCCCGCTTGGTTGGCGACACATCAGCCTCACCGGCGATTACCTCTGGCAGGATGCTGCTGCCGAGCTCGATCAAGACGGCTACCGCGCACTCAACATCGCCGGCGGACCCGGAGCCAAGGTGGC
>NZ_JBHUFC010000034.1:0-1545 GCF_042681125.1 Sphingomonas floccifaciens | reverse complement strand
GTTGCCGCAAAGTATATTAAGTTTCGTGGGTTTGTGAGGTTGGACGAGTTGGAAGTTACCGGATCACCTCTCGTGATGTTTCACCCGCGGAGCTCGTAGTAGACGATCTGCCATCCATTCTTGGGACCGCGCCACTGGGTGATCTGAAAGCTATGGGCTTGTGCAGACCCGTCCAGGACGCGGCTACTCCACCGTAGCGTTTCATCGTAACTGCTTCCGGACGATAACGCACCCGCTATGCGCCGAATGGGCAGCTTGGCGGGGAGCCTGCGGATGCGTCGGCCATCGTTGCCGACAAAGATAACGTCTTCGGCCACGCTTCGTCTTGGAACAGCCAACCAGTCGACCTGTTTGCCGGCCTGCTCCTGTCGCAAAACAGACGCGATCTCTTTCGCATCGCTAACGGCTTGGATTTGGAGCTGTTCATTGGTGAGTTTTGCCGAGCACTCAGGTTCGATCGCTTGTAAACTTTCTGCCGCTAATGCCTTCGATCCATCCCGACGATAGTCGTCGATTTCCCAGCGCCACCCCTCAGCACTGTTCCGCCAAAGCGTCTTATATGATCCAACTCGATTTCCGCCATCGTACAGCCCGCCGATAACAACTGCCGACCCGCTCGGATCACAGGACGGAAAGACAAGTTCGGGTCTGCGCTCGGCATGGCTCTCGACACTCATCATTGTGAGCCACCACCTTCGGCTACTCTCGGCTGCTTGCAACATGCTGGCCACAGATGGAGAGCGCGCGGTTTCGGGCGCATGTTGTATTGGCCAGGGGTCGCTTTGTGGACCGAAACTGCGTGCCGCTGCCTGACGGCCACTGGCAAGTACAGCTTCCGAGTAGGCCCGCTCCGCCTCCAGCGCGGAATTCGGCGAACTTGCCGCTAGTAGAAGCGCGAAGATCATGGCGAAATCCTACTCCTCAATCAACGTGTCGAGCGATGTACGGGCATCTGCGCCGGATGGTTGAGCGCCCGATAGAGCGTGGCATGATGACACTTCAGCAGCTTCGCCGCTTCGCGCACCGATGTGCCTTCGCCGACGAGACGCTGTCCGAGCGCGATCTGGTCCGGAGTGAGCTTGGGCTTACGCCCGAACTTCACGCCGCGCGCCATGGCTGCCGCGCGGCCGGAACTGGTACGCTGGTGGATCAGCTCGCGCTCGAACTCCGCGATGCCGGCGAACACGGTGAGCACCATGCGTCCCGCAGGCGTGGTCGTGTCGGCCCAGGGCTCGGCGAGCGAGCGCAGCCCCGCTCCCGCCTCGTTCAGCTTCTCGGCGATGTCGAGCAGGTCGCGCGTCGACCGCGCTAGGCGATCGAGCCGGGTGACCACAACCACGTCGTCGTCGCGCAGCTGCTCCAGCATCCGGTCGAGTTCCGGTCGGGCGCGCTTGGCGCCGGACACCTTCTCCTCGAATGTCCGCCGGCATCCGGCCGCCTTCAGTGCCGTCTTTTGAAGCGTGAGATCCTGATCGTCGGTAGATACGCGCGCATAGCCGAGGAGCATGTCGCAGATGTGCATTGGAACACGGCTGATTAGCAACA
>NZ_JBHUFC010000033.1:0-2743 GCF_042681125.1 Sphingomonas floccifaciens | reverse complement strand
GGCAATCGCGCGCGGCCTGAACGATGTCAGCGGTGACCTCCTCGACGCGGTTGAGGGTCATGATCCGCCGCATCTGCGCGAACAGGCGCTCCATGAGCCGGAAGTTGCCGCGCGTGATGCGGATCACGGCTGCCTGCGCTTCGATCGCGTCGAGTTGGGCCGGGTCGAAGCTGATCCCGAAATCGCCGGCGTGGGTCGCGAGCAGCAGCCGCATTTCGGTCTCGGTAAGCGGTTTGAACTCGTGGACGAAGCCGATCCGCGAGTAGAGCTGGGCATAGCGGGCGAGGCGCTTCTCCAAGCCCGGCATACCCATCAGGATCAGCCCGAAGCCGTGGCGATCGGCCATGTCGCGGAGATGTTCGAGCGACTTTATGGTCAGGCGGTCGGCCTCGTCGACGATGACGAGGGGGCAGGCGATGCGGGCGGCGTCATGGGTGATTTCGTCCTGCGAGCCGCCCGCGACCGTCAGCCGGGCATAGCCCAGCTTAATGAGGTTGAGGCCCAACACCGCGTCGATCGTCTTGGGCGTGTTGCTGACCGACACGGTGTAGAAGACGGCGCGGCAGCGAGCGACCTTTTCGCCAAGGAGCGCGGCAATGGGACGGAGCGCGGCATATTCCCCCAGGTCGGGGAAGCTGGAAAACTCGCGCGCCGATCGCGTCTTTCCGACGCCCGGCCGGCCATGACACACGCCGATATAGCGGTAGTGCGCGCAGGCTTCGGCAAACTCGACGAACCGGGCATGTTCGCGGGTCGCCAGGAACGGCTGCTCGACCAGGAACTCAATCGTCAGCGGCGTAGAGCCGGAGCCCTCGGTAGGTGGTGGGCCGGGAAGCCGTATCCTCTTGGTCGCCATCGAAGGTCTCCGTGGGGGCAGGCACCTGCTTGTCGCGCTCCTTCGCGCCGCGCCGGGCGCGCTGGATCGCGCGCAACGACGGGTGCCCAGCGTGCTCGGAGCTGAGCGCACGGCAGACGAACCGGCCCTGGTGGTAGACGTGGATCTCGGTCAGGTCGCGGGGGTCATAGACCGCCTCGACCTGCTCGCCGACGAAGGCCGCGAGCGTGGGTTCGACATAGCGCCTGCCCATCAGACGGATGCCGTCGCGCAGCACTTTACGGGGCTTGGGCACGTGCACGAGCAGCATGTCGAGCTGTTCAAGGCTGTCGGGCATTGCGGGCAGGAACCCGCCCTTCTGCCAGCGCGTGATCGGCGGTTCGCCGGTGCTGCCATGCGGGCGACGATGATAGACGCCGCACACGAACGCCTCGAAGCGGGCGCGCAGCTCGTCGAGCGTGAGCACTGGCGCCGACAGCGGCTTGCCCGCGATCAGGTGGCCGGGCAGGTCGGGCAGGAACATGTCGTTGATGGTGCGGAACAGCCGCTCGATCTTGCCGCGCCCGCGAGGACGCCCCGGCAGCGAATGGATGAGGCGGATTTTGAGGGCGATGCACGCCTGCTCGATATGCTCGGAGATGAAATCCGAGCCGTTGTCGACGTAAAGCTGTTCGGGAATGCCGCTGACGATCCATTCGGGATTGGGCTTGCGCCAGATCGCCTGCCGCAAGGCGAGCGCCGTGTTGAGGGCACTGGGGGCATCGAGGCTGAGGAAGTAACCGGCGATGGCTCGGCTGTGATCGTCAACGATGACGGTCAGCCAAGGACGCACCGGGGTTCCGGCATCATCGAGCACGAGAATGTCGAGAACGGTATGATCGGCCTGCCACATCTCGTTCGAGGTCGCGGCTTCGCGCCGATGCACTAGCTCGTGCTGGTCGCGGTAGACGGCCGGATCGGAGGCTGCGGCGATCTGGCTTGCCGGTATCGCCCTGACGACACGCGCGACGGCCGCATAGCTGGGGGTTCGGTGTCCATGCGCGATGGCGAGTTCCTGCACCTTTCGGTGAATGGCGGCGACCGGGGGTCGCGGGCGCTTGGTGGCGAGAGTGCGGGTCAGTTCGACCAGATGTTCCGGCAGGTGCAGCCTGCCCCGATCGTTGCGCGGCAGACGCGCGAGACCGGCAAGTCCTTCGGCACGGTAGCGCCCGAGCCAGCGCTGCAACGTCCGCTCGCTCAGCGTGCCGGTGCGGGCGAGGTCCGCGAGCGGGATGCCATCGGCGAGGTGCGGTTCAAGGACGCGGTAGCGCTCGATCGCCAGCGGCGGGACAAGCGCCGGATGCGTCACCGCCGACGGTCCGTGTCGCAGGTAAGGAAAACGGAGATTTGCCTGCCCATCGCCATGCGAGTCCGCTCGCGTTGCCAAACCGGCCTGTTCGACGTAAATCTACCCGGTAAAGAAAACTAGGGCAACATAGACCTGCCGATGACGACTTTCTTCCCAAACCGCGCCCGATCGGGGCGCCACCGGCCCTACGCATGAAAATCGGTTACGCCCGCGTATCGACCGCCGAGCAGAACCTGGACCTCCAGCGTGATGCGCTGAAGGCTGCCGGCTGCGAGAAGGTCATCACCGACAAGGCCTCCGGGGCGACTGCCGCTCGCCCTGGATTGGAAAAGGTGAAGGAGCTGCTTCGCGCCGGCGACACACTGGTGGTCTGGCGCCTCGACAGGCTCGGCCGCTCGCTCCGTGATCTGATCGGATGGATGACCTACCTCGACGAGGAAAAGGTCGGGCTGCTGAGCCTGCACGAGGCGATCGACACGACCACCACGTCGGGCAAGCTTACCTTCCACCTGTTCGGGGCATTGGCGGAGTTCGAGCGCAACCTGATCCGCGAGCGGACC
>NZ_JBHUFC010000032.1:0-6041 GCF_042681125.1 Sphingomonas floccifaciens | reverse complement strand
TACCGCCGGTGACATCGATCAGGTGCCATCGGACTCGGACAAGAATGTCCCGCATCATCACAATTATTGTCACGGACACGACGTCGGCGCGCCTGCGCGCACGACGATGGAATATACCCCCGTCCTCACAGTGCCCAAGCCGACAATCTCCGCCTCTGCGTCGCTCGACGGCCGCACCGGCATGGTCCATTTGAGGCCCCCCCAAGCCTGACGTCCGATTTGGGCGTGCGTTGGCGCGCCCCTGTCGATCATCGTCAGGAGTCCTATTTTCATGAATCGTATCCTCGCGGCCATGCTGGCCGCAGCGTCTTGCGCCACGATGGCGCAGGCGCAGGTCGGACCGTCCGCGCCTGTTGCGCAGGATGCGCCGGTCTACACGCTTGACCAAGCGGTCAGTGCAGCGGGCGGTTCGGCCCCTGCTGCGGAAGCGGCGACAGCTGGAATCGACGCGGCCCGTGCAGGTCGCACAGTCGCCGGCTTGCGGCCCAATCCGGTGGTTCAAGGCCAAGTCGAGAATGTCATCGGCTCCGGGCCGTATCGGGGGGTCCGCAGCGCGGAAACCACGGTCGGCTTTGCGATCCCGATCGAGCTAGGCGGCAAGCGCGGCGCCCGCGTCGCGGTCGCCAATGCGCAATTGTCCCGGGCCGAGATCCAGGCCGCGATCATCGCGGCGGATGTCCGGCTTCAGGTAACGCAGCTCTATGTCGAAGCGGTCGCGGCCGATCGCCGGGTAATGACAGCCCGCGATCAGGCCCGGATCGCCAGCGATGCGCTGCGGGCCGCGAGCGTTCGCGTGCAGGCAGGGCGGGCATCGCCACTCGAGCAACAGCGCGCGGATGTCGCGCGTATCAATGCCGACGCCAATGTGGAGCGGCAGCTTCGCTTGGCCGAGGCGGCCCGCGCCAATCTGGCGCGTCGGATCGGACGGCCGATCGACGGCCTGCTCGATGACACGCTGCTCGATCGCCTTCCCGGTGTGAACGTCTATGGGCCGTTGGCACCGGTCAACACGACCGGCACACTCGCGCTGGCGGCAGCCAACGCGGATTTCTCCATTGCCGAAGCCGGCGTGCGGCTCGCGCGCGCCAATCGCGTGCCTGACCTGAACGTCGGGCCGTCGATCCGCCGCCTGGAAGCGACCAACGACATGGCGGCGGTGTTCAGCGTGTCGATCCCGATCCCGGTGTTCAACAATGGTCGCGCCGCGATTGCGCAGGCGACCGCGCAGCGGACCCAGGCGGATGCGCAGCGCCGCGTGACCGCGCTCGACATCGAACAGGCGATCACGGACGCGCAGGCGCAGGCGGCCAATGCCGCAACGACGGCTCGTGCGGCGTCGGGGCCGGCGCTGGCGGCTGCACAGGAGGCCGCCCGCATCGCGCGGATCGGCTATCGCGAGGGCAAGTTCGGCCAGCTCGAATTGCTCGATGCTGAACGCACGCTCGCCGAAACGCGGGTCGCCGCGATCGACGCGCTTGCCAATTACCAGAATGCCCGCGCGCAAGTGGAGCGACTGACCGCTCGTGCGCCCAATGGGGGGAATCAGTGATGAAGAGCTTTTATCTCGCGGGCGCGGCGTCGCTCGCCCTGCTCTTGGCTGCCTGCGGCGGCAAGGATGGCGGAAACGAGGCAACTGCCGAAGGCGCAGCTGCCAATGAGACGGCAGCGGGCACGGAAAAGGGCGGTGCTGAAGGCGGTCATGCCGGTGAAGGCGTCGTCACATTGGGTGCCGACCAGATCGCCACAGCGGGCGTCCAGGTCGGACGGCCGATCATCGGCGGGGCCGGGACGATCGAGCTGCCCGCGATCATCGAGGGCGACCCACAGGGAACGCAGGTCGTCTCGGCCGCAATTGCGGGACGCGTGGTCGCGCTCACCCGTAACCTCGGCCAATCGGTCGGACGCGGCCAGACCATTGCGGTCATCGAAAGCCGCGAGGCGGCGCAGATCAAGGGCGAGGTCGAGGCGGCGCGGGCGCGGCTTCAGCTCGCTAATTCGAACCTCGCGCGCGAACAGCGGCTGTTCGCGCAGAGAGTCTCCCCTGAACAGGATCTGATCGCCGCCCGCACAGCGGCGACGGAGGCGCGGATCGCCCTGACGCAGGCGCAGAGCATGGTTTCGGCGGCGGGTGTCGGCGGCGGCGGGCTCAACCGGCTCGGCATTGCCGCGCCGATCTCGGGCCAGATCATTGCGCGCCCCGTGACGCTGGGACAAACGGTCGCGGCGGATGCCGAACTCTATCGCATCGCCAACCTGAGCCAGGTGTCGATCGCGCTTAATCTCAAGCCCGAGGATGCGGGCCGGGTGCGTCCCGGCAATACGGTGCTGGTGAAGGCGGCAGGCCGTCAGGCGACCGCCCGCGTGACCTTCGTGTCGCCGGCGCTTGATCCGCAGACGCGGCTCGTGCCTGCGCTCGCCACCCTCGACAATCGCGGTGGCGAATGGCGGGTCGGCGAGCCTGTGACGGCAGCCGTGCAGCTCACGGGCAGCGGCGGGAGCGGGGCGGTCCGCGTGCCGACGACGGCGGTCCAGAGTTTCGAGGGCAAGTCGGTCGTGTTCGTGCGCACGCCCACCGGCTTCAAGGCGACCCCGGTCCAGCTCGGCGATGCGTCGGGCGACACGGTGATCGTCCGGTCGGGCCTGACCGGCAACGAACAGATCGCCACCACCGGAAGTTTCACGCTCAAGGCCGAGATCGGCAAGGGCGAAGCGAGCCACGAGGATTAAGCCATGATCGCCCGTATCGTAACCTGGGCGGTCGAGAAGCGCTGGCTAGTCCTGCTCCTCACCGTCATCGTCGCCGCCATCGGCGCCTTTTCCCTCTACCGGCTACCGATCGACGCGGTGCCGGACATCACCAACAATCAGGTCCAGATCAACGTCCGCGCGCCTGCCCTCTCGCCCGAGCTGGTCGAGAAGCAGGTGTCGTTTCCAATCGAAACCGCGCTCGCCGGCACCCCCGGCCTGGAATATACGCGCTCGTTGAGCCGCAACGGCTTCGCGCAGATCACGGCGGTCTTTTCGGACGCGACGGACATCTATTTCGCCCGCCAGCAGGTGGGCGAGCGTCTGCGGGGCGTGCAAGAGAATCTGCCCGACGGCGTGAACCCTGAAATGGGTCCGATCGCGACAGGCCTGGGCGAGGTGTACATGTACACCGTTCGTCTCGATCATCGCGAGGACGACAAGCACAAGCCCGGTGAACCGGGCCAACAGCCCGATGGCAGCTACATCACGCCAGAGGGCGAGCGACTGACGACCGAAGAGGACAAGGCGACCTACCTGCGCACCGCGCAGGACTGGATCGTGACGCCGCTTCTGAAGACCACACCGGGCCTCGCCGGTGTCGACTCGATTGGCGGTTACGCCAAGCAGTTCCTCGTCGTGCCCGACGTGCAGAAGCTGGCCTCGCTCGGCATCACGCTGACGGACCTGGGAAATGCGCTGGAGCGCAATAACACCAGCGTCGGCGGTGGCTTCGTCAATCGCAATGGCGAAGGTCTGGCTGTTCGCTCGGATGCGCTCGTTCGCAATGCCAGCGAGTTGGCCAGGACCGTGATCGCGACACGTAACGGCGTGCCGATCACGGTCGAACAAGTTGCGACTGTGAAGACGGGTCAGGCGATCCGCATGGGTTCGGCATCGGAGAACGGTACCGAAGTCGTCGTCGGCACGGCGATCATGCGGATCGGCGAGAACAGCCGCATCGTGTCGACCGCGGTCGCTGAGAAACTGAAGACGATCAACGCTTCGCTGCCTCCTGACGTCGTAATTCAGCCGGTGCTGAACCGCACCGAGCTGGTCAATTCGACGATCAAGACGGTCGCGAAAAACCTGTCCGAAGGCGCGGTGCTGGTCATCGTCGTGCTCTTCCTGCTGCTCGGCAACTTCCGTGCGGCCCTGATCGCGGCGTTGGTCATCCCGATCACCATGATGCTGACAGGCTTTGGTATGCTGCGCGCTGGGGTCTCGGCCAATCTGATGAGCCTTGGGGCTTTGGACTTCGGTCTGATCGTCGACGGCGCCGTCATCATCGTTGAAAACGCGCTGAGGCGGCTTGCCGAACAACAGCATCATGAAGGTCGCTTGCTGACCGTCAAGGAACGGCTTGCGACCGTGGCAGCCGCCGCTCGCGAGATGATCCGCCCCTCGGTTTACGGGCAGGCAATCATCATCCTCGTCTACGTACCGCTGCTCACGCTGACCGGCGTGGAGGGTAAAACGTTCGGACCGATGGCGCTGACCGTCATCATCGCGCTCGCCTTCGCCTTCATCCTCTCTCTCACCTTCGTGCCGGCGATGATTGCGATCTGGCTGTCGAAGAAGGTCGAGGAGAAGGACGGCCGCATCATCACGTGGCTGAAGAAGCGCTACGAACCCGGTCTCGACCGGGCCATGAAGCGCCCGACGCTGACGATCGGTGCGGGTGTGGGAAGCCTTGTGGTGGCGGCGCTTGCTTTCACTACGCTCGGCTCGGTGTTCCTGCCGCAGCTCGACGAAGGCGATTTGCTGATCCAGTCGCTCCGCATTCCGGCAACGTCGGTCCAGCAGAGCCAGGCGATGCAGGTGCCGATCGAGCGGATGATGTCGAAGCAGCCGGAGGTGCAATTCGTCTATTCCAAGACGGGCACCGCCGAGCTGGCGGCCGACCCGATGCCGCCGAACGCGACCGACATGTTCGTCATCCTGAAGCCGCGCAAGGATTGGCCGGATCCTGAGCTTCCCAAGGAGGAGCTGGTCAGCCGGATCGAGGGTAATCTCGCGAAGATTCCGGGAAATGCCTACGAGATCACCCAGCCCATCCAGATGCGCTTCAACGAGCTGATCGCCGGCGTGCGCGGCGACATCGCGGTGAAGGTGTTCGGGGACGACTTCAACCAGATGAACCGGACGGCCGAGCAAATCGCGGCGGTGCTGCGCAGAACGCAAGGCGCAGCGGACGTGAAGGTGGAGCAGACGACCGGTCTTCCCATGCTCGACATTCGCGTCAACCGCGACGCGATGGCGCGGTTGGGCGTTACGGCTCAGGATGTGCAGGACACCGTGACTGCGACGATCGGCGGGCGAACATCGGGCCAGATCTTCGAGGGCGACCGTCGCTTCCCCGTGGTGATCCGCCTGTCGGAGGCGCAGCGTGCCGACATCGGCCTGCTCCAACAGGTGCAGGTGCCGGTGGCAGGCGGCGGCTATGTACCGCTGTCCAGCGTCGCCGAGATCAAGGTGGTCGATGGTCCGAACCAGATCAGCCGCGAGAACGGCAAGCGGCGCGTGGTGGTGCAAGCCAACGTGCGTGGCCGCGACGTCGGATCCGTCGTGGCGGATGCGCAGGCGGCGATCGGCAGCCAACTCCGGCTGCCTGCCGGCACCTATCTCGAATGGGGCGGCCAGTTCGAGAACCTCCAATCGGCAAGCGAACGGCTGAAGCTGGTCATTCCGGCTTGCTTCATCTTGATCCTGCTGCTCCTCTACGGGGCGTTGGGATCGGTCCGCGACGCCGCGATCGTGTTCACCGGCGTGCCTTTCGCGCTGGTGGGCGGCGTCCTGTTGCTGTTCCTGCGGGGCATGGACTTCTCGATCTCGGCGGCAGTGGGCTTCATCGCCCTCTCGGGCATCGCGGTCCTCAACGGCCTCGTCATGGTCAGCTCGATCCAAGATCTGATCCGATCAGGGATGAGCCGCGAGGAAGCCGCGCATGTTGGCGCGATGCAGCGTCTGCGACCCGTCATCATGACCGCGCTAGTCGCCAGCCTCGGCTTCGTGCCGATGGCGCTGGGCGAAGGCGCCGGCGCAGAGGTTCAAAAGCCTTTGGCGACGGTCGTCATCGGCGGTCTGATCTCGGCGACGCTTCTTACGCTGTTCGTGCTGCCGACACTCTATGCCCGGTTCGGGCAGAAAGTGATCGAGAAACCCGAGCACTACAATGAGGAGCATGAAGGGGACGACCACGGTCAGACCTTCGTGAACAACTTGGCCTGATGGATGGGCGGGGCGATCCGCGATCGCCCCGCCCATCTCTGGGAGATGGGGATATGCCTCGCACC
>NZ_JBHUFC010000031.1:0-1607 GCF_042681125.1 Sphingomonas floccifaciens | reverse complement strand
GGTGTCATGGCCATCCTCGGCAGCGAGGATGTGCAAGCGATGACGGTGCTGACGATGAGTACTGCCGAGGTGAGCCGGTTCGACACGCTGATGCGGCTCGACCGCGGCGAGATCCGGGTTGCAGACGCGATGGCGCTACTGAGCCTTGAGCGTCGACAGATCTACCGGTTGCTGGAGCGAGTTCGGCAGGACGGCGCAGCCGGGCTGATCTCGCGCAAGCGTGGCCGTCCGAGCAACCGGCGTTACGGCGATGCCTTTCGTGACCAGGTCGTCAGCCTCGTGCGCGAGCAGTATAACGGGTTCGGGCCCACGCTGGCGCGCGAGTATCTGGCCGAGCGGCACGGCATCCGGGTGTCGTGCGAGACGCTGCGGCAGATGATGATGGCAGCGGGGCTGTGGAAGGACCGCGCAGCGCGTCGCCCTCGCCCGTACCAGCCGCGTTACCGGCGGGACTGCCGCGGCGAGCTGATCCAAGTCGACGGGTCCAAACACTGGTGGTTCGAGGACCGGGGCCCGCAATGCACGCTGCTGGTCTATATCGACGATGCGACCAGCGAGCTGATGCACCTGGAGATGGTAGAGAGCGAGAGCACCTTCTCGTACATGCGGGCGACCCGGACGTATATCGAGCGTCACGGCAAGCCGGTTGCGCTCTATTCCGACAAGCACAGCGCCTTCCGCAACAACACGGCTTCGGCGAACGGCGACGGCATGACGCATCTTGGGCGGGCGCTCCACGCGCTCAACATAGAGATCATCTGCGCCAACTCGCCTCAGGCCAAGGGGCGTGTCGAGCGGGCGAACGGCACGTTGCAGGACCGCCTGGTCAAGGCGATGCGACTGGAGGGCATCTCCACCATCGAGGAGGCCAACGCCTTTCTCCCCGCCTACATGGCCCGGCACAACCGGCAGTTCGCCAGGACGCCGTTCGACCCGCGCGATCTCCACCGCCCGCTGGCGCCGCACGAGAACATCGAGGCGGAAATGGTCTGGCGCGAACAGCGCACTGTCACGGCATCGCTGACGCTGCACTACAACAAGGCGCTGTTCATCCTGGAGCCGAACCGGACTAGTCAGGCGCTGGCGCGCAAGCGGGTAGATGTTTGCGAGTATCCCGATGGGCGGATCGAGATCCGGCATGACGGGGAGGCCTTGCCCTATCGCGTGTTCGACAAGATGCAGCGGGTGAACCAGGCAGCGGTGGTCGACAACAAGCATCTCGACGCGGCGCTGGCGATGGCGCGGCTCCTGCAGGAAACGGCACCACACCACCGCAAGCGGAACAACAACGAGCCGGCGCGAACCGCCCAGACTGGCGGCATGTTCGCCGCCTCGGCTGCTCCGACTGCATCGAAGGTGGATCGCCGCACGCTCTGCACACCCAAGCTGAAGCGTGGACCGCGCCTTCCCAACACGGAACTCGTCGCGCATGGACTGGCCGAATACGCGGGCCGAGTTCGGAACACGCCGCCTCAGGAACCTGCCTCACTGCCTGCTGTTCTGGCGTGACCGGGCCCGCTGCTGGCGCAGCGGGTCCGTCGCCCTTCCCTCGGAACTCACCGCATCAGCGGGGTCAGCGCTGCGCTTGTGGATAGCTCCACGCTGCC
>NZ_JBHUFC010000030.1:0-1389 GCF_042681125.1 Sphingomonas floccifaciens | reverse complement strand
AGTGACGAAGGAACGAAGATGAAGCCCAGATCCTCCAATGTAAAATCGCCCGCCAAGGCCCCAGCAGAGCGGGTAGTGAAGGACATCCGCCGACAGACCCGGCGCCACTTTTCGGCCGAGGACAAGATCCGCGTCGTGCTGGATGGCCTGCGCGGGGAAGACAGCATCGCCGAGCTATGCCGCAAGGAAGGCATTGCCCAGAGCCTGTATTACACCTGGTCGAAGGAGTTCATGGAAGCTGGCAAGCGCCGCCTGGCCGGCGACACCGCCCGTGCCGCGACCACCGGAGAGGTCCAGGACCTGCGCCGCGAAGCCCGGGCCCTGAAGGAATGCGTGGCCGATCTGACACTGGAAAACCGTCTGCTCAAAAAAAGCATGGTCGCGGATGGGGGCAACGACGAATGAGGTATCCCGCATCCGAGAAGCTCGAGATCATCAGAACCGTCGAGCAGTCGCACCTGTCGGCCAAGCGCACGCTGGACCAACTCGGCATCCCTCGTCGGACATTCTACCGCTGGTATGATCGCTACCTCGAAGGCGGGCCGGAGGCGTTGGAAGATCGGCCATCGGCGCCGAGCCGGGTGTGGAACCGCATCCCGGCGGGCATCCACGACCAGATCATCGAGCTGGCGCTGGAACAGTCTGAGCTGAGCCCCCGGGAACTGGCCGTGCGCTTCACCGATGGGCAGCGCTACTTCGTGTCGGAATCCACGGTTTACCGCCTGTTGAAGGCCCACGACCTGATCACCAGCCCGGCCTATGTCGTGATCAAGGCTGCCGATCAGTTCCACACGAAAACCACGCGGCCGAACGAGATGTGGCAGACCGACTTCACCTACTTCAAGATCATCGGGTGGGGCTGGATGTATCTGTCGACCGTGCTCGACGACTTCTCGCGCTACATCATCGCCTGGAAGCTGTGCACCAACATGCGAGCCGAGGACGTCACCGACACGCTGGACCTCGCCCTGGCGGCTTCTGGTTGCGACAGCGCCACGGTGCTGCACAAACCCCGGCTACTCAGCGATAATGGCCCCAGCTACATCGCGGGTGAGCTGGCGGAATACATCGAGGCCCGGAAGATGAGCCATGTCCGCGGCGCCCCGTGTCATCCCCAAACCCAGGGCAAGATCGAGCGCTGGCACCAGACCCTGAAAAACCGCATCTTGCTGGAAAACTACTTCCTGCCCGGCGACCTCGAAGCCCACATCGAGGCCTTCGTCGAGCACTACAATCACCAGCGATACCACGAGAGCCTGGCCAACGTGACGCCTGCCGACGCCTACTTCGGCAGGGCTCCGGCAATCATCAAACTGCGCGAAAGGATCAAGCGACAGACCATCGAACATCGGCGCTTGCAGCACCGCAAGTTCGCCGCCTAACATCAAC
>NZ_JBHUFC010000029.1:0-2863 GCF_042681125.1 Sphingomonas floccifaciens | reverse complement strand
AACGCGGACCAGGCCAGTGCCTGACATTCAACTAGCAGAACACTCTGGAAAGTGTGGCCATAGCGGGTGACAGCCCCGTATGCGAAAGTGATGTGTCGGGACTTGAGTAGGGCGGGACACGTGTAATCCTGTCTGAATATAGGGGGACCACCCTCTAAGCCTAAATACTCCTACATGACCGATAGTGAACTAGTACCGTGAGGGAAAGGTGAAAAGCACCCCGATGAGGGGAGTGAAACAGTACCTGAAACGGATTGCCTACAAGCAGTGGGAGCCTCTTTATGGGGTGACCGCGTACCTCTTGCATAATGGGTCTGTGACTTAATGTACCAAGCAAGCTTAAGCCGATAGGTGTAGGCGCAGCGAAAGCGAGTCTGAATAGGGCGAATGAGTTTGGTGTATTAGACCCGAAACCCGGCGATCTAGGCATGACCAGGATGAAGGTGCGGTAACACGCACTGGAGGTCCGAACCGATTAACGTTGAAAAGTTACCGGATGAGTTGTGTTTAGGGGTGAAAGGCCAATCAAGCCGGGAAATAGCTGGTTCTCCGCGAAAACTATTGAGGTAGTGCCTCGAGCGAATACCCTAGGGGGTAGAGCACTGGATGGGCTAGGGCGGCGCGAGCTGTACCAAACCTAACCAAACTCCGAATACCTAGGAGTACTACTCGGGAGACAGACGGCGGGTGCTAAGGTCCGTCGTCAAAAGGGAAACAGCCCTGACCTACAGCTAAGGTCCCCAAGTCACGTCTAAGTGGGAAAGCATGTGGGAATCCCAAAACAACCAGGAGGTTGGCTTAGAAGCAGCCATCCTTTAAAGAAAGCGTAACAGCTCACTGGTCTAAATAAGGGTTCCTGCGGCGAAGATGTAACGGGGCTCAAGACGTGCACCGAAGCTTAGGGTGTGATCTTTGATCACGCGGTAGCGGAGCGTTCCGTACGCCAGTGAAGCGGGAGGGTAACCGACCGTGGAGGTATCGGAAGTGCGAATGCAGACATGAGTAGCGATAAAGAGGGTGAGATGCCCTCTCGCCGAAAGACCAAGGGTTCCTGCGCAAGGCTAATCCGCGCAGGGTGAGCCGGCCCCTAAGACGAGCCCGAAGGGGGTAGTCGATGGGAACCACGTTAATATTCGTGGGCCTGGTGGTGTGTGACGGATGGTGTGTGTTGTACGTCCTTATCGGATTGGACGTGCTTCGAAACTGTCCCGGGAAATAGCCCCACCGTATAGACCGTACCCGAAACCGACACAGGTGGTCAGGTAGAGTATACCAAGGCGCTTGAGAGAAGTGTCCTGAAGGAACTCGGCAAATTGCCTCCGTACCTTCGGAAGAAGGAGGCCCAACATAGGCGCAAGCTCTTGTTGGGGGCACAGGCCAGGGGGTAGCGACTGTTTAGCAAAAACACAGGGCTCTGCTAAGTCGGCTTCAAGACGACGTATAGGGTCTGACGCCTGCCCGGTGCCTGAAGGTTAAGTGGAGGGGTGCAAGCTCCGAAATGAAGCCCAGGTAAACGGCGGCCGTAACTATAACGGTCCTAAGGTAGCGAAATTCCTTGTCGGGTAAGTTCCGACCTGCACGAATGGCGTAACGACTTCCCCACTGTCTCCAGGACATGCTCAGCGAAATTGAATTCTCCGTGAAGATGCGGAGTACCCGCGGTTAGACGGAAAGACCCCGTGCACCTTTACTGCAGCTTCAGAGTGGCATTAGGAAAGAACTGTGTAGCATAGGTGGGAGGCTTTGAAGCATTGTCGCCAGATGATGTGGAGCCATAGGTGAAATACCACCCTGTTGTTTTCTGATGTCTAACCTCGAACCATGAAACTGGTTCAGGGACCCTCTGTGGCGGGTAGTTTGACTGGGGCGGTCGCCTCCTAAAGAGTAACGGAGGCGTGCGAAGGTTGGCTCAGGTCGGTTGGAAACCGACCGTTAGAGTGCAATGGCATAAGCCAGCCTGACTGCGAGACTGACAAGTCGAGCAGAGACGAAAGTCGGTCATAGTGATCCGGTGGTCCCTCGTGGAAGGGCCATCGCTCAACGGATAAAAGGTACGCCGGGGATAACAGGCTGATAACCCCCAAGAGCTCATATCGACGGGGTTGTTTGGCACCTCGATGTCGGCTCATCACATCCTGGGGCTGGAGCAGGTCCCAAGGGTTTGGCTGTTCGCCAATTAAAGTGGTACGTGAGCTGGGTTCAGAACGTCGCGAGACAGTTTGGTCCCTATCTGCCGTGGGCGTCGAAATTTGAGAGGAGTTGACCCTAGTACGAGAGGACCGGGTTGAACATACCTCTGGTGTACCTGTCGTCGTGCCAACGGCGCAGCAGGGTAGCTATGTATGGACGGGATAACCGCTGAAAGCATCTAAGCGGGAAGCCTCCCTCGAGATAAGATTTCTTAGGACGGTCGGAGACCACGACCTTGATAGATCGGATGTGGAAGTGCGGTAACGCATGGAGCTAACCGATACTAATTGTCCTATTCGCGCTTGATGAGTTCACACCGCCAACATCAGCTCTGACACACACGTCAGCCGATGTTGTGGTTACGAAACTCAGCCTATTTTGCACGGGCACCGATTTGAAAACCGCGATACGCGCTGGCTCCATTGCTTGGTGACCATAGCGTCTGTGACCCACCCGATCCCATCCCGAACTCGGCCGTGAAACCAGACTGCGCCAATGGTACTAGGGCTCAAGCTCTGGAAGAGTAGGTCGTCGCCAGGCATTGAAGCCAGCGCGCATCGCAAAAAACCCATTCACATTGTCAGATACGCAAAAACACAAAATGCGCGTCGTGCCCTCCACAGCGCGGCGCGCTTTTGTCTTCCACCGTATCACTTGGTGGCGCGGGGTGGAG
>NZ_JBHUFC010000028.1:0-682 GCF_042681125.1 Sphingomonas floccifaciens | reverse complement strand
CGGGCTTTATGAAAGTCAGTATAGCGGCGTAATCAGCGTCAAGATTGCCAAGGGCGTAATGCTGACGGGCGGCGTGAACCGCGTGGTCGCGGTCAGCAACGATCGGGTCAGCAACACCGAATGGCGTCCGCGCCAGCAGATCAGCTTTCCGATCATTGCGCTGGGACGGGGTAAGCTGGCAGGCCGCGTCCGCTTCGAGCAGCGCTTCAGAAGCGATGGCAGCGATGTCGGCCATCGTGTCAGGCCGGAGGTCTCCTATGCGATACCACTCACCGACAAGCTCAAGTTTCGCCTCGCGCACGAGAGCTATTTCAACTTCAATACCACCAATTTTGGTCAACGTGCCGGGCACGAGCGGATGCGAAATTCGGCCGCACTGTCCTTCCCAATGGCCAAAGGGGTGAGTGCGGAAGTTGGTTACATGAACCAATATCGCTTCAACCGCGATGGTCGCGACCTGATGGAACACGCGCTGACCACGGGGTTGTCGGCCAAGTTCTAACGCGATCTCTCGTCGTGAAGGGATACGCGAACCGGCTGAGGTCTGCATTGATCCGTATCTCCCGCGAACGGTCGATTGCGGGAGACGGGCTGCAGGCTGCCGACGCGGCTCTGTAAACGCTCGCGCTAAATGGCGGCGTTCTGATCGCGCTATTTGTCAGTTGCCGGGTCCGATGACGAG
>NZ_JBHUFC010000027.1:0-25548 GCF_042681125.1 Sphingomonas floccifaciens | reverse complement strand
CATAACCAGCTCGATGCTTCACGGCGGGCCACTGCGCATCTGGTCGGCACTCACCGATCCGGATCATCGCCGGGCGTGGAGTCCGCTCGTATTTCTCGATGATCCGTCCCGGCTCGGCGACACAGAATGCACCTTTGCGATCCAGGGCATCACCCGGCCAATTCGGACGCCAGCACGGATTGATCGATTCGATAAACCGCACGCCTTCGCTTGGTCCTGCGGCATCCCCTATCTGTTCACGCTCGAAGAGCGGTACGAGCTGGCGGGGGACGATGGCGGCACCAGGCTAACGCATAGCTGCACGCTGCGCGGGGCGCTCTCCCTGCCGTTCGCGGCGATGATGTTGCGCCGCCTGCGATCCCTGATGGTCGAATCTGACGATCGCCTCGCAACCTATCTCCGCTGGCGGGTAGGTCAGCCTGCCCGGGCTATCAATCGTCAGCGCGTCCCCTTCCGCTACAGGAGGAAGGCGCGATGATGATGCACTGTAAGCGGGTGCTGCCCGCCGTCATCCTCGTTGTCGGGCTCGCGGCGTGCTCGGAAAGAAAGCCGCCAGCCCCGCCAACGGAGCAGCAGATCCATTCGTCCGACAGCGCCGTGGCGACCGGGGAAATGGGGCGGCATAGATATCGCTGTTCCGACGGGGAACCGCTGTTCGTCGATTACAAGGACAACGGCCTGCAGATCGATTTGCGGCGCTCCAACGGGGGACCGCCGATGATGCTGACCGCGCCAGCGCAGGGCCTGCAATATGTCGGCGAAACAGCCACCGCGACCTTCAAGGGGTCGCAGCTCACCATCGTGGAAGGCGATGGCCGTACCCGGATCTGCGAGCGGGAAGGCACGCGATGAACTGCCCTGCCTTCGAACGCCACAGGGCGCTTCGTCGGAAGAGACCGATGTCTGACACGTCGATTTCAAATGTGACAACCTTGTGCGGCCTGAATCGGGCCGGTCTGGCGATCGCGCGCCTCGGCGTCGTTCTCGTCTCCGGGGCGGTTATAGGGGCGTGTAATCCAGCGCCGACCCAGCCTACCGAGCCGGCGCATGAAAAGCATCTGACGTCGAAACTAATCGCGCAGCGCATCATGTACTGCGACGACGGCACACGCGCCGATGTCGACTTCATCGATGACGGCTTGAAAATGGCCGTCACCTGGCTGCCGAAGGGCAGGACCGAGATCCTGCGCGCGCAGCGAACCGGTGACGAGTTTCGCGGCGACCATTCGCGGGCTGTCGTGGCGGGCGGATCGATCGCGTTCACGCGACGCGGGAAGATCCGCGTCTGCCACCGAACCCCGGAGGAGTCCTAGGAAATGCAGGCACTGCTCTATACGCTTGCGCCTGTGCTGGCGGTCGTGCTCGGCGCGATTGTCGCGAGCCGCACCAAGTTGAAACCTGGCCTCGTGGCGGGCCTACAGCATCTCGCTGCCGGCGTCGTGTTCGCGGCGGCAGCGACCGAAATCCTGCCGCAGGTCAAGCATGAGGCATCGCCCAGCGCGACGTTGATCGGCGGGGCGGCGGGCGTCGCGACCATGCTGGGGCTCAAGGCTCTTGAGGCCCGCTTCAAGGGGCCGATGGCGCTACTCGCCGCGATCGGCATCGACATTCTGGTCGACGGCCTGGTGCTCGGCCTCGCTTTCGTGGCGGGCGAGAAGGCAGGTCTCCTGCTGACGATCGCGCTCACTCTGGAAGTGTTATTTCTGGGACTGACGCTGACCGACGAGCTGGCGGAAACCTATCGCTCGCGCTTGCGCATCATCGTGATCGTCTCGGCATTGGCCCTGCTGCTGCCGATCGGCGCGCTCGCTGCCGTGCCGGTCGCCGCGCTGTCGCCGGTGATGATCGCCGGCTTCCTCAGCTTCGGGCTGATGGCGCTGCTCTACCTCGTCACGGAGGAGTTGCTGGTCGAGGCGCACGAGAAACCCGACACCCCGCTCATCAGCTCGATGTTTTTCGTCGGCTTCCTGGCCCTGCTGACACTTGAGGAGATGATGGGATGATCCCGGGCAACGACAACAATGGCGGGCAGGAGCGCCGCACACTGTGGATCGTCCTGCTGCTGAACGCGGCGATCGCTGCGGGCTTCTTCGTTTCCGGCTTCTTCGCGGACTCGAGCGCGCTGATCGCCAACGGCGTCGACAACCTGTCCGATACGGCTGTGTATGCGCTGAGCCTTGTGGCGCTCACCCGGGGCCAGACATGGAAGACACGCGCCGCGGTCGCTTCGGGCGTCATGCTGCTGATCTTCGCGGGCGGCATCTTGATCGATGTCGGACGGCGCTACGTGCAGGGCAGCGAGCCCATCGGACCTACCATGATGGTCATGTCCGCGATCGCCGGCGTCGTGAATTACCTCTGCCTGCGGCTGCTCCAGCGCCTCAAGGATCCGGACGTCAATCTCCGGGCCGCAACCACCTTCAGCTTCAACGACTTCATTTCCAACGGCGGCATCCTGATCGCCGGCGTGCTGGTGCTGTGGTTGGGTACCAATTGGCCGGACCTGCTGGTCGGCTTCGCCACCGCCATCATCGCCATCAAGGGCGGTGTCGAAATCCTGCGCGACGCGCGCGCCGAAACCAAGAAAAGCGAAAGGAGGTCGTCATGAACGACAAGCTCGAACTCGACATTCCAGTGTTGTTGCCGGACCTTCCTGACGCGGCCGATGCCTGCCTGGACCGTCTCGTATCAACCCTGTCAAAGCGCGAAGGTGTCGAGCGGGCGCATGTGATCTGTCTCGACGGCAACACGCCAGCGGCGCTGTGCATCCATTTCGATGCCGCCAAGCTGCCGCTGCCACGGTTGCGCGAAATGGTGCGCGCCGCAGGTGCCGAAATCACCGAGCGCTACGGCCATGCGATTTGGCAGGTGACGGGGATCAACCACGAACGTCGGGCGCGCACGGTCAGCGATGCGCTGTGCGCCTTGCCCGGCGTGGTCCAGGCAAGCGCCAGCACCAGCGGGTCTGTCCGGGTCGAATATGATCGCCGCGAAACCACCGAAGAGGAGGTGCGCGCTGCGCTTCGCAAGCTGAAGGTGAGGGTGGGCAAGCGGGTCGCTGCCGATGAACATGCCGGCCACGACCACGGCCCCGGGGGCCACGGCGCGGGCGAAGAGAAGCACGGCCCCGGCGATGGCCACGACCATAGCCACGCCGAATTTCTCGGCCCCAATACCGAGCTGATCTTCGCGCTCGCCTGTGGCGCGCTGCTGGGGATCGGCTACGCGATCGAGAGGCTGGTCGCTGGCGCGCCCGAATGGCTGCCGACCGCCTGCTATATCGCAGCCTATTTCTTCGGCGGATTCTTCACGCTGCGCGAGGCGATCGACAACCTCCGGATGAAGAAGTTCGAGATCGACACGCTGATGTTGGTCGCTGCGGCCGGCGCCGCTGCGCTGGGCGCATGGGCCGAAGGTGCGCTGCTGCTGTTCCTGTTCAGCCTCGGCCATGCGCTTGAGCATTATGCAATGGGCCGCGCCAAGAAGGCGATCGAGGCGCTGGCGAAGCTCGCGCCCGAAACCGCGACCGTGCGACGCGGCGGGCAGACCAGCGAAATCCCGGTCGAGCAGATGGTCGTCGGGGACATTGCCATCGTCCGCCCGAACGAGCGCCTGCCTGCCGACGGCTTCGTCATCAAGGGCACCAGCGCGATCAACCAGGCCCCGGTCACGGGTGAAAGCATCCCGGTCGACAAGGTGCCGGTCGCAGATGCCGCAGCGGCACGCGCCAAGCCCGATGCAGTCGACGCGGAAAGCCGGGTTTTTGCTGGTACGATCAACGGCGGCGGCGCGATCGAGATCGAGGTGACACGCCGTTCCAATGAAAGCGCGCTTGCCAAGGTCGTGAAGATGGTGAGCGAAGCGGAGACGCAGAAGTCGCCGACGCAGCGCTTCACCGACCGGTTCGAACGGATCTTCGTGCCCGCCGTCCTGGTCCTGTCAGTGCTCCTGCTGTTCGCATGGGTGGTCGTCGACGAGCCGTTCCGCGACAGCTTCTATCGCGCGATGGCGGTGCTGGTGGCGGCAAGCCCGTGCGCGCTCGCGATCGCAACGCCGAGCGCGGTCCTGTCGGGCGTTGCCCGTGCAGCGCGGGGCGGCGTGCTCGTGAAGGGCGGTGCACCGCTCGAAAACCTCGGGTCGCTCAAAGCGATCGCTTTCGACAAGACGGGCACGCTGACCGAAGGTCGTCCGCGCATCACTGATGTCGTGCCCGTCGATGGCGCCGATGAAGGCGAGTTGCTGGCGCTGGCTGTCGCCGTCGAAGCGTTGAGCGACCATCCCCTGGCCCAAGCGATCGTCAAGGACGGCCGCGAACGTCTGAACGATCGTGCCGTGCCGACTGCCGGCGACCTCAAGAGCCTGACCGGTCGGGGCGTCACCGCGAGCGTGGATGGCGAGACGGTGTGGATCGGCAAGGCCGAGATGTTCGGAAGTGAGGGCATTCCGGCGCTGGGGCAGGGCGCGCAGGACGCAATCGCGAAGCTGCGCGAGAACGGCCGCACGACAATGGTGGTCCGCAAGGGGGACCGCGACCTGGGCGCGATCGGCCTGATGGACACGCCTCGCGAAGCTGCCAAGACCGCGTTGCGTCGGCTGCACGAGATGGGCGTGTCGCGGATGATAATGATCTCCGGCGATCACCAGAAAGTCGCCGAAGCGATCGCCGACGAAGTCGGGATCGACGAAGCGTGGGGCGACCTCATGCCCGAAGACAAGGTTGCCGCGATCAAGAAGCTCGCCGGCGAAGACAAGGTCGCGATGGTGGGCGACGGCGTGAACGATGCGCCGGCGATGGCAAGCGCCACGGTCGGCATCGCGATGGGCGCGGCGGGGTCGGACGTTGCGCTGGAGACAGCCGACGTGGCGCTGATGGCCGACGATCTGGCGCACCTGCCATTCGCAGTCGGTCTTAGCCGCCATACCCGTGGAATCATCCGGCAGAACGTCTTCGTCAGCCTGGGTGTCGTCGCCTTCCTGGTGCCTGCTACCATCCTCGGCCTCGGCATTGGGCCAGCGGTGGCGGTTCATGAGGGATCGACGCTGCTCGTCGTCATCAATGCGCTCAGGCTGCTCGCCTACCGCGATCCGGCAGGGAAGGCGGCATGAAGTGGCTGATCGCCTTCGACCTCGACGGCACGCTTGCCGAGAGCAAGCGGCCGTTATCGGAGGATATGGCCGCAATCCTCGCCCGATTGCTCGCCATCACGGATGTGGCGGTGATCTCGGGCGGGGACTGGCCGCAGTTCGAAAAGCCGATCGCCTCGCGCCTTCCTGCCGGCGTCGCGCTCGACCGTCTCTGGTTGATGCCGACCACAGGCACGAAACTCTATCGGTTCATCAATGGCGCTTGGCGCGCGGTCTATGCCGAACTGTTCGACGACGCGGAGAAGGCGAAGATCCGCACGGCCTTCGATCAGGCGCTGACCGATGCCGGTCTCGCCGACGAACGTATCTGGGGCGAACGGATCGAGGACCGGGGCAGCCAGATCACCTTTTCGGGCCTGGGGCAGGCAGCGCCGCTGAAGGAAAAGGAAGCGTGGGATCCTGACCGAAAGAAGAGGACCGCGTTGCAGGCCACGTTGCGCGCGAAGCTGCCGGAGCTCTCGATCAATCTCGGTGGCACGACATCGATCGACGTGACCAGAGCAGGGATCGACAAGGGCTATGGCCTGAAGCGCCTGAGTGCCGAGAGCGGTGTCCCGCTCGACGGGATGCTGTTCATTGGGGATGCGATATTCCCCGGTGGGAATGACTATCCCGCTGCTGAAATCGGCCTCGACACAGTGAGGGTGCGCGACGTCGCGGAAACCACCGCCGTCGTGACCGCCATCATCGCGTGTCTGCACCGATAGGATCAAGATACATGGTCGGCTCCATCGCGGAATGCCGCATTGTCAAAGCTCTGGCTTCTGTCGCTTAGGGCAGCGCTTCCTAAAACGAAAAGAAGGCAATGTGCGGGTCTCCGCGAACAAAGCCTCCAGCGATCAATCTAAGAGATTCCGCCGCGCTTCTCAATCGTAGGGGGCGTTTGCGGGAGGGGGCGGAATCCTACGCTAAGGATTTGGGCCAGCGATATTCCCCGGTTGGATTGATGTGTTCCCATCCCAACGGCGAGACGTGGGCGAGTAGATCAGGCGCGATATGGGTACCGCTGGCGGCCCGGGTATTGACGACCTCGCCGAGCTTCATGGTGTTCCAGAATATGATGATGGCGGCGAGCAGGTTCATTCCGGCGATGCGATAGTGCTGGCCTTCGCCGGATCGATCCCGGATTTCACCTCGGCGGTGGAAGCTGATGGCGCGCTTTAGGGCGTGGTGGGCCTCACCCTTGTTGAGGCCGATCTGAGCTTGGCGCTGGAGGCCGGCATCAAGAATCCAGTCGATCATGAACAGGGTTCGCTCGATGCGGCCCACCTCTCGCAATGCGAGGGCCAGCTCATTCTGGCGCGGGTAAGAGGCGAGCTTGCGAAGAATCTGGCTGGGGGCGACGATCCCCGCTGCGATCGTCGCCATGATGCGCAGGATGTCGGGCCAGTTGCGCTCGATGTGCGGTTCATTGATCTTACCTCCGACCAGCGCTCGCACATTGGCCGGCGTCGCGTTGGGCGTGAAGGCATAGAGTCTTTTCTGAGGGAGATCGCGGATACGGGGGGCGAACCTGTAGCCGAGCAAGGCGCAGGCGGCGAACACATGATCGGTGAAGCCGCCCGTGTCGGCAAAATGCTGGCGAACGCGGCGGCCCGCGTCATTCATGAGCAGCCCGTCCAGGATATAGGGAGCCTCGCTGACCGTTGCCGGGATCACCTGGGTTGCGAACGGCGCATATTGATCGGACACATGGCTGTATCCCTTGAGGCCCGGGACGTTGCCATATTTCGCGTTGATCAGATTCATCGCCTCGCCCTGCTCGGTAGCAAGGAAGAACTGCCCGTCGCTGGATGCCGATTGCCCTTGTCCCCAGAAGGCGGCCATGGGCAGGGCGGCGTGGGCCTCCACGATCATGGCGAGCGCCCGATCATAGGCGCTGCCTTCGACATGCCAGCGCGCGATCCGCAGCAATTCCCAGAAGCTGTGCGTGTTGGTCGCCGCCGCCATCTTGCGCAAACCGAGATTGACGCCTTCCGCCAGCAACACGTTCATCAGGCCGATCCGGTCGCTGCAGGGCGCGCCGGTGCGCAGATGCGTGAACGCCTCGGAAAATCCGGTTCGCTCATCGACTTCCAGCAACAGATCGGTGATCCTCGCGGGCGGGAGCTGTTGATAGAGATCGAGCACGAGATCCTCGGCCCCTTCGGGCGTGTCGGCCCTCAGCTTGTCGATGTGCAGCTTGCCGTTCTCGATGATGCCGCCTGGGATCGTGCCGGTTCGCGCCGCGCGGCCAAACTCCTTCAGCCGTGTATCCAGTCGAGCCCTGCGCTCGGCCAGCCATTCGCCGGGTCGCAGCGGCACGGCGAGCCGCGCGGTCTGCTCTATCGCCTGTGGCGGGACCAGAAGCTGCTTGAGGTCGCCATAGCGGCGCGATCCCGCCAACCATATGTCACCGGACCGGAAGGCGTCGCGGATGTGGAACAGCACCGCGATTTCCCAAAGCCGGTGGTCGCCGCTGGGCTCAGCGCGAAGATGACGATGCCATTTCAAGTTGGGACGTAGAAAATCCACCGGCGGATCGACCTTGATCCGGGGACCGGTGAGAGGATGGTCGAAAACGTACGCTAAGCACAAAGCCGTGTCAGCGATCGTATGACATCACGGATGGCCGGCTTTCCATTTTACCGGAATACGCAAGTAGGTGACACCGTTCGCCTCCGCCTGATCGAAATGGCCCGCGCGGATGTTGACCTGGATCGAGGGCAGCAGGAGCTTGGGCACGGATAGCCCGGCGTCACGCTGCTCGCGCATGGCGACGAAGTCGTCCTCATTCACACCGTCATGGACGTGGACGCTCGACCGTCGCTGCTCGCCCACCGTCGTCTCCCAGCGATAGTCGTCGCGACCCGGTGCCTTGTAGTCGTGGCAGAGGAACAGTCGCGTCTCGTCGGGCAGCGCCAATAGCCGGCGGATCGAGCGATAGAGCGTCCGCGCATCCCCGCCCGGGAAGTCGGCGCGGGCGGTGCCATAGTCGGGCATGAACAGCGTATCCCCGACGAACGCCGCATCGCCGATCAGATAGGTCACGTCGGCCGGGGTGTGGCCGGGGACATGCAGCACCTCGACCGCCAGCGCCCCGATCGCGAACTGGTCGCCATTCTCGAACAGGCGGTCGAAGTCCGAGCCGTCCGTTTTCAGATCATCCATCGCGAACACGGGGCGGAAGATTTTCTGCACGTCGCGGATATGCGCGCCGATCCCGATCCATGCGCCTGTATGCGCCTTGATGAAGGGTGCGGCCGACAGATGATCGGCATGAGCGTGCGTCTCCAGCACCATCGCGATCCGCCAGTCCTGCTCGCGGGCGAAGGCGACGATCCGCTCGGCCGAGCGCGTGTCGGCGACGCCGCTCGCCATGTCGAAGTCGAGGACTGGATCGATCACCGCCGCAGTCCGTGTCGCGGGATCGCCGACGAGGTAGCTAATCGTATTGGTCGGCTCGTCGAAAAACGCCTCGATGAAGGGCTGAGTCATGATTTTCTCCGTTAGCGCTTGCTAATATATTAGCTGGTGCTACATAAGCAACACCTAATGGAGTGGCGATGATGCTCAAACCGCCGATGGACCTGGCGACATTCGAGGCGAAGGCCGGGCAGGTCGCCGACACGCTGAAGGCGATCGGCAATGCTCGCCGGCTGATGCTGCTGTGCAAGCTGGTCGAGCATGGCGAGATGACGGTCGGCGATCTGGCCCGTGATGTCGGCTTGTCGCAGTCGGCCTGCTCGCAGCACCTGGCCAGGATGCGCGACGAGGGTCTCGTCACCTACCGGCGGGAGAGCCAGACGCTCTGGTACGCCATCGCGGATGCCCGCGTCGAAACGCTGCTCGGCACTCTCTACCAGCTCTACTGCAAGGATTGATGCGATGACGCTCGCGACCCTTTCTCCCGACGATACCCGTGCCGCGATCGATGCCGGTGCGCGCCTGATCGACATTCGCGGTGCCGACGAGCATGCGCGCGAACGCATTCCCGGCGCGATGAACGTGCCGCTCGACCGGATCGGCGATCTCCCGCGCGACGATCGTCCGGTCGTCTTTCACTGCAAGTCCGGGATGCGCACCGCCGCCAATGCGGCGCAGCTCGGCGCGGCAGCGGGTGGCGCGCCGGCCTATATCCTGGGCGGCGGCATCGATGCGTGGCGGCAGGCAGGACAGCCCACCGTCGCCGATCGGTCGCAGCCGTTGGAAATCATGCGGCAGGTGCAGATTACCGCCGGTGGGCTGGTGCTGATCGGCGTTCTGCTCGGCACGTTCGTCGCTCCCGGCTTCTTCGGGCTGTCGGCGTTCGTCGGGGCGGGGCTGATGTTCGCGGGCGTGACGGGGTGGTGCGGCATGGCCAACCTGCTGCGCGTCATGCCCTGGAACCGGCGCGCGACAGCCTGAGGCGATCGTGGACACCGCTGCCACCCTTGCCGCGCTTGCATCGGGCGGCGTGATTGGCCTGATCCTCGGCCTTGTCGGCGGAGGCGGGTCGATCCTCGCCGTGCCACTCCTGATCTATGTTGTCGGCGTCGGATCACCGCACGCTGCGATCGGGACGGCCGCTGTCGCCGTCACCGTCAATGCGCTTGCCAGCCTGGTCGGCCATGCGCGAGCGGGCCGCGTGAAATGGCGGTGCGCCAGTGTCTTCGCCGTCTCCGGAATGATCGGCGCGGCGCTGGGGGCGGAGTTGGGCAAGGCGTTCGACGGCAAGCGACTGCTTGTCCTGTTCGGGCTTCTGATGATTGGCGTCGGTTTGTCGATGTTGCGCAAGCGCCGCACGGCGGAAGCGCCGGACGTGCGACTGACCCGCGATAGCGCCTCGACGCTGCTGCCGCGCTTGGTTCCGATCGGGCTGGGCGTCGGGCTTGCCGCCGGCTTCTTCGGGATCGGGGGCGGCTTCCTGATCGTGCCGGGGCTGATCCTCGCGACCGCGATGCCGCTGCCCTTCGCGATCGGCACGTCGCTGGTCGTCGTCAGCGCGCTGGGGTTGACCACCGCCTTGTCCTACGCCCTGTCGGGGCTGGTCGACTGGAGCGTGACCGCGATGCTGGTCGTGGGCGGCGTCGCTGGAACGATCGGCGGTATTGCATTGGGCAAGGTTCTCGGCACCCGTAAGGGGCTGCTCGAACGTGGCTTTGCCGCCGTCGTGATTGCGGTAGGAACCTACGTTACGGCATCGTCGCTCTGAACCTGAGCAGCTTCAGCCGACTGCTATCGGCGCCCTCGCGCCAACAGCTTTTCACCATCGGGCCTGATCTCGCCCTTCGGCGTGACGTGTCGGTAGAGTGTTTGGCGCGTCACGCCGAGTTCGGCGCATAGCTCCGCGACCTTGGTTTCCGGTTTGCCCATCGCGGCCTGGGCGAGACGCAGTTTGGCCGGCGTCATCTTGAACGGACGCCCGCCGTGCCGACCGCGTGCCCGAGCGGACTCCAGACCGGCGCGCGTGCGCTCGACGATCAGTTCTCGCTCGAACTCGGCGAGGCCGGCGAAAATCGCGAAGATCAGCCGACCGTTGGCGGTGGTTGTGTCAATCGACGCGCCTTCGCCCGCCAGCACCTTCAACCCGATGCCACGCTTCGTCAGATCACCAACCGTATTGACGAGGTGGCGCAAATCGCGGCCGAGCCGATCGAGTTTCCAGATGACCAGCGTGTCGTCGCGGCGCAGCGCCTTCAGGCAGGCGTCCAGTCCCGGTCGCTTGTCGAGCCGGCCCGATGCGGCATCCTCATAGATATGCTCGGGATCGACGCCGGCCGCGACCAGCGCGTCGTGCTGCAGGTCGTGGACCTGGCTGCCGTCCGCCTTGGACACCCGCGCGTAACCGATCTGCGTTGTCACATATACGTCCGTTCACGTGACGGAGCGGCATTGCCCGTCGATCAATCGCGATAATGTCACATAACCCGTCTTCTGGTCTATGCTCCATGAACGGGTACGCTTTCCTGTTTCGTGACGAACAGGAAGCCGATGCCGACCAAGACCATCCTGTCGCCCGCGCAGCGTGCTGTGATCTTCGACCCGCCTGCCGATCGCGCGACGATCGAACGGCTCTATACGCTCGGTCCCGACGATCTGGCACAGGTGGCGCGACGTCGGCGCGGGGCGAACCGGCTCGGCTATGCGGTGCAGCTTTGCTACCTGCGTCATCCCGGTCGCAGGCTACTGACGGGGGATGCGGTGCCCGCCGCCATGCTCGCGCTGCTCGCCGATCAGATCGGGTGCGTAGCCGACGACTTCACCGGCTATGCCACGCGCCCCACGACATTGCGCGAACACCGGGCCGAGATCGAAGCTCTGCTCGGTCTGCGCGCCTTCGCGCGGGTGGATGTACGGGCGATGCTGGCGCTGGGATCGGAGATTGCCGCTTCGACTGATAGAGGTGAGACGATCGTCACAGGCATGGTCGATCGCTTGCGGGCGGACCGGATCGTACTGCCGGCGACATCGACGCTGGAACGGCTCGCCCTCATCGTGCGGACACGGGCGCGCAAGGCGGCCCATTCCAATCTGATCCGCGACTGTTCGACCGAACAGGAAGCCGCACTCGAACACATGATCGCCTCCGACGATGATGGGCGCACCCGGCTAGGATGGATACGCGAATGGCCGGAAGCACCATCGGCCGCGAACCTGAAGGGAATCGTCGAACGGCTCGACACCGTGCGCGGCATCGGGATCGCGGCTGATCGAGCACGACGTATCCATGCTGCTCGCTATGCCGTCATTGCGCGGACCGCCGGCATCGTCACCGCCCAGCACCTGCGGCGTCTCGAACGTCCGCGCCGGCTCGCCATGCTCGTAGCTTCCGTGATCGAGATGGAAGCGACGTTGACCGACGCCGCGCTGGTCATGGTGGAGAAGATGGTGGGCGCGCTGTTCCGCCGTGCCGACCGCACCCGCTCCGATCGGCTGCTCGGCCAGGCACGGATGCTGAAGGACACCGCGCGTTTCCATGCCCGGCTCGGTCGCCTGCTGGTAGATGCTCGTGCGAGCGGGCGCGATGCCTTCCGCGCGATCGACGCGAAGATGGGCTGGGATCAGCTCGAACGCAGCATCCGCTTTGCCGAGGATCTGACGCGCTCGGCCGATGACGGGCTGGAAGAAGTGGTCGAACGCTATCCCGCCGTGCGGCGTTTCGCCCCGACGTTTCTCGCCGCTTTCACCTTCCGCACCGCGCGGTTGGCTGATCCGCTGCTCGGCGCGATCGAGGTGCTGCGCACGATGTACCGCGACGGTCGATCGGTCCTGCCGAAGCGAGTGCCGACCAGCTTCATCAAGCCGCGCTGGCGCAAGGTCGTGCAGCCGGCGGAAGGGACGATAGACCGGCGCGCCTATGAGATCGCAGTGATCGCCCACCTGCGCGAGCGGCTCGGCTCGGGCAGCATCTGGGTGGACGGCAGCCGCGCCTATCGCACGCTCGACGACTATCAGCTGCCCATGCCCGCCTTCGAAGCGATGCGCGCGAGCGGCGATCTGCGCCTGGTTGTGCCGACCGACTTTTCCAAATGGTACGAGGAACGCCGCACCCTGTTGGCCCGGCGCATGACGGAGGTGGAGCGCGCAGCCGCAGCGGGCGAGCTGGTCGATGTGACGATCGAACGCGGGCAGTTGCTCATATCGTCGATCCGGCGATCCCCGTCCGACGATGCCGATGCGCTAAAGGCCCGGCTCTACGCGATGCTGCCGCGCGTCCGAATCACCGATCTGCTGGTCGAGGTCGCCGCATGGTCGGGATTCGCCGACCGTTTCGTCCATGCGCGCAGCGGCGCCCCCGCCTCCGACCAGTCCGCGCTGATGGGTGCGATCCTCGCCGATGCGACCAACCTCGGCCTGGGCCGCATGGCCGAAAGCTCGCGCGGGCTGACGTTGTCTCGCCTGCGCTGGACGGCGGAATGGCATGTGCGCGACGAAACCTATCTGTCGGCGCTGGCGGCGATCGTCGATTGCCATACCGCGCATCCGCTCGCGGCGGTCTGGGGACCGGGCGATACATCGTCGTCGGACGGGCAGTTCTTTCGTGCCGGTGGTCAGGGCGAGGCCCGCGCCGATCACAACGCCCGCTATGGCACCGAACCAGGCGTGCTGTTCTACACCCACGTCACCGACCGCTTCACGCCGTTCCACACCAAGGTCATCGCCGCCAATGCCGGCGAGGCCGCGCATGTCCTCGACGGCCTGCTCGACCATGAAAGCGAGCTGGTCATCCGCGAACATGCGACCGATACCGCCGGCGCGGTCGATCATGTCTTCGGCCTGTGCCATCTGCTCGGCTTCCGCTTCGCGCCCCGCATCCGCGACCTCAACGAGCGCCGGCTCTACAGCCTGTCGCCGCTCGACTCGTGGCCGACGCTGCGCCCGCTCGTCGCCGGTCCGGTCAAGATCCGCGCGATCGAGGAGAACTGGGACGAAACCCTGCGCCTTGCCGCCTCGATCCGCGCCGGCACGGTGAGCGCCTCGGTCATGCTCCGCAAGCTGGCGGGCTTCCCGCGTCAGAACTCGGTCGCCCGCGCGCTGCGGGAGATAGGTCGGATCGAACGCACCCTGTTCATGCTCGACTGGTTCGATGATCCCGACCAGCGTCGTCGCACCGGCAGCATTCTCAACAAGGGCGAGGCCCGCAACGCGCTCGCCCGCGCCATCTTCTTCAACCGCCTCGGCGAACTGCGCGACCGCACCTTCGAGAACCAGCGCCATCGCGCCTCCGGCCTGACCCTCGTCACCGCGGCCATGACGCTCTGGAACACCGTCTATCTCGACCGAGCTGTCCGTCATCTGCGCGGCAGCGGCGTCGACGTGCCCGACGAGCTGCTCGCCCACGTCGCCCCTCTGGGCTGGGAGCATATCGGCCTCACCGGCGACTATCTCTGGGGCGAGATCGACAAACCTCGCGAGCGGTTCAGGCCGCTGCGCCTCCACCAGCAAAGCCGGGACGCTTAGCGTACGTTTTCGACCATCCTCTCACCGGTCCCCGTATTGCCTCAAACGGCGATAGCCTAAAGTGGAGAGTTTTATTTTGGGAGATCAGGAATGAACATCGGGATGAAGACGATCATGGCGTTGTCAATTGCTCTGCCCGCCGCGGCGTGGGCGCAGTCTGACGCTCGAGCCGCTGATGCGCGCGCCGTGAAGGCTGTGCTGTCGTCGTACAAGAAGGCGATCGAAAAGCTTGACGCCGCTGGAACCGAGCGACTGTTCACGACCAACGCGCAGATTTTCGAGACAGGAGCATCTGAGGGCAGCTACACCACGTACTTGGCTCATCATCTCGGTCCCGAGCTGAAGCAGTTCAAATCGTTCCGTTTCTCAGACTACAAGGTCGACGTCCGCTTCGAGGGACCGGTTGCCCTTGCAACCGAAACCTACCGTTACCGGATTCAGCCCAAAACCGGTGAGGCGGCCGAACGGCTCGGTGTTGCCTCAAGCGTACTTAAAAAGGTGGGCGGCAGCTGGAAGATCGTGTCCATGCACAACAGTGCTCGTAAGCCGAAGGGAAGCTAATGGAGGTAGGCGGAGGCTGGTGCGTGAACGTATTTCTCAGCAGGGATTAACGACTCAGGGAGGTGCTTTCGGGATTGCGCTACACCGGCATGCTCATAATGTCCTTGTAGGCGGACAGCACTTTGTTGCGAACCTGCAACGTCGCCTCGAATGCGATTGAGGACTCCTGCCGCGCAAGCATCACCTTCGCGATGTCGGTTTCCTCTCCGCGTTCGTAGGCAACCGTCAAAGCACCAGCGCGCGCATTGATCGCATTAATTTTTTGAAGCTGCGTCTGAAAAGTAGCGGCGAAGCCGCCTAGATCGGCGTGTCCTGATTGCGAAACGGCCGCCGCTCCGCCCACGCCTGAGACAGAATTTGGGCTATCCGCCTTTCCCAGCGCGGTGTGCATCGCTGCGTCAAAAGCCGCTCCTTTCGCAGCCCCGGACACGGAGACAGAGTTCGGGTTGCTTGCTACGTTCCGAAGCGCCGCGTTCTTGTCGAGGACAGCGTTCCGCAAAGCCATGACATCATTGATGGAGATGCTGCTCATATTTTACCTCGGTGCGCCTTCAGCGCACCGACATGTCGCATTGAAACCGTTATGGCATGGTTAATTGAACTTAGTACTGATTGCCTATTCATGAAGCTATGCACCGATCCCTCGCGCAACGTCTCGTCGCGGATAGGTTCGAGGGTATTGTCTTGATACCAGCGTCGCCCCTCGATCCGGCTCCCGGTGCGAAGCACGCCGGTCGCATAGGCAGCGCGGTCCGCATCATCCATCATAGGGTCGCACCAGCGCCAGCGCCGTTTCGTGGGGCCCGTCAAGCTATGTGGTGAAGTCACGCAGATGGAGGATTACCGGCATCGCCTTGGGATGCCATGGCGAGACGATCGCGTTCGGCGAAGGCGTAGGCTTCGCTACGCACAGTCGGTCGCCATATGCCGACGAAGAACGCGATCGGCTCATTGGGGATCAAGAACCACATCTGCCGGGGCTTGCCATCGTCGCCAGTCCCGCCCTCGGGGTGGGGTCCGGCGAAATGGGTGAACGGGACAAGGCAGCGCCGCTCCGGGTTGGCGAGCGACGGCTTCCACATCGATGAAGCGAGGTTGCGGCCATGGGTCACATACTTGTCCAGCTTCACGACCGGGTCGCGCTTGCTCGGCGCCTGGATCGCGAAGCCCCATTCCATCGTGACCGGCTCCAATGGCCGGTTGCCCGGCGACGATCACCGCACGCCCAGGCGCACCGAGGGGTCTTCTTCTCGGTAGGGAAGACTTCGCGCGGCACCGGGGAGGTCTCATCCCCAGGATTGGCAGACGTATCGCTAAAGCGATCCCCGGCAATGGGGTGCGGGTTCGATCCCTGCCGCTGACGTTAAGACCGAGCAAGACGGATCATGGATGTCAAAAATCGCGACTACGCGGTTTTAATCAAGAGAACGCAATAAAAGTTTAGCGTGAGTATTTTGCGCTCTCGATCTGATATTTCCCAACCCGGAAATGAAGTTCTTTGAAGCATGGAGGGTTGATATCAATTCTGAATGCCGGAAGCAGGCACTTTGAGATATTCGACACGAAGGTGACAACTCACGTTTCATCTGTGACGGTGACCGTATCAGGTTTCACGACCGCATCTCCTTGCGTTGACAATCCGGTTCCCGCTTGCGGCGGGGACCGCAATCACACAACCGATTGCACATTCCCCCGTCCTCCAAAAGCTGTCAGCGACTCCGGTCCTTATCGCGCGGTGCTGGCGCTTGCGCCGGGGTCGCGCGGCCGATTTTGACGTCCAGCGATCCGCCCGCTTTGATCCGATCGGCGACGAGCTGGCGCGTCGACTCCGCGATGGCTCCGACCATGCGCGCGCTCTCGCCCCGATCGCGCGCGGTCTTCATGGCCGCGTCGACGATTGCCTGGGCGGGCGCAAGGCGCGGATCGGCTTGGTTCTTCTCCGGCGTGTTCTTCAGGAACAGCTCGGCAAGCCGCTCCTGCCCCGGCGAGTGACCAGGGGCAGGATCGGCCGCTCCAGCGACCGCACGGCGCGCTGGAGCTGGGCCGGCTGCTGGTTGTTGATTTGAACACCGAGTGCTGCGCCGATCTCCCGCACGCGCTCCAACGGCGTCTGCTGCGGCGTCACGACGGCATCGACCTGACGGACACCTAGATAGGTGAGAAGGTGCGATTGATAGATCGGCCCTTTGGCATGGCGGACATAGGCGAGTTCGGTGCGCGCGTTGGCGATGGCGGGGGAGGGGGCACCCTCCTTAATCAACCCACGCAGCCGATCGGCCGCCTGTTGGCGAGCGGCCGGCAAATAGCGTTCCAGCTCCTCGCGCGCCTTGGTCAGCGTCACGCGGTAGCGTTGCCCCTCGGGCGGCGCGCGCTTGGGGAGCATGGCGATCCCTGCGGGGCCAATCCGCGCCTCGGGCGCGAGGTCGCGCTTGATCGCCGCTGCGGAGAGAACCGCCGCCATTCCGCGATGATCGCCGGTAAGAAAGCCGTGACGGGACGCCTCCATCCAACGGTCCTTGTCGATCGCGGCGATGCGGATCGGGTGGCCGGCTTCGCGGGCGAGCTGGGCGGCATGGTGGCGCATGGTGCGCCCGTTCCCTTCGCGGAAGGGATGAATGGCGTTGATCTCGTTGATGTGGTTGCCGAGCCGATCGAAAAACTCGTCGCGAGGAAGCACCCGCAAGCCGCTCTGCGCTCCTACCTCGGCGAACCGCTTGTCGAGTTCGCGCGCGATGTAGGGGACGGCGGCGAAGCTCGATCCGCCCTTGGCGATGTTGACGGTGCGGTCCTGGCCTGCCCAATCGTAGAGGTCTTGGAACAGGTGTTTGTGAAGGGCACGGTAGCCGTCGGCGGTGGCTGGAAAGGTCAGGCGCGCAGCCTCCGCGCCGCGCGCCTGCGTCAGTCGTCGTTCGGCCTCGGTAAGCGTTTTGTCTTCCGTAATCCCGAGCCGGTTACGAAGCGTCTCGGTGCCGGGATATGTATAAGGATCGCTTGCCAAGGTCAGGCAGCGATCTGGCGGGTTCCGGGCTGATAGAGACTGAGGATAATCGAGGGCATGAGGGCGGGCGGAACGCCCTCGTCGAGCATCATCGAGAACATCGCGTCCTCGTCGATGGTCGGGGTCATATCCTCGATAACGAGATTGGCACGGGCTTCCGCTACGTCCTCGCGCCAAAGCGCAACCTGTTCAGGGCTGCCGCGCTCGAAATCCATCTGGCGGATGCGCTCGCGCAGCGTTTCAAGATCGATCTGGGCCATCGCGGTCATCCTTTCTGCTCATAACCCTACGCCTTCCAACGCGATTCCTCAACAAATCACGTGCGATAAGAGCCGGTCGGTGCGTCGCGATCCGCGCTCGCTTGAACGCGGATCGCACGCCGGGGACGTCAGTATTCGCTCGCGAGCATGATCGTCAGCACGCGCTTGGTCTGTTGCTCATCCCACGGCGCTTCGCTGCCATAGGTAAGCGTGTTGTCGTAGTAGTCCACCTTCCAGAAAACGGTTTCGGCGATTGCCTTGTCGTCGCTCGGTCGCTCCTGCGTCCACGTTCCCGTCGCGAGCCGATAAACCGCGCCGAAATCATGTTCTCCGTGAGGATCGTTGTCGCCGGTGAATTGCGAGAAGCCGACGATCGCCGCCAGCGCCGCGAAGCGATCCGCGTCGGGGAGAGACTGGAAACCCAGCGTGACGTTGGCGATGGATGCGGTGCCCGGTTGGCTCCGGGCTAGGTCATTAAGGCGACGGATGGTGTCGAGTTGTTCGGGGCTGCACATCACTGATCCTCCTTCTGGCATGGGCCGCAAGGCCGCTCGGCCTCACGGCCCTGCCTGTCCGGCGAGGACGGGATGGGGAGGGGGAGCGAGAATCTACCGCTGGTGCGGGCGAGCCGCCTAGCGCGGCCGAAGCCTCCGGCGACGGGTGCCGCGGTTGGCGGATTACACGGGCGGTCGATTGTCGTTCGGGAACGAAAGGGCAGCGCCCTTGGTGTTCCCCTAGCGCCGGTCGCGCGCATCGCGATCGGCGAGAGTTGCGCGGTGCGGATCTCCGCACGGCACTATCGCGCGCAAGCGCGCCCCCGTCAGGAGGGCGCGTTGCGTGCGTCGCGGGCGGCGATCACCAGATCGACGATACGCGGCTGATGGAACAGCTCGCCACGCTCGACAACACCGAGACCGGGACCATCGAGAACGTCGCGGATGCGATCCTGCACGACCTCCTCCAGGTCTCCGGCGAGAACCCAAAAGTGGCGCGGGTCACGATCGCGGCCATCGGCGCGGAACTGGTCGCTTTCGACGACGGCCTGGACCAGCGCGTTCAGCGCGGCCATCCCCAGCGCGCGCTCGAAGGCGAGCTGCGCGAATAGGCGATGATGGGACATGGAAACCTCCGTGTTGCCGTGATTGGCGACGACGGCGGGAGGGGCGCGGAACGCCGGGTCATAGGACCGCGCCAGCGGCCGGCTTGCCGGGCAGCGGGGGAGCCGATTTGCGCAGCAAATTGGGGGGACCGCTGATCCTTGAGGCGGCGTTCCGCGCCCCTCACGATGGGCGGAGACTGACGGACTGCCTCTACAAACCAACGCCCGCCCACGGGGCGGACCGCTAGCCGATTTTCTGCTTTCGTTCTCGACTCGGCTGACTCATAGAATCGTCATGCCGATCATGGCCGAACATCGCTGGCTCTACCCGATCGACTGGCCTGAGTTGTCGAGGCTGATCCGGTTCGGCCGCGCCAAGGGGCGCTGCGAGCATTGCCAGCGCCCGCACGGCCGGCGGGTGTTCCACTTGGGTGACGGACGCTGGTGGGACGCTGATCGCCACCAATGGCGCGACGGGCGCGGTCGCCGGGTGCGTGCGCCTAAGTCGGACGTGGCGACGATCGTGCGCATCACGCGGGTCTATATCGCGTGTGCGCATCTGAACCATGACCCCACCGACAACGCACCACGCAATTTGGCTGCACTCTGCCAGCGATGCCATATGATCCATGACGCGGCCGAACATCGGCGCCGGCGATGGCTGAATGCTTACAGACGTCGGGCCTTGGGCGATCTGTTCGCATGGTTCGAACCACGCGCGATCTTGGTGAGGAATGGCGGCGGTCGTAGTATCAGCTTGGGTGACGGGCTGCGCGGCTCACACGCGAATAGCAGAATGGAGTGATAGCAATGGATACCTTCAACGCTGGCGTCCAATACAACGACTTCAAGGGAACCGTTGCCGCGGACATTTCCGATAATGTCGCGCTTGCCGGCCATCTGGTGTCTTTGGGAAAAGCTGAAAGCGACGAGCGTGTCATTGGATTCAGGATCGCTTCTGGGGAGAACCAGGGGACACCCGTGACCGATGTGTCGCTGGTGGCTTATCTTCTTCGGTCTGCTGAGTTTGAGCCAGCCCCGGCAGAGGTGCGTGCTGTCGAATTGCGCATCACGCCGGGGGAAGCGCTCGCATTTTTCAAGCGTTTCGACCTCGTGGCAGTTCGGCGCGGCGTCGATTTGAGCGGCACTCACGTAGATGGCCCGCATTACGATTAAACTCGCCATCGCGCCGCCCGTCCCTTGTGGGCGGGCGGCGTGCGCTGATCTGCAAGGGCAGCGCGCGCGACGGCCATGCAGAGCATGGCTGTCGCGCCGGCGAGGGGGCTGATGCTGGGCGGTTGGTCGAGAAAAGGGGGTGATTATCACCGCCCCCCGTATCCGTTTACGCCATTTCGTCGGCCTCCATGTCCTCGCCATCGAAGGCATCGGCGTCGGGATCGTCCAGTTCGTGCCGCTCGGGCTGGTCGAACGCCCCGATCTGCATCGGCGCGGGAAGCCAGTGCGAAGCGAGCCGCCCCGACACGTTGACCGCCAAGTCTGCCTTCTTCTTGATGGTTGCGCAGTTGTCGGCGCTGGCATCGCCGCATTCGGCGCGGAGTAGGTCGATAAGGGCCGCACGGCGCATCTTGTCGAACAGGGCGATGGGGGCTTGCCAGCGGGTCGCAATGTCCACGCCTGTCGCGCGGGCCACCTGCTCAAAGTGATGGTGACGCGCACCGGGGGCACCGCCTGCGAACAAGGTGCCGTCCACCGTCATCGCCACCAATCCGGCGAGTAGCGCCATCTTGTCGTCGTGACTCATGGCGCGAATGACCTCGAACCGGCCATCTGCTGGGACCGATGCGAAGCGGTCGGCCATCGTTTCTTCGACCTCCCGCACGTCGCTGGTCGCCATAAGGTCGTCGGCAACATCGGTCGCGATGGTCTTGGCCTGCACGTCTATCGCCATCTGATAGCTGTGCGCGCCGTGGAGTAGCTGACCCGCAAGGCTGTCCAGCAGCACATCCAGCGCCAGCGCCGGGTCGGCTGAAACCGCCTCCTGCACGATGCGGGTCTTGATCCGCGACAGGTCTGCAACAAGGCTGTTGCTGTAGAGCGGCTGCGGCTCGCCGCTGCTCGCCTTGGGCTTCGGCTCGGCCTTCGCGCGATAGAAGCTCTTGCCGAGCGATCCGTCATGCGAAACCCAGAGCGCCACGCCCCCGACCGCGACCTGCTCGGCATTGAACCCGCGCAAGCCCTCAGTGATCGCATCCCGCTGATCGGACAACGGCGCGATGCGGTCGCTGTCCTCGCCCTCGGCCTCGGCGATCTGTTCGATAGCGACGTCGATTGCCTCGATCCGCGCGGCCTCGTCCTCGGTCGGCTCGCGCGTGGCCGGATACAGGCTGCCCTTCATGTAAAGGTCGTAGGGCCGGTCCAGCGTGGCGCGGACCTCATGCCAACCGATCGCGCGATACTCGTCGGCGATACCGTCCAGCTTGTCCTCCGCCAGTTCCTGCACAAGCTCGGGATGGTCGGCAAACCCCTCGGCCCCTTGGCTGAACAGGTCTACCGTGATCGTCCCGCCCTTCGCCTCGTAGGCGTCGCGCCCGACGAAGATAAACGCGCCGCTGGTGGTGTCCACCTTCTCGGTGGTGAGCATCCGCCGGATGGTGTGGGCGTGGCCGTTCGCCGCCTTGCATACCTTCACCTGTTGGTCGTGGTCGTCAGTGAGGGTGAGCGCGCGCGCCGCCTCAAGCGACAACTGGTCCTTGGCGATCAGGTCGATCAGCGCCGGTGCCAGCGCGGAAAGGCGAAGCATCTTATAGACGAAGCTGACCGCCTGACCGAACCGGGCAGCGATTTCCTCGGCGTCCATGCCGGTATCGCGTAGCGCCGCAAAGGCGCGGATGCTGTCTGCCGGGTGCATGTCCTCGCGCTGGAAGTTCTCCGCGAGCGACAGTTCGATGGCCTCTTCCTTGGTGCGGACCTCGACGGGAAACGCGTCGCTGTTCTTGATCTGCTTGCGCTTCGCCAGTTCTTTGAGGCCGCGATAGCGCCGCCCTCCGGCGAACACATAGAACAGGCCCTCGTCCTCATAGGCGACAAGGTTTTGCAACAGGCCGTGCGCGGCAATGTCGTCGGCCATGCTCTCGACGGCGGAAGGCTTCACGCGCCGCTGATTGAGCGGGGAAAGGCGAAGCTGCGACAGCTTGACGGTGATGATACCCATGATGATGCTCCTGATCTGAATAAGGTTCGGTGATGGGGGAGGGGTCAGCCTTCGAGGCTCGCGAGTTCGTCAAACTCGGCCGATGCGCGCGCCGCGCCGTCCCCTGCGTAGGTCGCGCCGGAACGCGGATAGAAGAACACGCGCTCGCCACGGCGGTAGGGGGTGCCGTCCGCGCTGGTCCCGTCCACATTGGCCCGTTTCCAGTAGGGATCGCCCTTGTATCGGGTGTAAGCCATTCTCTTTCCTCCTTCTTCCTGCGGCTGAAAGCCGGTTGCCGCAGCAACCGGGTCTGCCTCTCCGGCGAGGAGCGGGATGGGGAGGGAGGAGGAAAATCGATGGCCTGGCGCGGGCAGGCCGCCTTAGCGCGGCCGACGCCCCTTAGGGCGTCGGGTGCCGCGCTTGGCGGACCACACGGGGCCGTCTATTTTCCTTCGGGAACGAAAGGGCAGCAGCCCTTGGTGTTCCCCGCGCTGGCGGGCCTCCGGGGGAGGGCCGTGGCGCTCTACAGGGGAGCGTCTCGCATCTTTGCGCGTCCGCAGGTGTGCCACGTGGCACACCTCACGCGAGGATCGTTACCCTTTGGGACGAGACGCCGGGACGGTGGCTCGGTCGGCGCGAACGCGCCGATAGGGCCGTGCCCGTCAGGGTCGCGCAGGGTCTTCAAGCCTGATGGTATGGATTTCGCCGTCTTCACCGCCGAAGCGTCAGACCCGCTCATTATCATCGGTGAGGATGTTGGCAGATGCGTAGGAGAGTGCGACCGCGCTCGAATGCGATCGTTCCTCCGGCCATGATCGCACGCGTGTGACGCCCCGTGAAGGGCTCTCCTGTCTTGGACGCCGCCAGAATCTCGGTCGGCCCGGACGGCAACCATGTCACGGCCATGCGCAAACCGTCGTCGAGGAAATCAATGTCGGCCCGGCTGCCGTCTGCGCATGTGACGTATCGCTGTTCCAAGACCCGCGTCATTGAGTGAGGTCGGTGTATCTCCGACGTGTCGCGAGTATTTGGTGACGGCTCCGAACAGCCAACGGTCATCATAAGTAGCGTGGCGGCGCAGATGCGCACGTCAACCATTCCGCTTCCTCATTAATCCGGACTCACGCCTCGCGGGTCCGTCGCCAAGTTGGCCGGCAACCCCGAAGGGCTGCCGGCTCGGGTATGGTCCCGCAACGAGCCGGTTATTCAGCTCGCCGAAGGGTTGGCGGAAACAACCTTGCCGTCCGCACCAATCACGACGTGAAGCGTGCGCCGTGCGACAGGCTCGGAGGGATTGGTGAAAGTCACGACGGTCTGACGCGCGCCGTTGGCGGTCCGCTGCGCGGTGCCCTCGACCTTTGCTTTGGACCAGCTCGGGGCGAGCTTGGATTGCGTCACCATGCGAACGACGTGCTGACGCGCCACCTCGGCGGGCGCTTGGCTATGCGCTTCCTCGTCGTGAACGGGATGGGCGGCGGCGGGGGCTGCGGCCAATACCGCGACGGCTAGGACTGCGTATTTCATGGGTAGTCTCCTCGTGGTGGAAAGGGTGGAGTGCATCGCTACGATCAGGATTTCGGCTTCGCAGCGAAGCTGCGGAACGTGCCGGTCGCCGTCACGGTGATGGTCACGGGCGCAGTGGTGCGGTTGCGCCAATACCATCCGTGCATCCCGTCGAAAGGAGCCTGGAAATCGCCCTTCTCGCCGGCGGACGATCCTTTCTCGTAGCTGGTGTATTTATCTGCCGGCGCGTCGTGTTCCTCGCCGTGAAGCTCGAAACGGACCTCCGGTCCGCCGGTCGACCAGGCGTAGGCGATCCGGTCGCCAGCGCGCATGTCTGCCTTCACTTCGCGACCTTCGTCGGGCTGGAGCGTGATCTTCACCTCGGCCGTCTGCGCGGTCGCCGGCACGCTCGACCTTGCAGCCGGCGAAGCCGGCGCCGTGGTCGCCGGGACTGTGGCGGTCTCGGCTGCATGTTCGGCCTGCTTGACCTCTCCCATGCGAGTGAGGCCGAGCAGGCGGCCCGTCCCGATCGGATCGACGCCGTATTCGGCGGGCAGGATCGTCGTCGCGAGCAGCGCGACGGCGACGCCGAAGGCAAGCGCCGTTGCCCGGTTGAGCTGGCGCAGCGTCGGGAGATCGCCGACGTTTGGCAGATTGGCGTTTTTCATCAGGCGTTCCCTTCGAGAATGAGGCCGGCGAGCTGGTAGCCGGTAAGGACGAAGCCCGCGGTCATCAGGACCACGTTCGCGGCAAAGGCATGTCGGCGGAAGCTGGCGGTGCGGCGCCAGTAGCCCATGACGATCAGGATCGCGGACAGAGCGAGTAACTGGCCGATTTCGACGCCGACGTTGAACGACAACAGATTCACCAAAAGGCCGTTCGATGGCAGCGCGAAGTCCTGGAGCTTGGTCGCGAGGCCGAAGCCGTGGAACAGGCCGAAGATCAGGACCGCGGCCTTGGCGTTAGGCTGGACGCCGAACCACCGCTGATAGGCACCGAGATTGTCGAGCGCCTTATAGACCACCGACAGACCGATAATCGCGTCGATCGCATAGGGACTGACGTGGGTGCCGAGCAGAACGCCGGCGATCAGCGTCGTGCTGTGGCCGATCGCGAACAGCGTCACGTAGGCGGCAACCTGCTTCATCCGGTAGAGGAAGAAGATCACCCCGAACAGAAACAGCAGATGGTCGTAACCTGTGACCATGTGCTTGGCGCCGAGATAGAGGAAGGCGCCAGGGGCGGGTCCGTTGATCGTTTCGATGAATGCCTGATCGCCTTCGGCGACCCCATGTGCATAGGCGGCGCTTGCCATGAACGTCGCGGTGGCGACGGCAAGGAACGTCGTCACCCCTCTCAAGTGCAGCGGGAGGCGCCACGGGCGGTTGGATGATGTTTCCACGGTAAATTGTCTCCGCTTCATCACGCGAGCGCGTGCGTCGGGGTGGCAGGGTCGGGGCGTCGCCGTTGCGACCACCGGCCCGCCAGGGCGGTGATCGCTGGCAGCACCAGCAAGGTCAGGGCGGTCGAAGTAATGAGGCCGCCGATGACGACGGTTGCGAGCGGCCGTTGCACCTCGGCACCTGTGCCGGTGGCGAGCGCCATCGGCACGAAGCCGAGCGATGCCACCAGCGCGGTCATCAGCACCGGGCGGACGCGCTCCATTGCGCCGTCCACGATCGCGTCATCGTCGCTCGCCCCTTCCTCGCGATGCTTCCCGATCGCGCTCATCATCACGAGGCCGTTGAGGACGGCGACGCCCGACAGGGCGATGAACCCGACCGCTGCGGTGATCGAGAAGGGGATGCCGCGCAGCAGCAGCGCAAACACGCCCCCGGCAAGCGCCATCGGCACCGCCGAGAACACGATCGCCGCCGACACGAAGCTGCCGAGCGCCATGTAGAGCAGG
>NZ_JBHUFC010000026.1:0-10955 GCF_042681125.1 Sphingomonas floccifaciens | reverse complement strand
CATAACCAGCTCGATGCTTCACGGCGGGCCACTGCGCATCTGGTCGGCACTCACCGATCCGGATCATCGTCGGGCTTGGAGTCCGCTCGTATTCCTCGACAACCCGTGCCAGCTTGGCGAAACGGAATGTACCTTCGCGATCCAGGGCATCACCCGGCCAATTCGGACGCCGGCCCGGGTCGATCAATTCGATAAGCCGCGCGCCTTCGCTTGGTCCTGCGGCATCCCTTATCTGTTCACGCTCGAAGAACGGTACGAGCTGGCAGGGGACGATGGTGGCACTAGGCTAACACATAGCTGCACGCTGGGCGGGGCGCTGTCTCTGCCGTTCGCGGCGATGATGTTGCGTCGTCTGCGGTCCCTGATGATCGAGGCTGATGATCGCCTCGCAACCTATCTGCGCTGGCGGGTGGGTCAGCCTGCCCGTGGGATCAATCGTCAGCGCGTCCCCTCCCGCTACAGGAGGAAGGCGCGATGATGCCGTTGAAGCGGGTACTGCCCGCCCTCATCCTCGTTGTCGGCCTGGCGGCTTGCACGGAAAGCAAGCCGCCAGCCCCGCCAACGGAGCAGCAAATCCATTCGTCCGACAGCGCCGTGGCGACCGGGGAAATGGGGCGCCATCCCTATCGCTGTTCCGACGGGGAACCGCTGTTCGTCGACTACAAGGACAACGGCCTGCAGATCGATTTGCGGCGCTCCAGCAGCGCCGTGCCCATGACGCTGACCGCGCCAGCGCAGGGCCTCCAATATGTCGGCGAGACAGCCACCGCGACCTTCAAGGGGTCGCAGCTCACCGTCGTGGATGGCGAGGGCCGCACCCGAATCTGCGAACGGGAGGGCACCCGATGAACCGTCCTGTCTTCCGACACGTCGCACTGGAACGGGAGAGAAACGATGTCTGACACGTCGATCTCGAATGTGATGGCCATTCGGGCCGAAGTGATCGCGCGAAGCCGCGCTTTGCGTGCGGCGCAGCCGACGGCACCGCCCGGCGTGACGCCGACCGCTCCGGCGTCGAACTTTGCCGACACCCTCAATGCCGTGGTCGCGAAGGTCAACGAGACCCAGGAGCAGGAGGATGTCGTCACCGAAGCATATGAGCGTGGCGAAACCACCGACATTGCAACCGTCGCGCTCATCCAGAGCCGCGCATCCATTACTTTCGAGGCGACCCTGCAAGTCCGGAACAAGCTGCTGTCCGCTTATCGGGACATCATGAACATGCCGATCGGATGACGATTGCTAAGAGATTTAGGGCGTAATTGATATGATAGTCGGCGCGAGGCCACGTTTTAGGCAGATCATTATCGAGGTTTGGAAGCCTCTCACGATCCTGTTCGTGTGGGACGTGGCGGTGACGGCATTCCACATGATGACCCCGATCAAGGAACCGCCTTTGCCGACGGCGCTGTTCGGCACTGCCATCGCGCTCTTCATGGGGTTTCGGACCAACGCAGCTTATGCGCGCTGGTGGGAAGCGCGAACCCTTTGGGGCGCGCTCATCAATGCGTCGCGCAGCCTGGCCAGGATCACACGCAGCCTGACCAAGGGGGAACCCGAGGGCAGTGAGACGCGGCACAACATCATCCTGCGGCAGATCGCCTTCGCGCACTCGATGCGCTGCCAGCTTCGCCGACAGTCGCCCTATGAAGACATTGCCCGGATCGCCGGAACGGACGTCGCCGATATGGCGGTCGCTCGCCTGAACCCTGCCAACGCGCTCTTGGAGGACATATCGGGCAATTACGCCGACGCGCTCGCGGAAGGTCGGATCACCGAGATCCAGCAGGCAACTGTAGAGCGCGTCCTGATCGACATCGCCAATGCGCAGGGTGGCATGGAGCGGATCAAGAACACGCCGCTGCCCAATGGCTTTCGGTTTTTCCCGAACCTCTTCACGCGCGTGTTCTGCGTGCTGCTTCCGATCGCGCTGGTCGAATCCCTGGGCCTTGCCACGCCGATCGGATCGACGCTGATCGGACTCGTCTTCCTCGCGGTGCTGAGCATCGGCGAGGATCTGACCGATCCGTTCGTCAATAGCGTCCACGATGTCCCGCTCACGGCCATGTGCCGCACGATCGAGATCGACCTTCTTCAGACGGCGGGACTACCGGCCCCTGAGCCGCTGACGCCCGATCACGGCGTGCTGTGGTGAGGGCGGTGCGCGCCTTGCGGCACCTGCCTGGCCTGACAGCCGCGCGCATCGGCGCCGTTCTGTTCGCGGGTATGGTCGTAGGGGCGTGCAACCCCGCTCCAAGCCAACCGGCCGAGCCGGCGCATGAAAAGCATCTGACGCCTCGATTGATCGCGCAGCGCATCATGTATTGCGACGATGGATCGCGCGCCGATGTCGACTTCATCGACGACGGCCTGAAGATGGGTGTCACCTGGCTGCCCAAGGGCAGAACCGAGATCCTGCACGCGCAACGGACCGGCGAAGAATTTCGCGGCGACCAGTCGCGGGCAGTCGTGGCGGGCGGGTCGATCGCCTTCACGCAGCGCGGGAAGATCCGCGTCTGTCATCGAACACCGGAGGAATCATAGGATATGCAGGCATTGCTCTACACGCTTGCGCCTGTGTTGGCGGTCGTGCTCGGCGCGATCATCGCGAGCCGCACAAAGTTAAATCCTGGCCTCGTGGCGGGGCTACAGCATCTTGCTGCCGGCGTCGTGTTCGCGGCGGCAGCGACTGAAATCCTGCCGCAGGTCAAGCATGAGGCTTCGCCCAGCGCGACGTTGATCGGCGGGGCGGCGGGCGTCGTAACGATGCTGGGTCTCAAGGCTTTCGAGGCCCGCTTCAAGGGGCCGATGGCGCTGCTCGCCGCGATCGGCATCGACATCCTGGTCGATGGCCTGGTGCTCGGCCTTGCGTTCGTCGCGGGCGAGAAGGCGGGATTTCTGCTGACGATCGCGCTGACACTCGAAGTGCTCTTCCTGGGTCTGACACTGACCAACGAGCTGGCGGAAACCTATCGCTCGCGCCTGCGCATCATCGTGATCGTCTCGGCCTTGGCGCTGCTGCTGCCGATCGGCGCGCTCGCTGCCGTTCCTGTCGCCACGCTCTCGCCGGTAATGGTCGCTGGCTTCCTGAGCTTTGGGCTGATGGCGCTGCTCTACCTCGTCACGGAAGAGCTGCTGGTTGAGGCGCACGAGAAGCCTGACACCCCGCTCATCAGCTCGATGTTCTTCGTAGGGTTCCTCGCCCTCCTGACGCTCGAGGAGATCATGGGATGAATGCGAGCAACGACAACGCGGGCACGCAGGAGCGTCGCACGCTCTGGATCGTGCTGCTGCTGAACGCAGCAATCGCAGCGGGCTTTTTCGTATCCGGCGCGTTCGCCGATTCAAGTGCGCTCATCGCCAACGGCGTCGACAATCTGTCCGACACCGCCGTTTACGCTCTCAGCCTCGTCGCGCTGACCCACGGTAAGACGTGGAAGACGCGCGCCGCGATCGCATCGGGGGTAATGCTGCTGATCTTTGCGGGCGGCATCCTGATCGATGTCGGGCGACGCTATGTGCAGGGGAGCGAGCCGATCGGACCGACCATGATGGTCATGTCGGCGATCGCCGGCGTCGTAAACTACCTCTGCCTGCGGCTGCTCCAGCGGCTCAAGGATCCGGACGTTAACCTACGGGCCGCCACCACCTTCAGCTTCAATGACTTCATTTCCAATGGCGGCATCCTGATCGCGGGCGTGCTGGTGCTGTGGCTGGGCACCAACTGGCCGGACCTTCTGGTCGGCTTCGCTACCGCCATCATCGCCATCAAGGGCGGTGTCGAAATCCTGCGCGACGCGCGCGCCGAAACCAAGAAAAGCGAAAGGAGGTCGTCATGAACGACAAGCTCGAACTCGATATTCCAGTATTGTTGCCGGACCTTCCTGACGCGGCCGACGCTTGCCTGGACCGTCTCGTATCAACCCTGTCAAAGCGCGAAGGCGTCGAGCGGGCGCATGTGATCTGCCTCGACGGCGACACGCCGGCGGCCCTGTGCATCCATTTCGACGCTGCCAAGCTGCCGCTGCCGCGCTTGCGCGAGATGGTGCGCGCCGCGGGCGCCGAAATCACCGAACGCTACGGCCATGCGATCTGGCAGGTGACGGGGATCAGCCACGAGCGTCGGGCGCGCACCGTCAGTGACGCGCTATGCGCGCTGCCGGGCGTGGTGCAGGCGAGTGCCAGTACCAGTGGGTCTGTCCGGGTTGAATATGACCGCCGCGAGACCACCGAAGAGGAGGTGCGTTCGGCGCTTCGCAAGTTGAAGGTCCGGGTGGGCAAGCGGGTCGCCGCCGACGACCATGCCGGCCATGACCATGGTCCCGGTGGGCACGGGGCGGGCGAGGAGAAACACGGTCCTGGCGACGGTCACGACCATAGCCATGCCGATTTTCTTGGTCCCAACACCGAGTTGATCTTTGCGCTCGCTTGCGGCGCGCTGCTGGGAATTGGCTACGCGATCGAGAAGCTGGCCACCGGTGCACCGGACTGGCTGCCGACCGCCTGCTACATCGCAGCCTATTTCTTCGGCGGGTTCTTCACGCTGCGCGAGGCAATCGACAATCTTCGGCTGAAGAAGTTCGAGATCGACACGCTGATGTTGGTTGCTGCCGCCGGCGCCGCTGCGCTGGGCGCATGGGCCGAAGGCGCGCTGCTGCTGTTCCTGTTCAGCCTTGGCCATGCGCTTGAGCATTACGCGATGGGACGCGCCAAGAAGGCGATCGAGGCGCTGGCGAAGCTCGCGCCCGAAACCGCGACCGTGCGACGTGACGGGCAGACCAGCGAAATCCCGGTCGAGGAGATGGTTGTCGGGGATATTGCTATCGTCCGACCAAACGAACGCCTTCCCGCCGATGGTTTCGTCATCACGGGCACGAGCGCGATCAACCAAGCCCCGGTGACCGGCGAGAGCATCCCGGTCGACAAGGTGCCGGTCGCGGACGCGGCAGCCGCCCGCGCCAAGCCCGATGCGGTCGAGGCGGAGAGCCGCGTCTTTGCCGGCACGATCAATGGCGGCGGCGCGATCGAGATCGAGGTGACGCGCCGATCCAACGAGTCCGCGCTCGCCAAGGTGGTGAAGATGGTGAGCGAGGCGGAGACGCAGAAGTCGCCGACGCAGCGCTTCACCGATCGGTTCGAGCGCATCTTCGTGCCCGCCGTCCTGATCCTGTCGGTGCTGCTGCTGTTCGCCTGGGTGGTCATCGACGAGCCGTTCCGCGACAGCTTCTATCGCGCGATGGCGGTACTGGTCGCAGCGAGCCCTTGCGCGCTCGCGATCGCGACGCCGAGCGCGGTCCTGTCCGGCGTCGCGCGCGCGGCACGTGGCGGTGTGCTGGTGAAGGGCGGTGCGCCGCTCGAAAACCTCGGATCGCTCAAGGCGATCGCCTTCGACAAGACCGGCACGCTGACCGAAGGGCGCCCGCGCATCACCGATGTCGTGCCCGTCGACGGCACCGACGAAGGCGAGCTGCTGTCGCTGGCCGTCGCTGTCGAGGCGCTGAGCGATCACCCGCTGGCCCAAGCGATCGTCAACGACGGCCGCGAACGCCTGAATGGGCGCCCGTTGCCCACCGCTGGCGACCTCAAGAGCCTGACCGGTCGTGGCGTCACCGCGAGCGTGGATGGCGAGACGGTGTGGATCGGCAAGGCCGAGATGTTTGGGGGCGAGGGCATACCGGCGCTGGGGCAGGGGGCGCAGGACGCGATCGCGAAGCTGCGCGAGAACGGCCGCACGACGATGGTCGTCCGCAAGGGAGACCGCGACCTAGGCGCGATCGGCCTGATGGACACGCCCCGCGAAGCGGCCAAGACCGCGCTGCGCCGGCTGCACGAGATGGGTGTGTCGCGGATGATAATGATCTCCGGCGATCACCAGAAGGTCGCCGAAGCGATCGCCAACGATGTCGGAATCGATGAGGCGTGGGGCGACCTCATGCCCGAAGACAAGGTGGCCGCAATCAAGAAGCTTGCCGGCGAGGACAAGGTCGCGATGGTCGGCGACGGCGTGAACGACGCGCCCGCGATGGCGAGCGCCACGGTCGGCATCGCAATGGGCGCGGCGGGGTCGGACGTAGCGCTCGAGACGGCCGACGTAGCGCTGATGGCCGACGACCTGGCGCACTTGCCGTTCGCGGTCGGCCTGAGCCGTCATACGCGCGGCATCATCCGTCAGAACGTGTTCGTCAGCCTGGGCGTCGTCGCCTTCCTCGTGCCTGCCACCATCCTCGGCCTCGGCATCGGGCCAGCGGTGGCGGTCCATGAGGGATCGACACTGCTCGTCGTCATCAACGCGCTCCGGCTGCTCGCCTACCGCGACCCGGCGGGGAACGCGGCATGAAGTGGCTGGTCGCTTTCGACCTCGACGGCACGCTCGCGGAGAGCAAACGCCCGTTATCGGAGGATATGGCCGCGATCATCGCCCGGTTGCTCGCCGTTACCGATGTGGCGGTGATCTCGGGCGGGGACTGGCCACAATTCGAAAAGCAGGTCGCGTCGCGCTTGCCTGCGGACGCAGCGCTCGACCGCCTCTGGTTGATGCCGACCACCGGCACCAAGCTCTATCGCTTCATCGATGGGGCTTGGTGCGTGGTCTATGCCGAGCTGTTCGACGATGCGGAGAAGGCGAAGATCCGCGCGGCCTTCGACCGGGCGCTGGCCGATGCCGGCCTCGCCGATGAACGCATATGGGGCGAGCGGATCGAGGATCGCGGCAGCCAGATTACCTTTTCGGGGCTGGGGCAGGCGGCGCCGCTGAAGGAAAAGGAGGGATGGGACCGGGATCGGAAAAAACGCACTGCATTGCAGGCGACCTTGCGCGCAGTGCTGCCGGGCCTCTCGATCAATCTTGGCGGTACGACATCGATCGACGTGACGAGGGCAGGGGTCGACAAAGGCTACGGCCTGAAGCGCCTGAGCGCCGAAAGCGGCGTGCCGCTCGACGGCATGTTGTTCATCGGCGATGCGATCTTCCCCGGTGGAAATGACTATCCCGCCGTCGAGATCGGCCTCGACACGGTCAGGGTGCGCGACGTTGCGGAAACCGCCGCCGTCGTGGCCGCCATCATCGCATGTCTGCACCGGTAGGTTCGCAGATGTTCACGATCCTCGCCTTAATCACGAGCGCCTTCAAGGCGCTCGGCCCAACATTCGTTTTTAACCTCCGATTTGGAGCGATCGCGTAGAACAGGCAGGCCGGCATGTTTCAAAGCTCATGGTGGGAGATAACCACCCATATCATCAGTCTCGCCGTCGCCTACGCGCTTGCCCTTCCGGTTGGCTGGGATCGCGAGAAGGACGCCCGTAGCGCAGGCATCCGCACATTCCCGTTGGTTGCCATCGCCAGTTGCGGCTTCGTGCTGGTAGGCATCGCGATCCTCGGCCGCACGTCCCCGGCGCAGGCCAGGTTGCTCGAAGGTCTGATTACAGGCGTCGGTTTCATTGGGGGCGGCGCGATCCTGAAGAAGGGTAGCAAAGCCTCGGGTACGGCAACAGCGGCCAGCCTGTGGGCGACTGGCGCGCTCGGGGCGGCCGTCGGCTACGGCCTATACGATATCGCCTTCATCCTGAGCTGCACCACCTTCCTGACCCTGCGCTGTTCTCGTCCGCTCAAGCGCGCTACCAATGGCGACGCCTGTACTCCGGCAAGTCCATGACGACCTCTCAGGCGAGCCGATGGACACATCCAGTGCAAGCCCTCACCCGACGTTGGGCGCCGGCGCGGACTATCCCGGCGCGGGACCGCCAACACCGCTTGCTGCGCTGGGCGACGCTGTTGGAGCGCAATCCTCACCAGATCATCGGCCTGCTGCCTCCCTCTTGGGCAGGCGGTGACGCGCGCGGCCCGATGATCGATCGGCCGAGCGCGATCGATGTCGCATGGGACGATGTGGTGCTGCGTGTGATGGGGCTGGCGGGTCGATCGCGCCGTGAAGCCAAAGCATTCTTCGGGCTGTCGGACGCGGAATTGGATCGAATTGTCGCTGGGTCGTGGCGGTGTCCGATCCGCCCCGCTTGGCAGGTCGCCGCGCGGATCAGGAACGTCGAGTGCCCGCGACTGGAAAACGCGATCGTAGGATCGGTCCTCGCCCTCATCCTCGTGTTCTGCGCCATCTTCTATTGGATCATCTGACGAGGCTGTCTTGTGTTCGACATCATAACATCGATCCTATCGGCACTCGGCGGCTTTGGCGTCTTCCTGCTGATGCTGGCCGAGAACGTCTTTCCGCCGATTCCATCGGAAGTGATCCTGCCCCTTGCGGGCTACACGGCCGCGCAGGGGCGCGGCTCGCTGTGGGTGGTCGTTATCGCTGGCACCCTCGGATCGGCCGCAGGAGCGATCCTATGGTACTATGTCGGGCGCTGGATCGGCATCGATCGGTTGAAGCGCTTTGCTTCTCGCCACGGTCGATGGCTGACGTTGACGGCGGACGAGATCGATCATGTCGATCGCTGGTTCGACCGCTATGGCCGTTGGGCGGTTCTGTTCGGACGAATGGTCCCGGGAGTCCGGACGTTGATTTCGGTGCCAGCAGGGGTCAGCGGAATGCCCCTCGGTCCGTTCCTGCTTTCCACGCTTGCCGGCTCGGCAATATGGACCGTGATCCTCGTGCTAGCCGGCTACGAGCTGGGCGAACGCTATAATCAGGTGGCGAGCGTCATCGAACCGGTCAGCAACGCCGTGCTCTTGCTGGCCGTCATTTGGTATCTCTGGCGGGTCGCGACCTTCGGGCGATCCGGGGATCGCCATTGATGAATGTCAATGGCTCGTCTCCCGTTTTTCCCGCCGGACTTTGGCTTACGGCAGCTTCGATGCTGGTCTTCGTCACGCGCTACGCCAGTGCCCTTGGCCTGGTCCCGCGAGGAACCACGTTCATTCTCATCAAGTGGATCGGGAGGCTTTACCGCATCGGGTTTCGCGCATGGCGTCGCAACGGGGGGAAGTGGCGCTGGGCCGCATCATCAAGATCCACCGCCACAAGGTAAGCGAAGCATCCTATGTACTATCTTGCAGTCAAGGCCATCGTCTCGGGCATACTAATCGCGGCAGCGTCGGAAGTGGCGAAGCGCTATCCCGGGTTCGGAGCGCTGATTGCGTCGCTACCGGTCGTCTCGGTCCTTGGCATGATATGGCTGTGGCACGACCGGCCTGATGCGATGAACATGGCGGCCCATGCGCAGGCGACCTTCTGGTTCGTACTCCCCTCGCTGCCGCTATTCCTACTGATACCAGTCCTTTTGCGTCACGGAATTGGCTTTTGGCCAGCCTTGGCCGCCGGATGCTGCCTGACCGTCCTGCTCTATATCGCGATGGTTCTCGCACTCCGGCGCTTTGGCATCGCTTTGTGATTTCCATGAACAACGAGCGGGTGAACAGAATGACAAACCTCAAGGAACGCGCGCTCATTGCCGCTGTCGCGACCATCGCTCTGACTGGATGCGGACTGATTAAACCACGGGATGCTGGCTATTTCCGTTTCCACGCGGAAGAGGCGAGGCTGGTTGTCACCCGCTGCGAGCGGGGCCAGGAAACCGGCAGCGACTGCGAGGCCGCGGCCCAGGCCGTGGCCGAGCTCGATGCGGCTGCGCGCCGGCAACCTCCGGCCAGAGCCGGACGCCAGCGCGGACATGATGCTACACTGGAGAAGGAACGTGATGATCGGAATTAACGGCACGCTCGCGCTGATGGTCGCAACGGCCGCTGGACTGACGCCACCTGCTGCGAGCGCACAGCACGCTCAACACGGTACGAGCGTGACCCGGGGAGCTGATGCGGGAAAGCGGGCCGACACGCCCGCAACCAGAGCCTACCGGGCCGCGAACGCCAAGATGCATGGCGCTATGGACGTGGCCTTCACTGGTGATGCCGACGCCGACTTCATGCGCGCGATGATCCCCCATCATGAAGGCGCGATCGCGATGGCCGAGATAGAATTGAGGTACGGGCGCGATCCCGCTGTTCGCCGGCTTGCAGCCGAAGTAGTGGCGACGCAGCGGCGCGAGATCGCCGAGATGCGGGCGTGGCTTGCCCGGCGCGAAACCCGCAAGTAGCGGCCCGAAGCCTTACCGCCGTCAATGATGGCGGCGGTAATGCCTCGGACGGGAATGACGATCATAGTGCCGATCGCGCACGTAGTGGCGAGACTGGTATCGCGGAGAGTCGGCATAATAGCCGCCACCATAATAGGGCTGCGCATAGCCATAGCCGTGATTTGACACGACCACACGTCCATGTCCGCCGTAGCTACCATGACCTGTGGAATGACGGCCACCATGATGCTGCGCCATCGCAGTACCAGGGACCAACGAAGCCAGCAGCCCCGCTGCAATCCAAAATGTCTTACGCATGTCTACTCTCCTACCATCGGACGATAGGATCGAACGACGGCGTATTTGATATTAGGGCTTCTACTTGAACCGACACTGAACTTGATGCCGGTCAACGATACCAGAACGTGCGCATGTAGACTCAAATCTGGGCCTTTGTGGTGCCGACAGTCGAACCTTGTGCCTTTGAGCCTCTCAATCGCATGGACAACGCTGTGATGGCTGGCAGGACAAGAAGGGTCAGGATTGTCGATGTTATAAGCCCCCCGATGACGACCGTTGCGAGTGGGCGTTGCACTTCTGCTCCTGTGCCGGTCGCAAGCGCCATCGGCACGAAGCCAAGAGACGCGACCAGCGCGGTCATCAGCACCGGACGGACGCGCTCCATTGCGCCGCCCACGATCGCATCGTCGTCGGCCGCACCGTCTTCGCGATACTTTCCGATCGCACTCATCATCACGAGGCCGTTGAGGACGGCAACGCCCGATAGGGCTATGAACCCGACCGCTGCGGTGATCGAGAAGGGGATACCGCGCAGCAGCAGCGCAAACACGCCCCCTGCGAGCGCCATCGGCACCGCCGAGAACACGATCGCCGCCGACACGAAGCTGCCGAGCGCCATGTAGAGCAGG
>NZ_JBHUFC010000025.1:0-237823 GCF_042681125.1 Sphingomonas floccifaciens | reverse complement strand
GCAGCCCGGTAGCTCGTCAGGCTCATAACCTGAAGGTCACAGGTTCAAATCCTGTCCCCGCAACCACCGGTGTAACATCAAAAGCCCCAGACCCTACGGTCTGGGGCTTTTGTGCGTTCGGCGCACACGCTCCCTCGGCGGCTGGCCGGCTGGCCGGCTGGCCGGCTGCCACAGCCTCGGCAAAGTTCTGCATCTCGAATAGGTCGCATGGGCGGCGTCGTCGTCTCCGGCCCGCGCCGCCAGATCCCCAACCCGCGCAACCACTTCCACCACGGTCTCCTTCAGGATGCCGATGATCTGCTCTTCCAAAATGGGTTCCGCGTCAGTCCGTCCGTTCTTTCGGCGACCGGTCTCTAGTCCAATCCGGATGAAGAGACGGGGCATGTCCGGGGCAGATCAATTCTCGCGGACGCGCAGCGCTTCACGCAGGGAAAAAGCGTCATTTATATGCGCGCACTATGCGATTTCCCGGAATCGCTCTCGAAATAAAACGCGACATGCTCCTAATGCCCCATCCCTGAAGGCGTCGTCATCGGACGACCGCCCACTCGAGGGATAATGTAAATGAGGATTGTTTTGGCAGTGGCGGCTGCGGGCGTGTTTGCCCTTTCGGTTTCCGCCCAGGCGCAGTCGACACTTGGCGATAAGGCGCAGACGGCCGCGCAGACAGCGCCGCCGTCTGCGCGGCCGTCTGCGGGTCGGTTGGCATCACATCGGACTACCGGTTCCGCGGTGTTTCCCAGTCTGACCAGGAAATGGCCGTCCAGGGCGGTATCACGGTCGCCCATGATAGTGGCGTCTACGTGGGCACATGGGCGTCGAACTTGGCCGGCTGGGGCACGTTTGGCGGCGCCAACATGGAGCTCGATCTGATCGGCGGATACAAGCTGCCGGTCGGCGGGGGCTCGCTCGACGTCGGCCTGACCTGGTACATGTATCCCGGCGGTGCCGATAAGACCGACTTCGCTGAACCCTATGCCAGGCTGACCGGAACCGCCGGGCCTGCCACGCTGACGGCGGGCGTCGCCTATGCGCCGAAGCAGCAGGCGATCGGCAGATGGTACAACACCGGTACCGATGCCGCGAACGGCGTCTACAACACGCCCGGCGCGAAGGATGACAATCTTTACCTGTGGGGTGACGGCGCGATGGGCATCGCGGGCACGCCGTTCACGGCGAAGGCGCACATCGGTCATAGCTGGGGCCAGGACGGCTTGGGTCCGAATGCGACCGCGCTCTCCCCGACCGGCAAATACTGGGATTGGTCGCTCGGCGCCGATGCCACGTACAAGAAGCTGACATTCAACGTCACCTACATCGACACCGACATCTCGAACCGGGAGGCGACGTACCTCCGCCCCAGCTTCAGCAAGGGTCAGGACGGCACCGGCAACATCGCCGGCGGCACAGTCGCGGTCTCGCTGACGGCTGCTTTCTGAGCATCGGAGGATACCCATGCAGGACTTGCTGTGGATCGCGATCATGGTCGGGCTGGTGGCGCTGACGCTCGCCTATGTCCGCCTCTGCGACAACGCGTGAGGGAGGGCTGACATGACGCTCGACCTCTGGCTGGCCGCGCTGACGGCGCTTGGCCTCCTCCTCTACCTCGTGGCGGTGCTGATCCGCCCCGAACGCTTCTGAAGGAGGCGGTACCATGACACTTCAGGGCTGGTTCCTGATTATCGCCTTTGCCGGCATCCTCGTGGCGCTCGCCAAGCCGGTCGGCATGTGGCTGTTCGCACTCTACGAGGGGCGGCGTACGCCGCTCCACCTCGTGCTTGGTCCTGTCGAGCGCGGATTTTACGCGTTGTCGGGGATCGACCCGAACGAGGAGCAAGGCTGGCGCCGCTATGCGGTCCACATGCTGCTGTTCAACGCGGCGCTGATGCTCTTTACCTACGCGATCCTGCGGCTTCAGGCCGTGCTACCGGGCAACCCGCGAGGGCTCGATGCCGTCGGCGAGCATCTGTCGTTCAATACCGCGATCAGCTTCACCGCCAACACCAACTGGCAGAGCTATGGCGGCGAGAGCACAATGTCGAACCTCAGCCAGATGCTGGGGCTGACGATCCACAACTTCCTGTCGGCGGCGACCGGCATCGCGCTGGCGTTCGCGCTTTTCCGCGGCTTTGCACGGCGCGAGACGAAGACGGTGGGCAACTTCTGGGCCGACGTGACGCGCGTCACGCTTTACCTGCTGCTGCCGATCTGCGTCGCTCTGACGATCGTCTACATCGCGTCGGGTGTGCCGCAGACGCTATCGGGCGTTGTCGATGTACAGACGCTCGAGGGCGCGCGGCAGTCGATCTTGTTAGGCCCGGTCGCGTCGCAGGAAGCGATCAAGATGCTGGGCACCAACGGTGGCGGCTTCTTCAACGCCAACAGCGCGCACCCGTTCGAGAACCCAACCGCGTTGACGAACCTCATCCAGATGCTGTCGATCTTCGTCATCGGCGTCGGCCTGACGTGGACGTTCGGAAAGGCGGTGGGCAACCCTCGCCAGGGTTGGGCGATCCTGGCGGCGATGATGATCCTGTTCGTGGTCGGCACGGGCGTCACCTATTGGGCGGAAGCCGCAGGCAACCCCGTGCTGCACCAGCTCGGCGTACCGGGCGGCAATATGGAGGGCAAGGAGGTCCGCTTCGGCATCGCCGCCAGCGCGCTCTTCTCGGTCGTCACCACCGCAGCCTCTTGCGGCGCGGTCAACGCGATGCACGACAGCTTCACCGCGCTGGGCGGTCTGATCCCGCTGTTCAACATGCAACTGGGCGAGGTCGTGATCGGCGGCGTTGGCGCCGGCATCTACGGCTTCCTGCTGTTCGCGATCCTGGCGGTGTTCGTCGCCGGGCTGATGGTCGGGCGGACGCCCGAGTATGTCGGCAAGAAGATCGAGGCGCGCGAGGTCAAGCTGGCCGTCCTCGCGATCGCGGTGCTGCCACTGATGATCCTGGGGCTGACCGCATTGTCGTCGGTGCTGCAACAAGGGCTGGCGGGGCCGCTCAACAAGGGGCCTCACGGCTTCTCGGAGATTCTCTACGCCTTCACCTCCGCCGTCGCGAACAACGGATCGGCCTTCGCGGGCCTGACCGCCAACACGCCTTATTACAACGGCCTGCTGGGCGTCGCGATGTGGGTCGGCCGCTTCTTCATCATCGTGCCGATGCTGGCGATCGCCGGTAGCTTGGCGGCGAAGAAGTACACGCCGGAAAGCGCGGGATCGTTCCCGACGACGGGCGGCCTATGGGTCGGTCTCCTGGTCGGCATCATCCTCGTCCTGGGTGGTCTCACCTTCCTGCCGAGCCTCGCGCTCGGTCCCATCGCCGATCATCTCGCGATGATCCGCGGCCAGCTGTTCTGATCGGGGGCCACCATGGCAAAAGCCCAATCCAAAAGCCTGTTCACGGCCGACCTTGTCGTGCCGGCGATCAAGGCGTCGTTCGTGAAGCTCGACCCCAGGGAACTCGTTCGTAACCCGGTCATGTTCGTCACGGCCGCCGTCGCTGCGCTGATGACAATTTTGCTCGTCGTCGGGCAGGACGGTCTGACGATCGGGTTCAAGCTCCAGCTCGTGGTCTGGCTCTGGCTGACCGTGCTGTTCGGGACGTTCGCTGAGGCACTGGCCGAGGGCCGTGGCAAGGCGCAGGCGGCCAGTTTGCGCGCGACCAAGGCCGAGCTCGTCGCCAAGCGGCTGAAGGGTGACGGGCGTCAATATGACGAGGTGCCAGCCAGCCAGCTCAAGGTCGGCGACATCGTCCTCGTCGAAACGCACGATCTGATCCCCTCGGACGGCGAGGTCGTCTCCGGCGTCGCGTCGGTCAACGAGGCCGCTATTACGGGCGAGTCCGCGCCGGTGATCCGTGAGGCGGGTGGCGATCGTTCTGCCGTCACCGCGGGCACCCGCGTCATTTCCGACGAGATCCGGGTCAAGGTGACGGTCGAGCCGGGCAAAGGCTTCCTCGACCGGATGATCGCGCTGGTCGAGGGGGCCGAGCGGCAGAAGACGCCGAACGAGATCGCACTCACGCTGCTGCTGGTCGGCCTGACGATCATCTTCCTGATCGCGGTCGGCACCATTCCGGGCTTCGCCTCTTACGCTGGCGGCAGCATCCCGGTTGCGATCCTGGCGGCGCTGCTCATCACCCTGATCCCCACCACAATCGCCGCGCTGCTATCGGCGATCGGCATCGCAGGCATGGATCGGCTCGTTCGTTTCAACGTCCTGGCCAAGTCGGGTCGTGCGGTTGAAGCGGCAGGCGACGTCGACGTGCTGCTGCTCGACAAGACCGGCACGATCACGATCGGCGACCGTCAGGCGTCGGAGTTCCGTAGCGTCGGTGGCACCAGCGAGGCCGAGCTTGCCGAGGCCGCACTGCTCGCCAGTCTGGCCGACGAGACGCCCGAAGGTCGCTCGATCGTCGTTCTGGCGCGTGACAGGTTCAACCTGCAACGCCCGATGCCGGATGGTGCGGAAGTCATTCCCTTCACCGCACAGACCCGCGTGTCGGGCCTCCGCTTCGGCGACACGCTGATCCAGAAGGGGGCCGTGGACTCAATCCTGAAGGCCAACGAGGGATCGGGCGCGACGGCCGCGGCGACCGAGTTGCGCCGCATCACCGACGAGATCGCGCGCGCCGGCGGCACGCCGCTGGCGGTCGCGAAGGATCGTCGCCTGCTGGGTGCGATCTTCCTGAAGGACGTGGTCAAGGCCGGCATTCGCGAACGTTTTGGCGAACTTCGCACGATGGGCATCCGCACGGTGATGATCACCGGCGACAATCCGTTGACGGCCGCTGCCATCGCAGCCGAGGCGGGGGTCGACGATTTCCTCGCCCAGGCGACGCCGGAGGACAAGCTGGCGCTGATCCGCAAGGAACAGCAGGGCGGCAAGCTGGTCGCGATGTGCGGGGACGGCACCAACGACGCCCCCGCGCTCGCCCAGGCCGATGTCGGCGTGGCCATGAACACCGGCACGCAAGCGGCGCGCGAAGCGGGCAACATGGTCGATCTTGACAGCGACCCGACCAAGCTGATCGAGGTCGTCGGCCTCGGCAAGCAGTTGCTGATGACCCGCGGCGCGCTGACGACCTTCTCGGTCGCCAACGACGTGGCGAAATATTTCGCGATCATCCCGGCGATGTTCGTCGCGCTCTATCCTGGGCTGGGCGTGCTGAACGTGATGGGGCTGGCGACGCCGCAGTCAGCGATCCTCAGCGCGATCATCTTCAACGCGATCATCATCCCGCTGCTGGTGCCGCTGGCGCTGAAGGGCGTCGCCTACAAGCCGATGGCGGCCGGCCCGCTGCTCGCCCGCAACCTCGCCATCTACGGCCTCGGCGGTCTGCTCGCCCCGTTCATCGGCATCAAGATCATCGACCTCGTGGTCGGTGGCCTTGGCCTCGCGTGAAGGACGCATATCATGGGTAAGGATTTCTCCTCCGCACTGCGCCCGGCGATCGTCATGACGATCCTGTTCGCCGTACTCCTCGGGATCGTCTATCCGATGGCGATGACCGGCATCGGCCAAGCGATCTTCCCCGCCCAAGCGAATGGCAGCCTGGTACGCGACGCGAACGGCCAGGTCATCGGTTCGACCGTCGTCGGCCAGGCGTTCGTCAGCGATCGCTATTTCCAGACCCGCCCTTCGGCCGCGGGCAAGGGCTATGACGGGCTGGCCTCGTCGGGCTCCAATCTCGGCCCGACGGCGCAGGCGCTGGTCGACCGGGTGAAGCCGGACGTCGCGAAGCGGCAGGGCGAGGGCGTGACCGGGCCGGTTCCCGCCGACCTGGTCACCGCCAGCGGCTCGGGCCTCGACCCCGACCTGTCGCCGGCCGCCGCCCTCGCGCAGGCGCCGCGTGTCGCCCGCGTCCGCGGCCTGAGCGAGGCTCGCGTCCGCGCTCTCGTCGCCGATCATGTCGAAACCACGGTGCTGGGCGATCCCCACGTCAACGTGCTGGCGCTCAACCGCGCGCTGGACGCCGTGGCGCGCTGATGCCGTCGAACGGGTTTGCCAACGACGCCACGCGGCCAGACCCGGACGCCCTCCTGCGTGCCACCGCGCAGGAGGGAAAGGGGCGGCTGAAGATCTTCCTCGGCGCCGCGCCGGGCGTCGGCAAGACCTATGAGATGCTGTCCGAAGGATCGGCCCGCCGCCGCGACGGCGTCGATGTCGTGGTCGGCGTGGTCGAAACGCACGGCCGCGCGGAGACCGAGGCGCTGACCCGCGGGCATGAGATCATCCCCCGCCGCAGCGTCGCCTATGAAGGCCGCACGCTCGGCGAAATGGACATCGACGCCATCCTGGCCCGCGCGCCGCGGCTGGTGCTGGTCGACGAACTCGCCCACACCAACGCTCCCGGCAGCCGGCACCCCAAGCGATACCAGGATGTCGAGGAACTGCTCGATGCGGGAATTGACGTCTACTCGACCGTCAACATCCAGCACGTCGAAAGCCTGAACGACATCGTCGCCAGCTTCACTCGCGTGCGCGTGCGCGAAACGGTGCCGGATCGCATCCTGGAGATGGCGGAGATCGAAGTCGTCGACATCCCGCCCGACGAGCTGATCGAGCGACTGAAGGCCGGCAAGGTCTATCTTCCCGCCGAGGCTACCCGCGCACTCGGGCATTTCTTTTCCAAGTCCAACCTGTCCGCACTGCGCGAACTGGCGCTGCGGCGCGCGGCGCAGGCGGTCGACGCGCGAATGCTCGACGATGTGCGTGCGCTGGGGCTTGGTGGAACCTGGGCCGGCAGCGACCGGATCGTCGTTGCGATCAGCGAGCTGCCGGGATGCGACGCGCTGGTGCGCGCCGCCAAGCGCGTCGCCGATGGCCTCCGCGGTCCCTGGACCGCCGTTTTCATCGAGACACCTCGAGCCGCCCATTTCACCGACGAGCAGCACGCCCGGGTGGCGGCGACGATGACGCTGGCGACCCAATTGGGAGCGGCAGTCGCGACCGTGCCCGCTGAGACGGTCGTCGCGGGTATCCAGTCGGTGCTCAAGGACCTGCGCGCAACGCAGCTTGTGCTCGGAAAATCGAACCGAAGCAAATGGTTCGAACTTCGCTATGGCTCGGTTGTCGACAGGCTCGTGCGCGACACCCCCGATGTCACCGTACATGTCCTTCCGATGCCGATGGCTACGAAGCCCACCGACCGCGGCAGGCGACGTGCCGGCCAGTGGGGCACGGGGACAGGCTATGCGGTGACGACGGCAATGGTTGCTGGGATCACTGCACTCGCCAGTGCGCTGTTCACGATCCTAAATCTTGGCAACGTCGCGCTGCTCTACCTGCTCCCGGTCATGGCGGCTGCCAGCTTCTTCGGATTGCGGACGGGGCTGTTCGCCGGCCTTGCCTCCAGTCTCGCCTATAATTTTTTCTTCCTGCCCCCGACGGGCACGCTGACCGTCAACAATCCGGAAAACGTCGTTTCCGTCATCGTGCTGCTCGGCATCGCAATCGCAACCAGCCAGCTGACCGCGCGCGTGCGGGCACAGGCCGACCTCGCCACAGCCAGCGCCCGCACCAACGCCACGCTGGCGGGTTTCCTGCGGCAAATCGCCGGGGTCAACGATCTTGATGTCGCCGCCCAGATGATCTGCGACGATGTTCGTCGCCTGCTCGACGTGCAGGTCGTGCTGCTCGGGCGGCCTGGCGGCTCAGACCTCGAGATACTGGCCGCCAGCGATCCGGCTTACCGTCTCGATACCATGGACAACGCCGCTGCCAGTTGGGTGTTCGACACCGGCAGTCCGGCCGGCAAGGGCTCTGGCACGCTCGCGGCATCGGAGTGGCTGTTCCAGCCCATGAAGGCGGGCGATCGGGTGCTGGGCGTGCTGGGTGTGGCCAGCGACAAGGTCGGCAGTCCGGTCCGTGCCGATCAATTGCCGCTCCTCAGCAGTCTGATCGATCAGGCTGCGCTTGTCCTGGAACGTCTTCGATTGCAGACCGAGATGCGCGACGTTGACGTGGTTCGCACGCGCGATCGCCTGCGCGCCGCGTTGCTTTCCTCCGTCAGTCATGACTTGCGAACGCCGCTCACCGCGGTGATCGCTGCCGCGGCCCAGCTACACCACGGTGCCACGCCCGAATTGATCGGGACGATCGAGAGTGAAGCGCAGCGGCTCAACCGCTTTGTCTCCAACCTGCTCGACATGGCGCGTGTGGAAGCCGGCGCGCTGAAGCTGAAGATCGAGGCGACTGACCTGAGTGATGCGGTGACCAGCGCGGCGCACGATGCCCGGCGTGCACTGGAAGGACATGATGTCCGTCTCGATGTCCCGCCCGACCTGCCGCTGGTGCTGGCCGATCCGCAATTGTTGCACCATTGCCTGCTCAACCTCCTCGATAACGCCGGCCGCTATGGCGAGCCGGGAACCGAGGTTGTGATCGAAGGGCGCAATCATTTCGGCGAGCTGCGACTTGCCGTGCTCGATCACGGCCCGGGCCTTCCGCCCGGTCGCGAGAGCGAGGTGTTCGAGACCTTCAAACGGCTGGAAGGCTCCGATCGCGCGATCGGCGGTACCGGGCTGGGCCTCGCCATCGTGAAGGCTTTTGCCGAAGCGATGGGGATGATCGTCGAGGCAGCCAACCGGCCGGACGGTAGCGGCGCCGCCTTCGCGCTGATCTTCCCTCCTGCCCTCATCGTTCGCGATTTTCCGACTGAAAGCGGTTCCTGACATGCCCGCCAAAATTCTTGTCGTCGATGACGACGCCGCTATCCGTCGCCTGCTGCGCACCACGCTGATCCGGGCGGACTACACCGTCGTCGAGGCCGAAGATGCGAAGACTGCGCTCCGCCAGGCTGCGGTCGAACACCCAATCGCAATTCTCCTCGATCTTGGCCTGCCTGATCGCGACGGTCTCGCGATCATTCCGCAACTCCGCGCTCATGGCGATATCGTCATCCTTGTGGTTTCGGCCAGGGATGCGGTCGACGAGAAGGTCACGGCGCTCGATCTCGGCGCGGACGATTTCGTGACCAAGCCGTTCGACACTGAAGAGCTTCTAGCACGCCTCCGGGTTGCGCTGCGTCATCAGGGATCGTCGGGGACGACACAGAAAATCGTGCGGCGGGGTGATCTCAGCATCGATCTTGATCGGCGGATCGTCTGCCGTGATGGTGAAGAGCTTCACCTTACCCGCAAGGAGCACGAGGTTCTGCGCGTGCTGGCACGCCACATCGGGCGCGTGGTGACACATGAACGCGTCCTCGCCGCTTGCTGGGGCGCGGACGAGGATCCGCGTGTCGAATATCTGCGGATCGTCATCCGTAACCTGCGTCAGAAGCTGGAAGCCCCGGGCCCGGTCGGCAGCGTCATCGCCAACGAGCTGGGCGTCGGATATCGGCTTCGCTCCGATCACTGAGCGTGGGCTGGTCGGCGATCGTGTGTTGCATCCGGATGTGCCGTCACCATCAGAGCGCAGGTCCGAAGTTGTAGGTAGCGCTATCGAGACGGTACTTGCCGGGGTGGCGCCTGGATCGCGCGTTCATCGGCTGAGCCATTCGCGCAGGAGCATCGTCGTCTCGCCCGGGCGTTCGATCGGGGCGAGGTGGCCGCAGTTCTGCAACACATGAAAGCGCGCGGTCGGTATGCGGCTCGCCAGCGCCTGGGCATCTTCGGGCATGCAGATGCGGTCGCGATCGCCGACCGCTACCAGAGTGGGGACGCGGATCGCCTCGATCGCCGGGGTCAGGCTGGGGCGGGCGAGCAGGGCGCGTTGCTGGCGCTCGAACACCTGCGCGCCGACGCGGTCAGCCATCGCCTGGACCGGGCCGCTCACGATCGGCGTCAGCATCGGGTCGGCGTGGGGCGCGGTGGCGAGCAGGCCCTGTTCGCCCATCGACCGCGGCCGCGACCGCAGCGAGGCGCGCGTGCCGAACAGCGCGATCCGCTCGATCCGCTCGGGCGCGCAGCGGATCATCTCGAGCGCGACATAGCCGCCGAGGCTTACCCCGGCGACCGCGAAGCGGGGCGGGGCATGCGCGAGCACCCGCTGCGCCATGCCGCCGAGCGTGTCGTCGACGGTGAGGTCGCCGAGCTCAGGGTGGGCGATGTCGCCCAGATCGACGATCTGGCGCGCCCAGAGCTGACCGTCGCAGCCCATGGCGGGCAGCAGGACCAGCGGCACGGTACGGTGAACCATCCTCAAATCTCCCGGGTCAGCCGACGAACGGAAAGGCGAGGACGAGCAGGCCGGTCAGCGTCATTACGATGCAGACCAGCGTCGCCGGAATGATTGTGAAGCGCTGGTGGTCGGCGAACTCGACGCCCGCCAGGCTGACGAGCAAGTAGGTCGAGGGCACCAGCGGGCTGAGCAGGTGCACCGGCTGGCCCATCAGCGAGGCACGCGCGATTGCCATCGGCTCGACTCCGTAATGTGCCCCGGCCTCCGCCAGGATCGGCAGCATGCCGAAGTAGAAGGCGTCGTTCGAGATGAAGAAGGTGAACGGCAGGCTGAGCGCGGCGGTGATCGGCGCCATGTACGGCCCCAGCGCCGGCGGGATCACGTTGACCACTTCGCGGCTCATCGCCTCGACCATGCCGGTGCCCGACAGGATGCCGGTGAAGATGCCGGCGGCGAAGATCAGCGACACGACCGCCAGGACGTTGCCGGCATGGGCGCCGATCCGCTCCTTCTGGTCGGCGATCTTCGGATAGTTGGCGACCATCGCGATCGCGAAGGCGAGCATCATCGTGATCGCGAGCGGCAGGATACCCAGGACCAGCGCGGCGATCAGCGCCAGCGTCAGCGCGGCGTTGAACCAGCGCAGATGGGGACGGCGCGCCTCGGGGAACTGCGACACGGCCATGCCGGTGAAGTCGGTCGGTACATTGCCCTTCACATGACCGATGCGGCGGCGCTCCTTGTGACCGAAATACATCGCCAGCAGAATCAGGAAGACCAGGCCGGCGATCATGCCGGGGATCAGCGGAAGGAATAGCTCGGCCGGATCGAGCTTCAGGGCGCTCGCAGCCCGGGCGGTCGGCCCGCCCCACGGCGTCAGGTTCATGATCCCGCTGGTGCACATCAGCAGCGCGACGAGGTACAGCCGGTTCATGTCGAACCGCTTGTAGAGCGGCAGCAGCGCGGCGATGCAGATGATGTAGGTCGTCGACCCGTCCCCATCCAGGCTGACGACCGCGCACAGCACCACCGTGCCGACCAGGATCAGCAGCGGATCGCCGTGGACCAGCCGGATCAGGCGCCCGACCAGCGGATCGAACAGGCCGGTGTCGGTCATCGTCGAGAAGAACAGGATCGCGAAGAGCAGCATGACGCCGGTCGGGGCGAGGTTCTTGATCCCTGCGATCATCATGTCGCCCAGCCCCGCCGAGAAACCGGCGATCAGCGCGAAGATGGTGGGGACCAGGATGAGCGCGACGAGCGGCGTCATCTTCTTGGTCATGATCAGTGTCATGAAGACGGCGACCATCAGGAAGCCGTAGGCGGCAAGGGTCATGTCGAGGGTCCTCGGGGCGAAAGGGGCGTCAGAAGGTGACGGCGATGCGGGTGCCGACGGTCTGACCGTCGTCGGGGCCGGTGTAGGCGCCGGCACGATTGTCGGTGTTCCAGTGGGCGACGTTGAACTGGAACCGGATGAAGCTGTTGAGATACCAGTTGGCGCCGACCGTCGCGGCCCAGCCGCGCCCGCCGGTCAGCAGGTTGGTATAATCGAGGTCCTCGTAGCGCGCGGTCAGCTCGATCGCGCCCGGTCCGCCGTCGAAGATCGACTTGAGCACCCGCGGCTGGCCGAAACTGCCCAGGCGCGGATTGTACGGCGGCAGGTCGCCGGTCAGGAACCAGCCGCCCGACACGCTCCACGCCGTGCTCACGAAATCGGGACGACCGCCGTCGAGACGCGCCTCGCGGCGCCCGGCCTCGCCCATCAGCCACAGCGGGCCGACATAGCCGCCGACTTCCACGCCATAGCCGGTCGTGCCAGTGCCGCCCGTCAGCGCGCCGGTCGATACGCGCAGCGCGCCGTTGAAGCGGCCGCCGATGACGGTGTTGCGGGTCAGCGCCGTGGCGCTGGACGCCAGCGCTTCGTCGAAGCCCCATGCGCCCAGATGCAGCACGCCGCGGTCGGTCTTGATCGGGTTCCAGTGGACGCGACCCAGCACGGTGCGGCTGTCGCTGTTCGCCTGGTTGCCGTCGACACGGTCGCCGGTGACGGTCAGCGACGCGTGGCCCGATTTCCAGAACACGCGCGGCATGATGCCGATGCCGTAGAAGCCGCGTTGCGGAATGATCGCGGTGGCGACGACGGTCCGTTCCATGAACGGTGTCGAGTCGGAGCCGGTCGAGCCTTCGAACGAGCGGTCGTTGAACAAATGACCGGCGCGCACGTCATAGTCGCCGATCTTGCCCAGCCGGTTGCGCCAGCCGATGAAGGCGGTGACGATATCGACCTCGTTCTCCGAAAAATCGCTTTCGAACTGATAGAAAAAATGCGTGCCGACGCCGCCCTCCAGCCCTAGGCGCAGCGCGCGCATGCCCGTCGTCGTGATGTTGCGCCCGGCATAGCGCGAGCCGAAAGTCGAGCTGACGTCGGTCAGGATGCGCCCGCGTGGCTTGTAGGTGAAGACGCCATCGGCCGAGCGGAAGACGGGCAGGCCGGCGCCCCATTCGGTGGTGACGCCCGAGGCATTGGCGTCCCGCGCGCGGCCGATGTCGCGTTCGGCCGGACCGGGCGAGACGAGCTGCGGGGCGAAGGGCGGCGTGATCACCTGCTGCGGCGCAGAGGCGAGAGCGACTGGTGGCACGGCCTCTGCCGGGGCGGCGGCCTGCGCGCCCTCCAGTCGATCGAGCCGCGCCTTGAGTGCCGCGATCTCGGCGGCCTGCTGGCGCACCAGCGCGGCCAGATCGTCTTGCGACGGGGTCTGGGCGAGCGCAGGCGTGGCGGCAACCAGCGCGACGACCGCGCAGGCGGTGGGGAAGACGGTCATTTGCGGGACGCTCCTTCGGCGAGGATGGCGCGCCAGTCGGCCAGGAACCGGCGGCGCTTGATCGAATCGAGATTGACGAGCAGTTGCGGCCCGATGCGGATCGGGCGGGCCTGGTCCTTGCCCAGCCGCGGCGCGCGGACATCGGTGCGGACCGGCAACAGCCATTCGCGGGCGAGCAGCGTCTGGCCGGTGCGCGACAGCAGAAAATCGAGGAACAGCCGCGCCGCCGCCGGGCGCCGGGCCTGACGCGTGATGAAGGCGACCCGCGACGCGACGATGGTATAGTCGCGCGGGAAGACGACGCCGATCCGCGGGTCGCGTCGGGCGCGGACAAGGGCATAGGGACCGACGACGTTGTAGGCGATCGCGATGCGACCGTCGGCCACGGCATCGAGCATCGGCCCGGTCGCGCGCACCACCCACGGCCGCGTCGCCGCGATCGCCTGGAGCAGCGAGCGCGTGTCGCGGGTGATCGCATAATCCTCGGTCAGGTAGAGATAGCCGACGTTCGAGCGCGCCGGATCATAGGTCGCGACCCGTCCGGTCAGCGCCTTGCGGCGCTCGACCAGCATCCGCTCCAGCGCCTCGTGGGTGCGCGGTACCTGCGTCGGTGGAATGGCGCGGCGGTTGTAGACGATCGCGACCGGTTCGGTCGTGACGCCGAAGCCCATGTTCTTCCAGACAGCGGACGCAGGCAGCGCCGGCTTCTCGGGGCTGTCATAGGCCTGCGCATAGCCGTCGTTCAGCAGCTTGGCCTGTAGGTCCATCCCCGACGACCAGACGAGGTCCGCGGTCGGTCGGCCATCGCGCGCTTCCGCGACGACACGGTCGTAGATCGCGCGCGATTCGAGCTCTTCATAACGGACGCGCACGCCCGGATAGGTGCGCTGGAAGGCGGCGATCAGCGGGGCCATCGCCGCGGCGTCGGCATTGCCGTAGACGCGCACGCCACGCTCCGCCCGCGCCGTGGCGATCAGCGTGTCATAGCTGTGCGGATAGCCCTGGGGACGCTGTGCGGCGGCCGGCGTGGCCAGCAGCAGCGCGACGATTGACATCAGGAAACTGCGCATCGTTCAGGTCCTCTCGCTTCCCGGCTCTCAGTTCGGGTAAGCTCGTCACCATGATGTATGTGACGAACCTGTCACCCGCCTTTCACCGATCCGTCGCATCATGCGCATTCTGATCGTCGAAGATGATGCGGCCCTGGCTCGCAGCCTGACCGCGCTGCTGCGCGGCGCCGGCCATGCGGTCGATCACGTCGCCCGCGGGAAGGACGCGCTGATGGTCGTCGGCGAGGAGCCTTATGCGCTGGTCATCCTCGACGTCGGCCTGCCGGATATCGACGGCTTCGCGGTGTTGCAGGCGCTGCGGCGGCGCGGCGAGCGGGTGCCGGTGCTGATGCTGACCGCCCGCGATGCACTCGACGACCGCATCCGCGGGCTCGACCTCGGCGCCGACGATTATCTGCGCAAGCCGTTCGCGCCCGCCGAGCTGGAAGCGCGGATCCGCGCGCTGGGCCGCCGCCGCGGCGGAGACCCGACGCCCGAGCTGATCGTCGGCACGCTGGTGCTCGACCGATCGGCCGGAATGGCGCGGGTGGGATCGCGCGCGCTCGACCTGCGGCGACGGGAATGGGCGGTGCTCGACGCGCTCGCGATCCGCGCCGGACAGATCGTCACGCGCGAAACGCTGCAGGCGGAGGTGTTCGGCTATGACGAACCGGTCGGCCCGAACGCCCTGGAAGTGAACATCACGCGGTTGCGCGGGAAGCTCGGTCCCGATGGTCCGGCGATCCGCACGGTGCGCGGGGTGGGGTATCTGCTCGATGCCCGCTGATCGCCGGCGGCGGGCGATCGCGCTCAGGACACGGCTGCTGGCCGCGATGCTCGCGCCGCTGTTGCTGACCGCGGTCGGGCTTGGTCTGGCGGGGGCGGCGCTGATCGCCGATGTCGTCCGTCGCACCAACGACCGGGTGCTCGGCGGGGCGCTCGGCGCGATTTCCGAAACGGTCGCGGTCGAACGCGGCGAAGTGACGCTCGACCTGCCGGCCGCTGCGTTCGGCATGCTGGAGAACAGCGAGCGCGACAACATCTACTACCGGATCGCAGTCGGATCTCGCCTCGTCACCGGATATGGCGACCTGTCGGCGCCGCGGATAGACGAACTGACGCTCGACGTGCCTCGCTTCCGGTTCGCGCGCTACCGCGATCAGGATATCCGTATCGTCGAGGTTCGCCGGGCGCTGCCGCGGATCGCCGGTCCGGTCATCGTCCAGGTTGCCGAGACGCTGGACGGACGCCGCGCGCTGCAACGCCGGCTCATGACCGCGCTGCTCGCCGGGGAAGTCGTGCTGCTGGCGATCGCGGCTATGTTCTTGGGTCCGGCGCTGCGCTGGAGCCTGCGACCGCTGGCCCGCCTCCGCGCGGCGGTCGCGGCGCGCGACACGCGGGCGACGCCGGACCTGTCGCCGATCGACGCCGGCCCGCTGCCGGCCGAGCTGGAGCCGCTGGCCGATGCGTTCAGCAACGTACTCGCGCGGCTCGATACCGCCACCGCCGGGGTTCGCCGCTTCACCGGCGACGCCTCCCACCAGATGCGCACGCCGCTGAGCGCGCTGAAGATCCAGGTGGCGCTGGCGCAGCGCGGCGACCGCGCCGCCCTCGCCGAAATCGCCGATGCGGCCGACCGGCTGGAGCATCTGGTCACGCAACTGCTCGCGCTCGCCCGCGCCGAAGAGGTCGGCGCGACGCCGCCGTTCGCGCCCGTCGACCTGCGGGAAGTGGCGGTCGCGGTCATCAACCGCCACATCGCCCGCGCGATCGAGGCGGATGTCGAAGTGATCCTGGACGCGCCGCCCAGCCTCGTCCTCGACAGTCATCGCACGTTGCTGTTCGAGATCCTGTCGAACCTGCTCGACAATGCGATCCGCTACAACCGGGCGGGCGGGACCGTGACCATCACGATCGCGGCGGAGGCCGACGCGGCGACGATCGCCGTCGGTGACGACGGCCCCGGGCTGTCCGAAACGGAGGTTTCCCGCGCGGGGGAACGTTTCGTCCGTTTCGCATCCGCGGACGATCGCGAGGGGAGTGGACTGGGTCTCGCCATCGTCCGCTCGGCCACCCAACGGCTGGGCGCAGATCTCGAGATCATCAGCACCCGGCCAGGACTTCGCGTCACGGTGAAATTCCCGTTTGAGACGGGGGGCAAAGGCGGTTGATGACAACGCGCTCTCGATGGATGGAGCAACGGTTCCGTCTTTTGTGATGCCGCCCACGAATACTTGGCATCAGCGGAGTTACGACGACGATTGAATATCAGGGGCGTCGGCCATGGGGCAGGCAGCGCGAAGCAGGCGCTGTGGTTTCGTCGCAGGCCTGCGATGTCGATCCCGTCACGGCGCTGGATTGGCGTCGGGAACCGCTCCGCGCATCGCTCCGCTTCTCGTTTCCTGCCCCGGAAACCAAGTCGGTTCGTCACGATGCCTCCCTATGGTCGCAACCCGGCTTCGTTGCGCGCCCCAAAAACCGCCAGTGCCGCCGCACCGGCCGCGGCGCAGCAGCCCAGCAGGACCAACGTGGCTTGCAGCCCGCCGGTCGCTTGGCCCAGCGCGATCGACAGGATCGGGGCGAGGAACTGGCCAAGGAAGAAGGTACCGGTCCACAGGCCCGTGCCCTGCCCGCGCGCGAAGGGCGGCAGGACCCGGAGAACCCAGGTCAGCAATGTCGGAAGCAGGATGCCGCCGCCGACGCACGCGACGACCGTCAGAAGGGCGGTGGGCCAGAACGCGCTCGACAGGCCTACGCCGACATAACCGACCGCCGACAGCGCGAAGCCTGCGGCCAGCAGACGTTGCGGGGCGGCGGTCGACAGGTGCCGGAACAGCAGGGACCCGAGCACGACGCCCAGATTGGCGACGGCGCCCACTCCGCCGATGACCGCGGGGGACGTGATGCCGACGCCTTCCAATATGGTGCCGATCTGGAGCATCAGCGTGTAGAACAGCAATGCCGCGCCCAGCGTGATCGCGATGATCGAGGATATCGCGCGAAACGGAAAGGCCGCGCGCGCGTCGGACCGGGCGGTGGTGGCGGGTTCGAACAGGACCAGCGCCGCGGCGACGCCGATCGGCAGCGCCAGCAGGTACAGCAGGAACGGTCCGCGCGATCCGAACGCTTCGCCCAGAATGCCGCCGATCGCGATCAGGGCGATCGCGCTTAGGCTCGTGACAGCGGTCTGGATCGCGATCCAGCGTTCGCGGCGCTTGCCCTCGAAATAGTCGCCGACCATCGTGGTCGCGACGGTCATGATCGCCGCTTCGTTCAGGCCGAGCAGGATGCGGAAGGCGAGGATTAGCGGCAGGCTGTGGAGGACCAGCGGCAACAGGCCGATGATGCCGTAGAGGAACAAAGCCGCGACCAGGACGCGTTTGCGCCCGACCCTGTCCGACAGCCAGCCCGCGACCGGAGAGAAGAGCGCGACGCAGAGCGCCGGCACCGTCAGCATCATCGGCACCAGGACTTCCGCCCCCGGCGTCGCGGCGAACTCGCGCGACAGCATCGGCAGGACTGGGACCAGCGACACGATCGCCATCACCGGCATCACCGCCGACGCCATCAGAATCACGCCCTGTCGCGTACCCGCCGGTCGTCCCGCGTCCATCGCCTCGCCCGTCACGGGCCTTGTGTCGCTAGAAATGGTCCAGATCCTTCGCGATGCGGACGGGGCCGCGGTAGGTTTCGGCGATCGTGCGGAGGTAGCCGGCGGCGCGCGCCGAATTGTCCGCGCCGGCCGCGAAATGGGTGATCGCGACCGACTTCACCCCGGCCCGCGCGGCAAGCGTGCCGACGTCCTTCGGCGTCAGGTGATGGGTGGTCAGGTGCCGGATCAGCTGCTGCTGGGCGACGGCGGGCATGTTCGGGGTGATGCGCCGGACAACCTCCAGCGTGCCCTCGACATCGATCATCTCGCTGACCAGCAGGTCGGCGCCCTTCGTCAGCCGCTCGACCGCGGCGCTGGGGCCGGTGTCGCCGGTATAGACGATAGACCGGCCGGGCAGGTCGAAGCGCAGCGACAGCGATTTGTACGCCACGTCCTCCGCCGATCCGGGTGCGAAGTCGTAATGGGTGTTCTGCGCGGCGGTGACGGTCATCCCGTCGATCGAGAGGCGGGTGTTGTCGGCCATCTCGACGACGGTGACGGTCGACGCCGGCGGCGCCCAGGGCTGGCCGGGAATGCCATAGCCGGCGCGGGCGGCCGGCTCCATCGACGCGACGATCCCCGCGACCAGCGCCTTGGTTCCCGGCGGGCCGTAGACGGTCAGCACGGGCCGGACGTTGGTCTGATTGCGCAGGCCGAGCACCGCCGCCAGCCCGCCGGTGTGATCGACGTGCAGGTGGCTGAGGAAGACCGCGCGGACTTGTGGCAACAGGATGCCGGCCTTCGCCAGCTGCTCGACCGCACCGTCGCCGCAGTCGATGAGATAGGCGTCCTTGCCCCGCAGCAGCACATTGGCCGGCTGCGACCGTGTCGTGCTCGGGACCGGCCCGCCCATCGTGCCGAGCGTCACGAAACGGTCGGCCGGGGGCGACTGCCCCCAGGCCGGCGCGGTCGAGAGCAGCGCGGCCAGCATCGGCACGGCGATGCGGATCATCGTCAGAACCCGAAGCCGACGCGCACGCCATAGGTACGCGGCGGGCGAAGCGTGCCGACGGGGAAGTTCAGGATCGGCCGCGTGCCGGCGCGGGCCAGTACCGCGCGGTTCTCGACATTGTTGACGAAGCCGGTCAGGCTCCAGCGATTGGCCGCCCCGCGCAGCGTCGCATAGAGGTCCGACATCATGAAGCCGCCCTGCGACTCTTCCGGCCGGTAGTTGGTATTAAGGAAGCGCGACGTCTCCAGATTGGTGCGCGCGCCGAGCAGCAGCGACAGGTCGTTGCCGAGTTCGACCGTGCGCTCATAGCCGATGTTCGCCGCCCATTCGGGGGAATTGGCGGTCGGCTTTCCCGAACAGTCGATATCGAAGAACAGCGCGCCGTTGATCCCCGGATTGGCCGCACGCGTGCCGACCGTGGCACAACCGGTCGGCACCGGACTGCCGGTCGGCGAGAAATTGGCCGTGCGCAGCGTGTCGTACTTGCCGCGCAGATATTGGACGTTGGCGAAGAACTGGTCGAACCGGCTGGGCGCGAAGCGCAGGTCGAGCTCCAAGCCATAGATGTGCGAGCGCCCGGCGTTGGTCGTCACCGACCCTTGCGCGATCACGCCGTTGCCGGTCGGCACGCCGCCGACGAAAGTGATCTGCTGGTTGAGGTACTTCCAGTAGAACGCTTCCAGATTGATCTGGAGTTTGTTGTCGAGGAAGCGATTCTTGGTGCCGACGGTGAAGGCGGTCAGTTCCTCTGGCGCATAGGTGTTGTTGGGCGGCGAGGCGACGAAGAAGCCGCCCGATTTGAAGCCGGTCGCGACGTTCGCATAGACCAGCGACGCCGGGCCGGCGTCCAGCTCGACACCAGCCTTCCACGTGAACTTCTCGAACGTCAGCGCGCCGGTGATCGGGGTGCCGAGCGTCGGCTCGATCGGGCCGGGCAGGCCGCCCGAGGCCGCGGCGGTGCGCTGGCTCTTGTCCTCCTTGGTGTACCGACCGCCGCCGATCAGGCGCAGCGTGTCGGTGACGGCGAAGGTGAGCTGGCCGAAGGCCGCGAGGCTCTGCGTCTTGACGTTGGGCGTGAAGCGGGTGGTCGAGATATTGCCCTGGCGGAAGAAGTTGGTCGCCTCCTGCTGCTCGTTGAAGAAGAAGGTGCCGAGCACGTAGCGCAGGCGGCCGGTGTCGGGGGAGGTCAGGCGAACCTCCAGTGACATCTGGTCGGTATCCTCCTGCAACTTGCCGAGGAAGCCGGGAACATAGGTTTCGAGATCGACCTTCGACTTGCGATACGCCGGCAGCACGGTCAGCGTGGCGAAGCCCATGTCGCCTTCGACCTGGGCGCTCAGGCCATAGAAGCGGTTGTTGAGATAGCCGGTCGTGCTGGCGGTCGAGACGCAGCCGCTGCGCACGAAGCCGCCGAAGCCGCCGCAGAAGGGGGGCGCGAAGACGGTCGCGGCATAGCCGGCGATGATCGCGGTCGCGCGCGGATCGGCCAGGCCGATGCGATCCTCCAGCGGCGGGGCGGTGAAGGCGGCGCTGGAGAGCAGGACGGCGCCCGCGCCCTTGCCATGCTGGCGATAATAATCGCCGACCAGCGTCATCGACCAGTCGGACGACGGCTGGATCAGCAGCGACGCGCGCGCCGCTTCGCCGCGTTCGTCATCATAGCCATCGGACAGATAGCCGTCGCGATCGACCAGCTGGCCGGCAACGCGCAGCGCGACCGTCTCGCCGATCGGCACGTTCAGCGCGGCGAAGCCCTTCTTCGCATCGTAGTTGCCGTATTCGAGCAGCCCTTCGGCGGAAAAGCTGCCGAGTTCGGGCTTGCGCGGCAGAACGTTGATCGCGCCGCCGGTGGCGTTGCGGCCGTACAGCGTACCCTGCGGCCCCTTCACCACCTCGACGCGTTCGAGGTCGTAGAAAACACCCGCCGGCGCGGTCGGGCGGCCGATGTAGACGCCGTTGAAATTGAACGCGATCGCGTTTTCCGAGAACGAATTCTGCGATGCCGTGCCGACACCGCGGAGGAAGAAGCTGGTCGTGCCGCCGGTCGGCTGGACGACCAGCGAGGGGACGAGCTTGCTGAGGTTCGCCGTCTCGGTGACGCCGGCATTGGCGAGTGCGTCGCCGGAGACGGCGGTGACGGGAACCGCCACGCGCTGGAGGCTTTCGGATCGACGCTGCGCCGTAACGACGATGTCCTGCAGGCCCTGTTCGTCGGTGTCGGCACCCGTCTGAGCGGTCGCCCCCGGCGCGGCGGGCGTGTCCTGCGCCACGGCCATGGTCGGCATCGCCACGCACAGCGCAAACAGCGACGCCATCGTACGATCACGCATTTCAAGATCCTCCCATGTCGGCCGCTCCTGCGGCTCGTTTCGGCATCGAGCATGCTGCGCTTTGTGCGATCAGAAAAACGAGTAATTTGTATAGGCCGGTATCAACTTCGTTTATCAGAAGCGTTTGAGGCCCATTTGCGATCACTCTTTCTGATCGCGCGGGATCAAATAAACTCATTTTATCGATCCCTCGCGATCCCCTATCGTCGTTGCAACGATAGCGAGAATGGAGAGGCGCGATGGAGACGAGCGGGTCGTATCGGCCGCATAGGGCGGTGTGGGAATGACGGCGCTCGATATCCTCGTCATCGGCGGCGGGATCGGCGGGCTGACCGCTGCGATCGCGCTGCGCCGCGACGGACACCGCGTCACCGTCGTCGAAAAGGACCCGACCTGGTCGGTCTATGGCGTCGGCATCATCCAGCAGTCGAACGTCATCCGCGCGATGAGCGAGCTTGGGCTGATCGACAGCTATCTCGACGCCGCCTGCGGGTTCGATCACGTCGAGGTCTTCATTCCGACCGGCGTCCGCATCGCGCGCGTGCCGTCGCCCAAGCTGGTCGAGGGCTATCCGGCCAATGTCGGCATCGCTCGGCCTGCGCTGCACAAGGTGCTGGCCGATCGCGTGATCGCGGACGGCGTCGAGGTGAAGCTGGGCGTGACCACGACCGACATCGCGGATCATGGCGATGGCGTCCGCGTCACCCTGTCGGACGGGACCGCGCACGACGTCGATATCGTCGTCGGCGCGGACGGCGTCTATTCGCATACCCGCACGTCGCTGTTCCCCGATGGTCCCGGCCCCGAATATACCGGACAGGCGGTGTGGCGGTACAACCTGCCGCGGCCCGAAGGACTCGACTCGCTCCAGGCCTATAACGGTCCGATCGGCATCGGGCTGGTGCCGATGAGCGCCGAGCAGATGTATATGTTCGTGACGACGCCCGAACCGGCCGGCACGCGCTATCCGCGCGAGGGGCTGGCGGCGGCGATGCGCGCGAAGCTGGCGGCGGCGCCGGAGGCGGTGCGGGCGCTGGCGGACGGCATCACCGACGACGACGGCGTCGTCTATCGCCCGCTGGAGACGCTGATCGTCGACGGCGACTGGCACAAGGGGCGCGTCGTGTTGCTGGGCGACGCCCTCCACGCGACGACGCCGCACCTGGGGCAGGGCGCGGGAATGGCGATCGAGGATTCGATCGTGCTCGCGCAGGAACTCAGCAAGGCCGACACGCCCGAAGCCGCCTTCCGCGCCTATCGCGACCGCCGCTACGATCGATGCGCCTACATCGTGCGCTCCAGCCTGGCGATCTGCCGCGGGCAGCTGGGTTTGTCCGAGCCAATCGATAACGCAGCGGCGACCCGCGAGATGTTCGCCGTCATCTCCCAGCCGATCTGAACCGAAGGACCATCCGAATGAGCCGAGTGACTGACATCCGCTACGTCGGATATGCGATGCCGGACATGGAGGCGGAGCGCGCCTTCTATGCCGACGTATGGGGGCTGGAGCCCGTGCCGTCCGACGACGGCATGGCCTATTTCAAGGCGCAGGGCCACGGCGAGCATCATGTCGTCCGCTTGCGTCAGGACGAGGTTGCGCGCGTTGACGTGATCGCGTTGTCGACCGAAACCCGCGCCGACGTCGATGCGCTGCACGACCGCGTTGTCGCGGCTGGTTGCAAGATCATCTTCGCGCCGCGCGACCTGACGTCGCCGGGCGGCGGCTACGGCTTCCGCTTCTTCTCGCCCGACGGCATGCCGTTCGAGGTGTCGAGCGACGTCGCCGAAGGCAGCAAGCGCGAGATGGCGCGCTGGGACGCGGTGCCGCAGAAGATCAGCCACATCGTCCTCCACTCGCCCGACCACAAGGCGGCGGTGCAGTTCTTCATCGACGTGCTGGGCTTCCGGCTCAGCGACTGGCTGGGCGACTTCATGGCCTTTCTGCGCTGCAACGAGGCGCATCACCGCATCGCCTTCCTGCCGGGGCCGCCGTGCCTGAACCACGTCGCCTATGACGTGCTGACGGTGGACGACATGATGCGCGGGATCAGCCGGCTGCGGAAGAAGGGCACCGACATCCTGTGGGGGCCGGGCCGCCACACCGCGGGCAACAACACCTTCTCCTACTTCACGACGCCGAACGGCTTCGCGGTCGAATATACGTCCGAGCTGGAAGACGTCGATTTCCACGCGCATGAGGCGCAGGTCCATGTGCCGGGGCCGCAGATCATGGACCAGTGGGGCGTCGGCGTCGGCGGCCCGCAGACCATGCCGCACCCCAAGCCCGACCCCGCGCTGTTCCAGCCGGCGGAGGTGTAAGCCCATGGCGCTGTTCGAATATTTCCCCAACTACATCTGGAACCTGTCGGTCGCGATGGCGCTGGAAAGCGGTGCGCAGATCGGCGAGATCGTCGATATGTGCCAGCCGATCCGCGATGCGGCGGCGGGCGGCGCCGATGCCGGCACGCCGCAGTTCATGGCGAAATGGGTCGAGATGGCCGACCGCCTGATCGGCCTGGCGGACGAGGACGATGCGCGCGGCCGCGGCTTCTCCGCCTCCGACAAGCTGGAGCGGGCCGCGCTGTACCTGCTGGTCGCCGAGCGCATGCAGGGCCACGGCCATCCGGGGCGCAAGGCGACCTATGCCAAGGCGCTGGAGGCGTTCGAACGCTCGACCCGCCTGGGCAGCCTGCCGCGCGAGCGGGTCGAAGTGCCGCTGGCCACTGGCACCATGCCCGCGCTTTACACCCGTGCGCCCGGCGAACGGCCGAAACCGGTCGTCGTCTATTGCAATGGCCTCGATAGCTGCAAGGAGCTGCTCTACTGGTCGAAGCTGCCCCATGCGCTGGCGCGGCGCGGCATCTCGACCCTGTGCGTCGACCAACCCGGATCGGGCGAGGCGCTGCGGCTCCAGAGCCTGCCCGTCGACCCGCACAGCGAAACCTGGGCGTCGAAGGCGGTCGACTGGCTTGAGGCGCGTGACGATGTCGATCCGACACGCATCGGCATGACCGGCATTTCGCTCGGCGGGCATTTCGCGCCGCGCGCCGTCGCCTACGAACCGCGCTTCGCCAGCGGCGCGGTGTGGGGCGCCAACCACAATTGGCGCGAAGTGCAGGACAAAAGGATGAAGCGCGAGGGCGAGAATCCGGTGCCGCATTACTGGGCGCACGTCATGTGGGCGTTCGGTGCGACCGACATGGACGAGTTCCTCGCGAAGTCGACCGACATGAACCTCAACGGCCACATGGACCGCATCCGCGTGCCGTTCCTGGTCACCCACGGCGCCAGTGATCGCCAGATCAGCGTCGAGTATGCGCACGATCTGCACGACCAGCTGGTCAACGCCCCCCGCCGCGAACTGAAGCTGTTCACGCCGCGCGAAGGCGGGGTCGAGCATGTCGGCGCCGACAATATGAGCTTCGGGCGCGACTATATCGCCGACTGGTTCGCCGACACGCTGGGCGGGCACACGGCGTGACCCGCCGCTTTCTCGACCTATCGATCACGCTCGACCCAGAGGTCATCACTGACCCGCCGTTCATGCGTCCGTCTATCACCTACCAGACGCACGAAGAAACGGTGGCGGAAGTGCAGAATTTCTTCCCCGGCCTGACCGCGGAGCAGATGCCGGGCGGGCTGGGCTTTGCCGCGTCGGAGACGCTGACGCTGACGACGCACAATGGCACGCATCTGGATGCGCCATGGCATTACCACCCGACGATGGACGGCGGGAAGCCGGCGATTACCATCGACGAAGTGCCGCTCGACTGGTGCTTCCGGCCCGGCGTGAAGCTCGACTTCCGGCACCTGCCCGACGGCTATGTCGCGACTGCGGCGGACGTCGAGGCGGAACTGGCGCGGATCGGTTACGAGGTGCAGCCGCTCGACATCGTGCTGGTCAATACCGCGGCCGGCGCGGCGCTGGGGAGCCCCGACTTCCTCAGCAAAGGCTGCGGCATGGGTTACGAAGCGACGATGTACCTCACCAGCCGCGGCGTCCGGGTGACGGGCACCGATGCGTGGAGCTGGGACGCGCCGTTCGGTGCCACCGCGCAGAAGGTCGCGGAAACCGGCGACACCTCGCTGATCTGGGAAGGGCATAAGGCCGGGCGCGACATCGGCTATTGCCACATGGAAAAACTGACCAACCTCGACCAGCTGCCCGATTACGGTTTCACCGTGTCGTGCTTCCCCGCCAAGGTGAAGCGCGGATCGGCCGGCTGGACGCGCGCGGTCGCGATCTTCGAGGACTGACGATGCGCCTTTCTACCCTGCGCGACGGGACACCGGACGGGCGCCTCCTCATCGTTTCGCCCGATGCCACGCGCTTTGCCTCTGCGCCGGTTCCGACGCTTCAGCAGCTGCTGGAGCAGTGGGAGGCGCACGCGGCGACCTGCCGGGACGTTTCCGACTTTCCGGACGCGCTAGACCCTCAAACCTTGGCGGCGCCTCTGCCGCGGGCGTGGCAGTGGCTCGACGGGTCGGCCTATGACAGCCACGGCGCGCTGATGGATCAGGTGTTCGGCATCACGCCCGAACGCACCGGCCTGCCGCTGATGTATCAGGGCCTCTCCGACCGTTTCTACGGCCCCTTCGACGACGTGCCGCTGCCGTCCGAGGAGCTGGGCATCGATTTCGAGGGCGAGTTCGGGGTGATCGTCGGCGCCGTCCCGATGGGCACGCCGGCGGAGGCCGCGCTCGATTACGTCCGGCTGGTCGTCCAGATCAACGACTGGTCGCTGCGCGCGCTCGCCGGGCTGGAAATGAAGACCGGCTTCGGCTGGGTCCAGGCCAAGCCGGCGTGCGCGATGGCGGGCATCGCGGTTACACCCGATGAGTTGGGCGACGTTTGGCGCGACGGTCGCGTCTGCGCCGACCTGAGGGTCGACTGGAACGGCGAACGCTTCGGCCAGCCCAACGGCGCGCCGATGGCCTTCGGCTTCCACGAACTCATCGCCCACGCCGCCCGTACCCGCGCACTGCCGGCTGGGACGATCATCGGATCGGGCACCGTCTCCAACGCCAATTTCCGCGAGGTCGGATCGACCTGCATCGCCGAGCGGCGCGGGATCGAGATCGTCGACGAAGGCGCGGCGCGGACCGGCTTCATGCGCTTCGGCGACCTCGTGCGGATGGAAGCGTTGCTTCCCGATGGCCGCGCACCGTTCGGGGTGATCGAGCAGCGGGTGGTACAGGGGTAAGGCCCCGGCCGCGCCGATCCTCCCCTGCAAGGGGAGGTGGCAGCGCGCAGCGCTGACGGAGGGGTGTCGCGCTCTCGATAGCGGGACACCCCTCCACCACCGCTTCGCGGCGGTTCCCCTCCCCTTCCAGGGGAGGAAAGTCGAATGCCGACCCGACCTATAAACCCGCCGCGCTGTCGGCGACCACTTGCTCGAACATGCCGATCAGCCAGGCGATGCCGGCATCGTTCGCGCGGCTCGAATGATATTGCACGACCTCGCACAAAGGCGGCATCTCGAACGGCAGCGGCTGCATCGCCAGGTCGAATGCGGCGCAGAAGGTCGCGGCCAGTCGTTCCTGCAACACCGCGATACGTTGCGTCTGCGGCAGCATCAGCGGCACGCCCGAGAAGGTCGACGACGTGACCTCTATCCGCCGCTGGTCGATGTACGGCAGCATCTGCTTTTCGGCGAAGGACAGCTCGCGCCCCGACCCGATCCGCACTGCGACATGGCCGAGCGCCAGGAACGTGTCGAGATCGAGCGGCCGATCCATCGCCGGATTGCCGCGCCACCCGACGACGACATGCCGGTCGGCGAATAGCGGGCGAAACGGATGGGCGGGGGAGGCATATTGTTCGGGGCTGATGATACAGTCGATCTCGCCATTTTCGAACTGGGTGATGCTGTTCGGCCCGGTCGGGCCGACGTCCATGCCGATCCCCGGCGCTGCGGCATGAATCGCCCGCAGGGCGGGGGAGATCAGGACGGTCTGGATGAAGTCCGACGCGCTGACACGGAACCGGCGCTGCGACGTGGCGGGCGCGAAGCTGGACGATGTGTCGATCAGCAGGTCAGCCTTCGCCAGCAGGTCCCGGGCGATCGGCCATAGCTGTTCGGCGTATGCGGTCGGGATCATCGATCGACCGATCGATACCAGCAGTTCGTCGTTGAAATAGTCGCGCAGGCGGGCGAGCGCGGCGCTGACCGCCGGCTGGCTGAGCTTCAGCCGCTCCGCCGATCGCGAGACGCTGCGTTCCTGGAGCAGGATGTCGAGCGCGACGACGAGATTGAGGTCGAGACCTTTGAACCGCATAGGCGGTCTTAATCAGAAAAACGCGGGGGCGTCACGGCAGCAGACCGTAACGCCCTCTCGCAATCAGAAATTATAGCCGAGCGCCAGGCCATAGGTCCGCGGCGGCAGATAGGTGACGCCGATCAGGCGGCTGGTCGCCAGCGCGAAGGTGCTCGACGGGCGGAACACGTCGAACACGTTCTTCATGAACAGGTCCGCCTTCAACCGGCGATCGGCGGTGACATAGCTGACCGCCATGTCGACCTGCGTATAGGGCCGCGAGCTTTCGATATCGCGCTCGAACTCGCTGAAATAGATGCGGTTCTTGTACGACACATCGGCCAGCACGGTCAGCTTGCCCGGCAGATAGCCGTCGGGCGTGTCGGCCTCGCCGTGGATGTTCCACGCCCAGCGCGGCGTGTTGCGCACCGCATTGCCGGCCAACTGGATATTGCCGCCGCCCGGTGCGCCGAACGCGGTGGGATCGGGGTTGGTCGTCGCGTTATAGGCGGGCGACCCGGCCGAAGCGACGTTCGCCGGATTGAGCGGGTCGAGCGTCAGGTAGTCGGTGAAGCGCGCATCGACATAGGACAAGGCACCCGAGAAGCGCACGTCGCGCGAGGGGCGGGCGAAGATTTCCAGTTCGACGCCGTCCGCCTTGGTGCTGGCGGCGTTCTGGAAGATCGTGGTGTAGCCGCTCGGCCCGCCGGAGATGGTCTTGTTCAGCTGCAACCCGTCGAGGCGGTAATGATAGACCGAGGCGTTGACCGTCAGCGCACGGCTCAGTTCGGCCTTCACGCCGGCTTCGTGGTTGAAGATGCGTTCGGGGTCGACGATCGTGGTCGAGCCGGAGGCGTTCTCGCCGGAGCCTGCCTTGAACCCTTCGGAATAGGTATAATAGACGAGCAGGTCGCTGTTCGGCTTCCATTCCAGCCCGGCCTCCGGCGTGAAGTCGCGGAAGGTGCGGGCGCGCCGCGTCTGGTCGGCGGTGTAGCGCAGCACGGGGCCGAGGCCGTTGCGGGTGATGACGATCGACGGATTTTCCGACGTCACCCGCTCGTCGCTGTAGCGCCCGCCGAGCTTGATGCGCAGGCCGCTCAACCCGCTCGCCAGCGTGGCCAGATCGATATTGGCCTGGCCGAACACGGCGAAGGCGCGGGTGCCGAGGTTGGAGCGGGTGCAGACCCGCTTCGGCGCGATGACCCCACCGCTCGACAGCGTGCCGGGGCCATAGCCGCAGAGGCCGAAGGCTTCGTTGAGGTCGATGCCCGCCGCGGTTAGCACCGCGATGTTGCTCGCCTGGCCGTTGCGCGGGGCGAGGCCCACGTTGTCGATCGGCCGCTGGCGTTCGTGGAAGTAGTAGCCGCCGAGGACCAGGCTGCCGAGGCGGCCGGTGTAGTTCAGTTGCAGCTCGTTGCTGAACTGCTTGCTGTCGATGCGACGTTCCTGATTGGTCGTCGCCTGGCCGTTGGTCGCCAGGCTGTCGATAACCGCCGACAGGTCGAGGTCCTGGAACAGCGACGAGCGGAAACGCCGGTAGTTGGTGATGTTCGACAGGCTGATCGTGCTCGACAGATCGGCGCGCAGCGTGCCGGTCGCGGCCCAGGTTTCGGTATCGGTGCCGACCTGGCTTTCCGAGGCGAGGTCGCGCGGGCGACGCGCATAGCCGCCGACGCCGAGTGGTGGCAGGCGAGCGACGCCGGGGAAGGAGGCGCGCAGGTAATGGATCGCGCCCGAGCTGTCGTCCTGGCGGAAATATTCGCCCGACAGGAGATATTCGACGCTGGGGGACAGGTCGACGGCAACCTGCCCGCGGACCATGCGGCGCTTCAGGTCGTCGACGTCGCGACCGGTGACCGGATTGGTGCCGAAGCCGTCGCGGTTCTCGATGCGCGCCGCGATGCGCGCGCGGATGCCGTCGCTCAGCGCCCCGGTAAGCGCGCTTTCGGCGACGATCTGGTTATAGGCGCCATAGGTCAGCCGCGCATAGCCGCCGAAATCGGCGGAGGGCTTGGCGGTGATCAGGTTGATCGAGCCGCCGACCGCGTTACGGCCATAGAGCGTGCCCTGCGGCCCGCGCAGCACTTCGACGCGCTCCAGATCGAACAGGCTGGTCAGCTGTGCCTCGGCACGGGCGACATAGGCGCCATCGACATGGAAGGCGACGCCGGTCGAGCTGCCGGTGGTCGAGGTGTTGGCGCCGACGCCGCGGATGAAGATCTTCGCCTGGTTGAAATCGCTGCCGAAATTGACCGACGGGACGATCGTCTGAAGGTCCTGCAGCGTCGATACCTGCGCCGTCTCGAGCCGGTCGGCACCGATCGCGCTGACCGCGGCGCTGACGTCCTGGATCGACTGCTGCCGCTTCTGCGCGGTGACGATGATCTCGCCCGGCTGGGCTTCGTCATCGGCGGGGCGGGCGGTCTGCGCCGGGTCGGTTGTCGTCGCCTGCTGGGGCGGGGCGACCGTCCCAAGCAGAGTCACCGCGATCGTCGTCCAGCTCATGCCGTCCTCCCCTGTTCTTATATGCGATATATTCTTCTATTTGATGGTATCGATGAATTGGATGGGCCGCAATCCAGGTTATGAAGCTTAGAAGCTGAGAAAACCACGGCGTTCGGCGAACAGCCACTTTCCGTCTTCGCGGACGAAGCGATCGTAGAAGCCTCCAAGTTTGGGCGGCTCGCCGGGAAGGAACAGCGCCATCGCCGATTCGGCAACCGCGCTGTCGCTCGACAGCACATCGACGACGATATTGCTGCACAGATGCCGCGTCGTGCGTGCCGGGCGGGCGCGGAAGGCGGCGAGGATCGCGTCGCGGCCGGTTATCCAGTCGTCGGGCGCGGTCGGGCGGGCCATGCGGCCGTCGACCGCATAGAGCGCCGCGACGCCCGCCCAGTCGCCCGCGTCGTTCAGATTGGCGTAGCGCGCGATCAGCTTGGCGCAGGCATGTTCGACGCCCACGCGCTCCGCCTCCGTCACAGTCGCGCGTCCGCCCGGTCGGCGCCCTCGCGCAGCGCCCGCAGCTTCTTCCACGTCACGCCCGGATCGATCTTGCCGTAACCGGCGAAGGTGCCGAAGCCGCAGTCGGTGCTGGCGATCACGCGGTCCTTGCCGACGATCCCTGCGAAGCGTTCGATACGCTGCGCGATCAGTTCGGGATGCTCGACATAGTTGGAACAGGTGTCGATCAGGCCGGGGGCCAGCCGTTTGTCGTCGGGCAGCTTCGCATCGCGCCAGACGGTCCATTCATGCTCGTGCCGCGGATTGGCCGCCTCGAACAGGATCGTCGCGGGACGCGCGGCGACGACGGTGTCGATCACGCGTTCCAGCGGAATGTCGTGGTCGTGCGGACCTTCGTAATTGCCCCAGCAGATGTGCATCCGCATCCGGTCGGCGGGGATGCCGGCGGTCGCGGCGTTCAGCGCCTCGACATTGGCCGCCGCGGTGCAGACGAACTCCGCCTCGCTCTGATCCTGGTAGCCGGTGTGCCGCGACATGGCGAGGTCGGGGCAGTCGAGTTGCAGGTCGAAGCCGGCGGCGACGATCGCCTCATATTCCGGCCGCATCGCATCGACCAGATCGGCCAGATATGCCTCGTGGCTGGGATAATGGCGGTTGACCTGAAAGGCGGTGATGAGCCCCGGCGACGCGGCGTTCATGAAGGCGCGCACGCCCTTGCCATGCCGGTCGAGCGCGGTGCGGAACCGGCGGATATCATCGTGCAGCGGATCGAGCGTCTTCAGCCGCACCGCACCGATGCAGGATGCGCGCGTGAATTCCTGAGCACCCATGATCGCGGACAGCTTCTTCGCCAGCGTCGGATGTTCGGCCAGGTCGGCGGCGGGGCGGCGCTCGATATGACCGCCGAAGCCCTCCAGCCGCTCGATCATATAGGTCGAATAGCCGACCTTGCCGAGTTCGCCGTCGCTGACGATCGAGACGCCGGCGGCGACCTGCGCCGCGACGCCCTCGTCGACCGCGGCCTGTACGACCCGGTCGAATTCGGCGGCGTCATAAGGCTCGCCCTTGTCCCGCGCGAGCAGCAGCGGGGTCAGCGCCTCGCCGCGCGGCAGGCTGCCGACATGGGTGGTATGGATCATGCGGCCTGCTCCACGGGTTCGAGGACGATGTGGCCGAGCGCGGTGTTGCTGGCGGGCACATGATAATGGCGGTGCAGCTCGCGCGTCGCTTGTCCGAGCGCGCCGCGCATGATCAGCCACATCACCATCTCGATCCCCTCGCTGCCCGTTTCGCGCAGATATTCGATATGCGGAATGTGGCGCAATGCGTCGCTGTCGCCCGACAGCCGGTCGAGGAAGGCGGTGTCCCATTCACGGTTGATCAGGCCGGCGCGTGGGCCCTGGAGCTGGTGGCTCATGCCGCCCGTACCCCAGACCTGCACGTTCAGATCCTCGGGAAAGCTCTCCACGGCCCGCGCGATCGCTTCGCCCAGCGCCCAGCAGCGGTTGCCCGAGGGCGGGGGATAGGTGACGACGTTGACGGCGAGAGGGATCACCTTCACCGGCCACGCGTCGACATCGCCGAACATCATCGTCATCGGCACGGTCAAACCGTGGTCGACCGTCATCTCGTTGATGATCGTCATGTCGAATTCGTCGAGCACCAGGCTCTGCGCGATATGCCAGGCCAGGACGGGATGGCCGATGACTTCGGGCACCGGACGTGGGCCAAAGCCTTCGTCGGCGGGGGCATAACGCTCACCGCAGCCGATCGCGAAGGTCGGGATGATCTTCATGTCGAATGCCGAGGCGTGATCGTTGTAGACGAGGATGACCACGTCCGGCTTCTCCGCCTTCTCCCATTCGCGGGTCCAGTCGAAGCCGGCGAAGGCGGGGGCGAAGATCGGTTCCTGCGTGCGCTTGTGATCATGCGCGAAGCCGAGCACGGGGATGTGGCTGCAGCCGATGCCTGCGGTGATCCGGGCCATCAGTTCATGTCCTTCAAAGAGCGCGCACCGTCCGGCGAACGCCCGCCGGCCAGCATCATCGCCTGGTAATCGTCCACGCTCATGCCCGTCATCGTGCTGACGCCCTGGAGGAAGCTCAGCCCGTCGCAGGCGATGACCTTGGCGAGGAAATAGATGTTGCCGCCCAGATCGATCAGCCGGTTGTAGTCGCGGTCGAGCACCGCCTGCTTCTGCGCTTCGCTGATCGGCCAGGCGTCGAGATAGGCGCGCTCATCGGCCTTGAACCGCGCGCGGTTCTCCGGCGTCATCAGGCTCATCGCGAACTGGTTGAGGTGATAACCCTCGCGGGCGCGGGCGGCGGTGAAGACGCGCGTGCCGGGGATGTCGTCAAGTTCGGCGAGATAGCTCGCCACGTCGGAAACGGTCGGCATCGGCGTCCTTCCTGATCGGATAATTGGGCGCGGACGGCGAACCGCCCGCGCCCGACGGGCCTCAGCCCTTGGTGCGCCAGCCGTCGGCGTAGCTGTCGCGCGCGACTTCCGAATAGGGCACCGGGGCGACCGTCGCGCGGATTTCGGTCTGGACGTGCGGTTCCACGGTCGGCTTCGACGTACCGCCATCCGGCTCGCCCCACAGCAGCGTGACTTCGGTGCCGGGCGTCGCGAATTCCTCGTCGACCATCGCGAGCGCCAGGAAGCGGCCGGCGTTGACGGTGTAGCCGATCCAGGTCGACAGGCCGATGGTCTTCCCGTCCTTCAGCACCGCGTCATAGGGGTGCATGCAATAGACGGCGCTGGGGAATTCCAGGAACTTCGCCTTGTCGCCGGTCTGGAGCATCGAGCTCATGACGCGAACGATATCGGCGTTGTCGAGCGCCAGCGTCACCTTGCGGCGGTGCGGCTGGTCCTTCATCCGCTCCAGCGCCTCGCGACCGACGAAGTCATGGTCGAACTTGACCATGATGCCATAGCCCAAATCCCACGGCGTCAGATAATAATCCTCGATATTCTCGGACACGAAGCTGCCGCCGAGCGAGCATTTGCCCTCATAGCTGTTGGCGCTCTGCCATTCGCGAAAGCCCTTCGAGCCTTCGCCGGTGTAAAGTGCGGGGAGGGGCGAGGGGATCCAGCCCGATTCCAGCGTGTTCGACGAATAGGTGCGACCGCCGCACAGCGTCAGGCCGAAATCCTTGCCCGCTTCGATGAGAGCGTTGCGGACGGTGTCGTAATCCGCCCAAGGGCCGAATAGTTCGTAGCCCGGCTGGCCGACCATGCCGTGGCGCAGCGCGCGGACTTCGACGCCGGCGATCATGACCGGCGCCATGTGGAAGAACTTCAGGTCGGGCGGCGTCTCGCCCATCGCCTTTTCCAGCACCTTCATCGCGTTCGGGCCTTGCAGCTGAAAGCGATAGTTGCGGCGGTACCCCTGCTGGTCGAGCGGGCGGGCGGCGGTGCGTTCGTCACGCTCGACCTTCACGTCCCACTTGCCGGTCGAGGCCCAATATTCGACCCATTCGATCGACGGCGCGCGGCCGACCAGCTCGAACTTCTCCTCCTCCAGATAGAAGAGGATGACGTCGCCGATGACATAGCCCTCCGGCGTCACCGGCGCGAACTGCTTGGCGCGGTTGGGGACGAAGCCCTTGAAGCTGTTGGGCGCCAGATAGGACAGCATGTCGAACGCGCCGGGGCCGGTGACCAGCAGGTCGACCATGTGGAAGCTTTGGTTGAACAGGACCGCGGTTTCCGCCCACGACCGCTGTTCGTCGCGCCAGTTGGAATATTCGGCCGGCACGCCCGGATAGACGTTGGGGCCGACCTGCTGGTTGCGCAGGAAGTCGACGATGTTGCCCTGTTCGTCGAGAGCGGCCTGAAGGGTCTTGTCGGTCACGAATACATCCTCTGGTTGAGCGAAGGGGAAGGGGTGGAATCGATCCGCGCCAGCAGGTCGGAAACGGCGCGGTTGAAGGCGGACGGCGCCTCGGCCGGGGCCATGTGGCCGGCATGAGGCACGATCGACAGCTCGGCAGTGGGGATCGCGTCGGCGATCGCGCGTTGCTGCACGACCGGCGACCAGCGGTCCTGTTCGGCGCCGATGATCGCGACCGGGCAGGTCAAGGTCGGCAGCACGCTTTCGGCATCGGGTCGGGTGAGGAGGGCGTGGATCTGCGCTGCGAAGATCTCGACGCCGGCGTCCGTCGCCATCGCGTGGAGCGGATCATATACCTCGGCCGCCGTCCCCTCTGCCACCATCGGCGGAAGCCAGCGATCGACCAGGGCTGCCGCGCCTTCGCGCCGTCCGAGATCAAGCAGCGCATGGCGCGCTGCCGCCTCGCCGTCACGCACCGGATGCACCCCACTGTTGGCGATGGCGATGCCGGCGATCCGCTCAGGCGCGCGCCGCCACATCTCCAGCGCCACGCGGCCACCCATCGAATGGCCGAGCAGCGCCGCCCCGGCGGGCATGCGCGACAGGGCATGGTCGGCCATCGCGCCGATACTATCAGCACCCGCATAGAAGCCGTCGATCACCAGCCCATCGAACGCGGCGACCTGTGCCGCGAACAGGCGTTCGTCGCACAGCAAACCGGGCAGGATGACGAGTCGCGACAACGGCCTCTCCGATAACTTCGCACTTGTGAAGTTTCATCTATCCGAATCAAATGCGGTGCGCTAGTGCCTCCATACGATCTTGTGGGAGAGCGAGATGGCGACGCCGATACTTCACCCGAACTGGACGCGCCCTGCGCACAACATGGTCGACGGCTATTCGATCGAGATCACCGCCAAGGACGTCGCCTCGCTGGAAGCCGCCGCATCAGCGATGCCCGTGGACACGCCGGTCGCGATCACCTTCCTGCCCGGCGAGGCTATGGATGCACGCGTCGCTGCGGCGAAGCGGGTGCGCGAACTGGGCTTCGAACCGATGCCGCATTTCTCCGCGCGCCGGATCGGGTCTGCCGAGGAGTTCGAAAACTATCTGGCGACCGTCGTCGCCGAGGCGGGCGTCCGCCGCTGCTTCGTCATCGCCGGTGACCCGTCCGAGCCCGAAGGGCCGTTCGCCGACAGCAGCGCGTTGATCGGCAGCGGCGCGTTCGAGCGCGCCGGTATCCGCGCGATTGGCATCGGCGGGCATCCTGAAGGCCATCCGCACATGACGCCGGATCAGGGCTGGCAGGTCTTGCAAGCCAAATGCGCGGAGATCGCCACACGCGGCATGGCGCCGCTGATCGTCACCCAGTTCGCCTTCGACGCCGCGGCCGTATTGCGCTGGGTAGCGGAGGCACGGGCGCGGGGCATCGACGTGCCGATCCGCATTGGCGTGCCGGGGCCGGCGGGGATCAAGACCCTGGTCCGGTTCGCGGCGCGGTGCGGGGTGGGGGCGTCGGCATCGGTGCTCGCCAAATACGGCATATCGATCGGGCAATTGCTGGGCACCGCCGGCCCCGATAAGCTGGTCGCCGCGCTGGCGGCCGGGATGGGGCCTGAACATGGGCCGCTGCGCCTGCATTTCTATCCGTTCGGCGGGGTCGAGAAGACCGTCGCCTGGATCGCCGACTACGACCGCGCGCACTGACGCGGTTTCGATACCGAAATTTGAGAGGTTCGTTTCGTCATGGCCGACATCGCCGTCCTGCGCCTGCAATGCCCCGATGCGCTGGGTCTCGTCGCCCGCGTCTCCGGCTTCCTCAGCGAGCGCGGCTGCAACATCGTCGATGCGCAGCAGTTCAACGATCCCGCCAACGCGCGCTTCTTCATGCGTGTCGCGTTCCAATATGATGCCACAGCCGGGCTCGACGCCTTGCGCGACGCCTTCGCCCCGCTTGCCACATCGGCGGGCATGGACTGGACGCTGAAGGACGAAAGCGCGCATCGTCGCGTCGTGCTGATGGTGTCGCGCTGGGACCATTGCCTGGGCGACCTGCTGTACCGCACGATCCTGGGCGAACTGCCGATGGACGTCGTCGCGATCATCTCCAACCATCCGCGCGAGAGGCTGCACACCTCGCTGATCGGCGACATTCCGTACCACTATCTGCCGACGACCCGCGAGACGAAGGCGGCGCAGGAAGTCGCGGTGAAGCAGGTCATCCTCGAAACCGGCGCCGAACTCGTCGTCCTCGCGCGCTACATGCAGATCCTGTCGGACGATCTCGCGTCGTTCCTGTCGGGGCGCTGCATCAACATCCACCACAGCTTCCTGCCCGGCTTCAAGGGCGCCAAGCCCTATCACCAGGCACATGAGCGCGGCGTGAAGATGATCGGGGCGACCGCACACTATGTCACCGCCGACCTGGATGAAGGACCGATCATTCATCAGGACGTCGAATTCGCCAGCCATGCCGATACGCCCGACGACCTGGTCCGCAAGGGCCGCGACGTCGAACGCCGCGTGCTGGCGGAGGCGGTGCGCCTGCACCTCAACGACCGGGTCTTGCTGAACGGCACCCGCACGGTCGTTTTCCGGGGCTGACCCGTGCAGCGCCCGGGGCATGGATTTCGCCCCGGCGCTGCGCCATGATCGCAGGCATGACAGACATGGTGCAGCCCCAGGTCAAATCGGCGACGCGGACGCTCGACATCATCGAACTGGTCATCGCGCGCGGCCGGCCGGTGGTGGCGCAGGAGATTTCGAGCGGCCTCGGCATCCCGGTCAGCAGCCTGTCCTATCTGCTGTCGACCCTCGTCTCGCGCGGCTATCTGCGGCGCGACGGGCGACGTTATGCGCCGGGGCCGGGGTTGGAGCGGCTACAGGTGCGCGACCAGGCGTTCAGCCTGATCGACATGGTCGCGCCGCTGACGCGAACGCTGCGTGTGCAGTTGAACGAAACGAGCTCGTTCTTCGTCCGCAAGGGATGGGAGCTGGAGGCGCTGGTGACCGAAACCAGCGAGCATGCGCTGCGCTATGCGGTGCCCGCCGGCACGCATGACGGCCTGCACGGCTTCGCCGCCGGCAAGGCGTTGCTCGCCGCGCTGCCCGACGACGACCTCGATCGCTATTTCCGCGAGACCGAACGGACCGCCTTCACCCCGGGCACCGTAACCGACGAGGCGACCCTGCGCCGCGAGTTGGACGAAATCCGCCGGACCGGCATCGCCCGCACGCGTGGCGAATATACGGCGGGCATCATCGGGCTCGGCCGCGCGGTGATCGTCGATGGCGAGGCGATCGGCGCATTCAGCGTCGCCTATCCGATGGTTCGCCATGATGCGGCGCTGGAGGAAAGGATCATCGACCTGCTGGGCAAGACCGCGACGTTGCTCGAACGCGGCTGACATGATCATCACGGTCGCGATGCGATCGTCTATGCGAAACGACCCGCGGCTGATACGCATCCTGTGACAACAGGCATGGACAGGGCGCGAGGATGGCGGATTCGATGGCGAAGGCGGTGTCGGCATCCGACGGCCGGGACGACCGGCCGATGACCCGCACGCAAATCGTCGCGGTCGCCTGCGCGGTGCTGCTGAATGCCCTCGACGGGTTCGACGTGCTGGCGATCACCTTCGCGCTTCCCGGCATCGCGCGGGCGTGGAACGTCGGGCCGGCGGAACTGGGCGTCGCCTTGTCGTCCGGGCTGGTCGGGATGGCGATAGGGTCGCTGCTGCTCGCGCCGCAAGGCGACCGGTTCGGGCGTCGTCCGCTGATCCTCGGCTGCCTGGTGATCATGACGCTCGGCATGGGGCTGACGGTGACCGCGACCAACATCACGGAGCTGTGCATATGGCGGTTCGTGACGGGCCTGGGGATCGGCGGGATGCTGGCGGCGATCAATGCCGTGGCCGCCGAATTCTCGACGCCGCGCCGGCGCGACCTGTCGATCGGGCTGATGACGGTCGGCTATCCCGCCGGCGGCCTCGTGGGCGGGTTGGCGGTCGCCGATCTGGTCGGCCCCTATGGCTGGCAGTTCGTGTTCTACGTCGGCGCCGCCCTGACGGCGGCCTTCATTCCGCTGATCCTGTTCGGGCTGCCGGAGTCGCCCGCTTTCCAGAAGCGCAGCGACGGACCGCGGCAGGACCGGAAACCGACCGCCAATCCCGCGCTGGCGCTGCTCAGTGGTCGCTATCGCCGGATCACGATCGTCCTCGTCGCCGCCTATTTCCTGCACATGGTCACCTTCTACTTCTTCTCCGGCTGGCTGCCGAAGCTGATGAGCGACATGGGCTATGCGACCGCGGATGCGATCCGGACCTCGGCGCTGATGAGCATGGGCGGGGTGATTGGTGGTCTGGTCTTTGGCTGGCTGGCGCCGCGGCTGGGACTGGTGCGTCTGCTGATCGCGGCGATGCTGCTGACCGCCATCGGCTTTGCCGTGTTCGGCATGATGACCAGCTTGCAGGGGATGCAGCTGCTCTCCTTCCTGACCGGGCTGGTGCTGTTCGGTGGGATCGTCGGCCTGTATGCGCTGATCGCGCAATCCTTTCCCGCCGAACTGCGCGTCACCGGCAGCGGCCTGGCGATCGGCATCGGCCGCGGCGGCGCGATCCTCGGCCCGTTAATCGGCGCCGCGCTGATTGCCGGCGGGATCGGTGCCGCGAGCGCGGTCATGATCATCGGCGCCAGCGCCGCCCTGGCGGCCGGCGTGCTGGCTGTCGGATATCGGGAGAATGGCGTCGGCTAGGGTTCCGGGCGGCGTGGCATGATCAGTCTGAAAGCAAGTCGATGAGCTGCGGAGTCAGTACCTCCCGGACAGCGCCCCCGTCGCGCACGATGATACGCGCGGCGACCGCCACGCCGCCCGGCGTCACGTCGGGATAGCCGACCATCAGCGCGGTCGCGATGGCATCGGCCAGCATCGCGCTCGCTGCGAGCACGCTGACCGAAACCACGCCGTTCGCCGCCGGGCGTCCGGTGCGCGGGTCGAGAGCATGGTCGCCGCGGACATAGCTGCCCGATGTGGCGACTGCGACATTGTGAAGCGCGACACGCAGGGGAGGCAGGTCGACGCCGGGCGGGGTCTCGAGGTCGACCCACCACGGCTCGCCATCGGGCCGCACGCCGCGCCCCGCCAACTCGCCGCCGACCTCCACCAGGGCATGCGCGATCCCGCGTGCGCCGAGCAGGTCGGCGACGGCATCCGCGGCATGGCCCTTGGCGATCCCCGACAGGTCGAGCGAAAGGCCGCCGGGCTGGCGCAGGCGGCGATGTGCCGGATGCCAGCGCAGCTTCGCCCAGCCGGAGGTAGCGAGCGCGTCCGCGATCGCGGCATCGTCGGGCGGCGGCCTGGGGCCGGGCGGGCCGAACCCCCAAAGGTCGACCAGCCTGCCCATCGTAGGGTCGAACGCCCCATCGCTCGCCGCCGCAACTCGCAACGCGGTGTCGACGACCGTCGCAAAATCGGGCGGGAGCGATACCCACTGCCCCGCCTCGGCACGGTTGAAGCGGCAGAGGTGCGAGTCCGGCTGCCAGTGACTCATCTCATCGGTAAGCTCCGCAAGCCGGCCCTCGATCGCGGCCTGCACGTCCGCCGCGGCGTCGCGCGCGGCATAGAGGACGCGCCACGTCGTGCCCATCGTCTCGCCGCCTAGCGCGACGACGGGCGTGTCGGGATCGCACCCGGCGAAGGCGGCCGGGTCGATGACGGGCGGCAGCGCGATGCGCGGGGTCAGGGGGTCATCACTTCCAGCGTGGTGGTGTAGCTCATCCGCCGGCCGGTCGCGCGCGGAGTGGTCGACTTCGCGTCCTGATAGGTGGCATTAAGCCAGTACATGCCGGCGGTCGGCCAATCGACCGACAGCACGCCATCGGCGCCGGTAGTGAGTTCCCGCGCGCCTTCGGCATTGCGATAGCGCTTGCCGCCGGGGACGACGGTGACCTTCAGTCCGGCCGCCGGCTTGCCGTCGACGAGGAAGCGGAATTTGGCCGGCTCGCCTGCGACCAGCTCGTCCGGGTGGGTGACGGCATCCAGTTCCAGACCCTTGCCCGTCGGCGTCAGCACGGTGCGGGTCGGCTCGCCGGCGGTCACGAAGATCTCGTTGCGGCCGCTGACTTCGGTCAGCTGGACGTCGGTCGCGTTGGCGGGGATGTCGGCGACGGTCAGCGGCGCGACGCGCTGGCCGTTCGGACCCATGCCCGGTCGCCCACCGATGCGCTTCTCGACGCCATCGACCTTGAAGCTGCCCATCAGCGCAGTGGTTTCGGTGCCGATCTTCCAGGTGCCGGGCTTGTTGAGCTGGACGTCGAAGACCGAACGATAGCGGCCGGTCGCGCCGTTCTGGATCTGGCCCGGCGTGCCATCGGGCTGCCACACCTTCATGCCCTCCAACCGGCCGGGCTGGTGGTCGGCGTAGAACAGGTCGTTCGACGCGGCGGTATCGACCGTTACCCAGCTATCTGTGCCGGAGAAGATCGTGCCCGAGGGCAGCAGCCACAGGCGGTGGGCGGAGACCGTCGCGGGGATCGAGAGCAGCGCGGCGGCGGCGAGCAGGCGGGTGGTGAGGGTTTTCATCGAAAGCGTTCCTTGCGTCTCATCCCGTTCGCCCTGAGCCTGTCGAAGGGCTGCCTTTTTTCGCGCTACCGGGCGTGCGGCCCGAAGAAAGGCAGTGCTTCGACAGGCTCGGCACGAACGGTGTTGGTTAGCGGGCGGAAATTACGACAGCGCCCAGTTCATGGCTGCCGCTCGCACGTGCAGCCTTTGCCGGGACGGTCAGTGGTACCTGGACGAGCTCGCGCCCGCCGGTTTCACGCGCGGCCTCGACGTTCAGCGTATAGGTACCGGGCTTGAGATCGGCGGGCAGGGGGATGCTGTGCGTGCCGGGTGCGCGGGTCGCGCCGCTGACACCGTTGGCGGGCATGGTCATGCTCCGCCCGCCCTTGCGCCACCACGCCCGCAGGTCGGCGAGCCATTTGGTACCCGGCTCGTTGCCGCCCTTCTTGATGTCGTACCATACCGCAAGCGTACGCGCGGGACCGCCCGCGGCGGGTTCGATCCACACCGCGACATAGGGGCGGTGATATTCGGCGACGCTCAGCTTGGGGATGGTCACGCTGACGGTGCCGGCCGTTGCCGGTGCGGCGATGACGCCGGCGATCAGGACGGGGGAGGCAAGGCGCATGGGTAAGCTCCTTAGTGGATCAGGAAGATGGCGATGAGTGCGGGCAGGACCAGCCCGGCGACGACGATCGGCCAGGTGCTGGGCCGGTGACGGGCGTGAAGCTGGAGCAGCAGCAGGCCGGTGAGCGTGAACAGGACGCAGGCCGCGGCGAAGATGTCGATGAACCAGAACCAGGCGGTCCCGGCGTTGCGGCCCTTGTGCAGGTCATTGAGGTAGCTGATCCAGCCGCGATCGGTGACTTCCGCCGTGATCGTGCCCGACGTACGGTCGATCGATACCCAGCCGTCGCCGCCGGGGCGGGGCAGCGCGACATAGACTTCGCCGTCCGACCATTCGCCGGGCTTGCCATGCGCGTCGAGCTGGACCGCCGCCTGTACGGCATCGGCGACCGTATCCGGCAGCGGCGCGTCGCCCGACCGGCCGGCGAGTTGCGCGACGAGCGGTGCGGGCAGGGTGCCGCTGCGCTCGATCGTCTCCGGCTTGGCGGAGATGGTCGCGGCGTGGTTGAGCGTGATGCCGGTGACCGAGAACAGCAGCATCGCGACCAGCGAGATGGCGGCGCTGACCCAGTGCCAGGTGTGCAACTGCTTCAGATACCAGCTGCGCCATTTGCGCTTCGGCTTGGCGGTGGTGGTCATGCGTCGGCCCAGCGGCGGAGGAGGTTGTGGTAGACGCCGGTCAATTCCACCGTCGCGCGGTCGCCCGCTCCTTGCGCGGCGGCCACCCGCTGCACGGCGCGGTCGAGGTCGAACAGGATGCGCCGTTCGCCGTCGTCGCGGACCATCGACTGAATCCAGAAGAAGGACGCGACGCGCGTGCCCCGTGTGACCGGCTCGACCCGGTGCAGGCTGGACGCAGGATAGAGCACTGCGTCGCCCGCCGCGAGCTTCACGCGCTGTTCGCCGAACAGGTCCTCGACCACCAGTTCACCCCCGTCATAGGCGGCGGGGTCTTCGAGCAAGAGGGTGCAGGACAGGTCGCTGCGGATGCGGAAATCGGTGCCGCGCTTCAGCCGGATGGCGTTGTCAACATGCGCATCGAACGCCTGCCCGCCGGCGTAGCGGTTGAACAGTGGCGGGAAGATCTTGAGCGGCAGGGCCGCGGCGATGAAGGTCGGCGACCGGCCGAGCGCGTCGAGGACGAGCCCGCCGGCCTCGACCGTCGCGGCATCGTCCTCGACCAGTTGCTCGTTCCGCTTGGCCAGCGCCGCCTGCGGACCCGACGTCACGTTCCCGTCCGCCCAGCGACCGCTGTCAATGACGGCGCGCACACGCGCGACACCGGCGGCATCCAAGACGGAAGGAATCGCGATCAACATCTGATAACGCCTAGCAACATCAGAAGTTGTGGAACAGGCTGAGCGTCGCCTGCCGCCGGTCGCCGGGCATCGCCCAGCCGCCGGTGACGCCCGTCGTCGCGCTCACGTTGTTGCGGACGCTGGTGACGTATTTCTCGTCGGTCAGGTTCTGCACGTTCAGCTGCACCGTCCAGCGCGACGCGATGGTGTAGGCGGCGAAGGCACGGTGGAGCAGATAGTCCGGCACCCGGAACTGGGTCAGCGTCCCCGCGACCGGCACATTGGTCGCGAATGCGCCCTGGTAGTTGAGACCATAGCCCAGCTCCAGCCCGAACGGCAGCTTGTAGGTGGTGAACAGGCTGCCCGAATGCTCCGGCGTCTGCACCAGCCGCTGGCCAGCCTGAAGATCGACGACGCCTGCCGCCTTGTCGCGGTTCGAGATGCTCTGGCGCACGCGGCCGTCGAGGTAGGTGTAGTTGGCGAACACGGTCCACGCGGGCGTGATGTTACCCGATGCGCCCAGCGCGATGCCGTCGACGCGGCTGCGACCGTTGAGCACTTGCAGGTTGGCGGGCAGCGACGGGTCGTTCGAGGGCACGCGGTAGTTGGTGCGTTCGTTGCGGAACAGGGCGGCGGTCAGTTCCAGCTTGCGGTTGAACAGCCCGGCCTTCACGCCGACCTCGTAATTCTTCGCGGTTTCTGGGGCGACGGCGCACGGGTCGGCAGCGGTCGCGCTGGCCGGGACGCCGCAGCCCAGGCGGACGGTCGCCGACGACGGCGTCTTCGAATTGCCATAGCCGCCATAGATGCTGACGTCGCGGACCGGATGGAACACCGCGCCGGCGCGCCACGAGAACAGCCGCTCTTCACTCGTCTGCGGACGGGCCTGAAGCGCGGTCAGCACGGTCGTGCCCGGCGGTACGAACTGCAAGGGCACCGCGCGGAAGTCGGCGTGCTGATATTCCCAGCGCACGCCACCGTTCAGCTCGAAGAAGCGGTTCAGCGCCAGCGTGTCGAACGCATAGACGGCGATGTTGCGCGTCTCCCCCTTCGCGACGGAGGTCGTGATGTCGTTGACCGGACCGGTCCACGTCGTGTCGGGATTGGCGATGCTGATCAGTGGCAGCGGCGTGATCGCCGCGCCATTGGCCTGGCGCAGCAGCGAGCCCTGGCGCAGCGCATAATCCTCGATCGTGCCGGACAGGCCGACATTTAGGACGTTGTGGAATCCGCCCCGCTTGCCGCTCTCCATCCGCACGTCGGTCTGATTGTAGAGCAGCTGGTTTTCCTGGTCGCGGATCAGTCCGCGCGGGCCTGACGGCAGGTAGGATCCGACCGGTACCGTCGACGGGCAGGCGGCGCCCACGGTCGCGCCCGGCGTCGTCGCGATCGGCTGGCGACCGGTCGAGGCCAGGCAGAAGGTGCCTTGTGGCGCCGACGTCACACTCGACTGGCCGACCCGCTGCCAACGGGTCAGGTTGCGCACGCTCGTCCCGTCGCCGAAATCGTGGCGGAACGTCGCGGTCAGGCGATCGATGGTGATGTCCTGCCGGTCGAGATTGACGATGCCGTAATAGCCGCTGCGCTTGAAATCTGGCGCGAAGCCGTCGGTGAAGCCGTTCATGAAATAGGGCACGCCGTAGATGGGCGTGTTGCGGTCTTCCTGATGGACGTAGCCGAGCGTCAGGCTGGTCGGGCTGGCGATGCCGATGGTGACCGACGGAGCGACGCCCCAGCGCTTGTAGCGCTCCACGTCACGGCCCGGCACGTCGTTGCGGTGATAGGCCGCGTTCAGGCGGACGGCGACCAGATCGCTTGCCCGCACGTTGCTGTCGATCGCCGCGCGGTAATAATCGTCGGTGCCGACCGCACCCTGGACGATCGTCAGCGTGTCGGGCGTCGGCACCTTGCTGACCAGATTGATCGTGCCGCCGACGCTGCCCGATCCGTTGAACACACTGTTCGCACCATTGTAGACCTCGACCTGTTGCAGGTTGAACGGGTCGGTGCGGCTGTACTGCGCACCGTCGCGCACGCCGTCGATCGTGACGTCGTTGTTCGCCGAATAGCCGCGCAGGTTGATGCTATCGCCATAGCCGCCACCGCCTTCTCCAGCGCCGAAGGTGATGCCCGGAATCGTCTGGAGCACGTCACGCAGCGTCTGGAGGTTCTGCTTGCGGATCGTCTGTTCGCTGACGACGGTGATCGTCTGCGGCGTGTCGAGGATCGCTGCGGTCGCCTTCGGGCTTTCGACGCCGAGAGGTGGGCCGGCCTTTTGTCCGGTCACGACGACGTCACGGGCGCCGGTGCTGGTCTGCGGATCGTCGCGGACAACAGCGGCGCTGGGGCCGTCGTTGTTGGTGGCAGCGGCGACGGGTGCCGTCGCAAGGAATCCGACACAGCCGAGTGCGAGATAGGATTGCATGATTTTCCCCTTCGGCAGGCCCGCTATTGCGAGTCTGTCGCAGAGTCAACGCAAATGCGAATCGTTATTGATTGAGTCGCCAATCGTGCGGTGCCGCCGCGGTCTTGCGCGACAGGGTATCCGACTGCACGGCCCTTATTTCAGACGCAGGCAACACAACTCGCGTGGCAGAAACGCCTGAAGCGTTCGAATGGCGTTTGCGCGGAGCTTCGCCCGGCGGGGTGAGGGGCAAATCCCGTGGTTCGGACGACGGTCAGCGTCCAGATACGCGGAAGCCCAAGGAGCGTAACTTCCTTAACGGGCCGAGGTGACCGCCGATGGCATCCACGATCCGGGTCTTAACCGGTCTACTGCCAGTCGAAAGTTCGACCGGCTGTTCGGCATCGTCCGAACCGACAATGAAAACAACGGGATCGCTTGCCTGTGCAGGTCGCGTTTCCGTGTGCGGGGCGACCGTCAGTCGCGGAGAAATCTTAACTTGTTGCATCGTGGCCGAACAAAACACGACGCAAGCCGTTCCGAATTATTAATGGTTATCAGAGAGTTAACGATAGTTTGAAGGCGATGCGCATCAGGCTTCGTCAACTGCGGTCAGCACGGCTGACTGGCTGACCACGGGGTAGCGGCAGAAGGTTTTCGCAAAACTGGGCGGCCCACAATGCAGAAAGCCGCCGGTCTTTCGACCGACGGCTTTCTCGCTAATCGACCTGTAGGTGAGATCAGGCGAAATTGACGCGAGCAACCTGCTTGCGGCGACGCATCGTGGCGCCGACGGCACCGAAGCCGATCAGCATCATGGCCCAGGTCGCCGGTTCCGGAACGGCCGAGGTGCTGGCGAAGCTCAGCGTGCCGGCGAAAGCCGCGTCGCCGCCCGACGTGCCGCTGACGAAGAGGGTGTTGGTGCCACCAGCGGCCAGCGACTGGTTCAGGAGGTTGCGGAATTCCTGCTGCCCGGTCGACAGCGTGTTGAACGAAACGCCGTTCAGCGTGACGCGCGAAAAGTCGATGTTCGCCATCATGTTGCCGCCGGTGAAGTTCGAACCGATATCGGCACTGGCGAGGGTGAAGCCCGCCGGCGTGAGGAAGGTGAAGGTGCGCTCGAAAGTGCACGACGTCACGCCCGTTGCGCAGGTGACCGAGTCATCGCCGAAGGTGCCGCTCGGGCCGGTGATGGTGAGCGTCTGTGCGGCGTTGGCCGACGATGCGGCGCCGAACGCAATGGCTGCGGCAATAGCCGCCGGAATGATCCTCTTCATACGCAACTCCCTGTTTGGCGTCGGTCGGCCCTATCGCTCCAACGCGAAGCCCCTCAGACGCGCTTTCAGGTCAGAAGTTTCATGGTTACCAAAAATTAAACTAAAATTACGTCGCAAGACACTTTGATTGCTAACGAATTTTGGAGCTCATGCCCGAGCTCAACCGTTTCGTCGCGTTCGGGCAGGACGCTAGGAACCATCGGTCACGCCGATGTTTCAGCCCTCCATGATCGAATATGACATGGCCCTGTCTGGCAATGCCAGCGTGCTGGTGACAGCGCATGGATGGCGCGCGCAGCAGGTCGTGGTGGACGAGATCGTCCGGTCGATCCGCAACCATGACGTCGCCGAGGCAAAGCGTTGGGATGCGATCGGTCGGGAGGTCGACCGGATGCTCCATGGTCAGGACGATCCGCAGCAGTGCGCATCGCCTGCCGTCGTAGCCGTGTGCCGCGTCGCGGCTTGAGGCAGTCGAACTAACTCGGACTTAAGCATAGGTTTTGATGGCGGCTGTGCCGGTTGCCCCGGGCCGCCCAAATGCCTGGCTGTTGCCGGACCGGGGATTGGGATATGCCGTGCCCCCGGAGGTTCGATATGCGCGCGAAGAAGAATGTGACGCTGGAAGTACGCCTGCCCGATGCGACCAAGGCCGCATTCATGGCGCAGTGCCGCCGGCAGGACAGGACTGCCAGCGACGCGGTGCGTGCGTTCATCAATGCGCAACTCGAAGCGGGCGAGCAGCCACTGCGGCGACCGTCGCGGCGATCGGTTCGGCTGGCCGTGACGGCCTGGGTCGCGGGTGCCGCGATCGGGGCCGGGCTGGCGACACCCTCGCTGGCGCGTTCCGCGCCGTGGGAGGCACAGGCCTTTGCTGCGCTCGACCGCAATCATGACGGGGTACTCAGCCCGAGCGAGTTCGCCGCGCGCTAGATTTTAGAGCGATCGCTCCGCTTACCATCATTCGCCCTGAGCGAAGTCGAAGGGCAGTCCTCCAACAGGTGCTTCGACTGCACTCAGCACGAACGTTTGGGGGACTACTGACCGAATTCAGCCTGCGCCGAAGCCCCAGGTGTCCCCTCGACGGCGTGTCCGGACACGAAAATCCGCTTGTCCGGACGCGGAAGCGTTGGACCGGGTGGATGATGCCGGTCGATCGTATCGGCATGACAGACACGATCTCCGCCCCCGACACCCGCTCGACCTGGCGCGCCGAGCTGCGCGGCATCCTGATGCTCGCGCTCGCCGTGATCGGCTTTCACAGCCTGATCGCGCGGCCCTTCTACATCGCGTCGGGATCGATGATGCCCGAACTGCTGACCGGCGACCGGTTGGTGGTCAGCAAATATCCCTATGGCTGGTCCTATGCGTCGGTCAGCTTCGACGTGTTGCCGGCGCTGCGCGGTCGGCTGTTCGGCCGGTTGCCGACGCGAGGCGACATCGTCATCCTGACCCCGCCCGACCCGGCGCGGCGCAGCGAGACGCTGATCAAGCGCGTGATCGGCCTGCCCGGCGATACGGTGCAGATGGTCCGCGGCCGGCTGTGGCTGAACGGGCGACCGGTCGCGACGGAAGACCGGGGCCTGCAGCGGATCGTCGACAACGGTAACGCGCCCTGCCCCGGCGAAGTGACCGACGGCATCTGTCGCGTGCACATGATGCGCGAGACGCTGCCGAACGGTGCCAGTTACACGACGATGGACCTGGGGCAGAGCCGGCTGGACGACACCGTCGCCTATCGCGTGCCCGCCGGCCATATCTATGTGATGGGCGACAATCGCGACAACAGTGCCGACAGCCGGGTGGCGACGGACGAGGGCGGGCTGGGCGGTGCGGTGCCGGTCGAGTCCATCGGCGGCCGTGCGGAGTTCGCCACCTTCTCGCTGAACGGGAATGCGACGTGGAATCCGCTCGGCTGGCTCGCCGGGTTCCGATGGGACCGGACGGGGGACAGCCTGCGCCCCGTGATCCGGTCCTAACCGCCGCGGCGCAGGCGATCAGCCCGCCAAGCCCCGCGCGCGGTCGATCTGTTCCAGCGACTTGCCCTCGTTGCGCGGCGCCCAGACCAGGCCGATCACCCCCGACACGACCAGGAAACCGGTCAGGATCCAGGCGAGGATGGTGAAGTCATAGGCCGCGAGCGTCGGCACAGCGAGGCTCCAGATGCCCAGCCCGATGCGCACGATCGCGAAGGTCAGCCCCTGCGCGGTCGAGCGGATCGCGGTGGGGAACAGCTCGGCCGACCAGAGCTGGAAGAAGCTCTGCGCGCCGAACCCGCCGGCCACGCCCATGATGACGATATGCGCGATCACGATCTCCAGCCGGAAGCCGAAGACGGCGAGCAATGCCATGCCGACGACATGCAGCGCCGCCGAGATGCCGAACAATGTGCGCTGGTTCACCCGGTCCGACAGCGTCATGAAGATGCCGAGGATCGACAGCATGCCGATCAGGAAATAGCTCGCCGGCAACATCGTGGCGGTCCACTCGGGCAGGTTGTTGCGCTCGATCAGATAGGGCGTGAAGAAGCCGTTATAGCCCGCCCACAGGTTCCAGAACCCGTACATCGCGGCGAGGAACAGGATCGAGCCGAGATAGGGCGCGCGCAGCAACTGGCGCCAGTCCAGCCGCGGACCGGCATCGCCGGACGCCGCCTGCGCCTCTTCCCACCGCCGCGACTCGCGCATCCGCGACCGCAGGAAGGTCAGGCCGAGCGCGAGCACCATCAGGTGGATGAACAGCCAGCGTACGCCGTCCAGGCCGAAGGGCTTGAGGAAATAGGCGGCGACCAGCACCGCGACCGGCCCCAGATACCAGAGCAGCTGCGCGACGCCCGAATGCGCGCCGCGCTTCGTGTCCGGCGCCTGCTCCGCGATCAGCGACCAGGACGCAGGAATGTCCGCCCCGACCGCCAGGCCGACCAGCACGAATCCGAGCACGATCATCCAGGGCGCGGAGGCGAACACCAGCCACGCCATGCCGAACGCGTAGAACAGCATGTCGTACTGGTAGATCTTCTTCCGCCCGAACCGGTCGCATAGCATCCCGCCGATCAATGCCCCGACGCCGGCGGAGATGGCATTCGCGCTGAACGCGCCGATCAGCCCGATGAAGCTGTCGGAAAGGCCATAGGCGTCCTTCCACAGGGCAAGCGCGACCGAGCCCGCGACGATCGAGCCCGCGTCGATGTAGTTCGCCAGACCCGCCAGGATCGTGTCCCGCCAGCCTTCGCCCTGCTGCTCCGCCACCGCTTCCTCCCCATCCGTCGCCAACACCCGATCGCCGCCGGGTCCTTGGCCGCCTCTTGTCCTACACTCTGGCTATACGTCCCGTGAGATGGGAGCAAGAGGTGGGCGAACCTCGACACATCGCTCCGCGGGAGAGAGGCAATGCAGGACAAGCGGTCTTCGATGCGCGAATTTTTAGCGACGTGCGCACCCGTGTCCGCGCATCGCTGAATGGGATCAGTCGCCCGGTCGGTATCGTCGCTCGACATGGCCGGCGAGTTCGTCGGGATAGAAATAGACCGGGCGCAGGCGACCGGAGGCATAGCGGTCGATCTGGTCGGCGAAGTGCGGCGACCGGGTGTCGCCGCTTTGGCCGCCCGCCATCACCGCCATCGCCTTCACCCGCGGCCCGAATTCGACGACGGCGACGAAGCTGTTGCCGCTGGTGCCGTAATAATTCCTCGTTCCCGGCCAGCGCTTCGCCCCGAACGAGGCGAGACTGCCCCATTGTGCGGAGGTGAACGGCACCGGTGTCGAGGGGCGGGTGTCGTCGAAATGCGGTTTGATCGCGTCGTCGAGCCGCTGGAATCGGTTGATCCGGCCCCAAGGCGTTCGCCACGTCCCGAAATCGCGCGACAGCCGGTCGACCGCCGCGGTAAGGGCGTCGAGTTTCGTGCGCTCATCGACGCGGGCGCCGATATAGGCGGGCACGTTCATCCGCGCCGCCTGCGCCCGTGCGCCGACCCGTGACCAGAGTTCGTCGCCCCAGAACACCGCCAGGCTCGTCGCGACCGATGCCGCGCTCCAGCGATGGTCCCAGCGGGCAAGCTCGGCGATCGGTTCGGCCAGCGCCGCGCGCCGCGGATCGCTCGCCGGCAGCGCGCGCCAGGCCGCGACGACGGGCGGCAGCAGGCGGGCAAAGGCGGGCAGATACGGGTCATAGGCTGCCGCGCGCAGCCGCTCTGGCGTCCACCCTTTCGCTCCCGTCAGCAGCAGGTCGGCATGCTCGCCGCGCGCATTCGGCCCGGTCTGGTCCATATATCGAGGATAATCCGCGGCCTTGGGACTGTCCGGCCCGGCCGCACTCCATGGCCAGTCGTTGGTGTTGTGAACCCAGCCGGTGCGCGGATTGGCGACGCTCGGCAGGCTGGCGAGACTGTGCAGGCCGCACCAGTCGGTCGCCGGATCGCTGCCGTCGACCGGGCGGGTAAAGTCGAAACGGTTATCGCGCAGCGGCATGAACTGCGGCATCAGGAACGCGATGCTGCCGCGCGCGTCGGCATAGAGCGTGTCGTTCGACGAATTCGCCTTGCGTTCAGACACCGCGATATAGTCGGCGAGCGTCGTCGCCTTGGTTCGCAGATAGCTTTGTTCGAGCGCCGCGATCGGTCGCCACATCAGCGCGGTCGCGATCCAGCGACCGTCCGCGGCGCGCGTGATCGGACCATGATGCGTCCGCCAGATCGTGAAGCGTCGTTCGGCCGGCGCGCCCGCCGCCGATCGATAGCGGATCGTCACGACTTCCGACCGGACCGGGCGCTCCTCGCTGCCGTAGCGATAGGCCCAGCCGTCGCCGCGACGGACGATCCGCTCGGCAAATTCGTCGACATTGTCGACCGTCGACGACGTGTGCATCCAGCCCGCGCGCGCATTGAAGCCCTGGTAGACGAAGAACTGCCCCCAGGTACTGGCGCCATAGGCGTTCAGCCCCGCGGCGCTCGTCACCTGCGCCTCCGACCGGAAATAGAAGCTGGTGTGCGGGTTGATCAGCAGCAGCGCGCGGCCGTTCGCGGTCAGTTTCGGCGCGATGGCGATGCCGTTCGACCCCGATGGCTCGCGCGGGATCGCGCCGCGCTCCTCCGGGGTCGGGGGTGTCGGGCGGCCATAGAAGGTCTTGAGGTCGGAGAGCGATATCCGCTCGATATCGCCGCCGATGCTGCCCTCAGTGAAGCTGAGCGCCATCCACGGCTCGAACCGGGTGATGACGCGCGGTTTTACTGTCGGATGCGTCGCCAGATAATAGTTCAGCCCGTTCGCCCAGGCGTCCATCAGGTCGCGCAACCAGCGCGGCGACGCGGCATAGTCGCGGCGCAACTGCTGCGGATCGACGAACAGCCGTTGGCGCAGGTCGGCCCAGATCGCCTCTTCGCCGTCCGCCTCCGCCGTGCGGCCGAGCGCGGTCAGATAATTGGCCTCGATCCGCGCGAAATCATCCTCGGCCTGCGCATACATCATCCCGAACACCGCATCCGCGTCGCTGCGTCCGGCGATATGCGGGATGCCCCAGTCGTCGCGGGTGATCGTCACCTGCGCGGCATAGTTGCGCCAGCGGGTCATGTCGGGATCCGGCGCCGCGGCGGTGGTCGCGAGCAGCGCCAGCAGGATCGACGGATTGCGCAGTCTGGTGAGATGTCCGATCATGCCCCAAGCTTATGACGGGGATCGTGAAATGACCAAGCGCTGGTTGGCGCTCGCCGCCGCATTCGTCGCCGGTGCCGCGCCCGCGCAGGATGTCGCGCCCCGGGCGATCCTGCTGAAGCCCGCCGCGGTCTTCGACGGTGTCGACGGGCGCAGACATGACGGGTGGCAGGTGCTGATCCGGGGCGATCGCATCGCGGCGGTCGGGCCAGCGCTCGCCACGCCGCCGGGGGCGGAGGTCGTCGACCTGCCCGGAACCACGCTAATGCCGGGCATGATCGAGGGGCACGGCCACCTGTTCCTGCATCCGTATAACGAGGCGAGCTGGGACGATCAGGTGCTGCACGAGCCGCTGGCGCTGCGCACCGCGCGGGCGGTGGCGCAGGCGCGGACGACGCTGCGCGCCGGCTTCACCAGCGAACGCGACCTGGGCACCGAAGGCGCGGGCTATGCCGATGTCGGGCTGAAGGCGGCGATCGATCAGGGCATCGTGCCGGGTCCGCGGCTGGCGGTCGCGACGCGTGCGATCGTCGCGCTGGGCGCCTATGGTCCCAAGGGGTTCGAACCCGGCGTCGAGGTGCCGCAAGGCGCCGAGGAAGTGTCCGGCGCCGACGCGATGGTCGCCGCCGTCCGCCGCCAGGTCGCGGCCGGGGCCGACTGGGTGAAGCTCTATGCCGATTATCGCTGGCGGGCCGGCGAGGACAGCCGCCCGACGCTGAGCCTGGACGAAATCCGCGCCGCAGTCGCCGCCGCGCATGACGCCGGCCGCCCGGTCGCGGTCCACGCCTCCACGCCCGAAGGGATGCGCCGTGCGATCGAGGCGGGGGTCGATACGATCGAGCATGGATATGGCGGCACCCCCGCCATCTATGCGAGCATGGCGGCGAAGCGGATCGCACTCTGTCCGACGCTCGCCGCCGCGGACGCCAGCGCCCGCTATCGCGGCTGGGCCGGCGGCGATCCGGTGCCGGCCGGCGTGCGCCAGAGCCGGGAGGGCCTGCGCCTTGCGCTAGCCGCCGGCGTGCCGATCTGCGTGGGCGGCGACGTCGGTGTCTATGCGCACGGCGACAATGCGCGCGAGATGGAATTGCTGGTCGCCGCGGGCATGTCACCGTCGGCCGTCCTGCTCGCCGCGACGTCAGGCAATGCGCGTTGGATGGGGCAGGGCGCGCGGCTGGGGGCGATCAAGCCGGGGCTGCTTGCCGACCTCGTCGCGGTCGGCGGCGATCCGACCGCCACGATCGCTGCGGTGCGCGACGTGCGCCTGGTGATGAAGGGCGGGCGGCGCGTCGATTAGTACGGCTTGCGCGAGCGTCGTTACAGTGGCCGTCGTCCCGGACTTGATCCAAGATCCAGAGCGCAAAGCCGATTCGCTCGTGACCCTGGATCCCGGATCAAGTCCGGGATGACGAAGAAGACGGGCAGCGCTTGATCAGGGGAAGACGGTACGGCCCGATGGACCCCGGTCAACGCCAGCCCCGTCGCGCGGCGTCGCGCTCGGCGGCGGCGTCGAGCGGGGTGTCGGCCATCATGTCCTGTGCGTCGGCCAGCAGCGACGCCGACGCCGTGCCGGCCTGGCGATAGGTGCCGCTTTCCGCCGTGCCCGAAATCGTCCGGCGCAGCGCCCAGCTGTCGCCGTTGCGGCAGGCGATGCCGCTCGTCGGTGCGCCGGTGAAGACACGGCACAGTTCGCCATCCGTAGCGCGGAAGCTGGCGAGCATCCGCACGCCGCCCTTCGCGCCGTCACCGCCCACTTGCGTGTCGAGCGCGCGCGCCAATGTTCCCTCCGCGACGAGGCCCGCCGGCCCGGTCGCCACGGTTCCTTGCGGCGTCAGGCCGCGGCCGAGGACGAGGCCGATCACCAGGCTGGCGGCGACCGCTCCCGCCCAGACCGGCGGCACGCGACGGCGCGGCGCTTGCGCAAAGGGGACGACGTTGCTGGTCAGCGGCGCCGTAAGACGGGGCGGGACCGGTTCGTCCGCGACCTGAGCGAACGCCGCACCCAATCGTGTCCGCAGCGCCCGGTGGGAGTCGACCTCCGTGGCCAGGGCGGGGTCGGCCGCGATCGCGCGCTCGACGCGGCGCGCGGTCAGCGGATCGCACTCGCCATCGGCATAGGCCATCAGCGTCTCGTGATCGACCGTCATGCCGCTTCTCCCAACCTGTCCATCAGCGCCGCCCGCCCGCGGACCAATCGCGACGTCAGCGTTCCCATCGGAATGTCGAGAACTTCCGCGGCTTCCTTGTACGCGAGCCCCTCGACCAGCACGAGCGCCACCGCCTCGCGCTGTTCGTCGGGCAGCGTCGCCATTGCGCGGCCGACGCGGTCGAGCTCGGCCCGTGCTTCCAGTGCGCGGTCGCCGTCGTCGCCGACGCTCGCGCCCGCTTCCTCCGCGACGAAGGTCTGCGCGGCGCGGGCGCGCATCCGGGCGGTGTCGATCCAGGCGTTGCGCATGATCCGGTACATCCAGCTATCCAACCGCGTACCCTCGACGAAGCTCGACCGGGCGACCAGCGCGCGTTCCACGGCGGCCTGCACGAGGTCGTCGGCGTCCGCCGCATGGCGGGTCAGCGCACGGGCGAACCGCCGCAGGCGCGGCAGCAGCGCGGTCAGGTCGGTCTCGAAACTCAGGTTCGCGTCCTTTCCGGGATGAAACGGATGCCGACAGGCGTTTCATCCGTGACAGCGCATTAATGTGCGTCAAGAAGGATATTCGTGACTCGCATCCTCTTCCCCCTCGCGCTGACCCTTGCCGCGCCGGCAAGTGCACAGCTGTTGCCGCCGTTGCCCGGCCCGGTCGGGGCGTTGCCGGGGCGCGTGCTTGGCACCGTCGACCGCACCGTCGACCGCGTCGTCGACAGCACGCCGCGTCTGCTGGAAATGGCACGGCTCGACCGGATCGCGCGGCTGGTGCGGGATAGCGGCGGGCGGGTGGTGCGCGACGACCGCGGCAACGCCGCGCGGGCGGGGGAAGTGGTGCTGACCGACCCGACCGACGCGCAGATCGCCGCGCTGGAGCGTGACGGGTTCCGCATGATCGAACGTACCACGATCGAGGAATTGGGGGTCGGCTACGCCCGGCTGGCCGTGCCGGAAGGGATTCGTCTCGACCGCGCGCTCGCCAAGGCGCGGCGACAGGCGGGAAACGTCGCCGCGGACGTCATCCATATCGAAGGCGGTGCGATGGGCACGGTGCCGGGTACTACACTGGCCGCGCCGCTGTCGCCTGCGCCGGGTGGCGCGATGGTCGGGATCATCGACGGTGGGGTCGGCGACGCCGGCGTACGGCAGATGGGTTTCGCGACGGGCGCACCGCGTGCGAGCGACCACGGCAGCGCGGTCGCGTGGCTGGTCGGGCGCGGGGCGCCGGGCGCGCGCGTGCTGGCGGCCGATGTCTATGGCAGCGATCCGGCCGGCGGTGGCGCGGTCGCCATCGCCCGCGCGATCGGCTGGCTGGCGAAGGAGCGGGTCGGCACCGTCTCGATCAGCCTGGTCGGCCCGGCCAACCCGCTGCTCGCCCGCGTCGTCGCGGCGGCGCAGGCGCGCGGGATGACGATCGTCGCAGCGGTCGGCAACGACGGGCCGACCGGGCCACCCGCCTATCCCGCCTCCTACCCCGGCGTCGTCGCGGTGACCGGCGTCGATGCGCGCGACCGCGTGCTGATCGAGGCGGGGCGTGCCACGCATCTCGACTATGCCGCGCCGGCTGCAGGCTTCGCAGCGCCCGACGCGCGCGGCGGCATGAAGACGGTGCGCGGCACGTCCTTCGCCGCGCCGCTGGTCGCCGCGCGACTGGCGGCGGTCGGGCGTCAGCGTGTCGATGGCGAGGCGCGCAAAGGCTGTGGCTATGGGCGCGGGCTGGTGTGCAGCACCTGCGTCAGCCGCCGTTAGGGATCTGACCTGACCGTGCTCCGGCGAAGGCCGGAGCTTTGGCGAGCGTCAGGGCTTCGACTGCCCAGGCTCCGGCCTTCGCCGGAGCACGGTTGGGTGAAGTCGGCTGAATCACACCTCGGAATATGCCCCGGCGCGTGGGGCAGCAGCGCTTCACGCCAGGCCAATTTCAAAAAAATCGTATCCGCCGGGATTAAGTGGATCGCGGCACCCGTTCTCCCAACAGAACCGATTAGGGAGATACGAGATGACACGCACACTGTTCACGACCGCGGCGCTGGCTCTGGCGATCGCTGCGACTCCGGCTTCGGCACAGCTGCTCGGTGGCGGCGGCGGTGTCGGCGGGATGCTCGGCGGCGGGCTGGGCAGCGGGCTTGGCGGAACGCTGCGCGGACCCGGACCGATGATCGACGGGACGCTCCGCCGCTCGGGCGCAGGTGAGGTGCGGACCGAGCGTCAGGTCGACCGTCGCAGCGGCCGCGTTCGCGCCGGCGGGACTGCCTCGGGCCAGGGCGGTACGCTGCTCGATGGCGGCTTGCCGATCGGCAGTGGCAGCGCCGAGACGCGCGGATCGGGCAGCGCAGGCGGTAGCGCCGACGCGCAACTGATCGGCACCGATGCGGTGCGCTCGACGGCCCGCAGCGCCGTGGGTGAAGCGCGTGGCCTCGCCGGGCGCGGTCGTGAGGCGATCGGCGGGGCGCGTGACACGGTTGGCGGCGCCCGCGACGCGGTGGGGTCGGCAGCCGGCAGCGCGGCCGGTTCGGCAACCGGCGCGGCGAGCGGCAGCGGCAGCCTGACCAACGGCATGCTCGCTCTCGCCGGCAGCGCAGCGGCGGACGGTGCTGGCAGCTTCGACGTGGCGCCGGGCATGAATGTCGTCGACGCAAAGGGCCGCGCGCTCGGCACCGTCCGCTCGCTAAAGAGCGAGGCAAACGGCCGGGTCCGCGAAGTGCTGGTCCAGGTCGGCGACCGGGTCGCGACGCTGCCCGCCGCCAACTTCTCAGGCGAGGGTAACGTGCTGGTCTCGGCAATGGGTCGCGGCGCGGTGAAGCGCGAGGCGAGCGAGCAGTAAGCCCGACCGTCGATGTCTAAACGCGGGGCGTGCGCGGCAAGTTCGCGCACGCCCCGTCGTCGTTACTTCGCGGCGACCAGCGTCGGGGTCGACAGGTCGACCGCGTCGGCGCGGATGAGTTCCAGGTCGGGGCGGATCGCGCGCAGCTTGTCGACGAACTGCCTGGCGTCACCGACCACGACGATGTTGGCGTTGGCACCCGCCACGCTCGCCTTCGCCGCCGCACTGGCCCCGGCCGCGTCGACCGCATCGATCCTGCTGGTCAGCCGCGCCGCTTCCGCCGGCGACAGACCCTGGTGGATCAGCCCGGCGATCGTCACGCCAAGGCCGCGGCTGGTTTCGGCGGCACGGCTGAGCCCACCGGCCAGGAACGTCTTGCGCTTGTCGACCGTCGCGGCGTCGAGCGGCTCGCGGCCGAGCCGGTCGAATTCGTTCAGGAAGATCTGCACGACATCGGCGGCGCTTTCGTTCTTGGTCTGGGTCGTCGCGGTCAGCAGGCCATCGTCGGCGCGCGCGGACACGGCGCTGTAGGCGCCGTAGGACAGCGCGCGCTTGACGCGGATTTCCTGGAACAGCCGGCCGTTGGAGCCGGCGCCGAGCACGGCATTGGCGACCTGGAGATCGAACCAGCGCGGATCGGCACGGTCGAGCCCGCGGACCCCCGCCGCGATCGCCGCCTGGCCGGCACCGGGCATGTCGATGACGACGAGGCGCGGCTTGCCCGGCTGGCCGGCGCGAGCGGTCGGCAGAGCGGGCGTGGCGCCGGTCGCGCGCCAGTCGCCGAAAAGGCGATCGCTCAGTTGACGCGCGGCGGCGGGATCGATCCCGCCGGTGACGACGACGGTCGCCAGTTCCGGTCGCCACCAGCGGGCATGCGCCGCGGTCAGGTCGTCGCGGGAGATCGCGGTGACGCTCGCGGCAGTCGGGATCATGCCATAGGGCGCGGTGCCGTAGCTGACCGCCTGAAGCGCCGCGCCGGCAAGCGCGCCCGGGTTCTTCATCGCGACCGACAGGGCATCGAGCGTCTGGCGACGGCGGCGCTCGACCTCCGCGGCGGGCACGCTGGCGTTGCGCACGACATCGGCCAGCACTGCGCCGGCCTGCGCCAGCGTGGCGACCGGACCTGTCACGCTGACGATGGTCCCGTCGGCCCCGGCCTGCGCGTCGATCCGCGCGCCCAGCGCCTCGACCTGGGCGGCGATCTGCTCGGCGGAGCGGGTGGTGGTCCCCTGAGTCGCGAGGTCGGCGAGCATCGCGGCGAGCCCGGCGCGGCCCTGCGGATCGGTGGCGCTGCCGCCCTTCAGCACGACCGCCATCGTCGCCACGGGAACCGAACCGGTGCGCGCGGCGACCACGCCCATGCCGTTGGCGAGCCGGCTTTCGGCGATCACCGGCGGCGTGACCGGCAAGGCCGTGCCCGGCTGGGGCGGCGCCTGGCGGCTTGCTTCGGGCGCGAGCGCGAGTGGGGCGCGGGTGGCCGCCGGGACCGAGGCCCAGGTCGGCATCGGCGTGGGATTGGCCCAGGCATCCGCCGCGCCGGCCGGGCGCTGTTTCTCGTCGAGGTAGCGGACATCGACCCGCGCCTCGGGCTTCAGATACTGGCGCGCGACGCGCTGCACGTCGGCGGCTGTCACCTTGCCGACCAGCGCCAGTCGGCGATCGAGCGCGCGCGGGTCGCCCGTGCGGACCAGCGCCTCGCCGATCGCAAAGGCACGGCCATCGAACGTCTCGCGCTCTCGCAAAGCAGAGGCCAGGATCTCGTTCTTCGCCTCGGCCAGCTCGGTCGCGCTGACCGGCTCGTCGCGCACGCGCGCGATCTGCGCGGCGAGCGCGGGTTCTGCCTCCGTAACCGTCCGGCCGCTGGCGAGCGTCACGCTGGGCGCAAAGAAGCCGCCGTCTTCGACATCCTGCAACTGGACGCCGACTGACGACGCGATTTGGGAATCGCGGACGAGCGCGCGGTAGAGGCGCGAATTCTGGCCGCCCGACAGCACGGCATCGAGCACCTCAAGCGCAGCGAGATCGGGACTCGCCGACCCCGGAATGCGCCAGGACGACGCGATCATCGCCAGCGGGACGTTGGGCGCATAGGCGGTGACGGTGCGCGGCTTCGTCCGCGGCGCCTCGGTCGCGGTCACCTTTAGCGGGATGGGATTGGCGCGGCGCGGGATGGCGGCGAAATAGCGATCGACCAGCGCATCGAGCTGACGCGGGTCGAAGTTGCCCGACACGATCAGCGTCGCGGTATCGGGGCCGTAGAACGCCTCGTGAAACGCACGCGCGTCGCCCAGCGTCGCGGCGTCGAGCTGTTCCAGGCTGCCGATCCCCGAACGGCGCATCGGCAGCGTGTCATAGCTGTTTTCGTCCATGATCAGCCGCAGCCGGCCATAGGGCGGCGCGAGCACGCGCTGGCGCAACTCCTCCTTCACAACGTTGCGCTCGGTTTCGAATACCTGTTCGTCGACCACCGGCCGCGCCATGCGCTCGGCATGGGTCCACAGCATCGTCTCCAGATATTGGGCGGGGACGATCTCGTAATAGTTGGTGCGATCGAACCAGGTCGATGCGTTGCGCGACCCGCCGACATCCTCGGTCAGCTTGTTGATCGCATTATAGGGCATGTTGACCGTCTTGCGGGACAGGATGTGCTCGAACAGATGCGCGAAGCCCGAGCGGCCCTGCGGGTCGTGCTTCGAGCCGACGTCGTACCAGACCTGGGTCGTGACATTGGGCGTGGTGGTATCGCGGATCGCGATCACCTTCAGGCCGTTGGCCAGCGTCCGCTCGGTAAAGGCGACGGGCGGAACCACGATCGACGTTGCCGCCGCCCCTGCACGCTGCTGCGCCGCTGCGGGAGCGAACATGGTTCCCGCGAGCAAAGCGGCGATGACGATGGGACGAGGAGAGAGGGGCATCGCGGGGCATCCTGGGCAAAGGGGAAGAGCAGGCCATAGCAAGCCGCTTCGGCGTGGGCGGTCAATCCATGTGTCTACTGGTTGCGAAGCCGGACGTCGATCCGTCCGGCGACGCACCGGAACGGTCGCGCCTATCACAGGTTACTCACTCGGATCGCATGCCATCGTGTCGCCGGTCCGTGGAGGAACGGCAATGAAGGTCATCGTCCTGGCATGTGTCGCCGGCCTCGCAGTCACCGCCTGTGCAGCACCATCGCAGCGGATTTCGACCGGCTTGCAGCGCTATGGCCTGGATGCGCAGCGATCGACGTGCGTCGGCGACCGGTTGCAGGGCGACCTGTCGCTGGGGCAGCTGCAACAGCTGGGCAAGGCGGCGGCCGCCTATCGACGGGACGATACCGATCCGACGCGCCTGACGGTCAGCGACCTGCTGCGCGTCGCCGGCGAGATCCGTGATCCCGCTATCGCGCTGGCGGTCGGCAAGGGTGCCGCCGGCTGCGGGATCGTGCCGTGAGCGCGGGCGACCGTGTCCCATCATTTGGATGAAAGGTTTTCGTCATGAGCCGCAAGATCATCGCCACAGCCGGGTTCGCCATCCTGCTCGGGCTCAGCGCCTGCAATACCGTCAGGGGGGCGGGCGAGGATCTGAAGTCGGCCGGGGATGCCATTTCCGGCGAGAAGGGCAAGTAGGCCGGGTGGCTATTGCGAGCCAGCCGCCGATCGCGAAGGCGACGGGCAAACTGTTCGGTGCCGGCGATACCGGGACGGCACCGCCCGGGTCAGCCGCCTCCGATGCGGGAGAGAAAGGTCTTCCGCCCATAGTCGCACTCGGCATCGTCGGCGCGGTGCTGGGCGCCAGTGCGCTGATCGGCCGCCGCAACGCGCCCGATGCGTCGCATCCCGGTGTCCGCCGCTGGTACCGGCGGCTCGACAAGCCCGGCTATACGCCGCCCGACGCCGTGTTCGGCGCGGTGTGGCCGGTGCTGGAGACGGGGCTGGCGGTCGGTGGCTATCGCCTGTTGCGTCAGCCGGCGACGCCGCGGCGCAACGCCGCGGTGGGGCTGTGGCTGGCGAACAGCGCGATGATCGGCGGCTGGACCGAACTGTTCTTCCGCCGCAAGCGGCTCGACGCGAGCGTCGCGGCGTCGGGGGCGATGATCGCGTCGGGCGCGGCGCTGGTGGTCACCGCGGCGAAGGTCGACCGGCCGGCGGCGGTGCTGGCGGTACCGTTCGTCGCCTGGCTGGGCTTTGCGACATTGCTCGCCGAACGCATCCGCCGCGATAATCCGCAGGCAGGCGCGTGAGGCCGTCGCCCGATCCAGTCGCGCCGGGGCAGGAAAGCGTCTGGTCCTACCCCCGCCCGGCGATCGCGCAGGCAAGCGACCGCCATGTCCGGATCGAGCATCGCGGTGTCGTCGTGGCCGACAGCCGGGCACCGGTCCGCACGCTGGAGACTAGTCATCCACCCAGCTGGTACCTGCCGCCTGCCGACATCGCGCAGGGACTGTTGCAGCGGTCCGATCGCCGGTCCTTTTGCGAATGGAAGGGCGAGGCAGTGTATTGGCATCTGGCGGTCGGCGGCGAGCTGTTGCGCGACATCGCCTGGAGCTATCCGAACCCGACCCCCGGCTTCGCCATCCTGCGCGATCACGTCGCTTTCTACGCCGGGCCGCTCGACCGCTGTACGGTCGACGGTGAGGTCGTCCGCGCGCAACCGGGTGGCTTCTACGGTGGCTGGATCACATCGGATCTGGCAGGCCCGTTCAAGGGCGTGCCGGGCAGCATGGGCTGGTGACGCGACGTCAGGCTATAGCGGTGCAGGAGCGCGCACTCAGCCCTTTCGCCGCAGGATATAGGAGATGATCGGGCTGCCGATGCCGAGCACGCCCAAGGCTGCGAGCGGGGACACCATGCCTGCCGCGAAGGCCAGTCCGCCGATCAGGATCGGAATCCAGCTGGCGCGCAGGAAGGGGTGGAGATCCTCTGCGCTGACGTCGCCGCGCCGGATCGCTGATGCCGATGCGGATGATGCGCTGGTTCAGCAGTCCGAGCAGCACCAGCCACACGGCATAGAAGCCGACGCCCACCCGCAACTGCGCATATTCGGCGACCACCGCGGTCGGAAACGGTATGAAGGCGACCGCAAGCAGCAGCATCAGGTTCGCCCACAGCAGCCGGGTATTCGTCGGGCGCAATTCCCCCAGCACGACATGATGCGACACCCAAAAGCGCGCCAGCACGAGGAAGCTGACCAGGAAGCCGACGTAGCTGGGGATGATCGCCAGCAACGCGTTCGCCAGCGACACGTCGTCGAAGCGCGCGATATGCGGCAGCTTCACCTCGACCACCAGCAGGGTCATGGCGATGGCGAAGACCGCGTCGGAAAAGAACGCCATCCGTTCCAGCTGCGCCTTGCTGTGTTCGTGATCGATCCGGCCGTCGTCCGTCCTGTGCACCGCGTCCCCCAAGTCCTGCCCCGTACCTGAGTGACGCAAGTGCGCGGGTAGCGAAAGCCTCGATCGCACGGCGGCGCCGATTTCCCGGATCGGCGGCGGCGAGATGTGCCCGGTTTCCGCTTCGTAGCGAAAGATGCTATCGCGGTCGCGAACATCGCTCAGCCGGGTTTTTCAGTCGTCTTATGATGCATAATGTTGCCGGTCCCGATGGCGTCGATGGCCCAGTCTTCCTGAACGGCGGCGGCGAATGTGGCCGTCTGATCGCGGCTCGGGACTGGTCGGCGACGCCGCTGGGGCCGATCGCGGGGTGGAGCCAGCCGCTGCGCACGGCGACCGCGCTGCTGTTGCGCTCGCCAGTGCCGATCGTGATGCTGTGGGGCGACGAAGGTGTCATGATCTACAATGACGCCTATTCGGGCTTCGCCGGCGGGCGCCACCCCGACCTGCTCGGCAGCAACGTGCGCGAGGGCTGGCCCGAGGTCGCCGACTTCAACGACAATGTCATGCGGGTCGGGCTTGCCGGCGGCACGCTCAACTACCGCGACCAGGAACTGACGCTCCACCGCCACGGCCGGCCCGAGCAGGTGTGGATGGACCTCGACTATTCGCCGGTCCCGGACGAGGATGGGGCGCCCGCCGGCGTCATCTGCATCCTTGCCGAGACGACGGAGCGCGTCGCGGCCGAGCGGCGGACGGCCTTCCTGCTGTCGCTGTCCGATCGCCTGCGCCCGCTGACCACCCCGGCCGAGATCACCAGCCTGGCCGCCGACCTGATCGGCGAACAGATGGACGCATCTCGCGTCTTTTACGCCGAGATCGCCGACGGGCGGATGACGGTCGAGCGCGACTTCACCAACGGCGTGAAGTCGATCGTCGGCGAACATTGCCTCAAAGCGTTCGGTCCCGACCTGCTCAACGCCTATCGCCTGGGCACCCCCGTCGTCGCGCGCGACGTCCCCGGCGACATGCGGCTGAGCGACCTGGCGCGGGCGGGCCTGGCCGAGCGGCAGGTCGGTGCGTTCATCGACGTGGTGCTGTTCGAGGAGGAGCGCTGGGTCGGCCTGCTCGCCGTGCAGAGCGCCGAACCGCGCGACTGGACCGCGGCGGAGGAAAGCCTGGTCCAGGAGGTCGGCGAGCGGTTGAAGAGCGCGATCGAGCGCGCGCGCGCCGAACGCGACCGGCTGTGGACGCTGTCGCAGGACATGCTCGCGCGCGCCGATTTCGGCGGCATGATGTCGGCGGTCAGCCCGGCCTGGACGACGACGCTCGGCTGGAGCGCGAACGAGCTGCTGACGCGGGGCTATGCCGATTTCATGCATCCCGACGACGCCGCGCCGACTTTGGTCGCGATCGAGGGGATGAAGGCGACGCGCCAGCCGACGCGGTTCGAAAACCGTATCGCGACCAAGTCGGGCGGGTGGAAATCGATCGAATGGACCGTCGCGCCGGAGCCGGACGGTATCAATTTCATCGCCGTCGGCCGCGACCTGTCGGAAGCGAAGGCGCGCGAGGCCGAGCTGAAACTGGCGCAGGAAGCCCTGCGCCAGAGCCAGAAGATGGAGGCGATGGGCAGCCTGACCGGCGGCGTCGCGCACGACTTCAACAACCTGCTGACGCCGATCATCGGCTCGCTCGACCTGCTGGTGCGCAATGCGGTCGGCAATGTGCGCGAGCGCCGGCTGATCGAAGGCGCGCTGCAGTCGGCGGAGCGCGCCAAGACATTGGTGCAGCGCCTGTTGGCCTTCGCCCGCCGCCAGCCGCTCCAGGCGGCGGCGGTCGACATCGCGGCACTGGTCGAGGGGATGAGCGGCCTGATCGAATCGACGCTCGGCCCGACCATCACGGTGCGGGTCGACCTGGCCGCCGACCTGCCGCCGGCCAAGGCCGATCTGAACCAGGTCGAGATGGCGCTGCTCAACCTGGCGGTGAACGCGCGCGACGCGATGCCCGGCGGCGGCGAACTTGTGCTGGCCGTGCGGCGCGAGAGCATCGATGCAGGCTCGGCGACCGGACTGGCGCGCGGCCACTATGTCCGCCTGAGCGTCGCCGACAGCGGTATCGGCATGGAGCCCGATGTCGTCGCGCGTGCGGCCGAGCCGTTCTTCTCGACCAAGGGCGTCGGCAAGGGCACGGGGCTGGGCCTGTCGATGGTCCACGGCCTTGCCGCGCAGCTGGGCGGCGGGCTGACGATCGACAGCACACCGGGCGCGGGCACCACGGTGACCTTGTGGCTGCCGGTCAGCACGACCGCCGCGGTCGAGGAGCAGGAGCCGGTCCTGCTGGCCGAGACGATGCGGGTTGGCACCGTCCTGCTGGTCGACGACGAGGAACTGGTTCGCGTCAGCACCGGGCACATGCTGAGCGACCTGGGCTATGACGTCGTCGAGGTGTCGTCGGCGGAAGAGGCGCTGCGCCATTTCGAGGGCGGGCGGACCTTCGACCTGGTCGTGACCGACCACCTGATGCCGGGGATGAGCGGGCTGCAACTGGCGCGCGTGTTGAAGCTGACCTTCCCGCAGGTGCCGGTACTGATCGCGTCGGGCTATGCCGAGGAAGAGGGGATCGACGCCGACCTGCCGCGCCTGACCAAACCCTTCCGCCGCGCGGAACTGGCGGAGCGGCTGGCGGCGATGTCGCAGCGGTCGGTGGCTGGTTAGTCTCGCTCAGCCGACCAGAGCCATCCCGTGCTCCGGCGCAGGCCAGAGCCGTGGCGATCGAAAGCGCTCACGTTTGCCAACGCTCCGGCCTGCGCCGGAGTACGGCTATGCAGTTACCCGCCTCTACCGCCTCTCGGCGCCCGTCCAGCCGCCGCCCATCGCCTGGTATAAAGCGACATAGCTGGTCAGCCGGTCGGCGGAGGCCTGAACGAGACTGAGTTCGGCGGCGAGCAGGCTGCGCTGGGCGTCGAGCTGTTCGATGTAGCTCGAATAGCCCGCGCGATAGCGGTTGCTGGCGTTGCCGACCGCGCCGCGGGTGGCGGCGACCTGGGCGTCGAGCGCGGCGGCTTGCTGCGCTGTCCGCTGCGCCCCGGCCAGCGCATCGTCGACCTCGCGGAAGGCGGTCAGTGCGGTGCGGCGATAGGCGAAGGCGGCCTGGTCGCGCCGTGCAGTCGCCGCATCCGCCTGCGCCGCCAGCCGACCGCCGTCGAAGAGCGGGGCGAGGATGCTGGCGCCGAGCGAGAATATTCCGACCGGGTTCTTCAGTGCCGTCGACAGCACGACGCCGGCCGATCCGGTGAGCAACAGGTTGGGCAGGAAGGCGGCGCGCTGGCTGTCGAGCGACAGGTCGGCGGCGACCAAAGCCTGTTCGGCCTGATAGATGTCGGGTCGGCGGCGGAGCAGGTCGGCGGGCAGACCGACGGGGATGGCAGGCACGCGCAGCCGGTCGAGCGGCTGCCCGCGGGCGATCGCGCCGGGTGTGTCGCCGGCCAGCAGCGACAGCGCATTCTCCTGTCGCGCGATGGCGAGTTCGGCCTGTGGGACCAATTGCTCGGTCGCGGCATATTCGGCCTGCGCCTGTCGATATTCGAGGCGCGACGAATAGCCGGTCTCGTATCGCCGCCGGGCGATGCGCAGGGCGTCCGCGCGCGCGGCCAGTGTCGCGCGGGCGATGGCAAGGCGTTGGTCGAGTGCGCGCAAGGTGATGTAGCCGCTGGCCGCGGTCGACGCCGTCGCCAGCCGAACCGTATCGCGCGCAGCCTCGGTCGTTAGCAACTGCGCGCGCGCCGCCCGGCTGGCGAGACGCAGGCGGCCGAACAGGTCGAGGTCGAAGCTGGCAGTGACCCCCGGCTGTGCCCCGATCGCGCGCGACGGCGTGCCGAGCGGACTGAGCGTCTGCCCCTGTGTTTCGGGCAACTGCCCGCCGATCTGTGGCAGCAATTGCGCGCGCGACAAGGCCTCGGCCGCGCGTGCTTCCTCGACACGCGCGGCGGCGACCGCAATGTCGACATTGTTGGCGAGTGCGCGGGTGACCAGTGCGGTCAGCGCCGGATCGCCGAACGCGGTCCACCAGTCGGCGGTAACGGGTGCGGTGCCGGTTAGGGGCGTGCGCCAGGCAGCGGGCGGGGCCACGCTTGCGGCGGGCGGGGCGGCAGCGCGCTCGCCGGGCGACACGCACCCCGCCACCATCAGCGCGGGTAGCAGGACGCGGACGATCCTCATCGCGACGCGCCTGCGGTATCGACATGCGCGAGGACCGACATGCCGGGCCGCAACCGCTGGGCCAGCGGCTGGTTCGGGTCGATGCGGATGCGCACCGCCAGCCGCTGCGGCACCTTGGTGAAATTGCCGGTCGCATTGTCGGACTTCAGCACTGCGAATTCGCTGCCGGTCGCAGGCGCGATCCGTTCGACCCGACCGCTCAGCCGCGCGCCGGCCAGCGCGTCGACCGTGAAACTGGCCGGCTGTCCGACCGCGATCCGCGCGGTCTGCGCCTCCTTGAAATTGGCGATGACCCAGACTTCGGGGGGAACGAGGAACAGCAGTTGCGAACCGGCGGTGACATATTGGCCGACGTGGACGCCGACCTCGCTCAGCCGTCCCGCCTCCGGCGCGCGGATGACGGTGTTGGCAAGGTCGATGCGGGCAAGGCGCAGCGCCGCTTCCGCCCCCGACACGCCCGCCGCCTGACCGCCGCGGCCGACCTCGACCGTGCGGACGTCCTGCCGCGCGATCTCGCGCGCCGCCTGTGCCTGCGCAACCGCTGCCTGCGCCTGCCGCAGCGTGGCCCGCGTCTGGTCGCGTTCGCGCAACGACACGCTGCCATCGGTGACCAGATCGTCGACCCGCGCCATGTCCGCCTGTGCGCGCATCAGCTGCGCCTGTGCATTCGCGACTGCGGCCTCCTGCGCCTGGACGCTGGCGGCGCGACTGGCCGCGGCCTGGCGGCTGTTGGCCAGCGTCGCCTGCTGCGCGGCGACCTGCGCGGCGGCCTGCTCGACGCGTTGCGCGTAGATGCGCTGGTCGATCATCACCAGTGGCTGGCCGGTCTGGACGGTCGCGAAGTCGCGAACCAATACCTTCGTCACATAACCCGAGACCTGCGGCGCGATGACCGTCACGCGACCGCGGACATAGGTGTTGTCGGTGCTTTCCTCGGCCGTGGTAAACGGCCCGATCCGCCACGCCATCATCACCGCGGCAATACCGGCGAGCGTCAGCAGCAACACGACGATCAGTGCGGTGCGCGAGAGGGCCGGCGGTTGCCAGCCCGAGCCGACCGGCGCCTGCGGCGGCGCGCCGGTCTCGGCCAGCCGCTCCTCGGTGGCGGGGGCGGCATCTACGGGCGTGCGGGCGTCGGTCATGCGGGTTCCTGACGACGCGTTCGGACGGCGCGCCGGATGAGAAGGAAGGCGAGATAGGCGCAGGTCAGCGCGGCGAGGAGGGCGACGAGCCGAAAAACATCGTCATAGGCCAGCACATTCGCTTCGCGCGTCGCTGCCTGCGACAGCAATGCGCCGCCCTCCGCGGTGCGCAGCGCCGGATCGCCGATCACGCGCCCGACCCCGGCCGCCCCCGCTTGCAACCGTTGCTGGACGATCGGGTCGGTCGGGTCGATCGCCTGCACCAGCGCCGCGCTGTTCGCCTTCTCGCGCACCACTTGGTAGGTGCCGAGCAGCGCAGATCCGCCGAGCCCGCCCAGCGAATTGATGATCCCGAACAGCGCGATGAAGCTGATGATATGGCCCGACCCCTCCTTCAGCGCACGGGTCATGCCGAACAGCAGGGCGGGGCCGAGGAAGAAGGTCGCGGAAAAGGCGATCAGCGCCTGGGTGACATAGAGTTGCGGCGCGCGCGTCAGGCTGGTCGCGTGCGAGTCGACATAGGCGGCGACCGCGACCAGCCCGATCGCCAGCATTACCGGATGGCTCAAGCGCTGGACGTTCAATGTCGCCGCGCTCGCCAGTACGCCTGCCAGCGACGCGACGGCGATGATCGCGTGGAATTCCTGCAACTGGTCGTTGGTCTGGCCCAGCACGGTCAGCAACCCCACCGCACCCAGCGTCTGTTCTGACAGCACGATCCGCGCCATCACCGTGACAATCGTGAACCGCACGATGTCCGCGCTCGCCAGCCAGCGGGTGTTGAGCAGCGGGTTGGCGCGGCCATGCTCGATCGTCAGCGCAACGGCCAGCATCGGGATCGCGACGATCAGCGCCCAGCCGATCCATGCCGCCTGCGTCCACCACACGATCCGCCCGAGGCCGAGCACCGCGGCGAACAGCGCCATGCTGGTGGCGAACAGCGCAAAGGTGATGAAGTCGGTCTGCTCGAACGCCTTCTGCCGAACGGTCGGCGGCAGACGGAAGACGAGGACTGCGGCAAGGCTGAGTGCGGCCAGTCCGAGCTCGAACAGATAGAGCGCGCGCCATTGGCTCATCGCCAGCAACTCTGGCGAGAACAGTCGCGCAAGCGGCGTCGCGCATTGCGGGATGCCGATGCCCAGGACCACGCCTTTCAGCCGCGCCGCGGGCGGCATCGCCTGCATGATGTAGTAGAGGGCGAAGGTGCTGAGCGGTGCGGCCGCCATACCGCTCGCCGCGCGGACCAGAATTGCGGACGAGAAATCGCTGACGAACAGATGCGCGAGACACAGCAGCGCATAGAGGCCGACGAAGATCAGAGCGAAGGGCCTGAGGCCGAATTGCTGACGGAACTTGATGAGCAGCAGGTTGATGCTGACGTTGGTCATCACATAGACCGTCGGCAGCCACGCGACCTCGACGGGGTCGAGGCCGAGCGAACCGCCGAGCACGCCGGTATTCACCGCGACCAGCGCATTACCCAGACCGCCGGTGAGACCCAGCAGTACTGCGACCGCGATATAGGCCGCCTTGCGCCGCGCGGGATGCGCCGGCGATCCGGGCGATCCGGGCATGACCGGCGCCTCGTGCGGGGCATAGTCCCACCGCTCTTCGGCGAGAGCGCGTCTGATCCGGCTGGCGATTCCCATCGGCTTCGTTTCACGACCCCCTGTCGGCAACAGTACGAAGCTGAGGGCGAAGCGTTGCGTACTCGGGGGTCGGGTGCGCTGCTATCTATATATGCCGTTGGAAAGACAAAAGCCGTCGGTCGGAGCACGGGAGCGTCCGGAACAGGGCGGATCAAACGTCCGAGGATCGAGCGGCTGATCCGGGTCGCTCGCCATCATTCGTGCCAAGCGAAGTCGAAGCATAGGAGTCCCATGCCCTTCGACTTCGCTCAGGGCGAACGAATCTGCTCGAAGGCTCGCAGCCCTAGAAACCCGCGCGGACGCCGATCGTGGCCGTCCGCGGGGCGCCCGGCTGCACCCAAACGGGGGCGTAGCTATTGGCGTACCATTGTGCGTCGAACAGGTTCGTCACCGACCCGAACAGCTCCAGCCGGTCGGTGAGCGCGACCGTGCCGAACAGGCGGGCGAGCGTGTGCGACGGCAGAACGAAGTCGGTCCCCCTCGCACCGCTGCGCGCACCGACGTGCTGGACGCCCGCGCCCAGCTGCACCGACTGCCCGGCGATCGAGAAGCGCTTGGCCGCCTGGACGTTCAAGTTGTGGCGCGGGATGTTGATCAGCGGGTCGCCCGGCTGGATCTGGAAGGAAAAGGCGGGGTCGAGGACACGCGATCGCGCTTCGGCGTCGGTATAGGCATAGCTTGCCAGCACCTCGACATCGCCCGGCAGGCGGCCGTTCACGTCCAGTTCGACCCCGCGGCTGCGCGCGCGGCCGACCGCGACCGAGAAGCCGGGATTGAGCGGGTCGGTCGCCAGCACATTGGTCTTGTCGAGTTCGTAGACGGCAAGCGTTCCCGTCAGCCGGCCGCCCAGCGCCGACAGCTTCACCCCGGCCTCGATCGAGCGGCTGGTTTCGGGTTCGAACACCCGCCCCGCAAAATCCGCACCGATGTTCGCGCGGTAGCCCTCGCCATAAGCCGCGTAGAGCGACACGGGCTTCGACAGTTCGTAGACGATCCCCGCCTGCGGGCTGAACCGCCCGCGCTTGCGTCGGCCGAGCACGTTCGTCAGCCGATTGTCGACGCGCAGCAGGAAGTCGTCGTAGCGCCCGCCGATCCGGACCTGCAACCGGTCGGTCAGGCTGATCTGGTCCTGGATATAGGCGCCCATCGTCCGCTGCACGTCCAGCCGGTCGGTCAGCAGCGACGTCGTCGGCACCGGGTAGCGGCCATAGACCGGATTGCGGATGTCGATGACATAGCCCGCCTGGTCGGTCGTCGTCGCGCTGACCACCGGACCGCGATAGCGGGTGAACAGCTGGTCGGTATCGAACCGGTCGATGTCGGCGCCGATCAACAGTCGGTGCCGCAGCGCGCCCGTCATAACCTCGCCCGAAACTTCGGCGCGTAGAACGCTGTGCGCCGATGTATAACGCCGCGTCCGGCGCTGGCGCGACAGCGAGGTGCCGTCGACATACAGCTTCTGGCGCGATCGCAGCGTTTCCGCATCCGACGACGCGCTGGTCAGCAGCGTGTCGCGGTGGCTGGCGCCGACCAGCAGGCTCCACCCGCCGCCGAAGTCATGCTGCACGCGCAGCTGGTGCCCGGTCGCGCGCGCGACCGTATCGCCATCGCTCGGCTCGCCCAGGAAACGGCTGCGCGGCACCGTGTCGAAATTGCCGTTCAGCACGACGATGCCGCGATCGAACGGCACCTCGACCCGCGTCCATTCGAAGTCGTAGGTCAGCCGGGTCCGCGCGCCCAGGCCCAGCCCGATCGACGGCAGGAAGCCCCAGCGCCGCTGTTCGATCGTGTCGCGAAAGCTGTTCCCCGCCTCGGCATAGCCGATCAGTCGCGTCGTGAGATTGCCGGTCAATGCCAAGTTGACGTCGGTTTCGGCGCGGACGGTATCGAAGCTGCGATATTGCACGGCGGATGTGCCGAACGTCCGGCCGAGTTGCGCCTGCTTGGTCACCAGATTGACCGACCCGCCCGGCTCGCCGCGGCCGAGGACCGCCGCGGCGGGGCCTTTCAGCACCTCGATACGCTCGATACCCGCCACGTCGCGCTGGCCGCTGAACCCGCGCCCGGCGTTGAAGCCGTTGACCAGATAGCCGCTCGGCAGATTCTCGTCGCCGGCAAAGCCGCGCACCGCGAAGCTGTCCCACAGCCCGCCCAGCGTGTTCTGCCGGACGACGGAGGCGTTCAGGTCGAGCGCGTCGGTCAGGCGCAGGATCGCATTCTGCTCGATCACCGCCTCGTCGATCGTCGTGATCGCCTGCGGGATTTCCTTTACCGCAAAATCGCCGCGATAGGATTGGCGCACGCCGGTGACGGTCACGGTCTGCACCGTGTCGGCATCGGTAACGGGCGGATCGTCGGTCGCCCGTGCCGTCACGGGCAGGCTGGCGAGCGACAGGGCGGTGAGGCAGGTGGCGGCGCGGAGAACAGGCTTCAAGTGGACAACCCTATCGACGGATGACGTTCGCGGCGCGCCTATGCATGTTATATGGTATCATCGTCAACGGGCCGGTGCAGGAATGGTCGTCGTCAGATCAGTCGCGCGGCGTCCTCGCGCGCCGTCTCGGTCCGACGCGGGCGGGTGAGCTCCAGCGCCCCCCAGGCGAACATGCTCGCCCAGCTGTTGCGGTGACCCGATCGGCGGTCGAAGGTCATTCCTCCGGCGGGCGCGATCCAATCCAGCACATTGGCGGTGATAGCGGGGACCAGCACACGCCAATGCTGTGCAAGGGGCGGCGCCAGCGCGCCTGCGCGGTCGAGGATCAGGCCGGCGCGCAGCAGTTGGGCCTGCGCGTCTCCACGGCTGGACGCCATCGGCTCGCCGACGATCGCCGGCAGGTCGAGCGTGACCGGGTCCATCGTGTCGAGCACCGCAGCGAACATGTCGGCCGCCCGGGCCAGGTCACCGACGTCGCCACCGCGCGCCCAGGCGATCAGCCAGCCCTCGACCAGATACAGCGCTGGGTGAAGCTCGCGAACCGGCCGCCGCGCCTCCTCCCGCCAGGCGTCCAACGTCGTGCGGGCCAGCACCGCCGCGCCGTCGTCCCCCTCGTCGAGCGCGGCGGCCGCCTTCACATGATGCACGTCGACCTGCGTCGACCATTTGACGGGCACGACCACCCCGCCGCCCTCGCGCACGCGGTGCGAGCCCAGCCGTCCGTCGGCGCCGATCGCTTCGGCGGCCGCGCGGTAGCGTGCCAGCAGGGCAGGGGCGACCAGCCCCGGCCAGCGTCGCTCGACCGCGATCATGCCGCGGACGATCATCGCCAGGTCGAAGGTGAACAGGCAATGGTTGCGCCAGTCGCCGGCGCGCGCGCAGCGTCGCTCGATCGTCGCCGGCGCCCCGTCCGCGCCCGACCGGTCGAACCAGTCGAGCACCTTGGCCGCGAGCGTACGGCACTCGTCCTCTGCGGCGTCGACGCCGACGATCTGCGTCAGGAACGAAAGATAATAGCCGCCGATCTCCGGGTAGAGGCCGTCATGGTCGTCGCTGTCGGCGGCCAGCCAGTTGACGACGCCGACGCTGCCATCGGCCCCTTCGCGCGCGACGGCGGGGGACAGCATCCAGCGAGCGAGGTCATGCCGCGCCCGAGCGACTCGTGCCGCGGTGGGCGCCATGGCGTGCCGCCGCGGAGGCGTGGCGGTCTCGATCGGCAGGGGAAGCGCCGCTGTCTTCGGCATGGTCGCAATTCCTTCGGTCAGGACGACGGCGTCGTCGGGGTGGGCTGGCGCACGATTGGGCGGCGGGCGGCATGGAGCGCGACGACGGCGCGGAATGCCTTCAGATACCGGGGGATCAGCCGGCGCGGCTCGGTCAGGATGCGCCACACCCATTCGAACCCGGTCGCGCGCAGCCAGTGGGGCGCGCGGCGGACATGGCCGCCGACCTGGTCGACGGCCGATCCGATGCACAGGCCGATGCCGGTCGTGCCACCCGCCGCCGCGATGGCATGCGCCAGGATTTCCTGACGCGGCGATCCGCAGGCAAGCAGGACCAGCGTCGCGGGCCGATCGCGCAGATGGGCGAGAGCTTGGTCGACGATATCGGCGGCCTCGGGATCGAAGCCGAACGGCAGGTCGAGGTGGTCGACCTCAGATAGTCCGAAACGCTCGCGCAGCGCGGTGACGGCCGGCGCCGTCGTACCGATGACGGTGACGGGCGTATCGCGTGGGACCGCCCGCAGCACGGCGTCGGTCAGGTCGCTGCCGGTGACGACGCGCGGCATCGGCGTGCCCAACAGGCGACCGACACGCGCGAGGAACCGGCTGTCGAACACCCGCGCTTCCGCCGCCGCATAACAGCGCGCGAGCGTGGTATCGCCCGCATCCAGCCGCGCGAGATGATCGGCATTGGGCGTGACGACATAGCCGAAGGGCGTCCCTGCCGGGCGCGCGACGATCGCGGCGGTCACGTCGGCCAGCGGTACGTCGAGCACCTCGACGCCGAGCAGGTCGGCGCGCGCCAGCCCCGGCGAGCCCGCGATCATGATCCACTCTCGTGCGGCACCCGACCCCCGTTTGCGCGATCCGCAGCCCGGCTGCGTGGGATCGGCTTAAGGGGCAGGTCTAAATTCTTGATTGCGACGTGGGTAAGATCGCGTTGACCATGTCTGGGCGCGGTAAGCCGGCGCGTATCAGTCGGGCTGAACCGCCAACCCCCGCCGCAGCATCGCCGCCGCGGTCGCCGCGACGTCGTCGGCGGGGAGGTCCGCGTCCCACACGCCGTAGCGCAGGCCCAGGAACACGTTCATCCCCATGATCGCCCAGGCGTGGACCTCGCCCACGTCGGCGCGCAGTTCGCCGCGTTCGGCGGCGGCGGTCAGGCGCTGGCGGATGCGTTCGGCGGTCGTCGCATAATGGCGGCGGAAGCTGTCGGGATCGACGAATTCCGATTCGTCGATGATGCGATAGATTTCCTTGTGGTCGCGCACGAAGCCCAGGAAACCGGCAAGGCCCGCGCGCTCGCCGTCGATCCCGTCCTTCGCCGCGCGGATGCCCGGCGCGACATGGTCGCGGACCTGGGACGACATATGGGTGACGAGCGCGCGGAACACCGCGTCCTTCGAATCGAAATAGGTGTAGAAGCTGCCCAGCGCGACGCCGGCGCGGCGGGTTATGCCGCTGATCGAGGCGTCGTGGAATCCCCGCTCTCCGAATTCCTGTGCGGCGGCATCCAGGATCGCCTGCTGCGTGCGCCGCCCGCGTTCGGTCCGCGGCGCCTTGCCTTCGCCGGCCGCAGCCTGCCCATCGATCGCAACCGTTGCCGCGGGGACACGCCTGGCCGCCATTTCGATGCTCCTCCCCAAAATCCCAAGTTGAAACCTGGTTCAACTTTCACTAAAGATGTCGGCGACCACGCGCAACCCCGGCCGGACGAACGGACCGGGGGGCGCAGTATAGGGGAGGAAGACATGATCCGCACCGCCACGTCCCTGCGCGCCGCGCTCGCCATCGGCGTCAGCGTCGCCGCTCTCGCCGCCGCTCCGGCAGCGGCGCAGGACTCCACCCAGACCCAGACCGAGGCGGAAGCCGCCGAAAATAGCGGCGACATCATCGTCACCGCCCGCCGCCGCGCGGAAAGCCTGCGCGACGTGCCGATCGCGGTCACCGCCTTCACTGGGGCGCAACTGGAAGCCGCCGGCGCGATCGACATCACCGACATCGCCGCGACCACCCCGAACGTCACGCTGGAAGTCTCGCGCGGCACCAATTCGACGCTCAGCGCCTTCATCCGCGGCGTCGGCCAGCAGGACCCGGTCGGCGGGTTCGAAGCGGGCGTCGGCATCTACCTCGACGACGTCTATCTCAACCGTCCGCAGGCTGCGGTGATGGACATCTACGACGTCGAGCGCGTCGAGGTGCTGCGCGGCCCGCAGGGCACGCTTTACGGCCGCAACACCATCGGTGGTGCCGTCAAGTACGTGACTCGCCGCCTGAGCGACGACCCCTCGGCGATGGCGAAGGTCACCTATGGCTCGTACAACCAGATCGACGGCATCGTGTCGGGCAGCGTCCCGCTCGGCGACACCGGGCTAAAGGTCGGCGGCGCCTTCGCCCGCCTGACCCGCGACGGCTTCGGCGAGAATACGACGACCGGCCTCGAAAACTACAACAAGGACATCTGGGCCGCGCGCGGCACGCTCCAGTACGAACCCTCATCGTCGGCATTCTTCCGCCTGTCGGGCGATTACACGCTCGACAATTCGAACCCCCGCGGCGGACACCGGCTGATCCCGGGTATCGTCAGCGGCACGCCGGTCCTGGCCGATGTCTACGACAGCCGCGGCGCGCTGGTCACGCCGAAGCAGCGGGTGAAGGCCTATGGCGGATCGTTCTTCGCCGAACTGAAGCCCGCCAACTGGCTGACGTTCCGCTCGATCACCGGCTATCGCAAGGACGATACCGCGACCCCGATCGACTTCGACGCGCTGCCGGCGGTGCAGGTCGACGTGCCGAGCCTCTACAACAACGAACAGTTCAGCCAGGAGGCGCAGCTGCTGGTCAACACCGGCGGCCTGTCGCTGCTGACCGGCCTGTACTACCTCGATGCCAAGGCGCGCACCGTGTTCGACGTGCGCCTGCCCGGCGGCGTCACCGCACTGACCTTCGGCGACGTGAAGACCGACACCGTCGCGATCTTCGGCGACGCCACCTACGACTTCTCGCCGCAGATCAGCGTGTCGGTCGGTGGTCGCTATACCTGGGACAACCGCAAGGCCCAGGTCCTGCGCCAGACCTTCCTGGGGGGCGGATCGCCGTTCTTCGGCGGGGCGGGTACGCTGTTCGCGACGACCTCGGACTTCCGTGGCGACGGGTCGTTCAGCAAGTTTACCCCGCGCGCCTCGGTCAGCTTCAAGCCGACGCCGGACCACAATATCTACGCGTCCTATTCGAAGGGCTTCAAGGGCGGCGGGTTCGATCCGCGCGGCCAGTCGACCGCCTGCCGTACGCCGGCCGGCGCCGTCTGTACCCCGACGCAGGTCTACGACTTCCTGTCGTTCGACCCGGAAACCGTCGACAGCTATGAGGTCGGCTACAAGGCGAGCCTGTTCGACAACCGCCTGAACTTCGCGCTCGCCGCCTTCCACGCCGCATATAAGGACGTGCAGGTGCCGGGGTCGATCGGCACGACGATCAACGGCCAGCAGACCTTCATCGGCGTCACCACCAACGCCGGCCGCGCGCGGATCAACGGCCTGGAAGCCGAAGTGAACGCGACGCTCGCCCGCGATTTCGCCGGCACCGGCAGCCGTGTGACGCTGTCGGGCACCGCAGGCTATCTCGATGCCAAGTACACGCGCTTCATCGACAGCCGCGGCATCGACGTCGCCAGCCGCCGCCGCATCCAGAACACGCCGGACCTGACCGCCAGCGGCACGCTCGCCGCTTCGCTGCCGGTCGGCGAAGGCACGCTGGGTGCGTCGACCACGGTCAGCTATCGCAGCGACAGCCAGCAGTTCGAACTGCGCACGCCGATGCTCGACCAGCCGGGCTATGCGCTGTGGGATGCGAACCTGACCTACGACATCAACCGCAACCTGACGCTGGGCGTGCATGGCCGTAACCTGACGGACAAGCGCTACATCGTGTCGGGCTACAACTTCCTGTCGCAAAACCCGGATACCGGCGACTTCAACCGCACGGCGGCGGGCGCCTATATCCCGACGCTGGGCACCGAAGGCGTGCTGACGGCCTATTACGGCAACCCGCGGCAGGTGATGTTCTCGATCACCGCGCGCTATTGATCGTGACCTTGGGAGGAGGGCAAAAAATCCCTCCTCCCGTTCGTGCTGAGCTTGTCGAAGCACCGTACTGCGATACACTCGGGCTGACCCGTGCGGCACGAAGTACGGTGCTTCGACAGGCTCAGCACGAACGGGGAGAGGTTTCAGCGTGACCATTCAAGCGAGCCAAGCCGCCCCACCCACGCGCCGCTACGCCAACACCGTGCTGGCGATGTTGTTGCTGGTCTACACCTTCAACTTCCTCGACCGGCAGATTCTCGGCATTCTGGTCCAGCCGATCAAGGCCGACCTCGGCCTGACCGATACGCAACTCGGCGCGCTGGGCGGGATCGCGTTCGCGCTGCTCTATTCGACATTGGGCGTGCCGCTGGCCGTCGTAGCCGACAAGACCAGCCGCAGCTGGGTCATCACGGTCAGTCTGGCGATCTGGAGCGGCTTCACCGCGCTGTGCGGCCTGGCGACCGGGTTCTGGAGCCTGTTCCTCGCTCGCCTGGGCGTCGGCGTGGGCGAGGCCGGGGGCGTCGCGCCATCCTATGCGATGATCTCGGACTACTTCCCGCCCGAACGCCGCGCGCGGGCGCTGGCGATCTACTCGCTCGGCATCCCGGTCGGCCTCGCGGCGGGCGCGCTGCTCGGCGGCTATATCGCGCAGAATGTGAACTGGCGGACGGCGTTCATCATCGTCGGCGTGCTGGGGCTGGTCATCGCGCCGATCTTCCGGCTGGTGGTGCGCGAACCCGCGCGCGGCGGGGCGGATCCTGCGGGGGCGGTTCCGAAGCAACCCGTACCGGTGTCGGCCGTGTTCCCGATCCTAGCACGCAAGCCGAGCTTCTGGCTGATGGCCTTTGCCGCCGCGTTCAGCTCGATGTGCGGCTATGGCCTGGCCTTCTGGGTGCCGTCGCTGCTCATCCGCAGCTTCGGCCTCGACCTGATCGGCGCGTCGCAGTTCGCGGGCTCGCTGCTGCTGGTCGGCGGGACGGCGGGCGTGTTCCTGGGCGGGTATCTCGCCGACAAGCTGGGCGGGCGCGACCGCGGCAATTACGCGAAGCTGCCCGCCATCGCCTGGCTGATCACCCTGCCGCTGTTCGCCGCGGGCTTCTGGTCGCAGTCGGTGTGGGTCGCCTGGGCGTTCCTGCTGATCCCCAACGGCCTCAACATCCTTTGGCTGGGGCCGGTGACGACCGCGGTCCAGAACCTCGTGCCCCCGCAGATGCGCGCGACGGCGAGCGCGTGTTTCCTGTTCATCAACAATCTGATCGGGCTGGGCGCGGGCAGCTGGGTGATGGGCGCGATGTCCGACGCGATGACCGCGCGGTACGGCACGGAATCGCTGCGCTATTCGCTGATCGCGGCGACGAGCTTCTACCTGGTCGCGGCGGTGCTGATGCTGCTGGCTGTGCGGCCGCTCAGGAAGGACTGGGTGGAGGTGTAACGCCCCGCCGTCAGACGGGACGGCTACGCCGCCCCGCTGCCCGTCGTGGCGAGTCCGCGCTTTGCTTGCGCAAAGCGCCGGCCGCCCGCTACCGTTCCCGCGTCGCCGCGAACTTCACCGCCGGATAGCGCTCGGCGATGTAATTCACTTCCCACGCGCTCTTCGCCAGGAACACCGGGTTGCCGTCGCGGTCCTTCGCCATGGCGCCCTTGTTCTGGTCCATGAACGTCTTCACCTCGCCCGCGTCGCCGCCGACCCAGCGCGCGGTGTCGTAGGGGGAGGGCTCCAGCCCCGCGGCGACCTTGTACTCGGCATCCAGTCGGCTCAGCAGCACGTCGAGCTGAAGCTGCCCGACCACGCCGATGATCCAGTTCGACCCGATTTCGGGATAAAACACCTGGATCACGCCCTCTTCGCTGAGGTCGTCGAGCGCCTTGCGCAGCTGCTTGGTCTTGGTCGGGTCCTTCAGCGCCACGCGCCGCAGGATTTCGGGCGCGAAGTTGGGGAGACCCGTGAAGCGCACGCCCGGCTTCTCCGCCAGCGTGTCGCCCACCCTGAGCGTGCCGTGGTTGGGGATGCCGATGATGTCGCCCGGAAACGCCTCGTCCGCGACTTCGCGTTGCTGGGCGAAGAACAGGATCGGCGAATGCACCGCGATCGGCTTGCCGTGGCCGGTGGGCGTCAGCTTCATGCCGCGCTTGAACGTGCCCGACACGAGCCGCATGAACGCGATGCGGTCGCGGTGGTTGGGGTCCATATTGGCCTGGACCTTGAACACGAAGCCAGTGACGTCCGGATAGTCCGGGGCGACCGGCGCGGGCTCGGCGGGCAGGGCGTGCGGCGGGGGCGCGAACGCGGCGATCGCCTCGATCAGCTGGTCGACGCCATATTCGCGCAGCGCCGAGCCGAAGAACACCGGCGTCAGGTCGCCATTGCGATACGCCTCGACATCGAACTCGGGATAGCCCGCGCCCGCCAGCTCGACCTCTTCCTGCACCGCGTCCGGCAGCGCGTCGGTCGCGTCGCCCATGACGTGCAGGCCCTGATAGGTGCCGCCCATGCCGATCGGCCACATCATCGGCGTGACGTCGAGCGCGAGCTTGTCGGCGACCTCATCCAACAGCTCGAACGGGCTCAGGCCCTCGCGATCGACCTTGTTGATGAAGGTGATGATCGGGACCGAGCGCAGGCGGCAGACTTCGAACAGCTTGCGCGTCTGCGCCTCGATCCCGCGCGCGGCGTCGATGACCATGATCGCGCTGTCGACCGCGGTCAGCGTGCGATAGGTGTCCTCGCTGAAATCCTCGTGGCCCGGCGTGTCGAGCAGGTTGAAAGTGATGCCGTCGCGCTCGAAGGTCATGACCGACGACGTGACTGAAATGCCGCGCTGCTGCTCGATCTTCATCCAGTCCGACCGCGCACGCCGCGCCTGCCCGCGCGCCTTCACTTCACCGGCCAGATGGATCGCACCGCCCTTCAGCAGCAGCTTTTCGGTGAGCGTCGTCTTGCCGGCGTCAGGGTGCGAGATGATCGCGAAGGTGCGGCGGGGGGAGGTCATGTCAGTCTTTCAAAGCGGTCGTCGTCCCGGCGAAAGCCGGGATCCAGGGGCACGGGCGTTGTCCTGCGTGGCTCTGGATGCCGGATCAAGTCCGGCATGACGATTATTGGGTCAGCGTCACCGACATTCGGAATTCCCGCCGCTCGCCGGGCGCCAGCCGCATGATCCCCGGCTTGTCCCAGATCTCGCCGGCAAAGCCCGCCGGATCGGCCTTACCCCACCACGGTTCGACGCAGATATAGGCCGCGCCCGGCTTGGTCCAGACGCCCAATTCCGGCGCTTCCCAGTCGATCCGCAGGTGTGGCCGACCCTCGACGCCATAGGTCAGCCCGCGCGATTCGACCGGCGACCAAATGAGCGCGTCGTCGATGAACAGGTCGTCGCGCAAGGGCAGCACCGGCCCGTCGAGCGGGCTCGCGCGCTCGCCCGCGATCAGGCCGTCGCTCGACAATGCGCTGATCGCGCCGGGTTCGGCGATGTCGAACACCATCTGATGCTCGGTCTTCGTGCCCCCATAAGGCAGCGGCCAGGCGAAGGCGGGGTGGTAGCCGAAGCTCGCGGGCATATCGCGGTCGCCCGGGTTGGCGAGCGTCGTCGTAATGTGCAGCGTCGCGCCGTCGACGCGGAAATCGACCGTCAGTGCGAAGTCGAACGGATAGCTCTCGCGCGTCGCGTCCGACGCCTCCAGCCGGAACGTCGCGCGGTCGTCATCGACGCCGACCACCTCGAACGTCGAATGCCGCGCGAAGCCATGCTTGCCGAGCGCATAGTCCCGCCCGTCGAGCCGATAGCAGCCACCCGCCAGCGCCCCGACGATCGGAAACAGGATCGGCGCGCGACCGGTCCAATAGGCCGGATCGGCGTTCGTCATCAATTCCGCCCCGTCGCCGTCGATCAGCGACGACAGCTCCGCGCCCTGCGGATTGACCGCGGCGCGCAAGGCTTCGGACCCGAACGAGATCCAGTCGGCCATCACCCCTCCCGATGCACCGCGAAGCCCTGCCACGACTGGTTGGTCGGCATCAGCTCCAGCGTGTTGATGTTCAGATGCGGCGGCAGTGTCGCGACCCACAGCAACGTGTCGGCGATGTCCTCGCTCGTCATCGGGTTCACGCCGCCGTACAATTTGTCCGACGCCTCCTGGCTGCCGGTGCGGACCAGGGTGAATTCGGTTTCGACCATGCCCGGTTCGATCGACGTCACCCGCACACCGGTGCCGTGCAGGTCGGCGCGCAGGTCCAGGCTGAACTGGCGGACGAAGGCCTTGGTGCCCGCGTACACATTGCCGCCGGGATAGGGATAGGTTGCGGCGACCGACGACAGGTTGATGATCGCCCCCTTGCGCGCGACGAGGCCGGGCAGCAGCTTGTGCGTGATCGCGACCAGCGCGGTCACGTTTGTGTCGATCATCGTCCGCCAGTTGTCCAGCGACGCGCTCTGCGCGGGCTCCAGCCCGAGCGCCAGCCCGGCGTTGTTGATCAGCAGATCGATCTCCGCGAACGGACCCTCCAGGCTGTCGATCGCGGCATCGCGCGCGGCGTCGTCGCGGATGTCGAAGGCGAGTGTGTGGACGCAGTCCGACTTCAGCGCCTCCAGCCGGTCGGCGCGGCGGCCGGTGGCGACGACGTGCCAGCCGGAATCGGCAAACGCCTCGACGGCGGCCTTGCCGATGCCCGCGGTCGCGCCGGTGATGAGGACTGTCGGCATTCTTGTCTCCCTATTGGATCGCCCTCACCCTTCCGGCGCGTTCCGCGCCTCCCTCCCTCTCCCGTTGGGAGAGGGAGGGGGCCCGCCGGCGCAGCCGGTGGGAAGGGTGAGGGTGACGTCGTTATCCTCGAAGCGTCGCCCCGACCTTCGCCGCGGCCGCGACGACCTTGTCGGCAATCGCCTTTAACTCCTCGTCGGTGAAGCTCTTGGCGCCGGGTTGCAGCGTCACTTCGACGGCCAGACTCGTCTGGTCATCTTTCACGAAGCGGTCGAACAGCCGGGCGTCGACGATCGTTCCCTTGTCCGCGCCCTTGACCGCACGGACGAGGTCGCCGGCCTTCAGTTCGGCCGGCACCAGGAAGGCAAAGTCGCGCGTCACCGCCTGCAACGCCGGCGGCGTGTAGGCCGGGCGCATGAAGCCGGTGCTGCGCTTGGCTGGAATCGCATCCAGGTAGATTTCGACCGCCGCCACGTCGCCCGACAGGTCGAACGCCTTCAGCGTCAGCGGGTGGAGCATGCCGAAGGCGGCGAGCACCGTCTTCGGCCCGAGCCGCAGCGTCGCCGACTGGCCCGGGTGCCAGGTTTCGCCCGCCTCGCCCATGACTTGCAGGTTCGCGACCGGCGCGCCGGCGGCTTCCAGCAGCGCCAGCGCCTCGGCCTTGGCGTCGAATGCGTCAAAGGCCTTCGCCTTGCCCTGCGCCCAGCCGCGTGGACGGGCGTCGCCCGCTAGCACGACGCCCAGCGTCAGCCGCTCGCCATCGCTGAGATAGCGGCGGCCGAGTTCGAACAGCTTGATGCTGGTCGCCCCGCGCTTCACGTTCCGCTCCGCCGCGGCGAGCAGGCCGGGCAGCAGCGAGGGGCGCATGACCTTCATGTCCTCGCTGATCGGGTTGGCGACCGTCCACGCCCCGCCGCCGAAAGCAGCGGCTTCGTTTTCGCTGATGAAGCTCCACGTCACCGCCTCGGCCAGCCCCCGCGCGGCCGCCGCGCGGCGGACCTTGCGTTCGAGCAACTGCATCGGCGTCGCGGTCGGGCGCGCGACGCCGGGCGTGCGGGGCAGCGGTGTCGAGGGGACGTTGTCCAGCCCCTCGATGCGGATGACTTCTTCGACCAGATCGGCGGGGCCATCGACGTCGCGGCGCCAGGTCGGGACGGTGACCGTCCAGTCGTCGGCGATCGTGAAGCCCAGGCTCTCCAAGATCGCGCGCTGGCGATCCTCGGCGACAATCAGCCCGCCCAGCCGCTCGGCGAGCTGCGGGTCGTAGGTCAGCGTTTTTGGCTCGGTCGGCGGCGTGCCGGCGCGGGTGATGCCGCTCGACGTGCCGCCACAGATGTCGAGAACCAGCCGGGTCGCGATGGCGAGACCCTGGTCCAGGAACGCCGGATCGACCCCGCGCTCGAACCGCTGACGCGCATCGCTGGTCAGTTGCAGCTTCTGGCCCGTCCGCGCGATGCTCTCGGGCGTGAAATAGGCGCATTCGATCACGACGTCGGTGGTCGTCTCCGACACGCCCGAATCCTCGCCGCCCATGATGCCGCCGATATCGTGGACGTGGGTGTCGTCGGCGATGACGGTCATGCCCTCCGAGAGGGTGTACGTCTTGCCGTTCAACGCCAGCACCTGCTCGCCGGCCACCGCCTTGCGCGCGACGAGCCCGCCGGTCAGCTTCGCCTTGTCATAGACGTGGAGCGGGCGGCCGAGGTCGATCATCACGTAATTGGTGATGTCGACCAGCGCCGAGATCGGCTTCTGCCCGATCGCCTTGAGGCGCGCCTGCATCCAGTCGGGCGAGGCACCGTTGGCGACGCCGCGGACCTCCTGGCCGTAGAAGGCCGGGCAGCCTTTCGGGTCGTCAGTGCGCACGTCGGGGCCGGGGCCTTCGCCTGCGACCGGGTCGGTGCCCGCCAGCGGCTTCAACGTCCCCAATCCCGCCGCCGCCAGATCGCGCGCGATACCGCGGACGCCCATGCAGTCCTGGCGGTTCGGCGTGACGCTGATGTCGAAGACGGGATCGTCGAGGCCCGCATAGTCGGGGAAGGGCGTGCCGACCGGCGCATCGGCCGGCAGTTCGATGATCCCCTCATGCCCCTCGCCGATCTGCAACTCGCGCGCGGAGCACATCATGCCGCTCGATTCGACGCCACGGATGGCGGCGACCTTCAGCGTGATGTCCGCGCCGGGCACATAGGCACCCGGCGGGCCGAACACGCCGACCAGGCCGGCGCGTGCGTTGGGTGCGCCGCAGACGACCTGCATCGGGGCCCCATTGTTGTGGTCCGGGCCCGCGTCGACCGACAGCACCTGCAACTTGTCGGCCTGCGGATGAGGCTCGGCGGACAGCACCTTGGCGACGCGGAAGGCGGCGAGCTTGGCGCCGGGGTTCTCGACGCCCTCGACCTCCAGCCCGACGCGGGTCAGCGCATCCGCGACCTCGTCTACGGTCGCCGACGTGTCCAGATGCTCCTTGAGCCAGCTGAGCGTGAACTTCACAGCGACACTCCCCCCGACAGTGTGGGTACGTCGAGTGCCGAGAAGCCGTAATGCTTCAGCCAGCGCAGATCGCCGTCGAAGAACGCGCGCAAGTCATCCATCCCATATTTGAGCATCGCGAGACGATCGATCCCGCAGCCGAAGGCGAAGCCCTGCCATTCGTCGGGGTCGTAGCCGCCCGCCGCGATCACCTTGCGGTGGACCATGCCGGAGCCGAGCACTTCCATCCAGCCTTCGGCCCCGCCGATCACGCGCTTGCCGTTCTGGATCGAGAAACCAACGTCGACCTCCGCCGAGGGTTCGGTGAAGGGGAAATAGCTGGGGCGCAGGCGCAGGACGATGTCGTCGCGCTCGAAGAACGCCTTCAGGAACGTCTCCAGCGTCCACTTCAGGTGCCCCATGGTGATGCCCTTGTCGATGACGAGGCCTTCGACCTGGTGGAACATCGGTGTGTGCGTCGCGTCGGAGTCCGAACGGTAGGTGCGACCCGGTGCGATGATGCGGACGGGCTTGGTGCCGCCGGCGGCCTTCATCGCGCGGATCTGCACGGGGCTGGTGTGCGTGCGCAGGACCATCGGCCGCTCATGCTCGCCGGCCAGATAGAAGGTGTCATGCATCGCCCGCGCCGGATGCGTCTCCGGAATGTTGAGCGCGCTGAAATTATGCCAGTCGTCCTCGATCTCCGGCCCGGTAGCGACCGCGAAGCCGAGATCGGCGAAGATTTCGGCCAGCTCGTCCATCACCTGGCTCACGGGGTGCACGCCCCCGGTGGTCGGCAGATCGACCGGCAGCGTCATGTCGAGCGTCTCGCCCGCCAGCCGCGCGTCGAGTGCATCACGCTCCATCACCGCCTTGCGCGTGGCGATCGCGTCGGTGACGGCTTCGCGCAAGCTATGGATGCGCGGGCCGGTCGCCTGGCGCTCCTCCGGGCTCATGCCGCCCAGCGTCTTGAGCAGGCCGGTGACGGCGCCCTGCTTGCCCAGCGCATGGACGCGCACGGCGTCCAGCGCATCGAGGCTGCCGGCGGCATCGACGCTGGCGAGCAGATCGGTGCGGAGTTGGTCGAGGTCGGTCATTGATACTCCCTCCCTCGCCCCCGGCACGGGGGAGAGGGTTGCGCAGACTTGGCGGCTCTGCCGCCTAGTCGGAGCTGGGTGAGGGGGCATGCGAGCCATCAGGCTCGCAGCGGCGCGATGTCGCGCCGCTTACCCCTCATCCAACTGCGCCTAGGCAGCAAGCTGCCAAGGCTCCGTATCCTTCCCCCCTCAAGGGGGGAAGGCTCTTTTGGATACGAAAAGGGCGCCGGTGGTCTCCCACCGACGCCCCTTCACGTCTTGGTCGCTACAGGTCGCTTACGCGGCCTGGGGCAGGGCCGCCTTCGCCTGCGCGATGATCGCGCTAAACGCGGCGCCTTCGTGCATCGCGATGTCGGCCAGGACCTTGCGGTCGAGCTGGATGCCCGCCAGCTTCAGGCCGTGCATGAACTGCGAATAGGTCAGGCCCTCGGCGCGGACGCCGGCGTTGATGCGCTGGATCCAGAGGCCGCGGAAGGTCCGCTTCTTAACCTTGCGGTCGCGATACGCATACTGGCCGGCCTTTTCGACGGCCTGGCGGGCGATACGGATGGTGTTCTTGCGACGGCCATAATAGCCCTTCGCCTGATCCAGAATCCGCTTGTGCTTCAGACGGGTGGTAACACCACGCTTCACTCGTGCCATGTGTCAGGCTCCCTTAGCGCAGGCCGTACGGCGCCCACTGGCGCACGTGTGCCACATCGGCATCGGCGAGCACCGAGGTGCCCCGGTTCTGGCGGATGTACTTCGCGTTGTGCGAGATCAGGCGGTGGCGCTTGCCCGCGACACCGTGCTTGACCTTGCCGGTGGCGGTGAACTTGAAGCGCTTCTTCACCCCACTCTTGGTCTTGAGCTTGGGCATTTTCGTCCTTTCGTTCGGGCGATTTTCGAACAGCCCTGGCAGCCCACACTGGCCAGGCCGTTTCCGTATCTCAAATCGCGGAAGGTGGCGCCCCTAACCCAAGGCGCGTGCGAATGCAACCGGTGGGAACTCACGAGCCGGCGGCGGATTGAACCGTTCCATGCCCGACACGACCGCCCCCCGCCTGGCGATCCGCACCCCGCTCGCCGCCGCGCTGTCGGTGCTGGTCAGCGTCGTCGGGCTGATCGTGCTTGCCTGGGGCGTGCTCTATGTCACCAAAGGCCGCTTCCTGCGCCCGACATTCGAACGCGTCGTCGGCGGACTGACCCACCGCGAGGTGCGTGTCGGCGGCGACTTCCAGCTGTACTTCGATCCCTTCGACCTGAAGCTGGTGGCGCAGCGGATGACGATCTCGAACCCGGCCTATGCGACGAAGCCCTATCTGTTCGCCGCCGATTCGCTCGATACGCGCATTGCGCCGCTGTCGCTGATCTTAGGCCGCTATCACGCGCGCTTCCTCGACCTGCGCAATGCCGCGATCGACCTGGAATGGGACCCGCAGCACCGCGCCAATACCTGGACGTTCAGCGAGACGAAGGGGAAGCCCGTCGAGTTTCCGATCATCGACCGCGCGACCGTCACGGGCACCACGCTGCGCTACAAGGATGCGCGGCTGCAACTGCTGACCGACCTGTCGTTCGAAACGGTCGAGTCGACGGCGACGCGGATCGACAAATCGGTGCGGTTCGCCGGCAACGGGGTGGCGCGGGCGACGCCGTTCACCGTCGTCGGCGCGCTGCTTTCGCCCAACGAGACGGCGGCGCGCGGGCGCAACCAGCTGATCCTGCGCGCGCGGGCGGCTGGCAACATCATCACCGTCGGCGGGACGTTGCCGAGCCTCGCCGATATCGAGGATGTGCCCCTGCGCACGACCGCGCGGGGGCCGAACCTGGCCCGACTGCTCGCGATCATCGGGGTCGTCCTGCCCGACACCCGCGACTATCGCCTGTCCGCCAACATGGTGAAGTCGGGCGACGTGTACGCCTTCACCGGCATGAAGGGCATTTTCGGCGACAGCGACCTGTCGGGCAAGTTCACCGCGGACGCCAGCGGGGAGCGGTTGCTGATGACCGCCGATCTCACCACGCGAACGCTCGACATCGTCGATGCCGCGCCCTTCATCGGCTATAATCCCGATACTGTCGCAACCAGGGGCGCGATCGCGGCGGCGGCGGAGACCGGGGCGGCGCCCGCGCGGCTGCTGCCCGACGCGACCTTCCCGGTTCAGGCGATGCAGCGCTTCGATGCGAAGGTCGACTGGACGGTGAAGACGGTGCGGTCGCGCAGCATCCCCATTTCCGACGTCAGCGTGCGCGTCGACTTGGATCGCGGGCGCCTTGCGCTCTCGCCCTTCACCTTCGCGATGGCACGCGGCAACGTCGCCTCCGACGTCGTGTTCGATACCCGTCAGCGTCCGACCGCGGCGAGCTATGACATCCGCCTCGCCCCGACCCCGCTCGGGCGGCTGCTGGCGGGGTGGGGTGTCGAGGAATCGGGCACGACCGGCACGATCCGCGGGCGGATCAACCTCGACGGACGTGGCGACACGATCCACGACACGCTGGCCTCGTCGCGCGGGCGGATCGCCTTCGTCCTGCCGGCAGGCAGCTTCTGGACACGCAATGTCCAGTTGAGCGAGCTGGACCTCGGTACCTTCGTCCAGAAGATGTTCGAGGGGCGGCTGAAGGAACCGGTGCAGATCAACTGCGGCCTCATCGGCTTCACCGTGCGGCGCGGCATGGCGGCGGCGGACCCGATCCTGATCGATACGCAGAAGAATGTGATGCTGGGGCGCGGCGGTTTTTCGTTTCGCAACGAGACGCTCGACCTCGCTTTCCGCGCGGATTCGAAAAAGTTCAGCCTGTTCGCCGGCCAATCGCCGGTCGGGATCGGCGGCACCTTCTCCTCGCCCGGTATCGACGTGATCAGCCCGGAGCTGGTCGGACGCGCGGGCGTGGGGCTGGGATTGAGCGTGGTCGCGACTCCACTCGCGGGCATTCTGGCCTTCGTCGATCCGGGCGATGCCAAGTCGGCCGCCTGCGGGCCGGTGCTGGCGGGCGCCACCGCGCGGGCGCAGCGCACGACGAAGGGCGAACCGCGCGACGATGTGGGGAAGGGGACGACTGCCAAGTCGGAGGACGGCTCGCGGACGAAGGGCGAGCGGAAAGAGCAGCGAAAGAAGTTTCTGGGGATTTTCTGACCGGGCGCCCTGCGATTGCAGAAGCAATCGCAGGAGACGCCACGGCGGGCAGCGGGGTCGCGAAGCGGCCCCGTCTGACGGCGTGGCGGCAACTCTGCCTATCCGACGCCGACGACCCGGCTCCCCATCACCTCAAAGCCGGTCCAGCATCGGTAACGGCGCGCCGATCACGTCGGTCCGGCCGCGCAGGACCGCGCGCAGATAGGGCGTCCCCAGCGCCATGAAGCGCCGCGGCGTCAGTCCCAGGAACTGCTTGGCGTCGCGCAGGAAGTGCGGGACGTCGTGATAGCCGGGCGGCGTGACCGAGAAGTCGGGGGGCGTGTCCGCCATCAGCATCGCGCACAGGACGCGCAGGAACCGCGACCGTCGCATCACCACTTTGGGCGCATGACCGAAATGCTGCAATGTCCGCCGAAGCACGGTGCGCGGGTCCATGTCCAGCGCGGCGGCAAGGGCGCGGCTGTCGACAATTGTCTCGTCGGCGATCGCCCCGGCGATACGCGCGATCATCGCCTCGTCACGGTGCGCCGGCGGCAGGCGGGACAGGAAGAAGTCGTCGAGCACGGCCTTCACATCGCGCGCGCAGTCGGACGCGTCGAGCAGCGCGGTCAGATCCCGCGCCCAGGACGCGCGACCAAGTTGTTCCAGTGGCGTGATCCTTTCGCGCACGGCTTCGGCGGACGTGTCGAACAGCCGCGCCCATCCCGCCGGGCTGATATCGACCACGACGGTCACGCCGCCACGCGCGGACACCGGCATGGCCTGGCTGGTGCTGCCGAAGACCATCGCCGCGCCGAGCGGCACGTCCCCCCGCCGCAGCGACACCGCGATCGGTGCCGGCGTGAGCACGATCCACAGCTGTGCCCAGCCCGGCAGCACCCATTCCTCCGGCCCGGTCCAGATCGTCGGATCGGAGTCGAGGACCGCATAGCTCGGCAACAACGGGTGCAACCGCGCGTCCGGCATCTCGTACCGCAGCGCCGTCCCGGCCGGCAGCTTCCAAGCCGCCGGATCGATGCCCGGCGTCAGGCTCCCGCTTTCGATCATGGCCGAGGCTCAGTCACGCCCGGTCGCATCGGACGCGAAATAGCTGCCGGCTTTGCCACCGACGACGTTACGTAGCGAAACGGCCGATCTGCGAGGGGGGCTCGGGCACGACGGTACGTCTCGCGATGCAGGATACCGCTGGTCCGGCCAGCGTCGGCGATGATGCTTCGCCGGGCGGCGGAATGGTCGACGAATGGGGCGGAAGAGTTGCCTCCCTGTGGCGACAAGGTGCCGGTGGCAACGACGGCGGTCGCGGCAAGCCGCGGCTTCCTTTCAATCATTTGCCCCCCATTCCTACGAAGATCGCGTCTTCTATGGGCGGGGTGGTAACAGAGGTTTTGTAAGTTAATGCCTGTTTAATCTTACAAAAATATCATCGTCTCGATTCGATACGGTCGCGTACGTCGTTCAAGACTGCGGAGCCTGGACAGCCAACGCACACGGGCCGGGGCAAACGCTCGTCAGCCAATAGTTCCGCGGCCACATGGCGCTAGTTTCTTTGCGAAACGCCGTTTCACTTGGGCGATCAGTGGTTGCCTGCACCGCGACAGCTAAGCGCTTCGAGGATGTCCTCCACCCGCGCCGCATCGCCCGCCGCGATGACGTCGCCTGCGCTGCCGGCATGCAACGGGTCGCCGTTCCAGTCGCACATCACGCCGCCGGCGCCCTCCACGACCGGCACCAGCGCGGCGAAGTCGTGAAGCTTCAATCCGCTTTCCACCACCACGTCGAGATGCCCCGAGGCGAGGCAGGCATAGTTGTAGCAGTCGCCGCCCAGCACGGTGGACCGCACCTTGACGTCCAGATGCTCGAACGCGTGGAGTTCGTCGTCGGCGAACAGTGCGGGACTCGTCGTCGCCAGCAGCGCGTCGGCAAGGTCGCGGCAGCGGCGGGTGCGGGCCGGCTTGCCGTTCAATTCGGTATCGCGGCCCGCTACGCCGACCCAGCGTTCCTTGAGGATCGGCTGATCGATGACGCCCAGGATGGGAAAGCCGTCCTCGACCAGCGCGATGAGCGTGCCGAAGATCGGGCGGCCGGCGATGAAGGCGCGGGTGCCGTCGATGGGATCGAGCACCCATTGCCGCCCGCTGGTGCCGACGGTCGTGCCTTCCTCTTCGCCGACGATGCCGTCGCGCGGCGCCTCGGCCAGGATCAGCCGGCGCATCGCCGCCTCCGCCTCGCGATCGGCGCGGGTGACGGGGCTTTCGTCGGCCTTCGTCTCCAGCCCGTAATCGGCGCGGAAGTAGCGGCGGATGACCCCGCCTGCGGCGTCCGCAAGGGCATGGGCGAGGGCGAGATCGGAAGGTGACACCGGCATCGTACAGCGACTAGCCGAGCCTTTCGCGGACGGCTAGGTTGCTTGCGTACATTCGAAAGGCTTTGCCCCATGCGCCGTCTGCTTGCTCTTGCCGCCCTCGCGCTCGCCGCTGCTCCCGCCACCGCGGCACTCGCGCCTGGCGCCAAGGCTCCCGACTTCAAGACGCGTGGCGGGTATCAGGGCAAGGTCGTGAACGTGCATCTGGCGCAGCTGCTGAAGAAGGGGCCGGTCGTGCTCTATTTCTTCCCCGCCGCCGGTACCAAGGGCTGCAACGCCGAGGCCGCGGCGTTCGCGCAGGCGATTCCCGAATTTACCGCGGCCGGCGCGACCGTGGTCGGCATGTCGGCGGATTCGGTGGAGGTGCTGCGCGACTTCTCGACCAAGGAATGCGCGGGCAAGTTCACCGTGGCGAGCGCCGGGCCGAAGGTCGTCGCGGGCTATGACGTGGCGCTCGGTCGCCAGATCAAGACGCCCTCGGGCGCGATGATCAATGCGACCAACCGGACCAGCTATGTCATCGGTCGCGATGGACGCATCGTCTTCACGCACAGCGAACTCGACGCTGCCCATCACGTCGCACAGACTTTGGCCGCGGTGAAAGCGATCCGGCGCGGATAACCGACGCGCTGGTCAATCGATTGTTAGTAATGCCAAGTTAGACCCCTGCGTACGACGTTTTTTGGGGATCGTATCGGCATGGGGGTCGCAATCAAAGCGATAGCGCAGCCTGGCGCGCGGAGCGCCGCCACCGGGCTGTACGACCAGATCGGACAGTTCCTGACCGCCCAGCGGCTGTCGCCGGATCCGGTCAACTATGTCTTCGCCTATAACGTGCTCAGCCAGCCGGGCAGCCCGCTGGCGAAGGCGGTCGCATCGCTGACCGATGGCGGCGTGCGGCTGACGGTGAAGGATATCGAGGATCTTGGCGCCGACGTGTCGAGCGCGCCGGGTGCCGAGGCGATGCAGCAGGCGAAGGCGGAGGCCGCGCAGATGGTCGCCCGCACGCAGATGCAGCTGGACGGCTTCGTCGACGTGGTCGAGGATCTGCACGCCGACACCGCCGGCTTCGGCCGCGACCTGGCGGCCAGCGCCGAGGCGATTCGTACCACGCTGGATATCGATGAGGTTGTCCGGATGACGACCGCGATGGCGAGCCGCGTCCAGGCCGCGGAGGCGCGGCTGGAGGCGGCGACGCGCGAGGCCGCGCAATTGCGCGCCGAGCTGGAGGAGGCCCGCGACAATGCGCGCCGCGATCCGCTGACCGACCTGCCGAACCGTCGCGCGTTCGAGGAGGCCTTTGCCGAGCGGATGGCGCTGGGGCAGCAAGTGGCGCTGGCGGTGTGCGACATCGACCACTTCAAGTCGGTCAACGATCGGTTCGGCCATGCGGTCGGCGACCGCGTGCTGAAGGCGATCGGCGCGGCGCTGGCCGAGCAGTGCGCGGGCCAGTTCGTCGCGCGCTACGGCGGCGAGGAATTCGTCGTGCTGTTCTCCAATCTGGGTATCGGGCAGGTCCGGGCCGTGATGGAGCGCGCGCGCGAGCATATCGCCGACAAGCGATACAAACTGCGCGAGTCCGACGCGCCGCTCGGTTCGGTGACCCTGTCGGCCGGCATCGCCGAGGCGGCCAACGACGATACCGCGCGCACATTGTTCCAGCGCGCCGACACGTTGCTGTACGCGGCCAAGAATGACGGACGGAACTGCGTCCGGATCGGATGACGTCGTGCGATTGCGGCGCTTTACATTCCTCTTCGCTTCGTCATCCCGGACCTGATCCGGGATCCAGAGCCCAAAGCCGTGTCGCTTGTGACCCTGGATCCCGGATCAAGTCCGGGATGACGGTATCGCAAGGCGACCGTTCGCGCTGGCACGCAGAGTGTCGACCCGGCTTCGCGCATCAAAGAGTTCGCCTTGGATATGTGGGGTTGCGGGTAGCTGCACCCACCCCCTTGATGTAACCGACGTGCAAAACTCGCCATTTCATGGCGGAGAATGTCGGATAAAATTGGCGCACTTTGCTAAGCCAATTTCCGTATCCAGCAATTACAACAACTTACCAACTTGGCACGCCCCCTGCAATGATCCTCGCATCAGCGTCGGATCGGCCGGCGCACGAAAGAACAAGGATCAGGGACAATGACCTACCGCCTCGAAATGCTGCAGCGCTCGACCATCGCCATCATCGGCTCGCTGCTCTTCACCACGATGCTCGTCGTCGCATCGGCCCCTCAGGTCGTCATTGCGTAACCCGCGACCACCGCATTCATTTCCAAAGGGACTTTCATCATGATCCGCTCGTTCGCCATCGGCCTCTTCTCGTTCGCAGCCACCGTGCTGCTCGTCATCGGCAGTAGCCATCCGGGTCCGGGCTTCCTGGCCTGATCGATGGTGGCGCAGGCCACGCTTCCAAGGCTCAGCGCGCCACGTCCTCGTCGGACTGGCGCGCGGGCCGGCTGTCGTCCTCGCGCTTGATGAAGCTGATCTTGCCGTTCGTCTCCAAGATCGCCCAGGCGACATCCGCCATCCGACCGATCCCCGCCAGACGCATTTCGGCCTCCACTTCGCCCCGCGTCATCCGGTCGCGGCGCAAATTCCCCTCCAGCAATTCCCCGTCGCGCACGATCACCCGCGGCTCGCCCTCCAGTGCCTTGCGAAAGCGCGGGAACAGATAGCTGACCCAGCCCAGCACCAGGCCCCAGAAGGCGAAGGTGCAGATCGCCAGCGTCGCGCCGGTCAGGCTGTAATCATTGTGCGTGATCCCCTGCTGGATCAGATCGCCCATCACGACCAAAGTCACCACCTCGAACGGTGCCATCTGCCCCAGCTCGCGCTTGCCCAGCAGCCGCAGCAGCAGATAGACGATCGCGAACATCGCAGTGGCGCGCAGCACGATATCCATCAGGGCAGCACCGCAATGCGCACCGGCAGCGCCAAGATCCGCGTGTCGCCATCGTAGAGCGCGACCTCGCCCGCGGTGCCGATGGTCAGCGGCGGATTGATCTGGCCGTCGATCTTAATCTCCAGCGTCTCGCCCGCCTTTAACGCGCCATAGTGGAAGCGGTATGCGCCATCCTTATACGCTTCCTCCGACGCGGCCGGGACCATCGCGTTGATTGTCATGTCCCGCCACAGCGCCGGCGGCACCGCGATCGTCGCATCGGCGATATCGCGCGTCGCCGTGATCGTCAGACGCATCTCGAAGAACTCGCCGTTGCGCAGGCGGTCGGGGATGCTGGCGGTCATCGTCGCGGCAGGTGCCTCGACCCTGCGGGGCGTCGTGCGGTCGCCCGCCAGCCAGCCGGTCATTGCCGTGACCATCAACGCGCCCAGCACCAGCAGCGACAGGAGATTGGCATAGGCGTGCAGCCGCTTGGGTTCGGCGTGCCGATCCTCGATACCATCCGGGGTTTGCAGGTCGATCATTTAGCTAGCGAAACGAGTGAGTTGTACGAAGGTTTCCGGGAACGGCGGGGCGCCGCGAGCGGTTGAGACGCGGTATTCAGGAGCCCTGCCATGACCGCTGCCCAAGACACCGCCGAAATGGTCCACGAGGACGCGCTGCCCGGCCATGAGCGCCAGCTGGAGCCCAAGCCCGAATGGCAGCCCCGCTATCCCGGTTCCGGCCGGCTGGCGGGCAAGGTCGCGATCATCACCGGCGGCGACAGCGGCATCGGCCGCGCGGTCGCGGCGCTCTACGCCCGCGAAGGGGCCGACGTCGCGATCGTCTATCTGCTCGAAAGCGACGACGCCGAGGATACGGTGCGGATCATCGAGAGCGAAGGCCGCCGCGGTCTCGCCATCCGCGCCGACGTCGGCAGCCGCAAGATGTGCGAGCGCGCCGTCCAGCAGACGGTGGATGCCTTCGGCCGGCTCGACGTGCTGGTCAACAATGCCGGCGAGCAGCACCCCGACGAGGATATCCGCGACATCACCGAGGAACAGTTGCTCCGCACCTTCCAGACCAACATCTTCGGCATGTTCCACATGGTCCAAGCCGCCCTGCCGCATCTGAAGGACGGCAGCGCGATCGTGAACTGCACGAGCGTCACCATGTACCAGGGCGCCAAGGATTTGCTCGACTATTCGTCGACGAAGGGCGCGATCACCGCCTTCACCCGGTCGCTGTCGGAGAACCTGATCGGCAAGGGCATCCGCGTGAATGCGGTGGCGCCGGGACCGATCTGGACGCCGCTCAATCCGTTCGGCGGCGCGACGCCGGAGAAGCTGAAGACCTTTGGCCAGAATACGCCGATGGGCCGGCCGGGCCAGCCGAACGAGGTCGCCCCGGCGTTCCTGTTCCTGGCGTGTCAGGACTCGAGCTATATGTCCGGGCAGGTGCTGCACCCGAATGGGGGGACGATCGTGAATGGGTAACCGTCCCGTCATGCCGGACTTGATCCGGCATCCAGGGCCACGCACTGCATCGCCCGCGACTCTGGATGCCGGATCAAGTCCGGCATGACGCTCTAAATCTGCTTACTTCGTCGGAAAACCCCGACGCTTGAACAGCGCATTCACGTCCGGATCGCGCCCGCGGAACGTGCGGTAGGCCTCCTTCCGATCCGTCTCGTTCCCGGTCGACAGCAATGTCGTGCGGAAGCGGTCGGCGGTCGCCTTGTCCCACACGCCGGCCTGTTCGAACGCTGCCCAGGTGTCGGCGTCCATCGTCTCCGACCAGAGATAGCTGTAGTAACCGGCCGAATAGGCGTCGGACGAGAAGAGATGCCCGAACTGCGGCAGGCGGTGCCGCATCACCATCTCCTTGGGCATGCCGAGCTCGGCCAGCGTATCGCGCTCGAACGCGGCGATGTCGGTCACCGGCGTCTCGCGGTCATGCAGCTTCATGTCGACGATCGCCGACGAGAGATATTCGACCGTGTCGAAGCCCTGGTTGAAGGTCGACGACTTCTCGATCTTGTCGACCAGCGCCTGCGGCATCGGCTGGCCGGCCGCGTTCTTGGCATAACGATCGAGCACGTCGCGGGTCAGCAGCCAATTCTCGTTCACCTGGCTTGGATATTCCACGAAATCGCGCGGCGTGCCGGCGAGACCCGGATAGGTCACGTTCTGCAGCAGCGAGTGGATCGCGTGGCCGAATTCGTGGAAGGCGGTGGTCGCATCGTCCAGGCTGATCAGCGTCGGCTGGCCCGGCGCGCCCTTCACAAAGTTATTGTTGTTCGAGCTGAGCACCGTGCGGTCGCCGGCCAGTTTCTGCTGGCTGCGATAGGTCGTCGCCCATGCGCCCGATCGCTTGCTGGGCCGCGCATAGGCGTCGAAATAGAAATATCCGACGAACTTGCCGGTCTTGGTGTTCGTCACCTCGAACGTACGGACGTCGGGATCAAAGACCGGGATCTGCCCGGTGTTTTCCTTGAAGCCAAGGTCGTACAGCCGGCCGGCGGCGTAGAAGGCACCGTTCAGGATATTACCGAGTTCCAGGTACGGTTTGATCTCGCTCTCATCCAGGTCGTACTTCGCCTTGCGCACCTTCTCGGCGTAATAGCGATAGTCCCATGGCTGGATGGTGATGCCGGCCTTTTCCGCGTCCGCCACCTTCTGCATGTCGGCGACTTCCTCGCGGACGCGTGCGACCGCGGCGGGCCAGACGCGCATCATCAGCGCCATCGCGTTGGCCGGGGTTTCGGCCATCGTGTCGTCCATGCGGAAATAGGCGTGGTTCTTGAAGCCGAGCAGCTTGGCGCGCTCCTGCCGCAGCTTCAGGATTTGCGCGATCGTCGCCTTGGTGTCGTTGGCGTCACCATTGTCGCCGCGGTTGACGAAGGCCTTGAACACCTTCTCCCGCAGGACGCGATCCCTGGCATAGGTCAGCACCGGCTGCGCGGAGGAGCGGGTGTTCACGACGACCCATTTGCCCGGCAACTGCCTGGCGGTCGCCGCCGCGGCCATCGCCGCCTTCACGCTATCAGGGACGCCCGCCAGCTGCGCCTCGTCATCGACGACGATCCACTTTTCCTCGTCCGCCAGCAGCTTGCTGCCGAAGTCGGTGAAGGCGGTGGCGAGCTGCTGGTTCAGCTGCGTCACCTGCGCGCGCTGCGCAGGCGACAGCATCGCGCCGCGGCGGACGTAGCTGCGATAGGTCCGCTCGACGAGACGCAGCTGCTGCGCATCGAGCCTGGCGGTCTTGCGGCCGTCATAGACCGCCTTGATCTTGGCGAAGAGCGCGGGATCGAGCGTCAGTTCGTCGTAGAAGGCGGCGAGCTTCGGGCTCAGCACCCGGTCGATGTCCTGCACCTCCTTGGTCGCGAGATTGGAGGTATAGACGCCCCACATCGCGCCGACCCGGCCCATCGTCTCGCCGGCGAGCTGAAGCGGCACGATCACCGTCTGGAACGTCGGCGCCGCGCGATTGTCGCGGATCGCGTGCACCTGACGGCGATACTCGGTCATCGCCGTTTCATAGGCGGGCGGGAACATCGCGGGCTTCACCTTGTCCCACGGCGGCACCCCGCCGTTCGGCCCGCTCCAGGGCTGGAGCAGGATCGCGGCATCGGCGGTCGGAGCGGCGGCGGGTTGGGTCTGGGCGGTGGCCATGACCGGGGAGGTCGTGGCGAGAAGGGCGAGCGTCAAGCGAAAGGTCATGTGCGGGCCTATGCCGGGATCGGGATGGCGCGGAGATTAACAAGCTGAGATCGCGGGTCGAGTGCGATTCGTGGCGGGAGGCATGCGGTTGGCAATTCCTCCCCGAGCTTGTCTCGGGGAGGGGACCATCGCGTAGCGATGGTGGAGGGGCTGGCGGCGTCCGAGGGCACGTCACCCCCGCGAAGGCGGGGGTCCATCTCCCGCACACGCCAGGAGGACAGCCGGGGAGATGGGTTCCCGCCTGCGCGGGAACGACCTGTCCTGAAACTCCATTCCAAAACAGCCGGTTGACTCAATCGCAAAACGGAACAGAATAAGAACATCATCTGTTTTGCGAGTCGTGCCCCGCGTGTCCAACCCCGCCGTCATAGCCCGCCTTCGCGAGGAATTGCGAGGGATCGAAGGCGGATCTTTCCGCCGGCGCGAGGCGCTGCCGTTCGGGATCGGCGCGATCGACGGGGTGCTCGCCTCGACCGGCCTCCGGCTCGACGCGCTGCACGAAGTCGCCGGCGCATCGGCCGGCATGGGCGACGATGCCGCTGCGACCCTGTTCATGGCCGGCATCGCCGCGCGGGCGTGGGGACCGGTGCTGTGGGTGGTCCGCCGCCGCGACCTGTTCGCCCCCGGATTGTCGCAGGCCGGCCTTGCCCCGCACCGCGTCATCTATGCGGAGGCGCAGGACGACGCCGACCTGCTAGCGATCATGGAGGAAGGGTTGCGGCACCGGTCGCTCGGCGCCGTCATCGGCGAGGCGAAGCGCGCCGGCCTTGCCGCGACCCGCCGGTTGCAACTGGCAGCGGAAGGCGGGCGGACGATCGCGCTGCTGCTGAAACGCCACGGCCGCACGGCCGACGATCCGCTGGGCGCCCCTTCGGCCGCGGTCACCCGCTGGCGCATCGCCACCGCGCCCTCCACCCCGCTGCCCGTCGCGGGGGTGGGGCGATCACGCTGGCGGGTGGAACTGGTTCGACAAAAGGGTGGCGCACCGGGCGCCTGGGATCTGGAGGCTTGCGATGAAACGGGTCGCTGCGCTGTACCTGCCGGAGTGGTCGGTAGAGCGGCTGCGGGCAGCGGCGCGAGCCGCGCCGCGTAGCGCAGGCGCGTCGGAGCATAGCTCGACGGCGCCGGTGCGTGCCGAAGGCACCGCAGCGCCCCGCCCGGCCGGCGCACGCAGTGCGTCCGACGACGTGGGCTTTGCCCACGGCGGGGCCGATGGGACTACCCGTGCTCCGGCGCAGGCCGGAGCCTTGGCAGTCGAAGACCGGTCGCCCGCCAACGCTCCGGCCTTCGCCGGAGCACAGCTATGCATCAACCCAGTCGAATCATACTCTAGGCTCCCGCCTGCGCGGGAGCACGGGGGACTTGATGGCGTGGTCACCACCCTCGCCACCCAGGTCGCCGCCGAACACGTGAACGCCTGCTCCGTCCCACGCGGCGGCGGCTGGCGCCCCGGCGCGCGCTGGGCAAAGGCGGAGGTCCAGCAGGCCATCGCCCGCCTTCCCGCGCACCAGCAGCCTCCAATGCGCGAGCTCGGCCGCAGGAGCGAAGCCGCGCCGCATCCGTTCAAGGCGATGCGCCCGGACGAGGCCCGATCCTCCCCACTACGGGGAGGGGGACCGCCGCGAAGCGGTGGTGGAGGGGGAGCGCCACAGGCGAACCGCCCGCGGCCCGCCCCCTCCACCACGCTTCGCGCGGTCCCCCTCCCCGCAAGCGGGGAAGACCTTGTGCCGTTGGTCCTCGTCCACAAGACCGGCCCGCGCGTGGAGATTGCCGCCGCCTGCCGACACGCCCGCGCGCTCGGCATCACGCGGGGCATGGCGCTGACCCAGGCGCGGGCGCAGACGTCGGGTCTGATCGCCCGCGACTATGACCCTACCGGCGACGCCGCCGATCTCGCCGCCCTCGCCACCGTGCTCGCGCGCCGCGTCTCCCCGACCGTCGCGATCGACGGCACGGCCGGGCTGCTGATCGACATCACCGGCACAGAGCATCTGCATGGCGGCGAGGCGGCGATGGTCCGGCGCATCGTCCGCCAACTGGCCGCCCGCGGTTTCACAGCGCGCATCGCCGTGGCGACTTCGGCCGCCGCCGCCCATGCGCTTGCCCGCTATGGCCCGGCGCCGATCCTCCATTCGCACGACGACGCGACGTCGCTCGCCCCGCTGCCCGTCGCCGCCCTGGCGCTCGGTGAAACGCAGGTCGAGCTTCTCCGCCGGCTGGGGATCGACACCATTGGCATGCTCGCCGATGTCGCGCGTGGACCGCTCGCGCGCCGCTTCGGTGCCGGTACCGTGGCGCGGCTCGACCAGGCGCTCGGCCGGCTGCCCGACCCGCTGACTCCTGTCATCCCGCCCGAGCCGATCGCCATCACCCAGCGCTTCGCCGAACCGATCGCGACGGCGGAGGCGATCGAACATTGGCTCGGCACGCTCGTTCCCCGCCTGACTGCGGAACTCGCCGCCGCCGGCCTGGGCGCGCGGCGGATCGAGGTCATCGCCGACCGCATCGACGCGGTGCCGCAGCGCATCCGTATCGGCCTCGCCCGCCCGAGCCGCGACGGCGCGCACATCCTGCGCCTGCTCGTCCGTCGCATCGGCGATGTCGAGCCGGGTTACGGTATCGACGCGATCACGCTTCACCTGCGTTCCGCCGACCGGCTGGGGCCGGAGGCGCTGGGCGCGGATCTGGCCAGCGAAGCGACGCCCGACCTCGCGCCGCTGGTCGACACGCTGGCGACGCTGGGGCGGCGGTTGTGGCGTGTCCGCCCGGTCGAGAGCGACGTGCCCGAACGCAGCGCCGCGCCCGCGCCGCCACTCGACGCGCCGGAGCGTACCGCCACCACCCTCAAGACCGACGACGTCCGCCGCCTCGACACCCGCGTCACACAGCATCCCTGGCACCCCCGCTGGCCCCGCCCGGTCCGGCTGCTGCCGCGACCCGAGCGGATCGACAATGTCCTGTCGGTCATGCCCGACGGCGCCCCCCGCCGCTTCGTCTGGCGCGGTCGTACCATCACCGTCGCGCGCGCCGACGGGCCGGAGCGGATCGCCGGCGAATGGTGGCGCCGCGCCAGCGAACGCGACGCCGTCCGCGACTATTTCTGCGTCGAGGACGAAGCCGGCACCCGCTTCTGGCTCTACCGCCGCGGCGACGGCGAGCGCGCGGAGACGGGCGACCTCAGCTGGTTCCTCCACGGGTGGTTCGGGTGACCTATAGCGAGCTGCAGGTCACCACCCACTTCAGCTTCCTGCGCGGTGCATCGTCGTGCGAGCAACTGTTCGCACAGGCCGCGGTGATGGGGATGCCGGCGCTGGGCATCGTCGACCGCAATTCGGTCGCGGGGGTGGTGCGGGCGCTCTATGCGAGCGAGAAGGTTGAGAAGGACAGCGGCCTGCGGGTCCGATCGATCCCGGGTTGCCGGCTGGATCTCGTCTGCGGGACGTCGCTGCTCGTCTGGCCGGAGGACAGGGCCGCCTGGAGCCGACTGACGACGCTCCTGACCCGCGGCAAGCTGCGGGCGAAGCCGGACATGGGCGAGAAGGGCCAGTGCTTCCTGCATTGGGAGGATGTGGCCGATCATGCCGCCGGGCTGGTCGGCGCGCTGGTCTGCGACGACGTGCCGCAGCGCCATGCGCTTCTATGGATGGCCGATGTCTTCGGCCGCGAGCGCGGTCACGTCTGCCTGACCCACCATCGCCGACCTGGCGATGCCCTGCGCCTGCGCGACACGGCAGAGGCGGCGCGTGCCTATGGGCTGACGCCGCTCGCGACGGGCGAGGTGCTCTATCATCATCCCGACCGACGACTGCTGCAGGATGTCGTGACCGCGATCCGCCACGGCTGCACGATCGACGACCTGGGCCTGCGGCGCGAGCGCAGCATCGACCGGCACCTCAAGCCACCCGAGGAAATGGCGCGCCGCTTCGCCGATTATCCGGATGCGCTACATGCGGTCGAACGGATCGTCGAACGGTGCACATTCGACCTGCGCAGCCTGGAATATCAATATCCCGACGAACGGGTCATGACGGCGCATAGTCCGCAAAAGGCACTCGAGAAACTCGCTTGGCGCGCGCTGAACGCGCGCTACGGCGGGCGTCCGACCGAACGCTATCGCAAGCTGCTCAGCCACGAACTCAAGCTCGTCGCCAAGATGCGCTATGCACCCTATTTCCTGACCGTCGTCGCCATCGTCGACTATGCCCGCAGCCAGAAAATTCTGTGCCAGGGGCGGGGCTCTGCCGCCAATTCAATGATCTGTTTCGTTCTTGGCGTCACGTCCATCGACCCGGTCTATCACAAGCTGCTGTTCGAACGCTTCATTTCCGAAGACCGTCACGAGCCGCCCGACATCGACGTCGATTTCGAACATGAACGGCGCGAGCAGGTCATCCAGTGGATCTACGACACTTACGGGCGCGATCATGCGGCGATGACCGCGGTCGTCAGCCGCTTTCGTGCGCGCGGTGCGGTGCGGGAGGTCGGCAAGGTCATGGGCCTGCCGGAAGACATGACGGCCGCGCTTGCCGGACAGGTATGGGGCTGGTCGGAGGAGGGGGTGAGGGACCGGCATGTCGATCAACTCAATCTCGACAAGACCGACCCGCGCCTGGCGCTGACGCTGGAACTGGCACGCGACCTGATCGGAACGCCGCGCCATCTCTCGCAGCATCCCGGTGGCTTCGTGTTGACCCGCGACCGACTGGACAGTCTGGTCCCGATAGAGCCGGCCGCGATGGCCGACCGGCATGTCGTCGAATGGGAAAAGGCCGACATCGAGGAATTGAAGCTGATGAAGGTCGACATCCTCGGCCTTGGCATGCTCGGTTGCATGCGTCGTGCGTTCGAACTTCTGGCCGAACACAAAGGCGTGCGACTGACGATGGCATCCGAAGAGATGCAGGACGACTGCGTCAAGACGTTCGAGATGATCCAGCAGGCCGATACATTGGGCGTGTTTCAGATCGAAAGTCGTGCGCAGATGTCGATGCTGCCGCGGATGAAGCCGACCGAGTTCTACGATCTGGTGATCGAGGTCGCGATCGTGCGGCCGGGACCGATCCAAGGTGACATGGTCCATCCCTATCTGCGGCGGCGCGAGGGGAAGGAAAAGGTGACCTATCCCAACGCCACCCTCGAGAATGTCCTGAAGAAGACGTTGGGCGTACCGCTGTTCCAGGAACAGGCGATGAAGGTCGCGATTCATGGCGCAGGTTTCTCGGCCAGCAAGGCGGACCAACTGCGAAAGGCGATGGCGACGTTCAAGTTCACCGGTGGCGTCGGTGAGTTCCACGATGCGCTGATCGCCGGAATGGAAAAGAACGGCATCGCGACCGACTTCGCCGAACGCCTGGTCAAGCAGATCGAGGGGTTCGGCAGCTACGGCTTTCCCGAAAGCCACGCCGCGTCGTTTGCCAAGATCGCCTATGCGTCATGCTGGATGAAGTGCCATCATCCCGACGTGTTCTGCGCGGCATTGCTGAATGCGCAGCCGATGGGCTTTTACGCCCCCGCGCAGATCGTCCGCGATGCGCGTGAGCATGGGGTGACGGTCGAGCCGGTGTGCGTGAACGGCAGCGAATGGGACACGATCCTTTTAAGCCCTCTCCCCGCTAGCGAGGAGAGGGTTGGGAGAGGGGCCGTGCGGCAGGCTCAGGTCTCGGTGAAACACCTTCCCCTCTCCCAACCAGTGCCGGGTCGGCCATGCCCCCGGCATGGCCTAAACAGCGTGGGACGCTGTTTACCCGGCACTCCCCCAAGGGGGAGAGGGCTTAATAGGAAGCCCACGCGTTTCGCCGGATCCGACCCGGATTGGGCGGCACTCCGTCCCATCCGCCTCGGCATGAAGGTCGTCGCTGGCCTCGCCCAGGTCGATGCCGACGCCATCCTGGCCGCCCGCGCCGCCGGCGGCCCCTTCGCCTCGATCCCCGACATCTTCCGCCGGGCGCGCGTCAAGGCAGCGGCGCTGGAGCGGCTGGCCCGCGCCGATGCGTTCCGCTGTTTCGGGCTCGACCGGCGCGGTGCGCTATGGGCGGTGAAGGCGCTGGGCGAAAAGTCGCTGCCATTGCTCGACGCGATGGAGGTGCATGAGCCCGCCGTCGCGCTTACCCCGCTGACCGCGGGGCGCGAGGTGGTGGAGGATTATCGGTCCACCCAGCTGTCCCTGCGCGCGCATCCGCTGGCCTTCCTTCGCCAGCGGCTGGAGCGTGCGGGTATCGTGCCGGCGTCCGCGCTGGCGGGTATCAAGGAGGGGCGCAAGGTCGAGGTCGCCGGTGTCATCCTGGTCCGGCAGAAGCCCGGCAGCGCCAAGGGCGTGTTGTTCATCACCATCGAGGACGAAACCGGCGTCGCCAATGCGATCCTGTGGCCCGACCGGTTCGAGGCGCAGCGCCGCACCGTCATGTCGGCGACGATGATCGGCGTGCAGGGGCGGGTGCAGAAGGAAGGGCTGGTCATCCACGTCATCGTCGACCGCATCGTCGATTACAGCTGGATGCTGCGCGAGGTCGGCGACGTCGACCTGCCGCGGCTGACGACGCGCGGCGACGGCGCGACGCATGGCGGATCGCCCGACCGCGGGGATCCCGGCTGGCAACCGCGCGTGCGGTCGGACTATCACAAGGCCTTCCGTACCGGGTGCGATCCCGAGGACGCGATTCCGATCAAGTCGCGCGATTTCCATTGAGCCGCCCGCCCGCCGCTACCATCTCGACCGACGTGGACCCCCGCAAGATCATCCATATCGACATGGACGCCTTTTACGCGTCGGTCGAACAGCGCGACGATCCGTCGTTGAAAGGGCAGCCGGTCGCGGTCGGATCGCCGGCCGCGCGCGGCGTGGTGGCGGCGGCGAGCTATGAGGCCCGCGCCTTCGGCGTGCGATCGGCGCTGCCATCGGTCACCGCGCTGCGGCGCTGCCCGACCCTCGTCTTCGTGCGCCCCCGCTTCGATGTGTACAAGGCGGTGTCGCGCCAGATCCATGCCGTGTTCGCCGAATTCACGCCCATCATCCAGCCGCTGTCGCTCGACGAGGCGTATCTCGACGTGACCGCGAACCTAGCCGGGCTGCCGACGGCATGGGCGACGGCCAAGGCGATCCGCGGGCGCATTCTGGAGGAAACCGGGCTGACCGCCTCCGCCGGCATCTCGTACAACAAGTTCCTGGCCAAGCTCGCGTCCGACCATCGCAAGCCCAATGGCCAGTTCGCGGTGACGCCGGACATGGGCGCGGCCTGGGTCGAGACGCTGCCGGTCGCGCGCTTCCACGGCGTCGGCCCGGTGACCGCGGCGAAGATGGAGCGGCTGGGCATCCGCACCGGCGGCGACCTGCGTGGGTGTTCGATGGAGTTCCTGCGCACCCATTTCGGCAGTTCGGCCGGCTGGTATCATGCGATCGCGCGTGGGCAGGACGATCGTCCGGTCAATCCCGACCGCATCCGCAAGTCATCGGGATCGGAAACGACCTTCGACCGCGACCTGATACTGGCCGCGGAGATCGAGGCGGGGGTGCAGGAGATGGCCGACGACGTCTGGGCCTGGTGCGCGGCGGCCGGCGCGTTCGGGCGGACGGTGACGGTGAAGGTGAAATACGCCGACTTCCAGCAGATCACCCGCAGCCAGACGCTGTCGTTGCCGGTCGACAGTCACGCCGGACTGCGCGCCGCGGCGCTGGGGCTGATCCGATCAGTGCTGCCGACGGCGAAGGGCATAAGGCTGGTAGGCGTGACGGTATCGAACTTCACGCCGCGTGCGGAGGGGGGCTTGCCGCTATTCGATTGACGGGTGGGGGTTCGATCCTTCCGACGGCTGGGTAAGCGATCAGATGATGTTCGTCATTCCCACGAAGGCGAGACTTTGGCGAGAGTCTCTGCACATGACCAAAACCCACCCGTGTTCCCGCGCAGGCGGGAACCCAGGGCCAAGCAATACAACGAGCTGCGTCGCCCTTGACTCTGGGCTCCCGCCTGCGCGGGAGCACCGACCTGAGGTTCGCAGAGGTCTCGCGAAGGCGGGACTCAATTCTGGCTGACGACAGTGAGTCTCACGACGTTCAGCGACTATCGATTCACGCCTTCGCCGGAAGGACGGAATTGAGGGGCGGGGAGCAACCAATTGAGGGGCGGGTAGCAGCCGATGGCCGGCTATCAGACGACGGCCACTACTGCCGCCAAATCCTCAATCCCGCCGCGACGCGATGTTGCTGCAACTCACCGGGCCAGCACCCGCGACCTTGCAAGCCGCCTTGCCCAGGACCTCGACCGGACCCTGTCCGCGCGCATAGACCTCCGCCGTGTAGCGCGCAGTCACGCGCGCGCTGCCGACGCTTTGCCAGTCGACGAACAGCGCGTCCGCGGTCAGGCCTGCGGCATCGATCGATCCTGCGCCGTTCGCGATCAGCCGTGCCCGTTGCGCGGTGCCGCCCAGCGTGATCGTGCCCGCGCCGACGACGCCGGCCTCCAGCCGGTCGGCCTTCGCAGCGCCGACCGCGATCGATCCGGCGCCCAGCAGTTGCAGCGTCACCGTCTGTCCGGCCATGCGATCGATCGTCAGCCGCCCGCCGCCCGTGACATTGGCGGTGCGCACCGCCGGCACGGTCACCGCGATCCGTGGGGCGGCGGCCTTTGCACCCGGATATCCGCCCCAAGCCTCCAGCCCGGCACGGACGACGAGCGTGCGGTTTTCGACGCGGACATCGACCGTCTCGAAGCTGCGCGCCGCGCCGCTCGCGACCGCCCGTGGCGCGCGGCCGGTGGCGACGGTCACTTCATAGGGACCCTCGACCCGGACCGCGTCGAAGTCGGTCAGCATATAGGCGCGATCGTCTGCCCTGGCGGGCGCGGCGATGAGGAGGGCGGGGAGGAGGACTGCGACGCGGTACATGGCCGTCAGGCTCGCACCTCGACCGGCGATGCGCAAGGCCGCTGCCGCCCTCCATCCTCCGTGAGCGCGATTACCCGATCAGCTGCACCGGATCTCGCCCGATCCCATCTTGGACGAATCGCACTTCGCGCCGCCGGTCAGCGTCACATTGCCCGATCCCACCACGCTTACCTTGGCCGTGCGATTGACCTGAGCAGCGGCGTTGCCCGATCCGGCGACCGAGATATTGGCGTCCGCCGCCTTCAATCCCGCCGCCTCGACATTGCCCGATCCGGCGATCCTGACCTTCAGCGTCGCAGCCTGTCCCGCCGCGCGGAGGTTGCCCGAACCGGCGAGGCTCATGTTCACGTCCTGCGCCTCGATCCGGTCGAGCCGCAGGTCGCCCGATCCGGCGAGGCTCGCTTCGAACGCCCTGGCGCGGGCGGTATCGACCGAAAGATTGCCCGACCCGCCGAGCGAAGCCCCCTCGATCGCGGGCATCGTCACATAGACCTTCACGCCCTTGCCGCGCGAGATCGACCAGCCGCTCTTGTCGCGCTTGCGACCGACCCACAGGGTCGATCCGTCCTTGCGGATGTCGAGCTTGTCGAGCTGCTCCGCCGGCCCCTCGGCGCGGACCGAGAAGCCCTGGCCGACCCGCACGTCGATGTCGTCGGCGCCCGCCAGTTCGACCTTGGTAAAGCCTGCGACCTGGAACTCGCGCGTCCCGCCGCTGCCGCTCTCGGCGACCGCTTCGCCCCGGTTGGTGCCGGCGATCGCGCCGCAGGCGACCAGGGGCAGGGCTGCCAGGGTCATCAGAAATCGCATCGTCATTCTCCCGCTGTGTGTTGCGAACATAATACACAGGTCGGGGGAGCGCAAACGAAAAGGGGCGACCGTCGCCGGCCGCCCCCTTTTTAAAAACGCAAATTCACCGTTCGTTTCGAGTAGGCGTCGAGCTTGTCGAGACGGCGTATCGAGAAAGCTCGTCTCGATACGGGCTCTCGATTTCGCTCGATCCCTACTCGACACGAACGGCAGAAATGATGTGTCAGGCCAGCGCCTTGTCCTTGGCATAGGCGGGCGCCGCGACCTTCAGGATGTCGATGATCTTGACCAGCGCCTTGGGCTCGTCGACCTCTTCCATCGCGGCCAGTTCGCGCGCGAGGCGGCTGGCGGCGGCTTCGAAGATCTGGCGTTCCGAATAGCTCTGCTCGGGCTGGTCATCGGGGCGGAACAGGTCGCGGACCACTTCGGCGATCGATACCAGGTCGCCCGAATTGATCTTCGCTTCATATTCCTGCGCGCGGCGCGACCACATGGTGCGCTTGACCTTGGGCTTGCCCTTCAGCGTGTCGAGCGCCTCGCGCAGCGTCTTGTCGCTGCTGAGCTTGCGCATGCCGACGCTTTCGGCCTTGTTGGTCGGAACGCGCAGCGTCATGCGTTCCTTCTCGAAGCGCAGCACATAGAGTTCGAGGCTGGTGCCAGCGATTTCCTGCTTCTGAAGTTCGATGACACGACCCACGCCGTGCTTGGGGTAAACGACATAATCGCCGACAACGAAGGACAGCGCCTTAGCAGCCATGTGCGGTGAGCCTTTCCGTATTCAGTGCCCCGACGAAAGGGGCGCGCACAACCAAGGGATGGCCGGCGGCGTCGAGACAATATCTGTGCTTCTCCGGGCGAGGGGGGAGTCAATCGCCCTCGTCCTGACCTATTTAACACAGTCGCAATAAAATTACCAGCGTCCGAACACGGCCAAGCGACTCGCAAAGCGCGAATTTCCGCCAAATGACGGTGCTGACACCCCTGCCGTAGCGGCAGGTCGGCTGTCACTCAGTCGCCGGCGCCGGGCTCGGGCGAGAAATATTTGTCGAACTTGCCCTCTTCGCCCTTGTGCTCGTCGGCGTCGGCCGGGGTCTGGTCGAGCTTGCGCGTGACATTGGGCCACTGGGCGGAGAAGGTCGTGTTCAGCTCCAGCCACTTTTCCAGCCCGTTCTCGGTGTCGGGCAGGATGGCTTCCGCCGGGCATTCCGGCTCGCACACGCCGCAGTCGATGCACTCGCTGGGGTTGATGACGAGCATGTTCTCGCCCTCGTAGAAGCAGTCGACCGGACAGACCTCGACGCAATCCATATACTTGCAGCGGATGCAGGCGTCGGTGACGACGTAGGTCATTACGGGGAAACTCCTTCGAATCGCGGCCGTCGCTATTGTCGCTTTGCGAACGCGTCAATCGCCTGGGGTTTCCTGCGAGACATTCTCATGCAGATCGAGGTAGCAGGCGCGTGCTTCCGGCGCGGGGCCGCGACGCGCGGGCAGCGCGATCACGCGGATGACGCGGATGCGGTCGTGCAGCGGAAAGGTCAGCGTATTGCCGACGCGGACGCAGGCCGCCGCCTTCTCGATCACGCGGCCGTCGATCCGCAAATGCCGCGCCTCGGCCAGTCCCTGTGCGAAGCTGCGCGTCTTCGCCAGCCGCACGAACCACAGGAACTTGTCGAGGCGCATCGTGTCAGCCACGCAGCGTCCCGAACCCGGCGAGCACGGCGAAGGCATTGTCGCGGCGCGGCGGCTCGGCCTTCTTCGGCGACACGAGCTTCGGCCGTCCCTGCCAGACCCAGCCCGGTGCATCGCCCTTCACCGCACGGAAGCCCAACCGCACCATCAGCTTGGCGAGCGTGTCAGGCGTCACCCCGATCGAGGTCGCGAGCGCCGGGTCGGGGGCGAACGGCCTGCGCGCGCCGTTCTCGCCCTGACCGCGCGCATCATGGGCCGCGCGGGCGATCCGCTCGACCAGGTCGAGCCGCACCTGCTGCGTCCCGATCCGGCGGAAGCCCGCGAACGGTGCACCCCCGGTAACCACCGTCGCGCCCTCCTGCGGCAGTGCCGTCGTTCGTCCACGCGCTGCCAGCAGTGCTGCCCGCCACCGCGCCGGCGCCGGCCGCGTCAGCCGCGGATCGAACAGGTCGAGCGTCCCGACCGTGATTCCCAGATCGCGCAGATAGCGCCGCGCGCGCGGATCGATCCGCTCGACATCGGGCACGGTCGCCCGGTCGGCCAGCCCGCCGGCCTCCGCCAGCGCGATCGCAACCGCGCGCAGTTCGGGCGGGGCGGAGGTGTCGTCCGCCAATGCATCCAGCCGGGCGAGCGCCGGCGTCAGCTTGCGCGTCCGATCCGTGATCCAGCGCGCCAGCCGTGCGGCGACGCGCTCCCGAACCGGCTTGTCGAGGCAATCGAGCGCCCGGTCGATCAGGATCGCCGGTCGCGTCAGCCGCTGGCCGGTGCCCAGCCGCGCGACCTCCGCCCCGCGCCACAGGATCGCGCCCGCATCGACCGACAGGTCGGCGTCAGGCGCCTCCGCCAGCGCCGCGCCGCGCTTGCCCAGCTCGCCGGCCAGCCGCTTCTCCGCCGCCGCCAGCAACAGGCGCTTGTCGGTCGCGCGCGCGTCGGCGACGACGGTGAAGCGGAAGCCGTCGAGGCGACCGATCTCATGCTCCTCAACGCTCACTTCGCCCTGTTCGCCGATCGTGACGGGCAGGTGGCGGTGATCCGCGCCGATCGTGCGCAGCAGCGCCGTGGTGCGTTTGTCGACGAAGCGCTGCGTCAGCCGATCGTGCAGCGCGTCCGACAGCCGTTCCTCCAGAGCGCGCGCGCGGGCCTGTGCCTCCAGCGGATCAGCCAGCCAGCCGGCGCGGTGCGCGATATAGGCCCAGGTCCGGGTCGCTGCGATCCGCCCGGCGATCGTCTCGACATCCCCCGCGACGGTGTCGAGCCGCGCGATCTCGCTGGCGAACCAGGCGAAGGGGATGTGTCCGTTGCCTTCGGTCAGATGCGTGAACACGCGCGCTACGAAGCGGCTGTGCGGCTCGACACCCAGCTTCTGGAAATCGGGGATGCCGCACGCCGCCCAGAGTTTGGCGACGCCGGCGGGGGAGCGTGCGCGGTTCAGCACGACATGCTCGTTCGACAGCCGCTTGAGGACGGCGAGGTCCAGCGCCTCGGGCGCGGCGCGGAGTACGATTTCGGTGGGCTTGCGCTCCAGGCTGGCGATCAGGGCGTCGACCGACGACACATCGGGCTGTCCCTCGCGCCAGTAGAGGAAATCGAGGGGCGCGAAGCGGTGGTCTTCGATCGCGAAGACTTCCTCCGGCGTGAACGCGCCGGGGCCGTCCTCGACCAGCCCGCCAAACGTCCCGTCACGCTGGTGCCGTCCGGCGCGGCCAGCGATCTGCGCCATTTCGGGGACGGTCAGGCGGCGGGTGCGGCGGCCGTCGAACTTGGTAAGGCTGGCGAAGGCGACATGCGCGACGTCCATGTTCAGCCCCATGCCGATCGCGTCGGTCGCGACGAGATAGTCGACCTCGCCCGCCTGGAACATCGCGACCTGCGCATTGCGGGTGCGGGGGGACAGCGCCCCCATCACGACGGCGGCCCCACCGCGCATCCGGCGGATCGCCTCGGCCACCGCATAGACTTCCTCGGCGGAGAAGGCGACGATCGCGGAGCGCTTGGGCAGCCGCGACAGCTTCTTCGCCCCGGCATAGCTCAATGTCGAGAAGCGCGGCCGCTCGATCACCTCTGCTTCGGGCACGAGGGTGCGGACCAGCGGCTTCAGCGACGCGGACCCGAGGATCATCGTCTCCTCGCGACCGCGCGCGCGCAGCAGCCGGTCGGTGAAGACGTGCCCGCGCTCCGGATCGGCGCCCAGTTGCGCCTCGTCGAGCGCGACGAAGGCGACGTCGCGATCGATCGGCATGCTCTCGGCCGTACACAGGAAATAGCGAGCGTCGGGCGGGATGATCCGTTCCTCGCCGGTGATCAGTGCGACCTGGCGTTCGCCCTTCATCGCGACGACGCGGTCGTACACTTCGCGCGCCAGCAGGCGCAGCGGAAAGCCGATCATGCCCGACGAGTGCCCGCACATCCGCTCGACCGCCAGATGGGTCTTGCCGGTGTTGGTCGGCCCCAGCACCGCGGTGACGGCGGAACGCGCGAAACTACTCATCCTGCCCGATAGATCGACCGCCGGACGCGGGGATGCAATGGGTTAGGTCAAGGAATCCTTATAATCCTGCCCCTCCAGGGGAGGATCGACATGACACTTCGTCGAACCAGCCCCACGCCTCGTCGCAAGCCATCCGCCCGGGACCGCGGGTTAATTTGACTTTAGCACTTCTCCCCCACAACGCTCGCGGCCAAGCCTGGGGCTTTTCGGGGCAGGCTGAATTTCATTTCGGGGGATTGGCGCGGCCGTGTACCTGCGCAACGATCAGAATTTGGGTGGAGCGGGCGGCGCTGCGGCGCTGACCTTCGGACGTGCCCCGCTGCCGGCGGCCGCCGCCGCATCGCGTGGCGATGGCTGGCGCGAGCGGCTTCGCGATATCGACTTCGTGCCCGACCTCGGCGCCAACATCGGCAGCCGGGAATGGTGGCGCGGTGCGGCGACCTGCGCTGCGCTGTGCGCCGTCACGCTGGCGCTCGCCCCCGGCTTTCATCCGCTCTATCGTCCCGCCGCACCCGTCATGGACGGCGCCGACTGGGAAGAGGCGCGCGCGCAGTCGATCGCGCCGCTTGCCTATGGCGGCACCTCCGGCCGGCGCCTTGCGCCGACCGCCGCCGTTCGCCCGCTGACCGACACGCCCGAACGCCCGGTGCTCGAACTCTCGACGACCCTGCCGTCGGGCGACGCCTTCGCCCGCGCGCTCGAACGCGCCGGGGTGGGTGAGGGCGAGGCGGATCGCATCGCCGACATGGTCGCGGCGCGGATGCCGCTCGACGAACTGAAGCCCGGCACCCAGCTCCAGCTGACGCTCGGTCGCCGCGCGAACAAGGCCGATGCGCGCCCGGTCGAGGCGCTGAGCTTCCGCGCGCGCTTCGACCTGGGCATGAAGGTTGCGCGCGATGCCGCTGGCCTGGCGCTGACCGCGGTGCCGATCGCGATCGACCACACGCCGCTGCGCATCCAGGGTCGCGTCGGCCCCAGCCTCTATCGCTCCGCCCGCGCCGCCGGCGTGCCGGCCAAGGCGGTCGAGGCCTTCATCCGTTCGATCGCCAGCCGGGTGCCGATGAGCCGGATCGGTTCGAACGAGCAGTTCGACCTGATTGTCGAACGCGCCCGCGCCGCAACCGGCGAGGTCCAGCTCGGCAAGCTAATCTACGCCGGCCTGTCGAGCGATGCGCGCAAGTTGCAGCTCGTGCGGTTCGACAAGGACGGCAAGGACCAGTGGTTCGACGCCAAGGGCATCGGCGCCAAGAGTTCGTCGGGTGCGATGATGCCGGTCGCCGGCCGCCTGACCTCGTCCTTCGGCATGCGCCGCCACCCGGTGCTGGGCTATGCGCGCATGCACAAGGGCCTAGACATCGCCGCCCCGATGGGTTCGCCGATCCGCGCGCCGATGGACGGCGTGGTGCAGATGGCGGGCTGGGCCGGCGGCTACGGCAAATTCGTCAAGCTGTCCCACGGCGGCGGCCTCGCCACCGGCTTCGGCCACATGAGCCGCATCGCCGTCGCAAGCGGCGGGCGCGTGTCGAAGGGGCAGATCATCGGCTATGTCGGCTCCACCGGCATGTCGACCGGCGCGCACCTCCACTACGAGCTGTGGAAGAACGGCGTGCCGATCAACCCGGGTAAGGTGACGTTCGAAAGCGTCCAGCAGCTGTCGGGAAGCGCACTCGCGGCGTTCAAGAGCAAGTTCGCGAAACTGATGGCGGTGCCAACCGCGGATTGAGTCGCGGGCACCCTTGGCTTGCGCAAGCAAGCCAAGGAGATGCCACGTCGACGGGTCCCATGAAAGTATTACTTTCATAGGTGCCCTCGGGCAGCGGGACCGGCAAAGCCGGTCACGTTTGACGACGTGGCGTGGGGGGGGGCGTGGCATATGCCACCGGCCTATGCTATATTTCCACTCATGAAGCACGAACGCATCGTCAAGCTCTTCAAGAACGGCCGCAGCCAAGCCATCCGCATCCCGCGGGATTTCGAATTGCCCGGCGAGGATGCGATCATGCGCAAGGAGGGCGATCGTCTCGTAATCGAGGCCGCGCGGCCGAAATCGCTGCTGGATTGGCTGGCCACGCTCGAACCGCTCGACGAGGGGATCGGGGAGATTGAGGATCGTCCGCCGGAACCGGTCGTATTGTGACGCGGTATCTGATCGACACCAATATCGTCTCTGACCTGATCCAATTTCCGCAGGGTGTCGTGACGCGTACCATTGCGCAGGTCGGTGTGGAGAATGTCGTCACGAGCATCATCGTCGCATGCGAACTGCGATACGGTGCCGCCCGCCGCGGTTCGCAGCGATTGACCGAGCGGGTAGAGGGGGCGTTGGGGTTCATTCCGGTCTTGCCCCTGGATCACGATGTCGACCGAACTTATGCCGAAACGCGAAGCGATCTGGAGAAGCGCGGTTTGACGATCGGTGCGAACGATCTGCTGATCGCGGCGCACGCCTTGGCAACAGATGCGATCCTGGTGACCGACAATGTTCGGGAGTTCGCGCGGGTCGATGGGCTGCGAATTGTGAACTGGTTGCGGTAAGGATCGGCTGGCCGCCACGTCGTCAGACGGAGCGAGCTGCGCTCGCACCGCTGCCCGACGTGGCATCTCCTGCGATTGCTCTCGCAATCGCAGGGTGCCCGCTTACCGCCCCTGTGCCCGCCACCGGCGCACCGTCCGGTCGATGATCCCGTCCTCGCCCCCGGTTTCGCGCCAAAGCTGCGAGAACAGCGGGTCGCCCGACGCCGGCCGCTTCACTTCGTCGAGCGTGTCGAACAGCACGCGGATCGGGGTCGCGACGCCTTCGCCGCAGACGATGCACTCGCGGTTGCGCAGGGCGGGGATCGAATCGAGGAAGCCGCGAGCGCCTTCCGGCATCGCCGCGCGGACATAGGCCTGGTCGCGGTCGTTGTTGAGGCGCATCGAGATGATCGTGCCGCACTGCGACAGCACGCCTTCGGCCAGGTCGGACGGGCGCTGCGTGATCAGGCCCAGCGACACGCCGTACTTGCGGCCTTCCTTCGCGATGCGGCTCAGGATGCGGCCGACCGACGATGCGTCGGCGTTGCGTTCGTTGGGGACATAGCGGTGCGCCTCTTCGCAGACGAGCAGGATCGGCCGCTGTGCCTCGTTCCGCGACCAGATCGCGAAGTCGAAGGTCATGCGGCTCAGCACCGCGACCACGACGCTCGTGATCTCGTTCGGCACGCCGGACACGTCGATGATCGAGATCGGCTTGCCGTCGGCGGGCAGGCGGAAGATGCGGCCGAGGAACTGCGCCATCGTGTCGGCGACCAGCATGCCGCTGAACATGAAGGCGTAGCGCGGATCGCCCTTCACTTCGTCGATCTTGGTCTTCAGCCGCAGATAGGGCGCGGTGTCGCCGGCGCGGTCGAGCTTGCCCATTTCCAGCTGGATGAGGTTGACCAAGTCGCTGAGCAGATAGGGGATCGGCGAATCGACCGTCAGCTTGCCGAATTCCTGTGCCAGCCGGTTCTTGGCCTTCGCCGCCAGGATGCATTTGGCGAGGATGTCGCCGTCGATCTGCCGCTCCGAGCCCGACGTTGTCACGAAAACCTCGCAATGCTCCTCGAAGTTCATCAGCCAATAGGGCATCTGCAGATTGGAAACATCGTAGATCTCGCCGGTCGTGCGGAACGCGGCGGAATATTCGCCGTGCGGGTCGATCATCACGATATGACCCTGCGGCGCCAGCTCGCAGATGCGGTGGAGGATCAGCGCGGCCGCCGTCGACTTGCCGGTGCCGGTCGATCCCAGCAGCGCGAAATGCTTGCCCAGCATCGCGTCGACATAAAGCGCGCCGCGGATATCCTTGGTCGGATAGATGGTGCCGATCTCGATATTCGCGCGGTCGTCGGCGGCGTAGATCTGTTTCATGTCGGCGGTCGACACCGGAAAGACGGGCGTGCCGGGCGACGGGTATCGGGTGACGCCGCGGCGAAAGCGGTAGAGCTTGCCGGTCAGCTTTTCCTCGTCGCCTTCGCCCAGGAAGTCGATCTGGGCGACGACGCGGTTGCCGTGGCTTTCGCTCAGCCGCATCGAGCGGACGTTGGCGATCAGCCAGCTGCCGCCGACGCGCAGCTTGATCTGGCTGCCGACCTGGCCCGCATTGGCGATTGAGGGATCGGGATCGTTGGCCAGTGCGTCGAGGCAGTCGAGATCGAGCATGATCTGGCTCGACGAGCCAGAGATTTCGAAGACCGCGCCGATGCCCGCCGACGCGGGCAAGGTCTCACCGGGGCGATGCCCGGTGCTCGCGATCGGTTCGGCGCCCTCGAATCCCCGCCGTTCCCATGTCTCCGCCATTCGTAACCCCTTGCTGAGGTTTTCGTCTTGCGCCGGAGGGAGTTAATATCGGGTTCGCCGAGGGACTTGGGGCTTGCCGCCTTCTCGCGAGCAGGAGTTACACGCGGCGGGCGATGGCCCCGGCGCCCCAACCGAACGCCAGCGACAGCGCGACGGCGACTAGGCCGTACAGCAGCGACTGCTGATCGGCCGACCGTGCGACGAAGCGTTCGAAGCCGGACTTGCGGATGTCGATCTGGCGCACCGCGGCGGCGAGCACGCGGCCGTCCTGGATCAGGAAGGTTTCCGCGGTGAAGCGCCCGACCGGCACGCGCGCCGGGATGCGGACGCGGGCGCGGTAGAGAACGCCGTCGGTGATCTCGACCGCCTTCGGGTCCTCATAATAGAGGCCGTTGCGCCGGAGCAGGTCGACCAGTCCTGCGTCGAACCGCGCCTGGTCGGTCGCCACCGCCCCGCTGGCCGGCGACAGTTGCAGGCTGGCGAGGCCCAGTTCGTAGATGGCGCGGGTACGCTCGTCGACCAGGGCGTCGATCGGCCGGGACGAGGCGATGGCGTAGAAGCCGGGAGCGGAGCGGTAGCGCATGCGCTCGGCATTGACCCAGATGCCGGCGACCTTCTCCTTCTCGCGCACCAGGATCGACTGCGCCGGCCCCTTCACCACGACGACGATGTCGGCGGGGCGGTCGGGGTCGGGCGCTTCCCCACGCGGGTAAAGGATTGCGCCGAACAGCAGCAGGTCGGCGCCGGTGAAGGAATAGGCGATCTCGATGTCGCGCTGCGACACGTCGGGCACCAGCACCGGCTTGGCCGCCCCCAGCAGCAGGGGCGCGAGCAGCAGGGCGAGCAGTGCCTTCACGACGTCGCTATCGTGTAGATTTCGTCGGGCCGCCAAGCGAGACCCAGCAGCATCCGCACCGCGACCAGCAGCACCATCACCGCGAGCGCGAGGCGGAGATATTCGGGCTTCATCTTCTGCGCGAACCGCGCGCCGACCTGTGCCCCCGCGACCGAGCCGAGCAGGAGCAGCGCGGCGAGCACGACGTCGACCGCCTTGGTCGTCAGCGAATGGACGAGCGTTGCGGCGGCGGTGACGAACACGATCTGGAACAGCGACGTCCCGACGACGACCTGCGTCGACATACCGAGCAGATAGAGCATCGCCGGCACCAGGATGAACCCGCCGCCCACGCCCAGCAGTACCGTCAGCATGCCCACCACGAAGCCGAGCAGCAGCGGGGCAAGCGGCGAGATGTACAGGCCCGAGGCGTAGAAGCGGTAGCGCAGGGGCAGGGCGGCGACGAGCGGGTGGTGGCGGCGCTTGCGGGGGCGCGGCGGCCGGCCGGCGCGGGCCGCTCCAATCGCGCCCAGCGCCTCGCGCAGCATCAGCCCGCCGATCGACCCCAGCAGCACGACGTAGAGGATCGCGATGACTGTATCGATCTGCCCGCTGGCTTGCAGCAGCCGGAACACGCCCGCGCCGGCAATCGAGCCCAGGATGCCGCCGGCGACCAGCACGGTCCCCATCGCGGTATCGACCCCGCCGCGCCGGAAATGCGCCATCGCGCCTGATACGCTGGCGCCTGTCACCTGGCTGGCGGCCGACGCTGCGGCGACGGTGGGCGGGATGCCATAGACGATCAGGAGCGGTGTGGTCAGGAATCCGCCCCCCACTCCGAACATCCCCGACAGCAACCCCACGCCGCCGCCCAGCAGGACGATGACGATGGCGTTCACCGACAGGTTGGCGATGGGCAGGTACAGGTCCACGCCGCCGGGATAGCCCGAAATCGCGACGGGGCGAACCCCGAATGACACCTCAGAAGTCGGTCCCCAGCGTCAATGCCGGGCCAGATCCCGGCCGCGCACGGCCCGCGATGCGCTGGCGCCAGTCGATCACGAGGCGCAACCGCGTGCCGCCGATCGGGATGCGCGCGCCGATGCTCGGGCCGACATCGAGTCGCGCCGCCCCGCGCTGGGCCGCGCCCCATGTCCCGATGCCGGCGTCGAGCGTTACCCTGCCGATGGCGCCGACCCCATGCGTGGCACGTGCGCTGCCGTCGATGAAATGCTCGGCAGGTCCGCGAAAGATCGTCCCCGCCTGGCCATAGGCGTCGAGCTGAAAGCCGGCGGGCAGCGGCAGCGTGTCGACGCCGCCGCTGATCCCGACCGACGGCCCACCGCGCGCACCGTCCAGGGCGATGCGCTGTTCGGCGACGAGGCGGATCGGCACGCCCTTGCGGCGCCAGGCTAGCCCGATCGACACTTCCCGCCCCACGCCCGCCGCCGAGGCCGCGAAGCGTGCGGTGGCGGCGATGCCGTGCGCCAGATGATAGTCGACCCGCACGCCGCCCTGCGTACCGCCCAGCTGCGGTGCCAGCAGACCGGCATCACCGGAGGCTCCTGACCGCGCGATCAGCCACCCGCTGACGCTCAGGCGCTTGCGGCTCCGCTCCGGGGGCAGGGGAGCAAGCGGCCCGGCGACCGCCGTCTGGCTCGACGCTGAAACCGGCTCCGGTTCGACCGGTGGCGCGGCCAGGCTCGGCGACGTCGCAGGCGGCGAGTTAGGTTCGGCAGCGACCGTTCGCGGTCTCGGCGCCGTGCCGACCCGTGCAAGATCGGATCGGGCGGTCCAACGAACGCTTTCTGCACCGCGGGCTTGGTACGTGATCCGCGGTTCGGCCTTCGCTGCTACCGGCACCGGCACCGGCATCACATCGCGGACGACATCGGCGGCCGTGCCGTCCTGCGGCCACAACATCACGACCCGGATCGCGATCCAACCTCCGGTGACGACGCCGACGAACCGAAGCGCCCGACCGTTTCCCCGTGTCATACCGGCGGCACCGCTTCGGGGAATTGATGGATCGTCTTGTCCCAGTGCAGCGGCGTTCCCCGCAGCATGCGGATGTAGCGCAGGACCGCCAGCCGGGCGGATGCCATGGCGACGATGTTACCGATCAGCATCCGCGGCACCGATCGTAACGCCTCGGCCACGCCGTAAAGCCGCCAGACGAAGGCAGCGCGCACGACGATCCGGATGAGCAGAAGGGCGGTCGTCACACCCAGCAGCGCGAACATCTCCGGCGACGGTTCGGGGTTCGGCAATCCGAACACAAACTGAACCGCAGCCAGCACCAACGCCAGATAGGCCGCCAGCAGGACGATCGCAGCGATCGGCGCGCGGCGGTCGCGCATCCGCATCCACCATTCGCCGATGTGTCGCGTCCGTCCCCAGCCGGTCCGATCCCATCCGGCCAGTGCGATGCCAAGCATCCACCGCGCCTTCTGCCGCGTCGCCGCATCGAAGTTCTTCGGAAAATAGGCACGGACCCCGATCAACGGGCCGCCCGGCCGCTCGAGAACGCGCGCGAATCGTGTCCGCCCACCCATCGCCGCGACGGTCAGGCCTAGCTCATAGTCCTCGGTCAGGCTGTCGGCATCGAACGGGTCGCCATCGCGAGCCGCGGCGATCCGCTCCAGCACCGGCCGGGCGATGGCACAGCCGACGCCTGCGAACGGCAGGCCCGCGCCGATCGCGCCGCGCACGACGAGAGTACGACCGTGCGCGTCGGCGAACTCGTCGAGGTAAGTGCCGCCGACCAGAGGGGCGTCGTCATGCGGCAGCGGGATGACCGGCAGTTGGACCGCCGCGAACTCGTCCAGATAATGGTCGATGACGGCGATCTCGGCGGGGTGAACGACGTCCTCGGCATCATGCAGCACGATGGCATCGAACGGCGTGCCCGATGCCGCTTCCTCCGCTAGCAACGCTCGCCAGATGCTGTTCAGGCAATCGGCCTTCGTCGTTGGTCCCGGCGCGCTGCCCACGACCAGGCGAATGCGCGGGTCGAGGTCCGCCATTCGCGTCACCGCGGCGATTGTCGCGGGATCATTGGGATAGGTGCCAACGAAGACGGTCAGCGTAGCCGACGCCACCCGCTGCGACAGCGTGGCGAGCATCGCTCCGATCACCGCTGCTTCGTCCCATGCCGGTATGAAGATCGCCAGCCTTTTGCCCGACGGGCGCATGTCGGCCAGGGTCGGCGTTCGCTCGCCGCGCCACCAGCCCGTGACACGCTTGATCAGGAAGATGCTATCGACGAGCAGATCGTCGATGCCGCCGACGAACATGCCGATCGCCGCGAACAGCGTCGCTTCACGCGCCACAGTCGCCACGATCGGCGAAACGACACCCCAATCCAAATCGCAGCCCCCCGCCGATCCGACGAAGGTATTGTCCGCATTATCTTAACATAGCGCAAGCATGGAGCCGATTTGGCGGTATCCGGGCGGCGCTAACACAGCGATTCGAATTGCGTTAATTTTGCGCGAACCATTTGCCGAATCGCGCGTTCGGCACCCAGGTCCTTCCCCTTTCGGGACCAGTGCGTGCAAACGCACCCGGCCGCGTCGGCGCTTATCTCGACGCGGCCGTTTGCGTGCGCGGCGTACAGGCGTCCAGCTTTACTGCGGTCCGCCCGGAGGCGCCCCGGCCGCGCCGACCGTGCCGATGTTGCCGAACAGGTCGGCGAAGAAGCCGCGCTCGCGACCCAGCGTCGGCGTCTTCTTCTTGCTTGGCGAGATCGATGCGATCTGCTCCAGCCCCATCCGGTCGATCGCGGTCACGACGCCGGCATCATTGAAGCGCACGCGCAATGTCGACTGCTGGACGGGCTTCGGATTGTTGAACGCGAAGTTGCGGGTGTCGCGGGCGACATAATACCAGTCGCCCTGATTGAACTGGCCGGCCAGCGTCGGCAGGCCCAGCACCTGCTGGACCGACTGGCGATTGTCGACGCCGGGCTGGATCGAATTGACCAGGTCGGCATCGACCACATAGCCCTGGTGACCACGCAGCGGCGTACAGGCCGATACGGCGACGCCGCACAGAAGCATCAGGGCAAGGGGACGGAACATTCGGGTCTCCGGCGCTCAGCGCATTGTCATACTGGGGCCGAAGCGTTGCAACCGCGCCCGATCGCCTCAATATGCGCGGGAAGGCCGCGCGACAAGCGCCGCGCGGCAGCCTGAAGTCTGGGGATATGGTTTGGCATTTTTCGAACGCCTGTTCGGACGCAAGGACGAAGCCGCGGCCCTCTACCGCGCGATCGTCGAGCGTGCGCGTGCGGAGCATTGGTATGTGACCGGCGGCGTCGCCGACACGATCGACGGCCGCTTCGACATGATCGCGGCGATCCTGAGCATCGTGCTGCTGCGCGTCGAGGCGGAGCCGGGCGCGGAAGCGTTCGGCGTCGCGCTGGCCGAACGGTTCGTCGACGACATGGACCCGCAGCTGCGCGAGATCGGCATCGGCGACATCGTCGTCGGCAAGCATGTCGGCAAGATGATGTCGATGCTCGGCGGGCGGCTGGGGGCGTATCGTGACGGTCTGACGAGCGGATCGATCGACCGCGCGCTGCTGCGCAACCTCTACCGCGACGCGCATCCCGGCGACGCGGCGCTGGCGCATGTCCGTGGGCGGCTGATGACGCTCCACGCAGCGCTTGCCAAAACGCCGCTCGATGCGCTGAAGGCGGGGCAGCTGCCGTGAGCGCATCGCCCGAATTCTCGCGCCCGCGCCGGCTCGACACGATCGGCGAGGGCAGCATCGCGGTCCAGATCGCGGCGGAGGCGGAGGAGCGCCGCAAGCTCGCCGGGCGGTTCGGCCTGTCGTCGCTCGATCGGCTGGAGGCGGATTACACGCTGCGCCGCGATGCCGCCGGCATCATCGCATCGGGCCGGTTGCAGGCGGACGTGGTGCAGGCCTGCACCGCGACCGGCGAACCCGTACCTTCGACGATCGACATCCCCTTCGACATCCGATTCCTCCCCGAACGCGACGGCGAGCTGCCCGACGAGGTCGAACTGGACGAAGGCGATATGGACACGATGTTCTACGCCGGTTCCGCGATCGACCTGGGCGAAGCGGCAGCGGAGACGCTGGCACTGGCGATCGATCCCTATCCGCGGGCACCGGGTGCCGAGGCGGCGCTGCGCGAGGCCGGGGTGAAGACTGAAAAGGAAGCCAAGCCCGCCGGTGCGCTCGCCGGGTTGAAGGACCTGCTGGAGCGCAAGGGCGGATGATCGCCGCGATCTTCGTCGTCCTGCTCGCGATGTGCACGATCATCGCGCTGGCGGCGGCTCCGCGGCGGATCGTCGTCGCGGCCCCGGTCGCGCTGACCGCGGCGGCACTGATGATCGAGGAGGGCGGCGTTGCCCCGCGACTGGCGATCATTGTCGCGCTGGTCCTCGCATTCCTGCTGGCGGTAGTAGGCACCGGCAAGACGCCGGGCCGCGCCGCGACGCGACCGGCGGGCGAAGTCGCCTGGACTCGGCTGACCGGGGCGGCGGGCATCCTGACGCGCGGGCGCGTGACGGCGCTGCGTCGACGGCACGACCTGTTGCTTGCACGCGGTGAGGCGGCCGATCCCTTTTCCGACTTCGGCGAGCTGCGCATCAAGCTCGAGCGGCGGGTGCCCGAGCTGATCGACAATTATCTCGACGAAGCGGCGACCGCGCCGACACTGCGGCGCCACGCGCTGATGACCGAACTGCTCGGTGAGATCGAGGGGCTGGTCGCACGCGCCGAAGCGGTCGATCCGCATGCCCTGGCCCGCAGCGACCGGCGGGTGGCGCTGAAGCAGCATCTGAAGGGCGACGATCCGCGCTGAGCGGGCGGCTACCCTTCCGCCAACGCCTCCAGCACCTCCCGAACACGCTCCAGCCGCGCGTCGTCGTCAGCGATCGCGGTCGCGTCGATCCAGCGTCCGGCCTTCTCCGTCAGGCCCGCTGCCGCCCAGTCCGCCTTGCGATCGGTCGGCGTGAACGCGATCGCCGCCGGACCCGCGGTAATCGCGGCGACCCCGGTCGCATGGGCGAGCAGGCGGATGCGCATCCACTCGATCAGCCGCGCGGCAGGCGCGGGCAGAGGACCGAAACGATCCTCCAGTTCCTCCTCGAACCGGTCGAGTTCGGACGGCTCGGTGATCCGCACCAGCCGCATGTAGAGCGCCAGGCGGACGCTCGCCTCCGGGATCCAATCGTCGGGCAGATGCCCGGCTTGACCCAGCGACAGATCCGGCAGGGGCGTCTCGGCGGATTCCCCGCGTGCGGCGCGCAGCGCACCGGTCAGCAGGTGCTGGTACAGGTCGACGCCGATCAGCTTCATGTGACCGGCCTGTTCCTCGCCCAGTAGGTCGCCGGCCCCGCGCATGTCGAGGTCCTGCGCGCTGATCGCGAAGCCTGCGCCCAAGCGGTCGAAGGCCTGAAGCGTCTGAAGCCGTTTCACCGTGCGATCAGCGATCGTCTTGCCGCTTTCGGTGGTCAGCAGAATCTGCCCGCGCCGACCGCCGCGCCCGACCCGGCCGCGCAACTGGTGGAGCTGGGCGAGCCCGAAGCGGTCGGCGCGGTGGACGATCATCGTGTTGGCGCGCGGCACGTCCAACCCTGCCTCGATGATGTTGGTCGCCAGCAACACCGATCCGTCGCCGTTCGCGAAGCCGGTCATCGCCTCGTCGATCTCCGCGGCCGGCAGCTTGCCATGCGCGACGACCAGGCCGAGTTCGGGGACGAGTTTGCGCAGTTTCGCCTCCAGCGGGGCGATATCCTCGATCCGGGGTACGACGACAAAGCTTTGCCCACCACGCGCCTCTTCGCGGAGCAGCGCGGCACGGACGGTCGCATCGTCGAATTCGCTTACGACGGTGCGGATCGGCTGGCGGCGCGCTGGCGGGGTCGCGATGACCGACACGTCCTGCAGGCCGATCAAAGCGCTTTGCAACGTGCGGGGAATCGGGGTCGCGCTGAGCAACAGGCTATGTCCGGCGCCCAGGCCGCTGAGCTTCGCCTTCTGCGCCGCGCCGAAGCGCTGTTCCTCGTCGATCGCGACCAGGGCCAGGTCGGCGAAGGTCACGCCCTTGCCGGCGACCGCGGCGGTGCCGACGACGATGCGGATCGAACCGTCGGCGAGGCCCGCCTTGACCCGCTTCGCCTCCGCCGTGCTTGACAGGCGGGACAGCGACGCGACCTCGATTCCCGTGCCCTCGAACCGCTTGCGGAAGGTATCGAGATGCTGGCGGACCAGCACGGTCGTCGGCGCCGCAACCACCACCTGCCGACCGGCTAGCGCGACCATTGCCGCGGCCCGTAGCGCGACTTCGGTCTTGCCGTAACCGACGTCGCCGACGATCAGCCGGTCCATCGGCTTGCCCGAGGCGAGATCGTCGCGGATCGCAGCGATCGCACGCGCCTGATCCGGTGTTTCGGTGAAGGGAAAGGCGGCGGCGAATTTTTCATAGGCCCCGGCGTCCGGCACGACGGGGACGGTCGTCCGCGCGGCGCGCTCCTCGGCGACCTTGGCCAGCGCGCGCGCGCTTTCCGCGACCGCGCGGTCGATCTCGGCCCGGCGCTTGTCCCAACTCGATCCGTCGAGGCTGTCGAGCGCGACCGCGTCGCCGTCCGCGCCATAGCGCCACAGCATATCCGCCTCCGCCAGCGCGACGACGCGTCGTCCGCCGCGGGCATAGTCCAACACGATGCCCTCATCGCCATCGGTGAGCGATTCCAGTCCAAGCACGCGACCGATGCCATAGCGTTCGTGGACCACGACGTCGCCGATCGCGACTTCGCCCATCGATAGCGCCGCTAGCCCGTCGGCACCGCCGTCGTCGCGACCCGCGCGCCCGCCCAGCAGGTCGGCGGCAGCGACGATGGTGACGTTGCCCGCGACCAGCCCGCGCGGCAGCACGGCCGTCAGCGCCAGGACGGTGCCGGCTTTGGCGGTCTGGACGACGGACCAGTCGGCGGCGTCGACGATCTCGGTCTTCAGCCGGCGGGCGAGGCGGGGTTTCAGGAAGCGCAGGTCGCGCTCGACACCGACGATGACCAGCGGGCCTTCGGCAAGCGCCGCCTTGGCGAAGCGGGCAAAGGCAGCGGTTGGGTCCTTGCGCTCGACGAAGCGCGGGGGCGGCGTGGTGTCGGCGGCGGTCAGCGCAATGGACGGGCGGGCCGACAGCGCGGCGTCCCAGTCCTTCGCATCGACGGTCGCGGCCTTGGCGCGCAGCGTTTCCGCCGCCAGCGTTGCGAGACGTGCGCGTCGGTCCTCGACGCCGGTATCGAGCATCACCGCGGCACCGGGCAGATGGTCGAGCAGCGTGGCGTTGCGCTCCGCCGTCGGTTCGGCCGCCCGCCCGATCGCCAGCCGCTCGCAGGCAGCGGTGCTGCGCTGGGTCAGCGCGTCGTACCAATCGATGCCCGCGATCCGCCCCTCGTCGTCCAGCGTGATGCGCGCCGGCCCGGCGGCGTCGACCGGATAGACATCGACGACCCGTCCGCGCACCGCATATTCGCCGGGTTCGTCGACCCGATCGTCGTCGCGGTAGCCGATCTCTTCCAGCAGGGCACGGAACGCCTCGCCATCGATCGTCTGGCCGATCGTCAGCAGAGGCGGTTCGGCGTCGAAGGCTTCGGCCGACGCGACGCGCTCCAGAGTCGCGGCGACCGGCAGGATCAGGATCGCCCCGGCCGCCACATCCCGGATGTGCAGCGCATGGAGCGCGGAGACACGCAGGCCGATGTTGGCGGCCGAGGCACCCGCTGCCTCGCCGGGCAGGGCGTCGCTGGCGGGATAATGGACGAGCAGGCGATCGGGAGCGAAGGCGCGGACGAGTGCGGCGACCGCATCGGCGCGGCTATGGTCGCGCGCGACGAAGACAATGCCCTTCGGCGCGTCGGCCTCGATCAGCTGGATGGCGACTGCGGCGGCAGGCGGGACGATGGTGGTCGAGGCGGAAGACGGGGGCGGTTGCAGCACGATGATGGCGGTTCCGATTCCGGCCGGGGTGGCGGGATTCGGCGAACGTCGCGCATCGTCCAACCGTTCCCGGCACAGGCGACCCGATTGATCGGGATCATAGCGACAGTTCGCACGTTGCCTGTCGCATGGAACGATACCGCTTTCAGTTCGGGGACAATGACGGTCTGGCTGCGGAGGCGATCGAATCCGACCATGGGTCCGACGACGATGCGATGTGCGAAGCGGCGCATACGGCGGCTGAAATGCTGAAGGAGCAGGCCCATGCGGCCAAGGGGCTGAGAACCTTCTCCCTAGCCGTCCATCGCTTGGGCGGAGCTCCGGTCGGCGCCATTAAAATTGACATTTCCCAGGCTGAGGATCGCCTATGATGTCGATCAATCACGATCCCGAAACGTTCGTCTATCCGGCCGATATGAACGAGGGGCAAGAGGCATTGGCGCTGTGGCTGCGCCGACTGGAGCTCAGATCTCCGCTGACCAATTTCGACCGCGAAACCGTCCTGTCCTTCCCGGGCACGCTGCGTCGCTATGCCTCGTCGCGTGACATCGTCCGATTGGGTGAGCGCACGCAGCAATCCTGTCTGGTCGTCGATGGCATCGTCGCCCGCTTCGGCCAGACGTCGGAGGGGCATCGCCAGCTGACGGCCTTCTATATCCCGGGGGACATGGCCGACCTGCACTCGGCGGTCCTTCCGGTCGTCACGGCACCGCTCCAGTCGGCCATGACGGCGACGGTCTATTTCGTGCCCCACGACGTCATCCGTCGCGCAGGCGAGCGGTCGGCGACGCTGGCGCGGGCGTTCTGGCGGGACTGCGTGGTCGATGCGCAGGTGGCGTCGGAATGGCTGCTGAACGTCGGGCGGCGCGGCGCACTGGCGCGGGTCGCACATCTGCTGTGCGAACTGTCCTGCCGCCACTTCGCGGTCGGGCTGACGCGGTACGAATTCCCGCTCAACCTGACCCAGACGCATATCGGCGAGGCGCTCGGGCTGACCGGCGTCCATGTGAACCGCATGATGCGCGCACTGCGCAGCCAGTCGCTGGTGCAGACCGAGGGTAATATGCTCAAGATCCTCGACTGGGCGGGCCTCGCCAGCGTCGGGGATTTCGATCCCGGCTATCTACACATGAAGCGCGAAGTCGACGACTGATCCTGAAAGGCCGTCAGCGGGATTGTTCGGCGAGGGCGAAGATCCGCTCCATCGGCAACCATTTGTCGACGCCCGCGCGGATCGGACGCTGATAGGTATCCATCTGCGCCTCCCATTCGGCGACGATCGGTTGCAAGGCGGGGTCGGCGGCGCGCGGAAAGTCCTCCGCAACCTCGGCGATCATCACCAGCCGGTCGGCGACCTGCCAAATCTCCATATCGACAAATCCGCGATCCCGGATGTCGCGGATAACGTCCGGCCACACCGCGCCCGCGGCATGGCGATCGCGATAGGCGGCGATGAGGGCAGCGTCGGCGACGAGGTCGAGGGCGAAGACGAGGCGGCGGGTGGTCATGCGCATGAGCCTATCGGAAAAAACGGCCCGCCGCTCGGGTGAGCGACGGGCCGCCAGGTCATATCACGCCGGTCGCCCAGCGCGTGTCATCAGAAGTTGACGGTTGCGCCAGCCACCAGCTGACGGCCGAGCAGGTCATAGCCCATCAGGGTATTGTTGCGCAGCAGGCCCAGCACGTTGCGTGCGTTCGGCAGCAGCGGCGGGTCCTTGTCGAAGATGTTGTTGACCGAGAAGCGCAGCGAGAACTGCTTCGCGACCTCGAAGCCGAGCGCCACGTCGAAATAGTCGTACGTACCCGTCCGGAAATAGGTCGTGCGACGATCCGATGCGGTGAACGGGATGCCCGTGCCCGTCGGGTCGGTGACGTTGTACGAGATCGTCGTCGACGCGATATGCCGCCAGGCCACCGATACGTTCGCGAAGCGATCGAGCGACGACCACGTCACGCGCGCATTGTGCTTCCAGCGCGGCAGGCTTTCGCCGCAGAACTGTCCGAAATAGCCGACGCAGTTGCGATCGGCGAGTTCGGGGGCGTCCTGTCCGCCGACCTTGGTCGCGAGCGACCCGTCGAACGACGCGTCCAGACGGCCGAGGGCGCCGATGCCCAGGCCATACTGGCCCTGGAAGTCCCAGCCGTGGAACGCCGACTTGTACCCGTTGGTCAGCCCCTGTGCGAAGAAGCCGGTGGTCGGGTTGCTGTTGGCGGCGCTGAACAGGGTGAAAGTGCCCGGATTACGCACCACGCCGCGGCAGTAGAAGGAGCTCTGGATCGTGAGGCAGCCGTTCAGGAAGTCGGCGGCCGCATAATAGTTGATCGAGTCCTTCAGGTCGACGAGCACGCGATCGGCCGACAGGGTCAGGCCTGGCAGGAAACGCGGGCGCAGGATCACGCCGAACGTCTTCGTATAGGCCGTTTCCGGCGTCAGGCCGAAGCCGCCGTTGCGGATCGTGCAGGCGCCGTCCGGGCAGCTGAGCGTCGCGCTGCCGTACAAATTGTCCGGCAGGCCCGTCGCGCGGCACTGTACCAGCGTCGCGGTCGGGGCAACCAGCACGTTCGGGTTCGACGCGCTAGGGGTCGAGGCGCATGGATCGTTGCGCGAACCGACGTTCACATATTCGATGTTCGCCGCCGAGGCCGCTTGCGTCACGGTCGGCGCGCGCTGAGCCTTGTTGAACGCGCCGCGGAAGCCGATGTCCGCGATAGGCGACCAGATGCCCTCGACTTTCCAGGTGCTGAACGTGCCCTGGAGGCGGTTATACTTCGACAGGCGATAGCCGGCGTTGAGCTGGAGCAGCTTCGTCCAGCTCTTGTCCTCGACCAGCGGCGCCTGAAGCTCGACATTGCCTTCGACGACATTCTGCGTGGAGACACGGTCGGTGCCGCCGTAGAATGCGCGATAGGCTGCGTCGGCGCGGTTGACCTGCTTTTCGTCACGATATTCGCCGCCGAACGCTATGGCGATGCCCTGCGTCGCGAGCGGCGAAGTGATGCCATATTTGCCCAGATCGGCGCCGATGGACACCAGCCCCTGGAACATCCGCGCGGCGCTGGTCGCCGACGTGTTGCCGACATCGAACGTACCGCCACCGAACAGATAGGCGGACAGCGCCGGGCTGCCGCTGAACGGCGCGAAGGCATTGAAGGGGACGCAGGCCGGATCGGTGCCGTTGACGACCGAGCGGCAGGTCGGCGTGCCGTTGACCAGCACCGTATCGAGCGCACGATTGACCTTGTCGAAATTGGCATAGGTCTGGCCGCGCGACACGACTTCGTTGCGCGACAGGACGGCGACGGCGTCATAGTTCCACACGTCGTCGAACAGGCGACCGCGGGCACCCGCGGTGTAGCGATAGCCCTTGTTCACGAAACGGCTGTCGGCCGGGCCGTTGTCGTCGAAACGATAGCGCACGTCGATCGGCACGGTCGTCGCCGTTCCGGCCGACGCCCCGCACAACGTCGTCGCCTGCGACGCCGACAGATACGGGTTGTTGCACGCGACCTGATAGGGCGTGCTGCCATAGGCGCCGAAGTTCAGCGTTCGCGCGAGAACCGGATTGCGCGATTCGTCGCGGTAGACGAGCGCGGTGCCATAGAATTCGAGTGCGCGGGAAACCTTCGCGGTGAGGAAGCCGCCGTAGTTGATTCGCTCGAATTCGCGCTGGAAGCTGAAACCGTCATACGGGTTGGCGGCGGTGTTCGGACCCGAATTGATCGGCACGAAGGTGCGCGTGCCGTTGGGATCGTTGACCAGCTGGCGGTTCTGGAAACTGCCGGCCAGGGGTGACAACGGGATGATCGTGCCGGCCGGTGTGAAGCTGGCGACCGAGCAGGCGAGCGCACCGTCACGCGTCGGCTGGGTCACTTCGCACGCCGAATAGGAGCGGTTACGCAGCGGCACGATGTCCGAATGGCGATAATTTACGAAGCCAGAGATGTTCACGGCGTCGTCGAACAGGTTCTTGCCCGCTGCCAGCGTCGCGTTCACGCGCGCGCCGTCGTTGACCATCGACGTGTTCGCCGGAAAGAACGAGCGCCCGGCGGCCTCGGTCACCGGACCTGCGCGGTTCTGGTGATTATAGAAGCTGTAGTTGGCGTCGAGGCGGATGCCGTCGAAGTTCTTCTTCAGCACGAAGTTGACGACGCCGGAGATCGCGTCCGATCCGTAGACCGACGAAGCACCGCCGCTGAGCGTGTCGACGCGCTCAACGAGCGCGGTCGGGATCAGGCCGGTGTCCTGCTGGTTGGTCAGGCCCATGCGGGTGCCGTCGATCAGGACCAGCGTGCGCTCGAAGCCCAGGCTGCGCAGCTTGATGCGCTGGCCGCCGCTCGAATCGGCATAATTCTGTTCGGCGTTCGCCTGGATCTGCGGCAGGCGGTTCAGCACTTCCTCGATCGTCGTCGCGCCCTGAGCCTGGATCTCGGCGGCGGTGACGCTGGTGATCGGCGCGGCCGACGTGTTGTTCGGGCGCAGGATGCGCGTGCCGGTGACGATGACGGTGTCGTCGCTGGACGATGTCGTCCCCGTGCGGGCGCGCGTGTCCTCCAGCTTGGCGTCGGCGACTGGATCTCCGGTCTGCGATGCCGGCGCGGTCTGCGCGGCCGCAGGAACGGCAACGCCGGTGGCAAGCACCGTCGTGATCAACAAATGCGTCAAACTCGTCTTCATGATGTCCCCTTTTTATTCCCCTCTCGCGCGCTCTTTCTCCCCGGCGCGCTTGAATCTCTTGGTGTCAGCCGCGCAGGCTGGGCGCCGCGCGCACGTCGGTGCGGCCGGCGGCGTCGGTTACGGCGTAGGTGAAGCCCTTTTGCAGCGCGAAGGCGCCGACGCAGCCGTCGCGGTCGAGTGCGAGGAAGCCGACCTGCGCATCCTTCACGGCATCCCCGCGCAGGCGCGCGATATGCTCGACGGCCTCACGGCAGGCCGCGTCCGCGGACAGGCCGCCGCGCATCGAGGCGACGACGCGTGCGGTGCCCGCGATGCGGGTCACTTCCTCGCCCACGCCGGTCGCGGTCGCGGCGCCCACCCCAGCCTCGACGAACAGGCCCGAGCCGACCTGCGGCGAATCGCCGACGCGGCCGTGCATCTTGAACGCCATGCCCGACGTCGTGCAGGCGCCGGCGAAGCGTCCGTCGCCGCCGCGGCCGATGATACCAATGGTATCGTGATTGCGGGCGTCGCCGCGGATGCCGGTGCCGCCGATGCGATTCTCGATATTGGCTTCGGGCTTGTAGTTCGCGGTCTTCAGCCAGTCCTGCCACGCCGCGCGCGCCTCGGGCGTCAGCAGGTCGCGCTTGGGAAAGCCGTTCGCCAGCGCAAAGTGGGTCGCACCGTCGCCGACCAGGAAGGTATGCGGCGTCCGCTCCATCACCGCGCGGGCGACCGATACGGCGTGCATCACGTCCTGCAAGGCGGCGACCGCGCCCACGCGGCCAGCATCGTCCATGATGACCGCGTCGAGCGTGACGATACCGTCGCGGTCCGGATAGCCCGAATAGCCGACCGAATGGTTGGCTGGGTCGGCTTCGGGAACACGCGCGCCCGCCTCGATCGCGTCGAGCAGGCTGCCCCCGCTACCCAGCGTCGCGATCGCCGCGGCATTGGCGGCTGCGCCGAAATCCCAAGTCGAGACGATGACGGTACCGACGGGCGCGGTGGCCCGTGCGGACATAGCCGTGCCGATTAGTGGGAGTAGCGCGCCTGCGCGGAGTGCCGCGCGTCGCGCCGGCGACATCAACTGTCCCGCGTCGCGCCCTGTCGATCCCACGTTCGCTGGTCCCTATCGATCGATAATACCAATGTAGGATAGGTCAGTACTTTCAGACACAAAAGAAGTTTTTACTTGTGTAAGATTCGATGGTCCGCCGGGTGTGTCATTGTTGCATCGCTGACCCGCGCGGTCAGGCGAAGGACGCATCGTCGATCAGCAGGTGGATGACGCCGGGTGCGACACGGACGGTGCTGCGGATGCCCGGCATATCGATGCTATCCACGGGCGCGGCATCCGTCAGTTCGACCCGGATACGACCGGGCTTGCGGCTGACGCGGCCGATGTTCCCGGCGCCGCCCAGTGCGGTGACGAGCGCAGCGGGAAGGGCGGGCTCATCGACCGCCTTGACGACAGCGACGGGCGTCGCGACGCTGAACCCGCCGTCGACCGCGGCGCGCATGTCCATCGCCAGCCCATCGGCAATGCCGCCGACGACGACCTGCACCGCGGTGGCCGACGGCCGCAGCACGCCGCGCGCACCCAGCCCCTTCAGCGCGGCCTCGTCGACCTTCGACGAATCGACGACCTCCAGGCGCAGGCGGGTGGTGCAGGCGTCGATGGTGCGCAGGTTCGCTCCGCCGCCCAGCGCCGCGACATAGGCTGTCGCGCGGGCGTCTGCCGTCACCGGCGCGGTCGAGGGCACCGGCACGTCGTCGCTCTCACGCCCCGGCGTCGGCAGGTTGAAGCGGACGATCGCCCAGCGGAACAGCGTGTAGTAGATCGCGGCATAGGCGAGGCCGACCGGGATCAGCAGCAGCGGCCTGGTCGCGCGGCCATAGTTCAGCACATAGTCGAACAGCCCGGCGGAGAAGCCGTAGCCGAGCCGGACGCCCAGCGCGTGCATGATCGCCTCCGCCGCGCCCGTCAGCACGGCGTGGAGCGCGTAGAGCGCGGGGGCGAGGAACATGAAGCTGAACTCGATCGGCTCGGTCACGCCGGTCAGGAACGACGTCAGCGCCAGGCTGAAGAGCATGCCGCCGACCGCCTTGCGCCGATCGGGGCGGCTGGTGTGGTACATCGCCAGGCACGCGGCGGGCAGGCCGAACATCATGACCGGGAAGAAGCCCGACATGAACCCGCCCGCGGTCGGATCGCCCGCGAAGAAGCGGCTGAGGTCGCCGGTCTTGCCGGCATATTCGCCGACGACGAAATAGGCGATGTTGTTCAGGATGTGATGCAGCCCGGTGACGATCAGCAGGCGGTTGAGCACGCCGAACGCGAACAGCCCCCAGCCGCCCGCGGCGACGACGCCGGTGCTGAGCGCGTCGACGCCCGCATTGACGGCCGAATAGGTCGTGCCGAGCAGCAGCGCGATGGCCAGGCCGGCGACACCCGACACGATCGGCACGAACCGCCGCCCGCCGAAGAAGGCGAGATAGTCGGGCAGCTTGAAGGTCGCGAAGCGATTGTAGAACAGTCCGCCGATCAGGCCCGCGGCGATGCCGATCGGCACCTGCAGCTTGGCGATCGCGGCGGCCTTCCACGCTGCGGTGACCAAGCCCTGCGCCCCCTCCGGCACGCCGGCCATCACGTCGGCGGGGACGATCAGGAACACCTGCGCGCCATTGTCGCTGACCAGGTAGCAGGTAATGCCCGCCAGCGCCGCCGCGCCATTGCCGTCGCGGGCGAAGCCGGTCGCGACGCCGACCGCGAAGAGCAGGCCGAGATGCGCGAAGACCGCATCGCCCGCCGCACCCAGGAATGCGATATCGAGCAGGTCGGGCTGACCGAGCCGGAGCATCAGCCCCGCGACCGGCAGGACTGCAATCGGCAGCATCAGCGCGCGACCGAGCGGTTGGAGGAAGGCCATCGGCGATTTCATGCGGCGTTCCCTTGGGCAAAGGCGCGGGCGAGCGCGCGGACCTCGGCGGCAGACGTCAGGGTCTGGGCGGTGGCGGCATGGGCGCGCGCGGCGGCGTGCGACAGGCCGGCGACGAGAGCGCGGGTGGCGACGACGCGCGCGGGTGGCACCGACAGCGATACGACGCCCAGCCCGATCAGGATCGGCGCGGCGAGCGGATCGGCGGCCATCCCGCCGCACACGCCGACCGGCACCTTGTGTCGCGCGGCCCCTTCGCAGGTCGCCGCGATCAGGCGCAGGACGGCGGGGTGAAGCCCGTCGATCCCGCCGGCGACTGCGGCATTCCCGCGGTCCATCGCCAGAGCATATTGTGTGAGGTCGTTGGTGCCGATCGACAGGAAGTCGCAGGCTTGCGCGATCAGGTCCGCGGCAATGGCGGCGGCGGGCGTTTCGACCATCGCGCCGATCGACACCTGCCGGTCACCGCGCAACCGGTCGACGACCGCGCGGACCGCCATGACTTCGGCCAGACTGGCGACCATCGGCACCATGATCTTGACCGGGCCGGCGTCCGCCGCATCGAGGATCGCCGCGACCTGCGCCTCCAGCACATCGGGATGCGCGAGCGCGACGCGGATGCCGCGCAGGCCAAGCGCCGGATTCTCCTCCGCCGGGATCGCCAGATAGGGGGCGGGCTTGTCGCCGCCGATGTCGAGCAACCGGATGGTCAGCGGACGCCCCGCCATTGCCGTGGCGATCGCGCGATAGGTCGCGGCCTGTTCGTCGCGGGTCGGCGGCGTCGGGCGGTCGAGGAACAGCAGTTCGGTGCGCAACAGGCCGCAGCCCTCGGCTCCATCGGCGATGGCCGCGGCGGCTTCGATGGCGTCGCCCAGATTGACGCACACCGCGATCTCGTGACCGTCGCTGGTGGTGGCGGGACGGCCATCTGCCCCTTCACGCGCGACGCGGATTGCCTCCGCCGACGTCGCGATCCGGGTGCGGGCACGGGTGAGCGCCGCGTCATCCGGAGCGAGATGGACGGTGCCGGCGTCGCCATCGACGATCAGCGTGGCGCCATCGGTCAGGTCGGCGACCGCCTGGCCGAGAGCGACCACCATCGGGATGCCGCGCGCCGCCGCCATGATCGCGACATGCGATGTCGGCCCGCCGCGGACGATGGCGATGCCGGCCGGCATACCGACCAGCGCCGCAAGCTGCGAGGGCAGCAGGTCGTCGGCTAGGAGGATCTCGTCGCCGCAGACCGTGAAGGCTTCCGGCGTCGTGCCAAGGATCGCGCTGGCCAGTCGCTGGCCGATGTCGCGCAGGTCGTCGGCGCGCTCGGCCAGCCGCGGGTCGCTGTTGGCGGCCAGCGCCGCGGCCTGCGCGCGCGTGACGGACAGGGCAGCCTCGGCAGCACCGCGCCCGTCGGCGACGGCGGTGTCGAACGCCATCAGCAGGTCGGGGTCTTCGAGCATGGCGCGGTGCGCGGCCATCACGCCGTGCCCGCCCTCCAGCTCCGCACGCAGCCGATCGAGCCCGCGGGCCAGCGCATCACGCTCGGCCGCACTATTGCCGCTGCCCGGCGGAGCGACGATCTCGGCGGCGCGCAGCCAGCGAACCGTGCCGATCGCGACGCCGGGTACGGCGCCCACGCCAGCGATGACACCGGGCTCCAGCTCGGCGACGGCGATGCGGGGCCGGGCGGGCGGCGGGGGCGGTGCGCTGTCGGGCTCGCTGGTCGCGGTCAGGATGTCGACGATGGCCGCGGTTACCGCGTCCGCATCGGCCCCCTGCGCCTCGATCGACACGTGCGCGCCATGCACCGCGCCGATCCCGAGCAGCCCGGTCATGCTGAGCGCCGATGCGCGCCTGTCGCCGCAGACCAAGGTCACGACCGCGTCGCGTCCGCGCACCGCAGCGGCGATGCGCGCGGCGGGGCGGGCGTGGAGGCCGTGCGGGAGCGCGACGGTCAGGCTTTCCCAGCGGCCGGCGTTGCCGTTCGCGCTCGGCGCCGGAGCGGCCGTATCGGCAACGCGCGTGATCGACAGCAACGGCTCGCCGATCGCGACTATCCGGCCGGTCGCGATCGGGGTCGCGACAAAGCCTTCGCCCACGACGAGCACCGGCGTCGCGGTGGCGCTGGCGCGGCGGGCGAGCAGGTCGAGGTCGAAGCGGATGAGCGGCGTGCCGGCCGCGACGCGCGTGGCCGGCGCGACCAAAGCCTCGAAGCCCTCGCCGCCCATCGCGACGCTGTCGATGCCGATGTGGAGCAACAGCTCGGCACCGTCGTCGGTGGTCAGCGCGACCGCGTGGCGCGCGGCATGGATGCTGGTGACGGTCGCATCGCACGGCGCATGAAGCACGCCATCGACCGGATCGATCGCGACGCCGCTGCCCATCATGCCCTGCGCGAAGACCGCATCGGGCACGTCGGCGAGCGGCATCGCCCAGCCTGCCATCGGTGCGCTCAGCACCATGCCGCCCGTGTCCGTCATGCCTCTACCCCCACGCGTCCGACCAATCCCGATTCCACTCCCGCCGCTGCCTCGACCAGCAGCAGCACCGTACGTGCCCCCGTCCCGGCGGGGATGCGCGCCGCGATCGGTCCCGTGGATGCGGTCGGCTTGTCCGCCAGCTTGACCCCGTCGACCCACAGTTCGGCGCGACCAGCGACGGCGGCGAAGCGGATGGTGCCACCCGCCGCCGCAATCCGCCGCCGTGGCGTGATGCGCGCGCGATAAATGCGCCAGCCGTCGGTCGGCTCGGCCGGTGTCGGCGTGCCGGCGCGGACGAAGGCCCAAAGGTTATTGTCGCCCGCCGCCGGTGCGGTGGCAGGGTCGGGGCGGTTCGGCGTTGCGGGCGAGCGGCGCCAGCCCTCGATCGCCTGTTTGGCGGCGACCGCGGGTTCGACGGTACGGGCAGGCGCGGCGATGGCGTCGAGGCGAAGCGTCGCGGGCTTCATCCCCGGTGCGGTCGCGGTCAGCGTGATGCGTCCGCGCGCGGTACCGGATTGCAGGATGACCTGCGCGAGACCGTTGAACAGCGAGCGCGCATCGCCCTTCTCGCTCTCATGGCTGTTCGGATCGCCGTTGCCGAGGCCGATGATCGTCGCGCTTGTCATGGTGAAGCGGACGGGCAGGTTCGCGGTCGGGACATGCCTTCCGCGCGCATCGATCGCGTCGACCGTCACCGGCTGCGCATCGACGCCGTCCGCCGCCATCACCGTACGCGCCGGCGTCAGGCGCAGCGCGACCGGTGGGCCGGCAGTCTCGTGCGCCGTGCGGGCGACCACGCGCCCGTCGCGATAGGCCACCGCCTCGATCCGGCCGGGCGCATAGGGCACACTCCAGTCGTTCCCCATCACCCGATCCGCCGCCTGGCGGCCGAGCGAACGGCCGTTCAGGCGCAGTTCGATCGTCTCGGCATTGGACGAGACATGGACCGGGACCGCCTCGCCCTCGCGTCCCGGCCATGTCCAGTGCGGCGCGATGGCGACGACGGCGTGGGTGTCGATCCACTGTGCGCGGCGGATGCCGGCGGCGGTCTTGGGGAAGCCGCAGAGGTCGAGGATGCCGAAGAAGCTGGAGATCGTCGGCCACGCATGCGGCGTCGGCTCGCCATGATAATCGAAACCGGTCCACACGAAGCCGCCCGCGACGAACGGGCGCTGGACGATCGCCGCCCAGGACGCGCGATGCGTCGCGCCCCAGTCGGCGGCGGCGGTGTCGTAGCTGGTGATGACATGCGCCGCGGGATCGGTGCGGAAGGCGCCGCGCGTCTCGAAGGCGCTGGTGTCTTCCGAACTGGTGATCGGCTTGGCCGGGTTCAGCCGGTGGAAGCGGTCATAGTCGCGCTGATAATAGTTGAACCCCATCACGTCGACGACCGTCGAGACATTGGCGGGATCGTAGAAGCTGCCGTTCATCGCCGCCGTGACGGGGCGCGAGGCGTCGAGCCGGTGAACCGCGGCGGCCATGCGGCGGACCATCTCCACCCCCGCCTCGGTCCCCTGCATCGGTTCCTCGTTGAACACCGACCACAGGATGACGCTCGGGTGATTGCGGTCGCGCCGCACCATCCATTCCAGCTGCGCGAGATAGTCGGGCGACGGGTTGAACACCCGGTTCTCGTCCATCACGAGGAAACCCAGCCGGTCGGCATAATCGAGCAGTTCGGCGGCGGGCGCGTGGTGCGAACAGCGGATCGCGTTGCAGCCCAAGGCCTTCAGTTGCACCAGCCGCCAGTGGATCAGCGCATCGGGCACCGCCACGCCGACCCCGGCGTGATCCTGATGGATGCACACGCCCTTCAGCTTCACAGGCTGGTCGTTGAGGAAGAACCCGCGGGCGGCGTCGAAGCGGATGGTCCGAAAGCCGATGGCGGTGCGGCGCTCGTCCACCGCGACGCCGTCCCGCAGCACGCGGGTGATGACGGTGTAGAGCCTCGGCTGCTCGACCGACCAGAGTTGGGGGTTCGACGCGGGGAGGGTCAGGCTCGCCGTGACTTCGATCAGCGGATCGACCGCGATATCGACCGTCGCCCGCGCGACCATGCGGCCGGCGGGGTCGAGCAGCAGCGCCTCGCAGGTCGCGCCGACCGTCGCGCGTTCGATATTCGTCAGCGTCACCGCGACCGGCACGCTCCAGCCCGCATCGTCCTTCCGAGGATCGCAATGCACCCCGTCCTCGGCGATCGACACACCCGCGCGGCGCGACAGCCAGGCGTGGCGGTACAGCCCGGCGCCCTCGTACCACCACCCCTCCATCGCGGTCGCATCGACGCGGATCGCGATGACATTGTCCTGCGCCCCGAAGCGCGCGAACGGGGTGAGGTCGATCAGGACGCTCGAATAGCCCGACCAGCTGTGCGCGACGACGGTGCCGTTGACCCAGATCGTTGCGTTGGTCGCGATGCCGTCGAACTGGAGGGCGATCCGCTTGCCACGGTCGGCCGCGTCGAGCCGCAGCGTGCGGCGATACCAGCCGATCCCGCGCGGGCGATAGCCCTGGCTGGGGTTGGCGCTCTCAACGAACGGCTGGTGCGATGCCCAGTCGTGCGGCAGCGTGACCGCCTGCCAATCGCTGTCGTCGTGGTCGACCGCAGCGGCGCCGGCGGCGTTGCCGGCCTTCGTGCTGAGATAGGTGTCGTTGTGCGTCGCGGGCGGCGCGACGATGATGTCGCCTTCGTGGAACAGCCAGCCGCTGTCGAGCGAGGAGCGGCCCGGATCGGTCACCGGCAGGCGCGGCGGCAGGCCGTCGATCGCGGCGAGCGGCCCCTGCGGCCAGTCCGGGGAAGGTGCGGCGGCAACCGCGGCATCACCGATGGCGGGAACCAGCGCTGCAGCGCCGACGCCGGCCAGCAGATCCCGCCGCGCAACCCTCACGCGAGCTGCGTCCCGCCGATCCAGGTCGCGACGTGCGCGAAGTCGGCGTCGAGTTGCACGAGGTCGGCACGCAAGCCCGGCGCGATCGCGCCGCGCTCATGGGCGAGGCCAAGGAATGCCGCCGGGTTGGCCGATGCCATCCGCGACGCGGTCGCCGGTGTCAGCGCCAGATCGCGGACGCTGTTGGCGACGGCGGCGGCCATGTCGAGATCGGAGCCGGCGAGCGTCCCGTCCTCGAACCGGCAGATGCCGTCCGCGACGCGGATGTGGCGCCCTTGCAGCACGAAATCCTTGTTCGTTGCGCCGACCGACGACATCGCGTCGGTGACCAGCATCATGCGGTCCGCCCCGCGCGCGGCGATGGCGATGCGCAGCACCGCCGGGTCGACATGGACCCCGTCGACGATGATCCCGCACCACGGCCGCGGATCGTCGAGCGCGGCGCCGACGATGCCGGGATTGCGCTGCTGCATCGCCGGCATCGCGTTGAACAGATGGGTGATGCCGCTGAGTCCTGCGTCCAGCGCCGCCAGCGTCTCGTCATAGGACGCTTCGGTATGGCCGGCACTGACGATCACCCCGGCCGCGACCAGCGTGGCGATGGCCGCCGGATCGGTACGCTCGGGCGCCAGCGTCACCATCACCTTGCCGGCGTGCGGGCGCGTTAGGATCGCCAGCATCTCGTCGTCCAGCCGGCGGAAGCGGTCGGCGTCGTGAATGCCCTTGCGCAACGGATTGAGCACCGGCCCTTCAATATGCACGCCGACCACGCCGGGAACCCCCGCACGGATCGCTGCGTCGGTCACGTCCATCGCCGCGGCGACCAGATCGGGCGTCTCGCTGATCAGCGTCGGCAGCAGCGCGGTCGTGCCATAGGCGGCATGGGCATCGGCGATCGTCGCTACCGCCGCCACGCTCAGGTCGTTGTTCAGCAGCACGCCGCCGCCGCCGTTGACCTGGGTGTCGATGAAGCCCGGCATCAGCCAGCCGCCGGCAAGGTCGATCCCGCCGTCACCGTCGACCGGTGTCACCGACACGATACGGCTCCCGTCGACGAGGATCTCGCAACCCGTCCAGACCGTATCGGCCGCCAGCACCTTGCCGCCGGTGAAGCGCAGGATCGTCATAGCGTGCGCGTCACTTTCGACAGGAAGGGCGGCTGATCGGGATTGCGGCCGCGTGCGCGGGCAAGCTGTTCGACCAGGCCGTAGAAGCTGGCGAGCATCAGGATCGGTTCGATCGCGGGATGCGCGGCCTCGGCTGGCAGGAGGCCCGCCTTGCCGGCATGGGCGAGCAGCACCGATGCGCCGCGCCCGGCAAACTCGCTGGCGACCAGCTCCACGTCGTCCCCGGCGCTGTCCGACGTCGCGAGCGCGAGCACGGGAAAGCCATCGCGGACGATCGCCATCGGGCCGTGGCGCACTTCGGCGGCGCTGAACGGCTCGGCCTGGATCGCGCAGGTTTCCTTGAACTTCAGCGCGCATTCCTGGGCGATGCCGAAGCCGTAGCCGCGCCCGATCACGAACATCTGGCTGACGTCCCTGAGCGGTTCGATCGCCGCGCTCCAGTCGGCATTGACCGCACGGTCCAGCGCCTGCGGCAGCGCGGCCAGCGCGTCCGCCAGGATGGCATCCTCGCTCCAGGCGGCAGTGATCGCGGCCAGTCCGACCATCGCGGCGATGCAGGACTTGGTGGCGGCGACCGACGTCTCCGGCCCGGCGGCGAGCGGCAGTGCGACATCGACGCGCTCGGCAAGCGGCGACGTCTCGTCATTGACCAGTGCCGCGACCAGCGCGCCGGACCCGGCATAGGCGCCGACGCTGGCCAGCAGGTCGGGACTGCGGCCCGACTGCGACACCGCCAGCACCAGCGCACGGGCGGCCGACACATCGGCGTCGAAGACCGAGGCGACGGAAGGGGCGGCGGATGCGACCGGCACGCCGACCAATGTCTCGATCAGATATTTGCCGTAGGTCGCGGCATGATCCGACGATCCGCGGGCGCAGGTGACGACGACCGGCGGCGGGCTGGCCCGCAACCGGGCGCCCAGCGCGGCATAGGAGCCGGCGTTGCGCGTCAGCATCTCGGCGATGCGCTCTGGCGTCTCAAGCGTCTCGCGGCGCATCAGCGTCGCCATATCCAAAATGTCGGTGACCATGGTCTCTCTCAGAGGTCGGACAGTTCGGCGACGAAGTCGTAGCTGTCGCCGCGATAATAGGACCGGGTCAGTTCCACCGCGCGACCGTCGCGCAGGAAGCTGCGGCGCTCGATCAGCAGCCCCGGATGGCCGGTGTCGACGCCCAGCATCCGCGCATGCTCCGCACCGAACGGCACCGCGCGCAGGCGTTGCAGCGCGCGCACCGGGCGATTGCCCGCGGCATCGAGCGCCGCGTAGAGGGAGTCGCCGACCGCCTCGACCGAGGGCAGGCAGAAGCCGGCGATGGTCGTCGCCTCGAACGCCATCGGCACGTCGTCGGCATAGCGGATGCGGTTGAAGCGCAGCACCGCCTCGCCCGGCGACATGACCAGCGCCATCGCCTCTTCGGGATCGACCGTGCCGGCGGCGCGCGACACCCAGCTGCTGCTCGGTACGCGGCCGCGCGCGATCATGTCCTCGCTGAACGACGACAATTTGGAGAAGCTCTTTTCGACGCGACCGGTGCCGGCGACGAAGGTGCCCATGCCGCGGCGGCGGGTCAGCAGTCCGTCCTCGACCAGTCCCTCGATCGCCTTGCGGACGGTGATGCGGGATATGCCATATTCCTCGGCCAGGTCGCGCTCGGCGGGAATCGCGTCGCCGCGACGGATCGCTCCGCCCTCGATCCCGTGTCGGATCAGCACCTGAAGCTGGAGGTACAGCGGCGCGCTGTCGTCTGTGCGGAAGCGGCCGATCTTGTCAGATAACATCGATTGTCCCGCCATCCCGCCGCAGGCCCCCGCTTGCGGCTATTACATGGATAATGCCTTATGATAATACCAATGTAAAGCCAATGTCACAGAATGGTCATGGATAATGCTTCCCGCAGTTCGGCGACCAGTTCCGTATCGGTGACGCGTCGCGGTGAAGCGGCGAAGCCGAGGTCGCGGACACGGTCGTCGAGTCGCCCGGAGGGCCGGCTGGCCGAGCCGTGAAACGCTCGCACCCCCGCTGCCGTCAGGGCCGGCACTGTCGCCGCAGAAACGCCTGACCCGGCCATGATCGTGATACGATCGCCGACCCGCGCGATCATCGCGGCTAGAGTGTCGACGCCATCTATGGCGCGGATCGCGCCACCTGATGACAGGATTCGATCATACCCCATTGCAGCGACCCGTTCCGCCGCGGCCGGCAGGTCGTCGGCAAGGTCGATCGCACGGTGGAACGTGCAGGGGAGGGGCTGTCCGGCATGATCACGAACCGCAGAAATCCATGAAATAGCTGTATTTTCGTCGATGGCGCCGCCGGCGCAGGCGCCGAACACCAGCCCATCGGCACCGGCATCGATCAACGCCATCGCCTCGCGCCTCGCCAGTGCGGCTTCGGCGGCGTCATAGGCGAAATCGCCCGGACGCGGGCGAACCATCGCGAAGATCGGAATCCCCGAATCGCCCGCAGCTTCGCGACAGGCTGCGAGCAATCCGGTGGATGGGGTGAGCCCCCCGACATCCAGCGCGGCGCACAGTTCGATTCGATCGGCACCGCCCGCGATGGCAGCGGCGACACCGGCCGGCGACTCGACGCAAATTTCCAGCTGAACGCTCATTCCCTGCACCCCTTTTGCCGGACCGAAATGTGCCAGTTTCGTTGCGGTGGGCAATATGGAAACCCTACGGAATTCGTTACTTTTTCATATTTGAAACAGATTTGTAATTTTTCATTTCCAACGTGGTTTAGATTGGTTATACAAATGATACCACCGAATAGGACCTGCATGGCGGGGACGATGCGGGAGGGGGCCGCCAGCTGGACGGCGCAGGGGTTCACGGCATCATCTGCTGGGGTGATGTCTGGGGAGGGATTGGCGCATGTCGCTTCGCAAGACGATTCTGTTCACCACCGCGCTGACCGGCGCGCTCATCGGCTTCGGCGGGGCCGCCGGCGCTCAGACCGTGCCAACGCAGCAGGACGAGGGCGGCGAAGTCGTCGTCACCGGCATCCGCCGCTCGATCGCCGACGCGCTGGAAACGAAGCGCGAGGCCAATTCGATCGTCGACGTCATCTCGGCCGAAGACGTGGGCAAGCTGCCCGACAGCAACATCGCCGACTCGCTGGCGCGTCTGCCCGGCGTGACCGTCGACCGCCAGTTCGGCGAAGGCGAGCAGCTGTCGATCGCGGGCACCGAGCCGGCGCTCAACCGCGTGACCATCGACGGCCACTCGGTCGCTTCGGCCGACTGGGGCGGCAACCCGTCAGACCGGTCGAGCCGCACCTTCAACTATTCGCTGCTCTCGCCGACGCTGATCAAGCAGGCGGTTGTCTACAAGACACCCGAAGCGCGCCTGCAGGAAGGGGCCATCGGCGGCACCGTCGACATCGTCACGCGCAAGCCCCTCGACCGCGACCTGAAGTCGGGTGCGCTCGCGGTGAACGCCGGCGGCGAGTATAACGACCGCGCCAATCGCGGCAGCTTCCGCGGCTCGGCGCTGGTCAACTGGAAGAACGATGCCGAGACGTTCGGCGTCACCCTGTCGGGCAACTACGACAAGGAACAGCTGAGCCGCGCCGGCGTCGCGGTTTACTGGTACCGTACCGGTGCTGCGCTGCTGGAAAGCTATCCGAAGGATGCCAACGGCAACATCGTCTATGCCGGTCCGAACAATACCGTCGCTAGCGGTGCGACGATCAACGGTTCGCTGCCGAACGCGGCGACGATCGCGGCCTTCAGTGCATCGCGCTATGCCTCGTTCCTGGCGCATGAGTTCTTCCGTCAGGAGCGTCAGCGTATCGGCCTGAACGGGGCGATTTCGGTTCGTCCTGCCGAAGACCTCACCATGACCTTCACCGGCATGATGATCCGCGGCAACTACGACAACGTTTCCAACTCTGAATATACCTACGGGTTCGAAGGGTCGCGTCTGACCGCGGCGACCTTTATTCCTGGCACGAACGGACAGACCGGCGTCGTCAATTCTGCGACGTTCACCGGCATCACGTCGGGCACCGGTGCGACCGGCCAGCTCGACACCTACTATCGTCGTACCCGCCTGAAGAACGACTCGCTGTCGTTCCTCTTCGACTATACGCCGGGCGACTGGTCGATCACCGGCAACATCGGCTGGACCAAGGCGTCGGGCGGCAAGGATCCGGAATATCTGCTCGATTTCCGCACGCAGATGGGCTTCACCGCCGGTGCAAACGGTCGCGACACCGTCGTCAACTGGGCATCGCCGGCCAGCGACCCGACGAAGTGGCTGAGCAACTTCACGGCAAGCGGTGGGACCAACATCACGGCGCCGGACGGCCGGACCTTCTTCGGTCGTCAGATCGGCGGCATTCCTCTGCAGTCGGGCTTCACCACCGACAGCGAGCGATATGGCGAAGTCAACTTCAAGCATCCGTTGAACATCGGTCCGGTGACCGAAATCCTGTTCGGCGGCCGCTATGTCAGCCACCTCAACGGCAACACGACGTACAGCAACGCCGTCTATACCAATCAGAATTTCACGCTCGCCAATCTCGACTATTTCGTGCACCCCAGCGACCTGTACGACGGGCTGAGTACGACTGGTAACGGGACGCCATACGCGACCCTGGGTCAGGCCGGTATCTTGGCGGCGCTGCAAAAGTACGGCAACTTCACGGTCGATCGCGGTCTGTCGACCGGTGATTATTGGCGCGTTCGCGAAAACATCAGCGCCGGGTACCTCCAAGCCAATTTCGAGCTGGGCAGCCGTATCCGTGGCAACGTCGGTGGCCGGTTGGTCAATACCAGCGACCGATCGACCTTCTACATTTCGAGCGCCGGTCGTAACGCACTGACCACGCTGAAGAATGACGAGACGCGCTTCCTGCCGTCGGCCAACGTGATCTTCCAGGCGGGCGAGGATGTCGTTCTTCGCGCGGCGGCCGCCAAGGTCATTGCACGGCCTCGCTACAGCGACCTCGCCGGTTCGCTGTCGCTGAATGATCAGACCCGTACCGGTAGCGGCGGCAACCCGGACCTAAAGCCCTATGCGGCGACGAATTACGGTCTGTCCGCCGAGTGGTATTTCGCGCCGGCCAGCTTCCTCTCGGGCGAAGTCTTCTACCGCGACATCTCGAACTATGTCGGCAACGAAGTGCAGGACGGCGTGTCGCTGACCAACACCGTCACTGGCCAGTCGCTGACCTATTCAATCTCGCGCCCGGTCAATGGCGGCAAGGCATCGGTCACCGGTTTCTCGCTGTCGGGCAATACGTCGCTGATGTGGGGCTTCGGCATCCAGGCAAGCTATACCTTCGCCGATGCGCAGACGCCGTTCGCCACCGGCCTGCCATTCCTGTCGCGCAACACGGTCACCATCCAGCCCTACTATGAGAACGGGCCGTTCCAGGCACGGGTCAGCTACAACCGTCGCTCGAAGTATTTCTACCGCTTCGGCCGTCAGTCGAGCCAGGATTACACCGACGCTTATCGCCAGCTGGATGCGCAGATCTCGTACAACCTGACCGATCAGGTGCAGGTGACCGCGAACGCGTCGAACCTGCTGGACGAGACCTATTACCAGTACAGCAGCGACCCGCGCTATCCGACGTCGCTGTACAAGAACGGCCGCGTCTTCTCGATCGGCGCGACGCTGCGGATGTGATCGGGCATCGTCCGGGTGGCATTGCCGCCGCCCGGACGACCCATCGACGACGGAGTTTCACTTACTCGATGCCGGCACTTTTCTCCTCGGCTGGTCTCGATTCTCTGCCGCCTGCGGGTTCCGGCCTGCGGGCGGCTTTTTTATGGTCTGTCGCGCCCGCTTCGTGACACACACGATCGCGCGGCAAAGGTAACGCAAAAGGGGCGGGTATGTCGGGCTGGTCGAAGCAGGCGATGACGGCGGTTGCGGTTGCGGTAGCGATGGCGCTGCCCGGTGGGACGGCGATCGCGCAGACCGGGGCGGCTCTGCTGCCGATGCCGGCGAAGATCGCGCCTGCCAGCGGTCCGGGCTTCACCCTGACGAATAACGCGGGGGTCGCTATCCCGGCCGGCGACCGCGGGGCGGACGCGGCGGCGCGCATCCTGACCGAGGTCGTCCGCACCCAGCGCGGTCTGACGCTCACCGACGCCTCCAACGGCGCGATCCGTTTCGTCCGTGACGCGAGCATCGCCGGCGACGAAGCCTATCGCCTCACCGTGACCCGCAGTGGCGTCACCATCGCTGCGTCGGGCGACCGCGGCCTGCTCTATGGCGCGATGACGCTCGCCCAGCTCGCCAGCCCCGACCGCAACACGGGCAAGCCCGTCCTGATCGCCGCGCAGGCGATCGACGATGCGCCGCGCTTCAAGTGGCGCGGGCTGATGCTCGACGTCGCGCGGCATTTTCAGCCGATCCCGGTCGTGAAGACGATGGTCGACCAGATGGCGGCGGTGAAGCTCAACACGTTGCACATCCACCTGAGCGACGACCAGGGCTGGCGCGTCGAGATCAGGAAATATCCCAAGCTGACGGAAGTGGGCGGCTGGCGCCTGCCGCCATGGACTGGCGGCGCGCGCCCGACCGAGAAGGTCGGCGGCAGCTACACCCAGGCCGAGCTGAAGGATCTGGTCGCCTATGCGGCGACACGCGGCATTACCATCGTCCCCGAAATCGACCTGCCCGGCCACGCGACCGCGCTGGTCGCGGCCTATCCGGAGCTCGGCATCCTGGGCGACGCGCCGGTCGTCAGCAACAATTGGGGCATCGAGCCCTATCTGTTCAACCCCGGTCCCAAGGGCATCCAGTTCGTCAAGGACGTGCTCGATGAGCTGATGGCGATCTTCCCCGGCACCTATATCCATCTTGGCGGCGACGAAGCGATCAAGGACCAGTGGCAGCGCAGTCCGGAAGTGCAGGCGCAGATGAGGGCGCTGGGCATCAAGGACGAGGAAGCGCTGCAGAGCTGGATGATCGACCAGTTCGGCCTCTACCTGCAATCCAAGGGCCGCCGCCTGATCGGCTGGGACGAGATACTGGAGGGCGGGCTGCCGCAGTCGGCCGCGGTCATGTCGTGGCGCGGGGAAAAGGGCGGGATCGACGCCGCCAATGCCGGACACGACGTCGTCATGTCGCCGGGCGGGCCGCTGTACCTCAACCAGACGCAGACATTGCGCCGCGACGAGCCGCCGGGGCGTTACGACATCAACTCGCTCGAAGCCGTCTATAAATACGACCCGATGCCCGCCGCCATCGCGCCCGACCGCGCGCACCATGTGCTCGGCGCGCAGGGCAATCTGTGGAGCGAATATATCGTCACGCCGTATCAGTTGCAGCACCACGCCTTCCCGCGGGCGGGCGCGTTGGCGGAGATCGCGTGGACGCCGAAGGGCGACAAGAACTTCGCCGCCTTCCTGCCGCGGTTGATGCGGCAGGCCGATCGCTGGCGGACGAACGGCGTGCAGGTCGCCGACACGCCGTTCGCGGTCGACTTCACGATTCCCGGCGGGCGGGGCGACGCTTTGCGCAAGAATGCGGTGCCGCTGACGCTGTCGGCGCAGGTCGCTTATGGCACGATCCGCTACACCACCGACGGCAGCACCCCGACCGCGCGGTCGAAAGCCTATGCGGCGCCGCTGACGGTCAAGTCCGGTACGATCGTCCGCGCCGCCGCCTTCGACGCGAGCGGGTTCGCGACGTCCGCCCCGCGGGCCTTCGATACCTCGCGCGTCAGCTTGCTCACCCGGATCAACCCGGAGCTGAAGGCCTGTCCGGCCGGCAGCCTGGGTCTCCGTCCGCCACTGCGCTCGGACGCGACCGAAAATGCGCCGGTCTACAACATCAACCTGTTCGACACCTGTATCCTCGATCCCGACGTGCCGATGGACGTGGCGACGGGATACAAGGTCGAGGTCGTTCGCCTGGCGCGCCACTATGGCCTGGCGCACGAGGCGCGGATGGTGCGCGAGCATTACAACGTCTCCGCGCACGGCGAACTGCTGGTCCAGGTCGGCTGCATCGCGGCGGCCGAAAAGCGCAAGGCCGGCGACAAGACCGCCCGCCCGATCGCAGCCGGCGCCTTCCCGCTGCCTGACCCGAAGACCGCGCCGCAGAAGTTCAGCTTCGACGGCACTTTCCCGGCGGGGCTGACGGGCGACCAGGACGTCTGTTTCCAGTTCACCTCCCCGATCGCCGACCCCTATTACACGGTCGGCCGGGTCACGCTGACGGAAGGTGCCAAGTGAGGTTTGCGCTCGTTGCCGCGCTGCTGCTCACGTCGACGTCGGCGTTTGCGGCGGAGAAGACCGTCGTCCAGCTTGACCGCGGCTGGCAGGTGCGGATCGATCCGACGGACGCCAATGCGAAGACGCGTCCGAAGGAAGCGGCCTGGCTCCCTGCGACCGTGCCCGGCAGCGTCCAGCAGGATCTGATCGCGGCGAAGCGGGTGCCCGATCCCTTCCTTGGCGTAAACGAGGCGGCGATCCAGTGGGCGGGGCTGACCGACTGGCAGTGGCGGACGGTGATAGAGGTGACCCCGGCGATGCTGGCGCGCGATCATCTCGACCTGGTGTTCGACGGGCTCGACACCTTCGCGGTCGTCAGCGTCAACGGGCAGAAGCTACTCACCGCCGACAATGCCCACCGTCGCTGGCGGGCGGATGCGAAGCCGTTGCTGAAGGTCGGGCGCAACGAGATCACCGTCGCGATCGCGTCGCCGATCAAGCGGCTGCAACCGATGGTGCTGGCCGAGGTCAACCCGCTCCCCGGCGAGTACGACAGCGCGTTCGGCGACGAGCCGAAGGGCAAGCAGACGTCACCATACATCCGCAAGCCGAAGTACCAATATGGTTGGGATTGGGGTCCGCGGATCGTGACGCTGGGGTTGTGGCGTCCGGCGCGGGTCGAGGCGTGGGACGACGCGCGGATCGACACCATGCGGATCGATCAGGATGCACTGACCAGCGATGAAGCGCGCGTGACCGCCACGCTCACCGTTGTCGCCGACGCCGCCGTTCGCCGCACCCTCCACGCCGTCGTGACCGCGCCTGATGGGCGTCAGGTGCCGGTCGAGCGCGAAGTTGCTCTGGCACCGGGTGAGAACCGCGTGACCCTGCCGGTGACGATCGCACAGCCGCAGCGCTGGCAGCCGGTCGGCTATGGCGCGCAGCCGATGTACCGAATCGCCGCCGATCTGGGCGGGGACGATCGCGCTGAACGTCGCTTCGGGCTGCGCACGGTCGAACTGATCCGGGACAAGGGAAGTTTCGGGTTCAAGATCAACGGTACCGAAGTCTTCGCCAAGGGCGCGAACCTGATCCCGTTCGACAATTTCCCTTCGCGCGTCACACCGCAGCAGATCCGCACCGTCCTGCAGGGCGCGCGCGATGCGAACATGAACATGATCCGCGTGTGGGGCGGCGGCTATTATCTCGACGACGCCTTCTACGACATGGCGGACGAGATGGGGCTGATGGTCTGGCAGGACTTCATGTTCGGCGGCGCGGTGACGCCCCCCGACGCCGCCTTCCGCCACAGCGTCGCCGCCGAAGCCGAGGAACAGGTCGCGCGGTTGCAGGCGCATCCCTCGGTCGTCGTCTGGGCGGGCAACAACGAAGTGCTGTCGGGCTGGGAAAACTGGTCGGACCGCAAGGCCTTCAAGAAGGCGGTCGGTCCGGACGAGCAGGAGCGGATCGGCGTCGGCATGGCGGTGCTGTTCGACCGCGTTTTGCGCGACGCGGTGACGCGCATGTCGCCGGGCACGCCCTATTGGCCGGGGTCGCCCTCGACCGATTACGAAGGCCCGACCGATACCGACCGCGACGGCGACCGGCATTTCTGGGACGTGTGGTCGGGATCGAAGCCGGTCGAGCGTTACCTCGAAACCTGTCCGCGCTTCATGAGCGAATATGGCTTTCAGGCGATGCCGAACCTGGCGACGATCCGGCAGTTCGCAGGCGCGGGTGATCTGAAGCCCGACAGTCCGGTACTGAAGGCGCATCAGAAATTCCTGTCCGGGGAGGGCAATGCCCGCCTCGAACTCTATCTGCGCGAGCGGTTGCGGCCGGCGAGGGACTTCGCCGATTTCGTGTACCTGACGCAGGTCAACCAGGCGCAGGCGATCGGCATGGCCGCGCGCCACCACCGCGCCTGCCGTCCGGTGACGCTGGGATCGCTCTACTGGCAGCTCAACGACACCTGGCCGGCGATCAGCTGGTCGAGCATCGACTGGTACGGCCGGTGGAAGCTGCTGAATTTCGAGGCGAAGCGCTTCTTCGCGCCCCAGGCGATCGTCGCCGAGCATAAGGGCGGCGCGACGCAGGTTTCGGTCGTGTCGGACGCGACCACGCCGGTGCAGGCGCGGTGGCGGGTTACCGTGCGGGACATGACAGGTGCCACGCTGGCCACGCGGGAGGCCGAAGCCGCGCTGGCGCCGCTCAGTGCCGCGACGGTCGTGACGGTGCCCGACGCGGACTTGTTCGGCACAGCGGATCCAACGCACAGCTATGCCGTCGCCGAACTGATGAGCGAGAGCTTCGAACAGGACGGGTTGCAGCGGGTCAACCGCCTCGTCAGCCGCACGATCGTGGAGCGTGCGCTGCCCAAGGACATGGCCTATCCCGATCCGCAACTGACCGCGACCTGGGTCGGCAAGCGGGTGACGGTGCGCGCGGGGAATCTGGCACGGGCGGTGATGCTCGATTTTGGCGACGTGGTGGCCCAGCCGAGCGACAACGGCTTCGACTTGCTGCCGGGCGAAAGCATGACCGTCGAGGTCGCCTCCGCCGCCACGGCCGCGACGCTCGCCAAGGCACTGACGCTGCGGAGCCTCAACCGATGATCCTGCCGCTTTTGCTCCAGGCCGCCGATCCGGTCGGGGCCGCGATCGCCACGATGACGTTGGAGCAGAAGGCCGCCCAACTCCAGTCGAGCGCGCCGGCCGACCCGGCGGCGGGGCTGCCAGCCTATGACTGGTGGAACGAGGGGCTGCACGGGCTTGCCCGCAGCGGGCCGTCGACCGTCTTCCCGCAGGCGATCGGCATGGCGGCGACATGGGACGCCGCGCTGGTCGCCCGCGTCGGCGACGTCGTCGCGACCGAGGCGCGCGCCAAGTTCAACCGCAAGCCCGTCGGCGCGGATCGTCGCATTTACGAGGGGCTGACGATCTGGTCGCCCAACATCAACATCTTCCGCGATCCCCGCTGGGGGCGGGGGCAGGAGACGTACGGCGAAGACCCCTATCTGACCGGACGCATCGGCACCGCTTTCGTGCGCGGCTTGCAGGGGCCGGACGCCGCGCACCCGAAAGTCATCGCGACGCCCAAGCATTTCGCAGTCCACAGCGGCCCCGAAGCCGGACGCGACGGCTTCGGCGTCATGCCCTCGCCGCGCGACATGGAGGCGACCTACCTGCCCGCGTTCCGCATGGCGGTGACCGAAGGCGGCGCGCGGTCGTTGATGTGCGCGTACAACTCGATCCACGGCGTACCGGCGTGCGCGGCGTCGGGGCTGCTGGTCGACCGGCTGCGCAAGGACTGGGGCTTCCGCGGCTTCACCGTGTCGGACTGCGACGCGGTGTCGAACATCCATCTGTTCCAGCATTACCGGCTCGACGCGGCGAGCGCGGCGGCGGCGGCGGTGCGGGGCGGGAACGACCTCAACTGCGGCACGGCTTACGGCGCGCTGCCCGCGGGGGTGAAGCGGGGGCTGATCACCGAAGCGGAGATCGACACTGCGCTGCGCCGGGCGCTGACCGCGCGGCTCGATCTGGGCACCGTGTTCGGCGCGACGTCGCCCTGGTCGCGCATCCGCGGCGATCAGGTCGCGACGCCCGCGCATGCCGCGCTGGCATTGGAGGCGGCGCGCAAGAGCATCGTGCTGCTGAAGAACGACGTCGAGCGCTTGCCGCTCAAGCCCGGCGCGCAGATCGCGGTGATTGGCGCCAATGCCGACGATCTGGGCGTGTTGCAGGGCAACTACCACGGGACCGCCATCGCGCCGGTCACGCCGCTGGAGGGCTTGCGGAAGCGCTTCGCCGTGACCTTCGCGCAAGGATCGGTCCTGGCCGATGGCGCGCCGGTGGTGGTGCCCGAAACCGCCTTCCGCGACCTGACGGCGCAATATTCGACCGACGGCAAGACCATCGCGACGCGTGCCGAACGCCGGATCGACCACGACTTCAACCGTGCCGCGCCGCTGCCGGGCCTGCCGGCGGAGGGGCCGTTCGGGGTGCGCTGGACCGGCCAGTTCGTGCCGCCTGCCGCCGGCACCTATGCGCTGGCGATCGACGTCCCGGCGTGCTGGAAATATTGCAAGGCGCACGATGTGGTGCGGCTGTGGATCGACGGCAAGCCGCTCGCCGATGGCGAAGTGAAGAAGGGTCGGGTCGAAGTCACCGTTCGAAGCGACGGCCGCCCCGTGCCGTTCCGCCTGGAGCTCGATCACACTTCCGAAGACGAAGGCATCCGCCTGCTGTGGACGCCGCCCGCCGAGCCGCTGATCGAAGAGGCCGTCGCGGCGGCGCAGGCGGCGGACGTCGCGGTCGTCTTCGCAGGGCTCTCGCCTGACCTGGAGGGCGAAGCGTTGCAGGTGCAGGTGCCCGGCTTCGTCGGCGGTGACCGTACCGACATCGGCCTGCCCGAGGCGCAGGTTCGCCTGCTCAAAGCCGTCCGCGCCACCGGCAAGCCGGTCGTGCTGGTGCTGGCGAGCGGCAGCGCGGTGTCGGTCGACCCGACCTTAGCCGACGCCATCCTGACGATGTGGTATCCGGGCGAGGCCGGCGGCACCGCGCTCGCCGAAACGCTGGCGGGCCTCAGCAATCCCAGCGGGCGCCTGCCGGTCACCTTCTACAAGGCGACGACTGACCTGCCCGCGTTCGTCGATTACGGGATGAAGGAGCGGACCTACCGCTATTTCTCCGGCGAGCCCTTGTGGGGCTTCGGGCACGGCCTGAGCTACACCCGCTTCGTCTATCAGAACGTCCGCGCCTCAGGCGATCTGGCGAAGGGCGTCAATGTGACCGCCCGCCTCGCCAACACCGGCGCGCGGGCCGGCGACGAGGTCGTCCAGGCCTATGTCGTCCCGCCCGACAGCGGCGAGCGCCCGAACTTCACGGACCCGGTGCTGCGCCATCAGCTCGCCGGCTTCACCCGCACGACGCTGGCGCCGGGAAAGGCGGGCGACGTGTCGCTCACCCTCGACCTGCGATCCCTGAGTGTTGTTCTGCGCGATGGCACGCGCCGGGTGCTGCCGGGCGCCTATCGCATCTGGATCGGCGGCGGCCAGCCCGGTAGGTCCGCGGGCGCCTGGACCGAGATCAATCTGGCAGGCGAAGCACGGGACTTGCCGAAATGACCATCACGCGTCGGACCTTCGTCGGAGCCACAGCCGCGCTCGCCGCGCTGCCCGCGCACGCGAAGGACGACGCGCCGCCCGCGATCCCGACCAAGCGCCCCCCGGTCACCGAGCGTAAGTTCGTCAGCAAAGCGATCGAACGCGAGATCGAGCGCGTCAAAAAGAAGATCGCCGACCCGAAGCTCGCCTGGATGTTCGAGAATGCGTATCCCAATACGCTCGACACCACGGTCAAGATGTCGACCGTCGGCGGCCGGCCCGACAGCTTCGTCATCACCGGCGACATTCCGTGCCTGTGGCTGCGCGACAGTGCGGCGCAGGTGAAGCCGTACCTGCACCTGATCAAGAAGGACCCGAAGGTCGACGAGCTGTTCCGCGGCCTGATCGCCCGCCACGCGCGCTCGATCCTGATCGACCCCTATGCCAACGCCTTCATGGAAGACCCCACAGCCAAGACCAATCTGTCCTGGGCGTTGAAGGACGAGACGGAAATGCGCCCCGGCGTCGCCGAGCGGAAGTGGGAGATCGACTCGCTCTGCTACGCGCTGCGCCTCGCATACCTCTACTGGCGTGAGATGCGCGATCCGCGGCCGTTCGACGTGACCTGGGCGAAGTCGGCGCGGCTGATCGTCCAGACCTTCCGCGAGCAGCAGAGGAAGGACGGCCCCGGCCCCTATACATTCCGCCGCACCGCCAACCAGCCGTCGGAAACGTTGCTGTGGGGCTATGGCAACCCGACCAGGCCGGTCGGGCTGATCCATTCGGGATTCCGTCCCTCGGACGATGCGTGCCTCTACCCCTTCTTGATCCCGGCTAACATGTTCGCGGTCATCACGCTGCGGGAGCTTGCGGTCGTCGCGGCCGAGGCGGCCGGCGACATGAAGCTGGCGATGGACGCCAAGGCGCTGTCGGATGAGGTCGAGATCGCGATCCAGCAGTACGGCAAGATGCGCCTGCGCGACGGGCGAGAAGTGTGGGCGTATGAGGTCGACGGCTTCGGCAATGCGGTCTTCATGGACGACGCCAATGTGCCGTCGCTGTCGGGTCTCGGCTATCTCGGCTGCGTGAAGCCCGAAGACCCCTTGTGGCGCCGCACCGAAGCCGCGGCGTGGAGTGACGCCAACCCCTGGTTTTTCCGCGGCAAGGCTGTGGAAGGCATCGGCGGGCCGCATGTCGGTCCCGGCCAGGTCTGGCCGATGTCGCTGACGATCCGCGCGTTGTCGGCAGTCAACGACACGACCGTCCGCCAATGCCTGAAGGCGTTGCGCGACACCGATGGCGGCACCGGCTTCATCCACGAAGCCGTCGATCAGGACGATCCGGCGAAGTTCACGCGCGACTGGTTCGCCTGGGCCAACGGCCTGTTCGGCGAATTGATCGTGAAGCTGGCCGACGAACGCCCGCATATCCTGGGAACCGAGTTATGAAGCTGACCCGTCGTGCCCTGCTCGGCTCCGGTGCGATCGCCGTCGCGCTGCCCGCCGCGGCGAAGTTGCGCGACGGCGAGGCGCGGCCGAACCTGTTCATCGGCACCGGCGGGCACGGCCACACCTATCCCGGCGCGACGCTGCCCTTCGGCATGGTTCAGCTGTCGCCCGACACCGATGTCGAGCGCTGGGATGCCTGTTCGGGCTATCACCGCACCGACACCTCGATCATGGGGTTCAGCCACACGCACCTGTCGGGCACCGGCATCGGCGACATGCTCGACGTGCTGGTCGTGCCGACCCGCGGCCCGGTGCAGTTGACGCCGGGCACGCTCGCCAACCCCGACGCCGGATACCGCCAGCGCTTCTCGGACGAACATGCCGAACCCGGATATTATCGCGTATCGCTGGAAAGCGGGGTGCAGTCCGAACTGACCGTCACTGAGCGCGTCGGCTGGCACCGCCACCGCTTCCCCGCCGGGCCGGGGCATATCCTGATCGACCTGTCCCACCTGATCCTCGACACATCGGACACCCAGCCGCTGATCGACGAGGCGCATATCGCGATCGATGCCGCGGGTACGCTGACCGGCAGCCGCCGCGTATTCCGCTGGGCGAAGGGGCGGCGCATCCATTTCGCGATGCAGCTGTCGCGCGCGCCCGACCGTGTGACCTTCTACGGCGATGGCGATATCGAGCAGGCGGCGGGCAGCACGCGCGTCGCGGGCAAGCGGGTGAAGGCGGTCCTCCACCATGACGATGCGGGTGCGGAGCCGATCCTGATCCGCTGTGCCATCTCCGGCGTCGATGTCGCGGGCGCGATCGGCAATCTGGCGAAGGAAGCACGGGGCTGGAACTTCGACCGCGTGCGGCGCCGCGCCGGCAAGACGTGGCGGAGGGCGCTGGGCGACCTGGAGGTGACCGGCGGCACCGCCGACCAGCGCGTCATCCTGTCGTCCGCACTCTATCATGCGCAGCTCGCACCGACGCTCTTCTCCGACGTCGATGGGCGCTATGTCGGGCTGGACGGGCAGGTCCATGAGCTTCCGGCCGGTGGGGCGGCGTACAGCAGCTATTCGCTGTGGGACACGTACCGCGCGCTGCACCCGCTGTTGACGCTGATCGCGCCGGATCGGGTCAAGAGCCTGGTCGACGACATGATCCGCCAGAGCGCGCAGTCGCCCTATGGCCCGCTCGTCTGGCCGCTCCAGGGCAAGGAGACGGGGACGATGATCGGCTGGCACGGCGTCGTGCCGCTGGCCGAGGCACAGGCGAAGGGCATCCCGGCCGACTATGCCGCCGCCTGGCCGGCGATCAAGAAGCGCAGCTTCGACTTCACCGCGCCCGACAAGGACAATTCACTAGGCCGCGACCTGTACGACCGCCTCGGCTACGTCCCTGCGGACAAGATATTCGAAAGCGTCAGTCGGACGCAGGAATATGCCTATGACGACTGGGCGTCGGCGCATATCGCACGGGCGATCGGGCAGGGGGCGGATGCCGATCGGCTGTTCAAGCGATCGGGCAACTGGCGCAACGTGCTCGACGCCTCGATCGGCTTCGCGCGGCCGCGGTTCGCCGACGGCAGCTGGTGGACGCCCTACGACCCGATCCAGCTCGGCCATATGCCCAAGCCCTGGTGGCGCGACTATACGGAGGCGAACGGCTGGCAGGCGACCTTCCTGAACCAGCACGACATCTACGCCCAGATCGCGCATTTCGGCGGCGATGCAGCGTTCGAGGCGAAGGTCGACGCGCTGTTCAATGCGCCCTCGACGCTGCCCGCCAATGCGCCGCCGGACATTTCGGGGTTGGTCGGTCAGTACGCCCATGGCAACGAACCCGACCAGCACGTGCCCTACCTCTACGCCTATGTCGGCGCACCGTGGAAGACGCAGGCGATGGTCCGCCGGCTGTGCGTCGAGATGTACCGGAACGACCCTGACGGCATCATCGGCAACGATGATTGCGGGCAGATGAGCGCGTGGTTCGTGCTGTCCGCACTCGGCTTCTATCCGGTCGATCCGGTCGAGGCGGTCTATGTCTTCGGCTCGCCGCTGTTCGAGCGCGCGGAGCTGCGCGTGGGGGACCGCAAGCGGCTGGTGATCGAGGCACCGGGCAACGGCCCGACCACCCCCTATGTCACCGCGGTGTCCTGGAACGGGCGACCGTGGACCAAGAGTTGGATTCCGCACGCCGAGCTGATCCGCGGCGGCCATCTGCGCTTCACGATGAGCGCCGAGCCCAACCGCGATTTCGGCCGCGCGCTCGCCGATCGTCCGCCGTCGAACGGTCGTCGTCCGGGATGAGGATCGTCGCGTTGGCACTGGCCCTGCTGGCCGCCGCGCCGGCGGAGGCACGCGACATCGCCCGCGCGTGCGTGACCGGCGATCCGGTCGCCGCACCGTTGCTCGCGCGGCGGTTGGCCGAGGGGACGGGCGTCGCCACTTGCGATCGGAAAGTCGCGCCGATCCGCTTCGTGATCGAGGGCACCGCGTCGGGCTTCGTCATCCGTGAGGATCGTAAGGCCACGCAAATCAGCGCGCGTGACACGCTGGGGCTGGTTCAGGGCGCCGGCTGGCTGTTGCGCAAGGCCGACGTTACGCCCGGCCGCGCCGTCGTCGCGATCCCGCGCCGTCTGGCCGAAGCGCCGCGGACCGACGTGCGGATGACGCAGATCGGCTATCGCGCGAAGAACAACAGCCTCGACGCCTGGACCATCCCCATGTTCGAGCGGCGCGTCGAGGACATGGCGCTGTGGGGCGCGAGCGGGGTGCAGGTCATCGCCCCCGTCAGCGACGATGCGCCGAAAAGCCCGCTGTTCCCGCAGCCGCCGATCCCGACCCTGCGCTCGATCGGCGAAGCGGCGCACCGGTTGGGAATGCGGTTCGCGCTCTATTACCCGATGATGGGCGAGTACGCCGATGCGGCGGCGATCGCGAAGGAAACCGCGACGCTCGACGCGCTGCTGGGGGAACTGCCGCGCGTCGACGATCTCTATGTTCCCGGCGGCGACCCCGGTCACACCGCTCCGCCACGGCTCTTCCCGCTGGTGGGGGCGGCGGCCGACGTCATGCGGCGGCGCAATCCGGCGGCGACCGTGTGGCTCTCGACGCAAGGTTTCGATGCGAAGGGGTTGGAAGCGTTCTACGCCGAACTCGGCAAACGGCCGGCATGGCTGACCGGCGTGTTCGCGGGCCCCCAGACGCGCGATCCGGTCGCGCTCCAACGCCAGCGGGTGCCCGCACGCTATCGCCTGCTGCTCTACCCCGACATCGCGCACACGATGCACGCGCAGTTCCCAATTCCGGAATGGGCGCCCGAATTCGCGCTGACGCAAGGGCGCGAGCCGATCAATCCGCAGCCGGGCGCGCAAAGCCGGATCTGGCGGCATTTCGACGGGCTGCACTCGGGCTTCGTCACCTATTCCGAAGGCGTCGCGGACGACTTCAACCAGCTGCTGTGGTTCCGGCTGGGCTGGGGCCATGACGCGCAGGACGCCGCGGCCGACTATGCGCGGATGTTCATCGGCGACGCGCGCGCCGCGGCGATCCCGGCGCGGTTGGAGGCGAATTGGGTCGGCGATCCGGCGGCGAATGTGGGGATCGACGCGACGCTCGCTAAGGTCGACGCAGTGCGGCCGGGCAGGGCGGCGGACTGGCGGCTCGACAGCTTCCGTTACCGCGCCGTCTATGACGCGCTCGTCCGTCATCGCACCATCGCCGGGCGCGCGGGGCAGCCGGAGGGCGCGCAGGTCGCGGCACTCCGCCAGCGGCTCGACGACCTTGCCGGCCGGCTGTTTGCGACAGCGCGGTTACAGCTGAGCGTCGCGAAGTTCGGCGCCTCGCACGTCGAACGCGGCGCGAACCTCGACCGCGCAGACACGCAGATCGTCGACCTTGGCCCCGATCGCAGCCGCTCGGCAGAAAGCGCGCTCTACGACGATCTCGGCAATCCGCGCGCCGAACCGCATCTCGTCCGCGGCACCAACGGCGTGGACGATCCCGCGATGTTCGGCGCCGCGATCGACGGCATCGCCGACCGCACCATGGCGGACGGTTGGCGGATGGCCCAGCTGACCTATGCCGAGGCGCTGTACGATGCGCCGCTTCGCCTGCGCTACACCGGCCTAGACCGCACCCGCCGCTACCGCATCGCCGTCACCTACGCAGGCGAGGACTACACGCTTCCGATCCGGCTGGTCGCCGATGGAAGTTACGAAATCCACCCGCCGCGCAAGCGTCGCAGCAACCCGGAAACGGCGGAATTCGACATTCCCGCCGCCGCGACCGCCGACGGCACGCTGGAGCTCGCCTTCACCCGCCCGCCCGGCATGGGCGGCAGCGGGCGCGGCGCACAGATCGCAGAAACCTGGCTCATTCCCGTGAAGGACGCACGATGACGCTCGACCGCCGTACCCTGATCGCTTCGGGCCTAGCCGCGAGCGCAATGCCCGCGCTTCCGGTCCGGGCGCAGGTGGGCGCACCCAAGCCCTGGGGCGCGACGCCGTCGAAGCGCCAACTCGCCTGGCACCGACACGAGCAATACGCCTTCGTCCATTTTTCGATCAACACCTTCACCGACAAGGAATGGGGGTTCGGCGACGAAAGCCCGACGTTGTTCAATCCGACCGATTTCGACCCCCACCAGATCGTCGCGGCGGCGAAATCGGCGAACATGCGCGGCATCATCCTGACCGCGAAGCATCACGACGGCTTCTGCCTGTGGCCGACGATGCTCACCGAACATTGCATCCGCAACTCGCCCTACAAGAACGGCAAGGGCGACATCGTCGGCGAACTGGAGCAGGCGGCGCGGCGGGCGGGGTTGAGCTTCGGCGTCTATCTGTCGCCGTGGGACCGCAATCACCCTGAATACGGCCGCCCGGCGTACATCGACTATTTCCGCAAGCAGATCGTCGAACTCTGCACCCGCTATGGCGAGCTGTTCGAATTCTGGTTCGACGGCGCGAACGGCGGCGACGGCTATTATGGCGGCGCGCGCGAGACGCGGCGGATCGATGCGCCGTCCTATTACAACTGGCCGAGTATCATCGCGCTGGTCCACCAGTACCAGCCGATGGCCTGCACCTTCGATCCGCTGGGTGCCGAAATCCGCTGGGTGGGGAATGAGGACGGGATCGCCGGCGATCCGTGCTGGCCGACGATGCCGAACCACCCTTATGTCCAGTCCGAGGGCAATTCGGGCGTGCGTGGCGGTGCTTTGTGGTGGCCGGCGGAGACCAACACCTCGATCCGGCCGGGCTGGTTTTACCATTCGGACGAAGATTCGAAGGTCCGCTCGCCGGAGAATCTGATCCGCTATTTCGACACCTCGGTCGCGCGCGGGACCAACATGCACCTCAACCTGCCGCCCGATCGCCGCGGGCGGATTCCGGACCAGGATGCGAAGATCCTCAAGAGCTTCGGCGACGCGATCCGCGCGAGCTTCGCGACCGACCTGACCAAGGGCGCCGTCGCCCATGCCAGCAGCGAGCGCGGGAGCGCGTTCGCCGCGGCCAAGGTGCTCGACGGCAATCGCGAAACCTATTGGACCACGCCCGACGACGTCACCACCGCCAGCCTGGTGCTCGACCTGCCGCCCGGCCGCCCCTTCGACCTGATTCGCATCCGCGAGCATCTGCCGCTCGGCATCCGCGTAACCAAGTTCGCGGTCGATGCCGAGGTCGGCGGCACGTGGCAGGAACTGGCGGTCCACGAATGCATCTCGGCCCAGCGGATCATCCGCTTGCCCAAGCCCGTCACGGCCCGCCGCCTGCAACTGCGCATCGTCGAAGGCACCGCATGTCCGGCGATCAGCGAAGTCGCGCTGTTCCGATCGGTCGCACCGGTGCCGGTGCCGGCGATCATCTCCAGCGACCCGACCATCCTGTCGACCGCCGCCTGGCGGATCGTCTCGGCAAGCGCGCCCGGTGCGGAGAAGCTTCTCGACAACGACGCCAAGACGATCTGGACCGCGCCTGCGCCCACCGCGGGCAAGCCGGTCGTCGTCACCATCGACATGGGGACCGAACAATCGGTCGCGGGCTTCAGCCTGACGCCCTCACGTCAGGTTATGGACGGCGCCTCGCCACCCAAGGGCTACATGGTCGAGGTCAGCCGCGACGGCCGGGTCTGGCAGCCGGCGGGCGGGGGCGAGCTGCCCAATATCGCCTATGCGCTGTCGACGCAGCGGCTGAACTTCACCGGCGGGGCGCGTTCGGTGCGCTACCTGCGGCTCAGCTTCGCCGAGACGGCGGTGCCGGCGGCCACGCTGGCTATCGCTGGGATCAGCGCGTTCAGCCGGCCGCGGTAATGTTCGGGCTGCTACTGGCGCTGCCGGCGGTGGTTGCTGGCGGCGCTACCTCCGCCGCACCGTCGCGCGCCAGGTCGTGGCGAGCCCGGTGTTGCCGCGGCATTCGCTCATTTGGGCCTTTTCGGTCAGCCGCAGGCGGGTGCCGTCCCAGACGAAGCTCTGCCAGAACCCGCAGTCGCCGATCCCGCGCCCCTTGGCATAGCTGGTCACCACGCCCGTCTCGAACCCGGCGTTGACGAGCATCGCGGGGCCCTTCGTCGTCGTACCGTCGCCGAAGCCGGTCGGCACATCGGCGCGGGCCGGGGCGACCTTTCCGCCCTGCAGTACGAAGGCGGCGGCGGTGAGGTTATAGGCACCCGCCGAACAGGGCAGGAGCACCAGCGTCGCTCCACCGCCCAGTGCATGCACTTCGGGCGAACTGTCGCCCGCGAAACCTTCGAGATCGCAGTCGGCGGCCTTGCGCATCGCGGCGACCTGCGCTGCGGTCGGCTTGGCCGCCACGCCGGCGGGCGTCAGCGCGGACACGACCGGAAGCGCCGGGGCGGGGGGAACCCGTGACGCCGGGACGCTGCCCTTGGCGACCGCCGCGGTGATCGTCCCGACACGGCCTTGATGCGCGTCGATGTAGCGCAGCGCCGCCGATGCGCCCTTCAGGCTCAGCGTCGACTCGGGCTTGCCGGCAGCGTTCAGCACCTGAAGAGCCCGGCCGTTCGCCATCGCCCCGACGATGGCAGCGGCAGGCGCGCCGTCATACTCGACCGTGCCGGCAGCAAGCCGCTTGCCATCGACCGCCAGCCCCCGCGCGCGACCATCCTCCGGCTCCACGGTCACACGAAATCCGATATCGCCGCCGGCCTCCCGCACGATCAGAAGCGTCGTCGGCGGCGGCGCAAACGCATCCTCCGGCGCCAGCGACAGCATCATGCAGCGATTGGCGTTGTCGCAGCCCACCGTCCAGTCGCCGAAGGTCTTCATCGCCCCCGGCTTGGGCGCGGCTTGCGCCCATGCGGTCACCGGCAGCATTGCGAACGACAGGGCGAGCAGGAATGCGGCGCGGGACATGGCAGCAGGCTAATGGGCGTCCGCCACATCGACAAGTCGCCACCCGAGCGCCATCTGTGCGCCATGGCCGCGCCCGTCGTCACCCGCTTCGCCCCCAGCCCGACCGGGCGGCTGCACCTGGGCCACGCCTATTCCGCGGCGCTCGCGCACCGTTTCGCGCGGGAGCGGGGCGGGCGGTTCCTGCTGCGCATCGAGGATATCGACGGCACGCGCAGCCGCGAGGAGCATGTCGCGGGAATCGTCGAGGATTTGATCTGGCTCGGGCTCGACTGGGACGTACCGGTGATGCGCCAGTCGGTGCGACTGGCGTTGTACGATGCCGCGCTCGACCGGTTGCGGGCGATGGGGCTGCTATACCGCTGCGTCTGCACGCGCGCGGATATCGCCGCGAGCCTCGCGGCGCCGCACGGGCCGTCGGGCGCGATCTATCCGGGGACGTGCCGCGGCCGCGATATTGACCCGAGTTTGCCGCATTGCTGGCGGCTGGATGTGGCGAAGGCTCTGAAGATCCTCCCCGGCACGGGGAGGGGGACCGCCGCCGAAGACGGTGGTGGAGGGGGTGGGCCGCAAAGGGTTTCGCTCGCGCAGCCCCCCCTCCATGCTGCGCATGGCCCCCTTCCCCGTGCCGGGGAGGATTTGTGGTGGCACGACGCGACCGCCGGCTGGGTTCGTGCCGACCCTGCCGCCCACGGCGACGTCGTGCTCGCGCGCAAGGACGCGCCTGCGAGCTATCACCTCGCGGTCACCGTCGACGATGCGGCGCAAGGGGTGACCGACATCGTTCGCGGCGTCGACCTGTTCGACAGTACGCATGTCCATCGGCTGCTCCAGGCTCTGCTCGACCTGCCGACGCCCGCCTATCATCACCACTCGTTGCTGACCGATGCCTCGGGCGAACGCCTCGCCAAGCGCAACGGCGCACCGACGCTGGCGGCTTTGCGCGAGGGCGGGGCGGACGGGCCGGCGTTGGTACGCGATCTGCTCTCCGGGCGCCTTCCCAACACGCTTCCGACACCCTAAATACCCTCCATGAACACGTTTCTCGCCCTGGCCCTGATTGCGGCGATGATCGCCACGGTCGTCGCGCTCGTTCGCGGCATCGTCACCTTCCTCAAGACGACGGAGGAAGAGTTGAAGGCCGGGCCGGACGGGCCGACCGCATCGCAGACGCGATCGAACAAAATGATGCAGTTCCGCATCTTCTTCCAGGCGATCGCGGTGCTGATCGTTGTCGTCATCCTGTTCGCCGCCGGACGGACCTGAGCGCACCTGCTTCAAGGCGTGGCTGATTGTCATGGTCAAGCTCAACCGCATCTATACCCGCACCGGCGACTCGGGCACGACCGGTCTGGTCGACGGCAGCCGCGTGTCCAAGGCCGATCCGCGGATGGAAGCGATCGGCGACGTGGACGAGGCGAACTCGGCGATCGGCGTCGCGCGCACTGCGATCGAGGGCGGGCCGGTCGCGGAGGAACTTGCGCGTATCCAGAACGACATGTTCGACCTCGGCGCCGACCTGGCCACGCCGGGCGATATCCCCGGCGCGCTGCGGGTGACGGCCGCGCAGGTCGAGCGGCTCGAACGGGCGATCGACACGCTGAACGCCGAGCTGGAACCGCTGACCAGCTTCATCCTGCCCGGCGGCGTGCCGGCAGCGGCACACCTGCATCTTGCGCGCGCCATCGTGCGGCGGACCGAACGCGCGGTCGTCGCGCTTGCCGGCGGGGCGGAGGTTGCCGCTCCGGTCCTCGCCTATGTCAATCGCCTGTCGGACTATCTGTTCGTTGCCGGACGGTGGGTGAACCAAAAAGGCGCTGCGGACGTTCTGTGGGTGCCCGGGGGTTCCTGAACCTAGGTTGCTGATCTGGCGACCCTGCCCGCGGGAGGAAGGATCGCCCATGCCTCTCGCTCCGGTGCCGGCGGTAACCGCCGATGCCACCCGCGCTCTATTCGAGCATGTCCGCGCGTTGAGCGAGGCTTTGGTCGCACCGTTGAGCGATGCCGATGCGACCGTGCAGTCGATGCCCGACGCGTCGCCCGCGAAATGGCATCTGGCGCATACGACATGGTTCTTCGAGACCTTCGTGCTGCGCGATTACGTCGCCGACTATCGCCTATTCGACGCCCGTTTCCCGTTCCTTTTCAACAGCTATTACGAAGCCGAGGGCGCCCGCCACGCGCGCGACCGCCGTGGCATGATCACGCGGCCGTCGCTCGACGAGGTGCTGGCCTATCGTGCCGCCGTGACCGCGGCCGTCGTCGCGGCTTGGCCGAGCCTGTCGACCGATGCGCGACAACTGGTCGAGCTTGGGTGCCATCATGAGCAGCAGCATCAGGAACTGCTGCTGACCGACATCCTCCACCTGTTTTCCTGCAACCCGTGCGAACCGGCGATCTGGCCAGCCGAGCGTAAGGTGCCCGTCGCGATGCCGGGGCCGATCGGCTGGCTGGCGAGCGAGGAGCGGGTGGTCGAGGTCGGTCACGACGGCACCGGCTTCGCGTTCGATTGCGAAGGCCCCCGCCACCGCGCGCTGGTGCCCGCCCATGCCATCGCCAACCGCACCGTCACCAACGGCGAATGGGCCGCCTTCGTCGCAGATGGCGGTTATAGCGACGCGCGCCTGTGGCTGAGCGACGGCTGGGCCTGGGTGAAGGCCGAACGGATCATCGCGCCGCTCTATTGGGAAGCGACCGACGGAGCATGGACACGCTTCGGACTGGACGGTCGCCGCCCGATCGACCCCGCCGCCCCGGTGACGCACATCAGCTTCTACGAAGCGGACGCCTATGCCAGCTGGGCCGGGGCGCGCCTGCCGACCGAGTTCGAATGGGAAGCCGCCGCCGCGCCCCATGCGGCTGACGTCGGCAATTTCTTGGACCACGCCGGACCGGTTGAGCCGCGTCCGGCGGTTTCCGCGCCGGGCTTCTTCGGCGATGTCTGGGAATGGACCGGCAGCGCCTACCGGCCCTATCCCGGCTTCGCCGCGGCCGAGGGCGCGGTCGGCGAATATAACGGCAAGTTCATGAACGGCCAGTTCGTCCTGCGCGGCGGATCGTGCGCGACGCCGCGCGGTCATGCGCGGGCGAGCTACCGCAACTTCTTCCCACCCCATCAGCGCTGGCAGTTCACCGGCGTCCGCCTAGCGAAAGACCTCTGAGATGCTGAAACAGGAAATCGAGGACGGTCAGGCGTCGCTCGCCGATCCGCAGTTCCGCCACGACGTGCTGACCGGCCTTGCGTTGCGCCCGCGCGCCATCCCCGCGCGCTGGTTCTATGATCGGCGCGGGTCGGAGCTGTTCGAAGAAATCACCGAACTTCCCGAATATTACCCGACGCGAACCGAAATCGCGATCCTGGCCGACAGCTGCGCCGATCTGGCGCGGCGCGTTCCGGCGGGGTGCGCGGTGGTCGAATTCGGCTCCGGCTCGTCGACCAAGACGCCCGCGCTGCTCGATTGCGTGAAGCCCGCCGCCTATGTGCCGATCGACATCTCCGGCGACTTCCTTCGCGACAGTGCCAACGTCATCGCGCAGAAGTTTCCGGATATCGCCGTCGCCCCGTTGGAGGGGGATTTCACCAAGCCGCTGAAGCTGCCGGCCGGAGTCGGCGGGCTGACGAAGCTCGGTTTCTTCCCCGGCTCGACCATCGGCAATATGCTGGCGGCGGGTGCGGTCGACCTGCTGCGGTCGATGCGCGCGTCGCTCGGCGAAGGGTCGCTGCTGCTGATCGGGATCGATCGGATCAAGGGCGAGGAGGTGCTGGTCCCCGCCTATGACGATGCGGCGGGCGTGACGGCGGCGTTCAACCTCAACCTGCTGGAGCGCATCAATCGCGAGCTCGACGGCACGATCCCGGTCGAGCATTTTCGCCACCGCGCGATCTGGAACGACGACCGCGCGCGGATCGAGATGCATCTGGAAGCGACGCGCAACGTCGACTTCACGGTGGAAGGGCGGCCCTTCTCGATCGCGAAGGGCGAGACGATCCACACCGAGAACAGCCACAAATACGGCCCGCGTGACGCCCGCCTGTTGCTGCGTGGCGGTGGCTGGACGCCGGTGGCGGAATGGACCGATGCGGAGGGGAAGTTCGCGCTGATCCTTGCGGAGGCTCAGGCCGAGCGGCGCGCGCCGTAACCTACTGTCGCCTCCAAGCCGGCGTCACGTTGCACAGAAGGACGTGATTCATCTGATCCGTTCGCCCGGAGCTTGTCGAAGGGCCGTTCTGCGATACGCCCGCTATGGACTCGCGGCACGAAGTACGGTGCTTCGACAAGCTCAGCACGAACGGGGGAGGGTGGTGCGCTTAACCCCCGACTGCCCGCCGCTTCTTGGTTGGTGCCGCGACCGACAGCGTGGGCACGAAGTCCTCCGCTCCCCGGTCGTACCAGCCGAGCGCGGTCGAGATGCTCGCCGCGGTCGCCTTCAGCGCCTCCAGCGCCTCCGCCTGCGTACAATGCGGCGCGCCGTCGATCGCCTCCAGGAACGGGATCGTCAGCGCAGCGACGACCTGGCCGTCGAAGCCGAAGACCGGGCAGCTGATGTCCGACACGCCGGCCATGCGTGCGCTGGGGATCGATTCATGGCCTTGTGCGCGGACCCGATCCAGCCGACTACGCAGCGTCGCGCCGCCCTTCGCGCCATCGAGCAACGCGGCGCGCTCCACATCGCCGGAAAAGGCGAGCAGGACGTGCCCCGAGCAACTCGACGCGAGGTCGACCGACGTGCCCAGGCGCACCGCGAAGCCGGTCTGGCCGGGGCTTTCCTGGCGCAATACGACCAGCCCCTGCGACCCGTTGATGACGACCAGATGGCAGGATTGCTCCACCCGCGCGGCGAGCGCGTGCATATGGGGGCCTGCGACATGCGTCAGTTCCTGCGCGGGCGTCGCACGATGCGCGACCTCCAACAGCTTGTACGTCACGCGGTAGCGATCGCTGGCCGGGTCCTTGTGCAGCCAGCCACGACGGTCGAGCACGACGACGACGCGGAACAACTCGCTGATCGACCGGCCCATGCGCGTCGCCATCTCGCCGATCGACAGCCCCGACGGCTCGGTGCCGAGCAATTCGATGACATCGATGCCCTTCTCCAGCGCGGGCGCGGAATAGGCGGGGGTCTTTGCGTCCTCGCGCGGTGCGGTCTTTCGGCCTGTCATTCGTAGGAAGCTAGTGGATCGGCAGTGGGTTGTCATCGCCGATACGCGTGTCGGCGTCCCGCCCTGCAACGACCGCGAAGACGAGCACGACCAGGAAGGCGAGGCCGGGCACCAGCATCGCCATGTTGATGCCGGCGCGGTCGGAGACGAAGCCCATCGCCGCGGTGACCGCAGCACCGCCGATGATCGCCATGATGATCAGCGACGACCCCGCCTTGCGCAGCGGTCCCAATCCTTCGACGCCGAGTGCGAAGATCGTCGGGAACTGGATCGAGAGGAAGAAGCTGGCCGACACCAGCATCAACAGCCCCGCCGTCCCGCCGATCAGCGCGGCGGCAAGCGCCAGCGTAAGGGCTGCGGTCGCGAACAGCGCGAGCAGCCGGGCAGGCGGAATCCGGCCCATCAGCGCGGTTCCGATGAACCGACCGATGCCGAACAGCAGCAGGCTGGCGAAGAGATAATCGGCCGCGGTGCGCTCAATCATCCCGGGCACATTATATTGCGCGTAGCGGATCGTGTAGCTCCACAGCCCGACCTGCGCGCCGACGTAGAAGAACTGCGCGACCGCCGCGAACAGCAGGCGCGGGTGGCGGAAGACATGGGCGAAGGGCGGCTTGGCATCCTCGCCCGCTTCGGTCCGGGCGTCGGGGAAGCGGATGATCGCTGCGGCCAGCGCGAAGGCCAGCACGACCAGTCCGATCACGAGATAGGGCGCCTGCACCGCCTGCGTCTCGGTGCGGTAGAAAACCTCGCGCGCGGCCGGCGTCATCGCCGCGATCGCGCCCTCGTCATGCGCGATTTCCGACAGGATGAAATATTTGCCGATCAGTACGCCCGTCAGCGTGCCCACCGGGTTCGCCGCCTGCGCCCAATTCAGCCGCCGCGCCGCGGTGCGCGGATCGCCAAGCTCGGTCATCAGCGGGTTGGCCGAGGTTTCGAGGAAGGCGAGGCCCGAGGCGATCACGAACAGCGCGGCGAGGAAATATCGATACTCGCCGTAATGCGCCGCCGGATAGAACAGCAACGCGCCGGCCGCATAGAGCAGCAGTCCGGTAACGATCGCCGCCTTGTACCCGCGCGCCCGCACCAGCATCGCGGCGGGGATCGCTAGGCAGAAATAGCCGAGGTAGAAGGCCTGCTGGACGAAGCTGGTCTCGAAGTCGGAGAGGGTAAACGCCTTCTTGAACTGGGCGATCAGGATGTCGTTCAGGTTGTTCGCCATCCCCCACAGGAAGAACAGCGACACCGTCAGGATGATCGCCGGTGCGTAACTGCGCGCCTTGCCGGTCATTTTGCCCCTCCATCGTCATCCCCGCGAAGGCGGGGATCCAGGGTTGTTTTGGCAACCCGCATATTGTTTGGCTCTGGATCCCCGCTTTCGCGGGGATGACAGTCAAACGCGTTAATCCATCGCCCGATCGAGGTGGACATACCCGCCATCGACGAACAACCACTGCCCCGTCGTATGCCCTGCCCGGTCCGACAGCAGGAACAGCACCGTATCCGCAATTTCCTGTGCCGTCGTCATCCGTTTGCCGAACGGGATTTTCGCCTCGATCGCGTCCCGCTTCGCCTGCGGGTTGTCGAAGGTCGCCAGCCAGTCGCGGTACAGCGGCGTCATCACCTCCGCCGGGACGACCGCATTGACGCGGATGCCATCGGGGGCGAGCGCCACCGCCCATTCGCGGGTCAGCGCCAGTTGCGCACCCTTGGCGGCTGCATAGGCGCTGGTATTGCCCTGTCCGGTCAGCGCGGTCTTCGACGCGATGTTGACGATGCTGCCCTGTGCCGCGCGCAAGCTGGGTAACGCGTGATGCGCCATCGCGAAATAATGGATGAGATTCTGGTCGAGCGAGGCGCGGAAGTCGGCGGGCGAGCGGTCGAGTCCGACCCCGTCGTTGGCGCCGGCATTGTTGACCAGCGCGTCGATCCGCCCGAACCGCTCGCCGACTTCCGCCACCGCACGCGCGCAGGCGTCGTCATCGGACAGGTCGGCCTTCACGAACGCCGCTTCGCCCAGCGGCTCCCTGGGTTCGGACCGCGAGACGATGACCGGCCGCGCGCCCTCCTCGACCAGCCCGGCGGTGATCGCAGCGCCGATCCCGGAGCCGCCGCCGGTGACGATGACGACCCGGTCGGCCAGCCCCAGCTTCACGCGCCGAACCGGAAGGCTGCGAGCGTCTCCGGCTTCATCTCGATCGAATAGCCCGGCCGCGTCGGCGGCATATAGGCCGCATCGCGGATCACGCAGGGGTCGAGGAAATGTTCGTGCAGATGATCGACATATTCGGTCACGCGGCCCTCCATCGTTCCAGAGAAGCACAGATAGTCGATCATCGACAGATGCTGGACATATTCGCACAGGCCGACACCGCCGGCATGCGGACAGACGGGCAGGTCGAACCTGGCGGCGAGCAGCATGACGGCCAGCGCCTCGTTCACCCCGCCGATACGGCAGGCGTCCAATTGGACGACGTCGCAGGCACCGGCGGCCATGAATTGTTTGAACAGGATGCGGTTCTGGCACATCTCGCCGGTCGCGACCTTGACCGCACCGATGCCGTCGCGGATCGCCTTGTGGCCCAGCACGTCGTCGGGGCTGGTCGGTTCCTCGATGAACCAGGGATTGGCGAAGGCGAGCGCATTGACCCATTCGATCGCCTGGCCGACTTCCCACACCTGATTGGCGTCGATCATCAGCTTGCGGTCGGGGCCGAGCACTTCACGCGCGATGCGGACGCGGCGGATGTCGTCGTCCAAGTCGCGGCCGACCTTCAGCTTGATATGGTCGAATCCGGCATCGACCGCTTCCCTGGCCAGCCGTCGTAGCTTCTCGTCCGGATAGCCGAGCCAGCCCGCCGACGTCGTGTAGCAGGGATAGCCGCTCTCCATCAGCCGCTCGATCCGCTCCGCCTTGCCGGCCGCGCGGGCTGTCAGCAGGTCCAGCGCCTCATCGGGCGTAATCGCGTCGGTCAGGTAGCGGAAGTCGATCGCGCGAACGATCTGTTCGGGCGTCATGTCGGCGACCAGCCGCCAGACGGGCTTGCCTTCCGCCTTCGCCCACAGATCCCAGATCGCATTGACCACCGCACCGGTCGCCAGATGCATCGCGCCCTTGTCCGGCCCGATCCAGCGCAGCTGGCTGTCGCCGGTCAGTCGTCGCCACATCGCGCCCGGATCGGCGGCAACCTCGGCCAGCGACAACCCGACGACGAGGTGCGTCATCGCCTGGACCGCCGCGACGCAGATGTCGTTGCCGCGACCGATGGTGAAGGTCAGGCCGTGCCCCTCCAGCCCCGGCGTATCCGTCTCCAGCACGACATAGGCCGCCGAATAGTCGGGGTCGGGGTTCATCGCGTCCGACCCGTCGAGCGACAGGCTGGTCGGAAAGCGCAGGTCGACAGTGCGCAGGCCGGTGATCGTCGTCATCAGTTCACCCACCCGCCATCGATGACATGGACCGCACCGGTCGTGAAGCTCGCCTCGTCGCTCATCAGATACGCGACCAGTGCCGCGATCTCCTCGGCGCGACCCAGTCGGCCCATCGGCTGGCGGGCGACGAAGGCGGCATTGGCATCCGACACGTCCACGCCCTGCACTGCCGCCTGCTCGCTCACGCGCTGACGGAGCGACGGCGTCGCGACGGTGCCTGGGCAGATGCAGTTGCACCGCACATTCTGCCCGGCGAAGTCCGCGGCGACCGCCTTGGTCAGGCCGACGACCGCAGCCTTCGACGCGCCATAGGCATAGCGGTTGGGGATGCCCTTCACGCTGCTGGCGATGCTGCTCATGTTGACGATCGATCCGCCGCCGCGCTCCAGCATCGCCGGCAGATAGGCGCGGATCGCGTGGTGCATCGCGTGGACGTTCAGGTCGAAGCTGAGCGCCCAGTCGGCGTCGCTGCACTCCAGGATATTCCCAGCCGCAACGAAGCCGGCGATGTTGGCGAGCGCGTCGATCGGGCCGGTCTGCATGGGCAGTGCGGCGACCGCGGCCGGGTCGGTCAGGTCGACGGTCAGCGGCGTCACCCCGTCGATGGTCGCAAGTGCGGCGGCGTCGCGATCGACGGCCCAGACGGCCGCGCCTTCGTCGCGGAGTCGCTCGGCCGTGGCGCGCCCGATACCCTGTGCGGCGGCCGTGACCAGCACCGTCTTGCCTATGAACCGCATGCTATGCCCCTCTGCCGAAGGGACTTTCATTAGTCAAAATCGGTTGTTGGGCAAGGCCGAAGTCGTGAGGGATCATTCCTCCCCTGTAAGGGGAGGGGGACCGCGCGCGCAGCGCGTGGTGGAGGGGTGTCCCACTGTCGAGAGGGCGACACCCCTCCGTCAGCGCTGCGCGCTGCCACCTCCCCTTGCAGGGGAGGATTTTGCATCAACGGTCCGACCGGCCCCAGTCCTTGTTGATCGACAGCGCCGCCAGCGTGCACACCGCACCCGACAGCAGATAGGCACCGACCGACCACAGCCCGACCTTGCTGGCGAGCGTCAGCGCAACCAGCGGTGCGAAGCCCGCACCGATCAGCCAGGCGAGATTGGCGACGGTCGCCGCGCCCGTGTAGCGCCGCGCCGGCGAGAAGCGGCCGTTCACCGCGCCCGACGACTGGCCGAAGGCGATGCCGAGCAGTGCGAAGCCGGTCATCATATAGACGACCTCGCCGAACGCGCCGGCGTTGAGCAGTTGCGGCGCGAAGCCGCTGTACGCGCCGATCAGCACCGCCGATACGCCCAGCACCGCACGGCGTCCGACGCGGTCGGCGATGACGCCGCTCGCCAGCATCGCCAACACGCAGACGACCGCGCCGATCATCTCGATGACCAGGAAGCGCTCCGCCGACTCGCCAGTGTAGAGTGTCACCCACGACAGCGGGAACACCGTGACCAGATGGAACAGCGCGAAGCTGGCGAGCGGAGCGAAGGCGCCCAGCGCGATCGTCCGCCATTCGACGCGGACGGTTTCCCAGAAGGGGGCGGGTTGCAGCTCGCGGCTTTCGAACAGGGTCTGGAAATCGGGCGTGGCGACCAGCCGCAGCCGCGCGAACAGCGCCACGACGTTGATTGCGAAGGCGACGAAGAAGGGATAGCGCCAGCCCCAGGATACGAAGTCCGCTTCCGACAGCGTGCTGAGGAAAAAGGCGAAAAGACCACCAGCGACGATCAGGCCGAGCGGCGCGCCCAGCTGCGGGATCATTGCATACCAGCCGCGACGGTCCTCGGGGGCATTGAGCGACAGAAGCGAGGGCAGGCCGTCCCATGCGCCGCCCAGCGCCATGCCCTGGCCGATCCGGCACAGCGCCAGCAGCCAGGCGCCGAGCAGGCCGGCGGACGCATAGCTGGGCAGGAACGCCATCGCCATCGTCGACCCGCCTAGCAGGAACAGCGAGATGGTCAGCTTCACCCCGCGCCCGTGATTGCGGTCGACCCACATGAATAGCGCCGAGCCCAGCGGGCGAAACATGAAGGCGAGCGCGAAGAGGGCGAAGGAATAGAGCGTCCCCGTCACCCGGTCGACGAACGGAAAGAACAGCGCGGGGAAGACCAGGACCGAGGCGATCGCGTAGACGAAGAAGTCGAAGAACTCGCTCGTCCGGCCGATGACGACGCCGATCGCGATCTCGCCCGGTGCGATCTTCTGCCCATGCGCGTGGAGCGCGGCGGCGTCGCGTTCGAGCGACGTCGAATCCGCGGCGCCGTGGCCGCCGGGGTCCATCGTCATCGACGGTGCACTCATTGGTTGTTTCGCTCCCGCAACCCACACAGGGGTGATCCGTTACAACGCCTATTGCCCGATTAGGTGCATCTTGGGGGATAGGACAAAATGTCCACTGTCGGAAACAGCGGGCCTGGCGGTAGGCGCATCATCATGTCCGACACGTCTTTCTCCACGATGGGACGCCGCCTGGCGACGCTGGCCACCCTGCCGGCGCTGGCGCTGCTGGCCGCCTGCAACACACAGGTGCTCGACCCGGCGGGCGACATCGCGCTCCAGCAACGCGACATCATCTATATCTCGACCGCGCTGATGCTGGTCATCATCGTGCCGGTGATGGCGCTGATCTGCGTGTTTGCGTGGCGCTATCGTCGGGGTAACAAGGACGCGACTTACGACCCCGATTTCCACCATTCGACGTCGCTCGAACTGGTGATCTGGTCGGCGCCGCTGCTGATCATCATCTGTCTCGGCGCGTTGACGTGGTGGAGCACCCATCTGCTCGACCCGTTCCGTCCGGTGAACCGGGTATCGGCGACCAAGCCGGTCGACCCGCGGGTCAAGCCGCTCGACGTGCAGGTCGTGTCGCTCGACTGGAAATGGCTGTTCATCTACCCCGAGCAGGGCATCGCGACAGTCAACGAACTCGCGCTGCCGGTCGACCGGCCGGTCCGGTTCCACCTGACGTCGACCAACATGATGAACACCTTCTACGCGCCGACGCTGGCGGGCATGATCTACACCATGCCCGGCATGCGCAGCACGCTGCATGCGGTGCTGAACAAGCCCGGCAAGTTCGAGGGGATGTCGGCCAATTATTCGGGGGCCGGTTTCTCCGACATGCGCTTCACGCTGTACGGTGTCGACGACCGCGGCTTCGACGCCTGGGTCGCGCGGGTGAAGGCGGCGCCGCTCGCGCTCGATACGCGCAGCTACCTCGAGCTTGAGAAGCCGACCGACAAGGTGCCGGCGATGTATTTCGCTCAGAGCCAGGTCGGGCTGTTCGACCGCATCTACCAACGCTGCGTGCGTCCCGGTACGCCATGCATGGGCCAGATGATGCGCAAGGACGCGGACGGCGGAGGGATGCCGTCGATGCACGGCAGCCAGCCGCCTGCGGGCAAGAAGCCCGAAGGCGCGATCTTCAAGGGCGGCGACGAGAAGCCGGTGTCGCCCAAGCGCGGCGACGAGCGGCGCAACCCGTCCGGCAACGCCAATCCGAACGATCCGAACAACCGGGACATGTCCCGCCTCGACCTCCGCCACGGCGCGCCGCGCGCCGAAGCGGCCTAGGAACGCCCCATGTTCAACGAACCTCTGTCCAAGATCATCTTCGGGCGCCTCGGCTTCGAATCCTTCCCGATCCACGAGCCGATCCTGCTCGTCACCTTCGCGGGTGTCGTGCTCGGCGGGCTGGGACTGGTGTTCGTCGTCACAAAATACCGGCTGTGGGGCTGGCTGTGGCGGGAATGGTTCACCTCCGTCGACCACAAGAAGATCGGGATCATGTACATGATCCTCGGCATCATCATGCTGCTGCGCGGCTTTGCCGATGCGATCATGATGCGGACGCAACAGGCGATCGCGTTCGGCGACAACCCCGGCTATTTGCCGCCGCACCATTATGATCAGGTCTTCACCGCGCACGGGACGATCATGATCTTCTTCGTCGCGATTCCGCTGGTCGTGGGACTCATCAACTATGTGATGCCGCTCCAGATCGGCGCGCGCGATGTGGCGTTCCCCTATCTCAACAATTTGAGCTTCTGGCTGACGGTCGCGGGTGCACTGCTGGTGATGGCGTCGCTGTTCATCGGCGAGTTCAGCCGTGCGGGGTGGCTCAATTACGTGCCGGTGTCGAACCTCCAGAACTCGCCCGATGTGGGGCCGGACTATTATCTCTGGGCCTTGCAGATAGCAGGCGTAGGGACGACGCTCAGCGCGATCAACATGGTGACGACGATCATCAAGATGCGCGCGCCCGGCATGACGATGATGAAGATGCCGGTGTTCTGCTGGACCGCGCTGTGCAGCAACGTGCTGGCGGTGGCGATCTTCCCGATCCTAACCGCCGCGCTCGGCATGCTGATGCTCGACCGCTATATCGGCACCAATTTCTTCACCAACGACCTTGGCGGCAACGCCATGATGTACTGGAATCTGGTGTGGATCTGGGGTCACCCGGAGGTCTACGTCCTCGTCCTGCCGGTGTTCGGCATCTTCTCGGAGATCACCTCCACCTTCTCCGGCAAGCGGCTGTTCGGCTATTCGTCGATGGTCTACGCGACCGTGGTCATCACGATCCTGTCGTTCCTGGTGTGGCTGCACCACTTCTTCACCATGGGGTCGGGCGCGAGCGTCAACAGCTTCTTCGGCATCGCGACGATGGTCATCTCGATCCCGACCGGTGCCAAGATCTTCAACTGGCTGTTCACCATGTACCGGGGCGACATCCGCTACGAACTGCCGATGATGTGGACGGTCGCGTTCCTGCTGACCTTCACGGTCGGGGGGATGACCGGCGTGCTGCTGGCGGTGCCGCCGGCGGACTTCGTGCTGCACAATTCGCTGTTCCTCGTCGCGCACTTCCACAACGTCATCATCGGCGGCGTGGTGTTCGGGCTGTTCGCGGGCATGACCTATTGGTTCCCCAAGGCGTTCGGCTTCCGGCTCGACCCGTTCTGGGGCAAGATCGCCTTCTGGGGCTGGGTCATCGGCTACTGGATCGCATGGACGCCGATCTACATCGTCGGCCTGATGGGCACGACGCGCCGACTGAACCACATCAGCGACCCATCGCTCCAGCCGTGGTTCGTGATCGCCGCGATCGGTGCCTTCATCATCGGCATCGGCATCCTGGCGTTCATCATCCAGATCGCGGTCAGCATCATGCGGCGCGACCAGTTGCGCGACACCACCGGCGATCCGTGGAACGGCCGGACGCTCGAATGGGCGACCAGTTCGCCGCCGCCGGCCTATAACTTCGCCAAGACGCCGGTCGTCCACGATCTCGACGCCTGGTACGACATGAAGTCGCGCCAGGCCGCGCGTCCGGAGACGGGCTTCACCCCGATCCACATGCCGAAGAACACCGGCGCGGGCGTCATCCTGTCGGCCCTGGCGCTCGTGCTCGGCTTCGCGATGGTCTGGTATATGTGGTGGCTGGCGATCCTGGCGTTCGTCGGGATGGTCGTCGTCGCGATCGGCCATACGTTCAACTACGACCGCGACTATCACATCCCGGTCGAGGAGGTGCGCCAAGTCGAGGACGACCGCACCGCCCTGCTGGCGAAGGGAGCCGCGGCATGAGCACCACCACGGCCAAGGGCGACGAAGCCCCGGTCTTCTACCTCGACGAGGGCGAAGGCCACAACGATCATGCGCACACCGGCCCCGGCGGCAGCACGATGCTGGGGTTCTGGATCTATCTCATGAGCGACGCGCTCATCTTCGCGACGCTGTTCGCGACCTATGGCGTCGTCGGCACCAGCTATGCCGGCGGTCCGGGGCCGCGCGAGCTGTTCGAGCTGCCGCTGGTCGCGCTCAACACCGCGATCCTGCTGACGTCGTCGATCACCTATGGCTTCGCGATGATCGCGATGCAGGAAGGGCGATTGGGCGGCACCCGCGGCTGGCTGGCGCTGACCGGCCTGCTGGGGGCGGCGTTCGTCGGCGTCGAACTCTACGAATTCTCGAAGCTCGTCCACGAAGGCGCCACTCCGCAGACCAGCGCGTTCCTGTCCGCCTTCTTCACGCTGGTCGCCACGCACGGGCTGCACGTCACGGTCGGCATCATCTGGGTCGGCGTCATGCTGATCCAGCTGACCAAGCGCGGCCTGAACGCGGACAACCGCCGCCGCGTGATGTGCCTCAGCATGTTCTGGCACTTCCTCGACGTCGTCTGGATCGGCGTCTTCACCTTCGTCTATCTGCTGGGAAGCTTGCGATGACCGACACCACCCGCCCGGCAGAGACCGGCTACGGCCACGGCGCAGGCCACGACGTGCCGACGCATGAGGACGAGCATCTCCACGTCTCGCGCCGCGGCTATCTGACCGGCTTCGCGCTGTCGGTGATCCTTACCGCGATTCCGTTCTGGGCGGTGATGTCGGGCACGTTGAGCGCGAACTGGACGGTCGCCGTGGTCGTCGTCGCCGCGGTCGCGCAAATCCTGGTTCACACCAACTATTTCCTCCACGTCAACACGCGTTCGGAGGGCGGATGGACGCTGATGGCCTATGTCTTCGCCGCGGTCATCGTGCTCATCGTGATCGCGGGGTCGCTGTGGATCATGTACCACCTCAATAGCAACATGATGCCGATGTCGGCGATGGACGGGACGCCCTGACCATCCGCCGTCGCCCGTGGCTCGCGCTGGTGGCCGCGCTGGTGACGGCGGGGCTGATCGCTCTGGGGGTGTGGCAGCTGGAGCGGCGGGCGTGGAAGCTCGACCTGATCGCCCGTGTCGACGCGCGCATCCACGCCGCCCCCGCCGCCTTTCCGTGGGCGGGGGGCGATCCGCGGGAGCTCGAATACCGACGCGTGCGCCTAACCGGCAGCTTCGAGCATGCCCGCGAGACTCTGGTCCAGGCGTTGACCGCGCGCGGCGCGGGCTTCTGGGTGCTGACCCCGCTGCGCACGCCCGAAGGGACGGTTCTCGTCAACCGCGGCTTCGTGCCCGAGGATCGACGTGACCCGAACACCCGCGCGGCGGGGCAGGTCGCGGGACCCGTCGCCGTCACCGGCCTTGTCCGCCTGACCGAACCCGGTGGCGGCTTCCTGCGCAGCAACGATCCCGCCGCGGGCCGCTGGTATTCGCGCGACGTCGCCGCCATTGCCGCCGCGCGCGGGCTGGCGGGTCGGATCGCGCCGCTGTTTGTCGACGCGGACGGTACGCCCAATTCCGGCGGCTATCCGGTCGGCGGGCTGACCGTTGTCGCCTTCCGCAATACCCATCTTGTCTATGCCCTGACCTGGTTCGCGCTGGCAGCGCTCGCCGGAGCGGGGACGTGGCTGTTCTGGCGGGGCCGGGCCGGGTGATGGAAGCACCGCTTCTCGCGCTCACCCGCCGCCGCGACGCGCCCGACGACAGCGCGGCGGCGGAGAACATGCGCCAGCTGGTCCAGCTGCGCTGGATCGCGGTTGCGGGCCAGACCGCGACGATCCTGTTCGTGCATTTCGCGCTGGGCGTACCGCTGCCGGTCCTGCAGATGCTGGCGGTCGTCGGGGCGCTCGCGCTCGCCAATCTGCTCGCGACCATCGCCCTGCCGCGACACCGGGTCCGCACGATCGAGATCATGATCGCGCTGCTGATCGACATGCTGGCGCTGACGCTCCAACTCTATTTCAGCGGCGGCGCGGCCAATCCGTTCATCGCGCTCTATCTGTTGCAAGTCGTGCTCGGCGCGATCCTGCTGCCGCCGCCCGCCGCGGTCGTGCTGGTCGCCGCGACCGGTGCAAGCTACGCGCTGCTGACGCTGCGGGCGGTGCCGTTGCTGTTGCCGAGCGGCCTGATCGCGGACGCCGCCGATCTGTTCGCGATCGGCCACTGGATCGCCTTCGTCATGGTCGCCGGGCTGCTGGTGATGTTCATCGCCCGCATCCGCCGCAACCTCAGCGCCCGCGACGCCCATGTCGCCGACCTGCGCCAGCATGCGGCCGAACAGGACGGCATCGTGCGCATGGGGCTGTTCGCCAGCGGTGCGGCCCATGAACTCGGCACCCCGCTCGGCACCCTGTCAGTGATCCTCGCCGACTGGCGGCGGATGCCCGCGATCGCGGACGACCCCGGCTTGGCCGCCGATGTGGCGGAGATGCAGGGCGAGGTCGGACGCTGCAAGGCGATTGTCAGCGACATCCTGCAGTCCGCCGGCCAGCCGCGCGGCGAGGCGATGGAACGAGCCAGCGCGCGGCTGTTCCTGGACGACTGCGTCCGGACCTGGGGGCGGCTGCATCCCGACGTGCCGCTGGTGTACAGGCCGCGGGGGCTCGACGACGTGTCGATCGCCGTCGATCCGGCGCTGCGACAGGCGATCTGGAACCTACTCGACAATGCAGCGGAGGTGTCGCCGCACGCCGTGGAACTGGCGGCCACGGTCGAGGCGCCGCAACTGGTCGTCACCGTGTCGGATGACGGTCCGGGGTTTTCGGCGGACGTGTTGGAGGGGGTCGGCAAGCTGTATCGCTCGACCAAGGGGCAGGGGCATGGCCTGGGCCTGTTCCTCGCGACCAATCTCGCCCGGCAACTGGGTGGCCAATTGGAGGCCCGCAACAGCCCGCACGGCGGCGCCGAGGTCCGCCTGCTGCTGCCGATCGCGGGCGGGAGATGAGCATGGACGCGCCCAGCCTGATCATCGTCGAGGATGATGCGACCTTCGCCCGCACGCTCGGCCGCTCGTTCGAGCGCCGCGGCTACCGCGTCCGTATCGCCGCCGATGCCGGTGCGCTCGATGCGCTGCTGACCGAAGAGGTGCCCGACCATGCGGTCGTCGATCTGAAGCTCGGCACCGGCTCCGGCCTGCCCTGCGTCGCGCGGCTCCATGCGATCGATCCGGCAATGCTGATCGTCGTGCTGACCGGCTACGCCAGCATCGCGACGGCGGTGGAGGCGATCAAGCTGGGCGCCTGTCAGTATCTGGTGAAGCCGTCGAACACCGACGACATCGAAGCCGCCTTTAGCAAGGCCGCGGGCGACCCGGACGTCGACATCACCGCGCGCCCTTCGTCGATCAAGACGCACGAGTGGGAGATGATCAACCAGACGCTGGCGGAGACGGGTTTCAACATCTCCGAAACCGCACGGCGGCTTGGTATGCACCGCCGGACGCTGGCGCGGAAATTGGAGAAGAGACCGGTTCGCTGATTAACCGCACCTAAGAATCATTAGCGATAATCTTGCTAATGCGAATTGGTCCTATTAACGACCATCCCCGACGGCGCTTATGCGTCGAAAAAGGGGACGACAAATGCGACATTTTCGACAGGGCACGGCCCTCATCGCGATTTCCGGTGGGCTGATGGTTGCGCCGCCCGTATCGGCGAATGACGAGATCGAACCGCAGACGGTGACCGTCACCGCGACCCGGACGCCGATCGACACCGCCGATGCGCCGGCGACCGTCAGCGTGATCGATAGCCAGCGGATCGCCGATGAACTGGCGCAGGACATTCGTGACTTGGTTCGCTTCGAACCCGGCGTGTCGGTACCCCGCGCGCCGGCGCGCTTCGGCGCGGCGCTGGGGGCTACAGGGCGGGCCGGGAACGAAGGCTTCGTCATCCGTGGGATCGGCGGCAACCGCGTGCTGATCCAGGTCGACGGCGTCCGTGTGCCCGATGGCTTCGCCTTCGGCGCGCAGGCGGCCGGGCGGGGCGACTATGTCGACCTGGGGTTGGTCAAGTCGGTCGAGATCCTGCGCGGGCCGGCCTCCGCGCTCTACGGCAGCGACGGGTTGGCCGGGGCAGTATCGTTCGTCACCAGCGATCCGGCCGATTTCCTGAAGGACGGTGCCGCAATCGCCGGCCTCGCGCGCGCGGCCTATAAGTCGGCGTCGAATGAGTTCGCCGAGACCGCGATTCTCGCGACCGGGTCTGACCGGCTGTCGGCAATGGTCGCCTATACCCGCCGCGACTTCAACGAGTTGGAGAACCAGGGCACCAACGATTCGATCGGTGCGGCGCGAACGACGGCCAATCCGCAGGATGGGCGCTCTAACGCGCTCTTGGGCCGCGTCGTGTTCCAGCCGGGCGGCGGGCACCGTTTCCGGCTGACGGGTGAGTATCTCGATAACCGGCTGATAACGGACGTGTTGAGCGGACGCAGCGCGACCGTCGACCTGGTCCTCGCCCGCGACACCGGCACGCGCAAGCGGATCGCCGCGGACTGGACGTGGGAGAGCAGCGGCGCCTTCCAGTTCGCGCGGATCGCGGGCTATTGGCAGGACGCCGCCGATCGTCAGTTCACGCGAGAGGACCGCACTCCGGCGGCCGACCGCACCCGGCTCAATACCTTCGAAAACCGCGTCTATGGTGCCGCGGCGGAAGCGCGGTTCGGCTTCGCGACGGGACCGCTGTCGCACCGCGTCGTCCTCGGTGCCGACGCCAGCCGTCTGCGCCAGCGTGGGCTTCGCGACGGCACCGTGCCGCCCGCGGGCGAGACCTTCCCGACCCGCGCCTTCCCGACGACCGACTTCACTTTGGCGGGCGCTTTCCTGTCGGATGAGATCACCGCCGGGCCGCTGACGCTCTTCCCGTCGCTGCGCGTCGATTATTACGATCTGTCGCCGCAGGCCGACCCGCTGCTCCCGACCTTCCGCGCCGCTGCGCAGGACGGGTCGCGGGTGTCGCCGAAGATCGGCGCGGTGGTGAAGGTGCGGGACGGCATCCGCCTGTTCGCCAACTACGCCCATGGCTTCAAGGCGCCCGAGCCGAGCCAGGTGAACCAATTCTTCGAGAACGTCGCCTTCGGCTATACCTCGCGCCCCAACCCCAACCTGCGCCCGGAGACGAGCCGCAGCGCGGAAGCCGGCGTGCGGGTGGCGCATGGTGGCCTGTCGCTCGACCTGACCGCGTTCCGCGGCGTCTATCGCGGCTTCATTTCGCAGGAAGTCGTCGGCGGCGCGTTCACGCCCGCTAACCCGGCGATCTACCAGTTCGTCAACTTGAACCGCGTCGTCGTCAAAGGGGGCGAGGCGCGGTTCGAGGCGCGGGTGGCGGGCGGCCTTACCGGGTCGCTCGCCATTTCCTTTGCCGATGGGGAAGTGACGTCGCCGACCGGCTCGCGGTCGCCGCTGTCGACGGTCGATCCGCTGAAGCTGGTCGCCGGGATCGGCTATCGCGACGTCGCCGGGCGGTTCGGTGGCCAGTTGATCGCGACCCATGCCGACCGCAAGGAACTGGGCGCGACGCTGGGGCTGTGCAGCGGCCCCTGCTTCCGGCCGGCAGCCTTCACCACCCTGGACGCGACCGCCTTCGTCCGGCTCGGTCAGGCGCTGACGCTGCGGGCCGGGATCTTCAACATCGCCGACGTGAAATACGCCTGGTGGAGCGACGTCCGCGGCCTCGCCGCCAGCTCCACCGTCACCGACGCCTTCACCCAGCCGGGACGCAACGCCAGCGCATCCGTCAGCTTTGCCTTCTGATCGAAAGGACCAGTCATGATCCGCATTCTGCTCACCACCGTCGCCCTGCTGGCCGCGGTTCCCGCCCATGCCGATGGACCGCTGCCCAAACGCGACGCCGCTGCCGAACGCGCTGCCTTCGAAGCCGACCGCGCCGACATCCTGGCGATGGCCGGCACCTTCAAGGTCAAGTTCGACATGCAGGAAACGACGCCGTGGCGCACCGACTATACGCCGATCCCGGCCAAGGTGTCCGGTGGCAACGAGGTCGTCCGCGTGATCGAGGACACCGGGCGCAAGATCTCGCTCCAGCACATCCTGGTCATCGACACCGGCGGCAAGACGATGCTGGTCAAGCATTGGCGTCAGGACTGGGAATATGAGCCTGCGCGCGTGCTCGTCTACGCCGGACCCGACACGTGGAAATGGGAAGCGGTGCCCGAACGGATGCGCGCCGGCCGCTGGTCGCAGACGGTGTACCAAGTCGACGATTCGCCCCGCTACGGCGGCTGGGGGCAGTGGACGACCGAAGGCGGCCTGAGGCGCTGGCGGTCGAACTGGACGTGGCGCCCGCTCGCCCGGCGCGATGCGGTGCGTTCGCCGGTCTATGACCGCTATCTCTCGATCAACCGCCACCAGAAGTCACCGACCGGCTGGGTCCATTGGCAGGACAATATCAAGATGGGCGAGTTCGCCGGCGAGCTGGAGCCGGTCGTCCAGGAATCGGTGCTGAACACCTATACGACGTACGACGCCTATGACGTGAAGGCCGCCGACACCTATTGGGCGGCGACCAAGGGCTTTTGGGCTGCGGTGCGTGCGGCATGGGCCAGCGTCGCCGAAACCAAGAACGGCATCCATGTGATGGAGGAGGCCGATCACGGCAGCTCCACCGCCAATGCCCTGCTGAAGCTCGCCGACGCGGTCCAGGCCGGCACGGCGACCGAGGCCGATGCCATCGCCAAGGGGCGGCGGATCATCGACGACGCGACCAAACCGGTTGCGTGATCGATCCGGGGCGGATGCTGCGCTGGCATCCGCTCCGGGTTCTAAATGACCTGAGTGAGCGGTGTCACGCGGCTGTAACCAATCCCCCACGCCTGCGTAACAAACCTGCGTCAAAGGCCGCGCCAAGGCGTGGCGCGATCGGTGCCGCGCGACAGCAATTTTCCGCTCGGGGGAGCTTCATGACCATCGTCCTTACCGGCGCTCGCGCATTCGCGGGCGTCTCGCTCATCGCACTTGCCGTCGCCGGCGCATCGCCCGCGGCCGCGCGTCCGAACGACCCCGGCGCGCCGATGGCGACTACGCCGGTCGCCGGCCCGACCGTTTCGGGCCGCGTGTACGACGCGACCGGCGCGGCGCTGCCCGGCGCGCGCATCGTCGTCGAGGGCACGGGGGTCGAGGCGACGACCAACCTGCAGGGCGAATTCACCGTCGCGGTGCCCAGCGCGGACGGCGACGTGCGGCTGAGCGTCGACTATATCGGCCGCGACGTCCTGCCCGTGACGATCACCGCTGCCGAGCGCGGTCGTCCGGCGATCATCACCCTGCCGGCGGCGGGCGCGTCGGGCGATATCGTCGTCACCGGCCAGTCGCTGCTCGACAACACCGCACGCGCGCTCAACCAGATGCGCCAGGCCGACAATACCGTCACCATCCTGTCGTCGGACGCGATCGGTCGCTTCCCCGATCCGAACATCGCCGAAGCGCTCCAGCGTGTCGCCGGCGTCGGCATCGAGCGGGACCAGGGCGAGGGCCGCTACATCAACGTGCGCGGTGCGCCGTCCGAATGGTCGGCGGTGTCGGTCGACGGCATCGCGGTCCCCTCGGTCGACCCGACGACCCGCGCGGTCGATCTCGACACGCTGCCGTCGGACATCGTCGGCAACATCGAAGTCACCAAGTCGCTGCTGCCCTATCAGGACGCCGATTCGATCGCCGGTGCGGTCAATATCAGCACGCGCTCGCCCTTCGACCGCAAGGGCTTCGCGCTGACCGGCATGGCCGGGATGAGCTACAACCAGTTCGGCAAGGGCAACGACTATCGCGCCTCGGCCTCGGTCAGCGACCGCTTCGGCGCCGACCGCCAGTTCGGCATCCTGCTGTCGGGCAGCTTTTCCAAGACCGACCGCCAGCCGGACAATGTCGAGAACACATGGGCGCAGACGGCCGCCGGCCTGCGCGTCACGGAAACATTGTTCAAGGATTACCGCACCCGCCGAACCCGCGTAGCCGGTTCGGGCGCGTTCGAATGGCATCCGACGGATGCGACCCAGCTGTGGGTCCGCGGCACCTATGCCCGGTTCGAGGACAACGAGTATCGCGACCGCATCGGCATCACCTGGAACGCCGGCAACGCCGCGCCGGTCGCCGGTTCGACCGACACCGCCGCGACCTGGGCGTCGACCCGTATCGAAAAGCAGATCCGCCACCGCGTGCAGGTCAACGAAATCTGGACCGTCACCGGCGGCATCGAGCAGAAGCTGGGCGAAGGCACCGTCCGCCTGGACGGCGCGTACAGCGAATCGTCGCAGACCTATCCACGCCGTGATGAATTGCTGTTCCGCTCCTTGCTGCGCCCGACGCTCAGCTACGACTTCGGCACCAGCAGCGACCTACCGGCCTATTCGGTGTTCACGACCAACGAACATCTTCAGACCGGCACTTACGCCTTCCGCGAGAATGCCTATCGGTCGAACACCACGAAGAACGACGAACTGACGGCGGCGCTGCGCATCGACCTGCCGGTCGCGATCGGTGACGACGACATCACCTTCACCACGGGCGGTAAATATCGCGAGCGCAACATCGCCGCCGACGAGGAGCGGTTGCGCGACCAGCGCAGCAGCGCCGCGCCCAGCCAGACGCTGGCGAGCTTCCTGTCGGACGAGGGCTCGCGCAACTTCGACTATAATCTGGGCAACCGCATCGCCGGCGGGCTGGCCGACGCCTATTTCGACGCGACCAGGGCGGCATCGCAGCGCCGCCTGCCGCAGTCGCTGACCGCCGACTATACCGCCAACGAAAAGATCCTCGGCCTGTTCGGCATGGGCAAGGGCGAATTCGGCGGCACGACGCTGATCGCGGGCCTGCGTGTCGAGACGACCGACTTCCGCGGCCAGGCGCCCAGCGTTTCGAGGACCGGCGTCATTACGACCGCGCTCGGCAAGTCGGGCTACACCCGCTTCTTCCCCAACTTCACCGTGCGCCAGGCGTTCACCCCGAACATCATCGGCCGCTTCGCCGTCAGCCGCGCGATCAACCGCCCCAACTTCCCGCAGATCGCACCGCGCGTCCTTGAGGCGACCGAAGGCAACACCGTGCGCGTCGATTTCGGCAACCCGGACCTTCGCCCGACGCTGTCGAACAACGTCGACGCGGGGCTGGAATATTATATCCGCCCGCTCGGCCTGATCGGCGTGAACGCCTTCTACAAGGACCTGTTCGACTATCGCTACACGGTCACCAGCACGGGCAGCTACCTGGGCGTCCCCGGCGCGATCCTCAGCCGCCCGGTCAACGCGCGCGACGGCAAGCTGTACGGCGTCGAGGTCAACTGGCAGCAGCAGCTGAGCTTCCTGCCCGGCGCGCTGGGCGGGTTCGGCGTGTTCGCGAACTATACCTATACGCAGGGCGATGCGCGGTTCGACACCGCGTTCGGCGGCCGCCGCGACTTCGCGCTCCAGGGCCAGTCGAAGCATATGTGGAACGCCTCGCTGTTCTACGAGCGCGGCCCGGTCAACGTCCGCGTCGCCTATACAAAGCGGTCGGACTATCTGGATGAGATCAACGCCGATGCGCCGGCGCTCGACCTCTATTGGGAGGGCCGCGGCCAGCTCGACGCGACCGCCAGCCTGCAACTGATGAAGGGCATCAACCTTTTCTTCGAAGGCAAGAACCTGACCAATTCGGCCGGCGTCCGCTACTTCGGCCAGCGCCAGCGCGTCTACGAATATGAGAAGTTCGGCTACACGCTGTTCGGCGGCGTGCGGGTGAAGCTGTGAAGGCAGTCATCCTCGCGCTCCTGCTCGGTGGCTGCGCGGCGACCGCCGTCGCGCCGCCATCGGAGCAGGCGCCGCAGCTGGCGGCGCTCGCGGAGACCGATCCGGTCGACACCGCGCATGATGCCGCCGACGATCCCGCGATCTGGCGCAACCCGCGCGATCCGGCTGCGAGCCTAGTGATCGGGACCGACAAGAAGGCCGGCATCCACGTCTACGACCTCGCCGGAAAGCGGGTGTCGTTTACGCCCGCGGCGCGGCTGAACAACGTCGACTTGCGCGACATGGGTGCGAAGGGCGTCGTCGTCGCGGCAAGCGACCGCGCGGACAAGGACGTCGCCCATGTCTCGATGTTCACGCTCGACACGGTCGCGCGGCGGCTGGTCCCGACCGGTCGCTTCCGCGTCGGGTCCGGCGAGGCCTATGGCATGTGCCTATGGCGCCGCGCGAGGGACGGCGCGCTGTTCGGCTTCGTCGTGTTGAAGGACGGGCGGATCGATCAAGTCGCGATCGATCTGTCGGGCGCTGCGCCCAAGGTCGCGACCGTCCGCAGCATGAAGCTCGGCACCCAGTCCGAGGGCTGCGTCGTCGATGACCGCACGGGGCTACTCTACGTCGCCGAGGAAGATGTCGGGCTGTGGCGCTTCGACGCCGATCCCGCCGCGCCGACCACCGCGACTCCGATCGCCAGGGTCGACCGCCGCGTGCTGTTCGACGATGCCGAGGGGCTCGCGCTCGCGCCGAAGGGCCGCGACGGCGGCTATCTGGTCGTCTCGAGCCAGGGCGACAATGCCTACACCCTCTATCGCCTGCCGGGGGTCACCTATGCCGGCCGATTCCGCATCGGCGGCGGCGCGATCGACGGGACCAGCGACACCGACGGAATCGAGATGATGCTCGGCAATTTCGGTCCGAAATACCCACGTGGCCTGTTCGTCGCGCAGGACGGCGACAATGCGCCGGACACGCAGAACTTCAAATATGTCAGCTGGGCCGATGTCCTGAAGGCATTGGGCCTTCGCTGAGACGTTAGCTTGACAACTTCGTCCACTTGTCGGACCAGATCGTAAGATCAGGTTCGACAATGTGGGACGGAGAGGCATGTTCACGCGTCGCGAGGCTATCCGTACGACGGCGCTGACCGGCGCCGGCGCGGCATTGTCGGGTAATGCGGTCGCCGCGGCCCGTGCACCGGGCGTCGCGCCCGCGCCGGTCCGCTGGATCGATGGCGCTCCGCCGCCCCTGCACACCGGCCAGACCTTCGGCGTCGCCTGGCCGCGTGGCGCGGTCGGCAAGCGCACGGCACTGGCGCTCGCTACCGGCGACGGCACCCGCCTTCCCGGCCAGAACTGGACGATCGCGACCTGGCCCGACGGATCGGTGAAGTGGAGCGCCCATGCGCTTCCCGCCGACATCGCACCCGCCGACCTGACCGTCGTCCCGGGCAAGCCGCGCGCCCCCGCCGACCCTGTCGCGGTGCGCGAGTCGGCCGATACCGTGACCGTGACCAGCGGCGACCTGCGCTGGGAGTTTCCGCGCACAGGCAGCATCGTCCTGCGCGGCGCGTGGCAGGGCGAGCGTCAGCTGGTCGGCCCGGTTCGCCTGATGGGCAGCGTGCGCGATGCGGCGGAGGGCGGGACGCTCACGCCGTTCAAGGGCAGCATCTCGACCATTACCGTCGAACAGCGCGGCCCCGTCCGTGCGGTCATCCGCGTCGAGGGCAAGCATCGCGCCGGCACGCGCGACTGGCTGTTTTTCACCGTCCGCTTCTACGCCTATGCCGGCACGCCGTCGCTGCGGATCGTCCACAGCTTCGTCTATGATGGCGATCCGACAAAGGACTTCCTGGCGTCGCTGGGCCTGAGTGCCGAGGTGCCGATGCGCGGGAGCCTGCACGACCGCCATATCCGCATCGCGCACGACCGCCAGACCTTTGCCGAGGCCGTACGTCCGCTGACCGGCCTAAGGCGCGATCCCGGCGCGGCGTTTCGCGACGCGCAGGTCGCGGGCAAGGCGGTGCCGCCGCTCGCGCAGATGGCCCCGGCGGTGCGCGATCGGCTCGACCTGATCCCGGCATGGAACGACTTCCGGCTGGAGCAGGCCAATGCCCACGGCTTCACGCTCACCAAGCGTACCGGCCCCGGCCATGCGTGGATCGACAGCGACGAAGGCAGGCGCGCGCCGGGCCTCGCCTATGTCGGCTCCCCTCAGGGTGGCGCGGCGCTGGGCGTCCGCTATTTCTGGCAGCGGCATCCGAGCGCGATCGACATCGACGGTGCGGCCGGCGACACCGCGCGGCTGACCGCCTGGCTGTGGTCGCCGCGCGCGGCTGCGATGGATATGCGCCCCTATCACGGCACGATGGGGATGGAGACCTATGCCGATCAGGTCCGCGGGCTCGACATCACCTATGAGGATTACGAACCCGGCTGGGACACGCCGACCGGCATCGCGCGCACCAGCGAACTGACGCTCTGGGCGCTGCCCGCCACGCCGGAGACGCCGCGGTTCGAGGCGATGGCGGCGGCCGTCGCCACGCCGCCGCAACTGATGGCGTCTCCTGAGCACCTGCACCGTGCCGGCATCTTCGGCGACTGGAACCTGCCCGATCGCAGCGGCCCCAATCGTACCGCGCTGGAAAACCAGCTTGCCGACATGCTCGATTTCTACGAGCGCGAGGTGGACCAACGGTCGTGGTACGGCTTCTGGGACCACGGCGACGTCATGCATACCTATGACGCCGATCGGCATCAGTGGCGCTACGACATCGGCGGGTTTGCCTGGGCGAACAGCGAACTCTCGCCCGACCTTTGGCTCTGGTACCAGGTCCTGCGCGCCGCCGACCCGCGCGCCTATCGCTTTGCCGAGGCGATGACCCGGCACACCGGCGAAGTCGATGTCTATCACCTGGGCCGGTTCGCCGGTCTGGGCACGCGCCACGGCGTCCAGCATTTCGCCGACAGCTCGAAACAGACCCGCGTCAGCAACGCCGCCTATCGCCGCATCTTTTTCTACCTGAGTGGCGGCGACGAACGCGTCGGCGACCTGATGCGCGCGCTCGTCACGTCCGATCGGTCGCTCACCACCGTCGAGATCGGTCGCAAGACGCCGTCCGCGCAGGCGCGCCCGCCGGCCGGCATGATCGACATGACCTTCGGCACGACGTGGTGCACGATCGCCGCGGCATGGCTGACCGAATGGGAGCGTACCGGCGACACCCGCTGGCGTGACCGCATCGTGGCGGGCATGGACAGCATCGGCCGCCTGCCGAACGGCTGGCTGGAGGGGAGCGGGTGGTACGACCTCGCCTCCGGACGGTTCCTGGGGCAGGGCAAGGGCATCCGCATCAGCCACCTGAACGCGGTGTTCGGCGCGCCCGAAATCAGCGCCGAGCTGATCGCGCTGGTCGACGTCCCCCGCTATCGCGCGGTCTGGCTCGACTATTGCCGCTGGTACAATGCGCCGAAGGCCGAGTTCGAGGCGAAGTTCAAGACGAAGTGGGTCAATCGCAACCTGCGCGCGAGCCACGCCCGCTTGACCGCCTATGCGGCCAAGATGGACAATGACCCCGCGCTTGCGGCGCGTGCGGTCGGCGAGTTCTATGGCGCGGATGCCGGGCTGATGGTCGAGCCGAAGGACCCGCGGCGGACGGTGAACGGCGTGACTGAATGGCCGGGCATCTCGACCAACGCGGCCGCCCAGTTCGGGCTGACCGCGATCCAGATGCTCGACCTCGTGCCTGCGGCGCTGGAGGAACAAAAATTTCCCCCGCCGCGCGCGCGACGTCCGGGGGAGGGGGAGTGAGGATCGCCCTGATGGCTGCCGCACTGATCGGCCTCGCCAACCCCGCCGCCGCACAGGTGCGCAGCTTCGCGCTCGACGGGCCGGCGCGGGCCTATGACGGCGACCACGGCTTCGAACCCGGCATGCCCGGTGTGTTTTCGGTCAAGACGCCGCCCGGCAACTACCGCGTGACCGTGACGCTCGGCCTGCCGAAGCGGGCGACCGACACCACGGTAAAGGTCGAGGCGCGCCGGTTGATGCTGGATGGCGTGAAGGTGCCCGCCGGGAAGCGGATCGAGCGCAGCTTCATCGTCAACGTCCGCGACGCTGCGATCGTGCCGCCGGCGGCCAATGCGCCCGGCGCGACGATGGTCGACCTGAAGCCGCGCGAGAAGGCGAGCTTCACCTGGGACGACCGGCTGACCCTCGAATTCGTCGGCCCGCAGCCCGGCGTGACCGCGGTCAGGATCGAGCCTGTGCAGGTACCGACCCTGTTCCTGCTGGGCGACTCGACCGTCACCGACCAGTCGTTCGAACCGGCGGCGAGCTGGGGTCAGATGCTCACCGCCTTTCTGACGCCCGACATCGCGGTCGCCAACCACGCCGAATCGGGCGAAGCGATGAAGTCGTTCGTGATGGAGAAGCGGCTCGCCAAGGTGCTCGAAAGCGTGAAGCCCGGCGATACCGCGATGATCCAGTTCGGCCATAACGACCAGAAGGCGAACTGGCCGCAGACCTTTGCCGCCTCCGATACGACGTACCGCAGCTGGCTGCGCGTGTTCGTCGACGAGTTTCGCCGCCGCGGGGTGAGCGTCATCCTGGTCACCTCGCCCGAGCGACGCAACTGGACCGATGACGGCCGCATCCGCCCGACGCTCGGTGACTATGCCGCCGCAGTGAAGGCGGTCGGCGTGGAGCAGAGGGTGCCGGTCATCAAACTCAACGACGCCAGCATCCGGATTTACGAGGCGCTGGGTAAGGACCGCGCGCTGCTCGCCTTCAACGACGGCGGCAAGGACGCGACGCACCACAACAACTATGGTGCCTGGGTGCTGGCGCGGGCGGTGGCGCAGGGGATGACGGATGCGAAGCTGCCGATCGCTGCGCATCTTCAGCCTGGTCTCGCCCCCTTCGATCCGGCGCACCCGCCCGCGCCCGAAAGCTTCGTACTCGCCGCCAGTGCGCGCACCAGTGGAGTCCGTCCCGATGGCAATTGATCGTCGCACTCTGCTCGGCGCCGGCGCGGCGGCCGTCGTCGCGGCCCCGGCACTGGCGCAGATCATGCCGACGCCCGAGCGCATCCCGCTGTGGCCCGGCCGCCCGCCCGGCGAACCCGCGGGCGGCGTGAAGGATGTCGTCATCCAGCGATCGAAGACGCCGGGCGACCTCGCCTGGACCAGCGTCGGCGACCCCGCGCTGGTCGTCACGCGTCCGGCGAAGCCCAATGGCGCGGCGATCCTGCTGATCCCCGGCGGCGGCTATACCCGCGTCGCGACCCGGCGGGAGCCCGGGCCGATCGCCCTCGACCTGGCGAAGCGCGGCTATGTCGCGTTCGAACTTCTCTACCGCCTGCCGCATGACGGATGGACGGCGGGACCCGACGCGCCGCTTCAGGATGCGCAGCGGGCGATCCGGCTGATCCGCGCGGGCGCCGGCAAGCGCTGGGCGATCGATCCGGCGAAGGTCGGGGTCATGGGCTTTTCCGCCGGCGGGCACCTCGCCGCGCGCGTCGCGACCCGCTTCGCGCTGAAGACCTACGATCCCGTCGACGTCGCCGACACCCAGTCGCCGCGGCCGATGGTGGCGGGGCTGTTCTACCCGGTGGTGACGATGCTCGACGAGAGCGTACATGCCGCCTCGCGCCGCGAATTGCTCGGCGCACGGCTGGCCGACGCCGACTGGCAACGTCGCTATTCGGCGCAACTCGATATCCCCGCCGACGCCGCGCCCTGCTTCGTCACGACCAACACCGACGACAAGACCGTACCCGCGGCCAACAGCCTGCTGATGTATCAGGGACTGGCCGCCGCGAAGATCCCAGCCGAACTCCATGTCTTCGACCGCGGCGGCCACGGCCCGCCCGCGCCGCGCCGGAACGGCACCGCCATCGACTGGCTCGGCATGTATCTCGCCTTCGCCGCCGATCATGGATTGCCGGGCTAGGCCCCCGGCGCCTAGGCTGGTGGGGTGGATACCAAGAACTTGACCCCGACCCTGTCCGCCGAAGAGGGCATCGCCCGCGGTGTCCGAAATCCGCCGGTGCTGCTGTGGGCGGCGGTGTGCGGGGCGGTGGCGATCGGGTTGCTGCTGATCCTGGGCGCGGTGATCGACACGCGTGGCGGCTTCTCCTTCGACCCGCGGATCACGCTGGCGCTGCGCGTGCCCGGCGATACCGCGCAGCCGATCGGCCCGTCCTGGCTGCGCGATGCGATGATCGACATCACCGCGACCGGCGGCGCGACCGTGTTGACGCTGGTCGTCATCGGCACCGTGGCGCTTCTCGCGTCCCGCCGGCTGTGGCTGACTGCCGCGCTCACGGCAGCCGCAACGATCACCGGGTCATGGGCGGTGACCCAGATGAAGCTGCACGTCGGGCGACCGCGGCCGGAGATCGTCGATCACTTGGTCCAGGTGACCGGCAACAGCTTCCCCAGCGGCCATGCCGCCAACAGCGCGATCGTCTATCTGACCATCGCCGCGCTCGGGACGCAGGTGACGAAGGGTGCGGCGACCCGCAACACGCTGCTGGCCGGCGCGATCCTGCTGGTCGGCGCGATCGGGGTCAGCCGCGTGTACCTGGGCGTCCACTGGCCAAGCGACGTGCTGGCCGGCTGGAGCTTCGGGACCTTATGGGCGGCGATGTGGTGGTTCCTGGGCGCGAAGCTCAGGCACCGCGTTCCGCAAGCTGCCGCTCCCACGCCAGTGCATCCCTGACGATCCCGTCCAGATCGGCGTGCTGCGGCCGCCACGGCAATGTCGCGAGGATCGCGCTGTTGTCGGCGATCAGCGCGGCGGGATCGCCGGCGCGGCGTCCCTCCATCCGGCGGTCGATCGTCATGTTCGTGACGCGGTCGACCGCGTCGAGCACTTCGAGGACCGAAAAGCCCTTGCCGTAGCCGGCGTTGAGGAAGTGGCTGTCGGCCGGGTTGGCGATCAGCAGTTCCAGCGCGTGGACGTGCGCGGCGGCGAGGTCGGTGACATGAATATAGTCGCGCACGCCGGTCCCGTCGGGTGTCGCGAAATCGGTGCCGTACACGCCGACGTGCGACCTCTTGCCGATCGCCGCCTCGACCGCGATCTTGATCAGGTGGGTCGCGCCAACGGTCGACTGGCCCGTGCGCCCTTGCGGGTCGGCACCGGCGACGTTGAAATAGCGGAGCGCTGCGAAGTTCATCGGGTGGGCGGCCGCGACATCGCGCAACATCGCCTCCGTCATCAGCTTCGACATGCCATAGGGGTTGATCGGCAGCTGCAGGTCGCCCTCGGCCACCGGCACCTTGTCGGGCGTGCCATAGGTCGCCGCGGTCGATGAGAAGATGAAATGCTTCACGCCGCCCGCGACCGCGGTCTCGATCAGGGTGCGCGAGGCGGCGGTGTTGTTGCGATAATATTTGAGCGGATTCTCGACCGATTCGGGCACCACGACCGAACCGGCGAAGTGCAGGATCGCGCGCACGTCGTGTTCGGCGATGACGCCCGCCACGCCTGCGTCTTCGACCGCCATCGGAACGAACGTCGCGCGACGGTCGACCGCCCAGTCGAACCCTGTGACGAGGTTGTCGATCACCACCACCCGGTATCCGGCATCGAGCAGCGCCAGCACCGCATGGCTGCCGATATAGCCCGCCCCACCCGTCACCATCACGCTGCCGTCGATCATCACCGTACCCCCGTGTTGTCCGACGCCGCCTCAATCCTATCTAAGGAGCCAAAGCAAGGAGATAGGTAAGACATGGAAACGGCGACCTTCGCCGGCGGGTGCTTCTGGTGCACCGAGGCCGTGTTCAAGGATGTGATCGGCGTGGAGCGCGTCGAAAGCGGTTATATCGGCGGCCACCTGCCCAACCCGACCTACAAGCAGGTCTGCGGCGGCGATACGGGCCATGCCGAGGCGATTCGCGTGACCTATGATCCGGCACAGGTCAGCTATCACGATCTGCTCGACATCTTCTTCGCGACCCACGACCCGACGCAGCTCAACCGTCAGGGCAACGACGTCGGCACGCAATATCGCTCGGCGATCTTCCCGCACGACGACGCGCAGAAGGCGGCGGCGGAAGCAGCGATCGTGCGCAACAGCGAGACCTGGCCGGCTAAGATCGTCACGACGATCGAGCCGCTGGCGCAGTGGTATCCGGCCGAGGACTATCACCAGGAATATTGGGACGGCGAAGGGCAGCGAAATCCCTATTGCCTCGCGGTCATTCCGCCGAAGTTGCAGAAGCTGCGCAAGTCGTTCGCCGCGCGATCGAAGGCGGCGACGACGGACGCCTGAGGAACCGACCGCCCGGTCGCCGGTTGTGCCGCGACCGGGCGTGATGCCCCGGAATTCCTAACGGGGATCAATATCATGAAGAAGTTTCTTGCGTCCGCCCTGCTCGTCACTCTCGCTGCGCCGCTGGCGGCCTGCGGCGGAAACGGCGACGACAAGCTGGCCGAGCAGGCCGAGGATCGCGCCGAAGCGAAGGCCGACGAGGTTCGCGCAATGGGCGGCAACGAAGCCACCGCCGAGCGGATCGAGGACGATGGCGAGCGTCGCGGTGACGCGATCGACGGGTCGGATGTCGACGCGGACAAGCTGACCGAGGGTCAGAAGAACGCGATGACCGCGCCGCAGTAAATTCTAGCGGTGGGCGGCTCGGCGGAGGCGGTCGTTGATCGCCTCGCCCAGCCCGTCCCCCGGAACCGGCGCGATTGCGATCGATGCTCGGTCGCTCGCGTCGGCCCGGTGAAGCGCGTCGAATAGACGGGCGGCGGCTTCGGTGAGGTCGCCGGTCGCCGACAGCGTATCTTCGCCGGCTATGGTGCCGAAGCCGATCAGCCATTCGTCTTGCCGCGCTTCCATAGCGTTCAGCCGCAGCGGCTTGGTCGGTGCGTAGTGCGAAGCGAGTTGCCCGGGCGCCGTCACCTCTTCCGTGCTCCCGCGCAGGCGGGAGCCTAGGGTTATCGAGGATATCCCGTGCGGCCCTAGGCTCCCGCCTTCGCGGGAGCACCGGACGATGTCTTCAGCCGTTATCGGCCCCGGCCGAAGCACCGCGCCGCTTGCCGCGTCGACGATCGTCGACTCGAGCCCGGCCGGCGTCGGTCCATCGTCGATCACCAGCGCGATCCGCCCGTCGAGCGTCGCCAGCACATGCTCCGCCCGTGTCGGACTGATCCGGTTGCTGGCGTTGGCCGATGGCGCCGCCAGCGGCTTTCCGCACACCTGCAACAGCGCCTGCATCGCCCGGTGCGCCGGCACGCGGATCGCGACCGTTTTCAGCCCCGCCGTAACCAGCGAAGACACCGCCCCCGGTCGCACCGGCACGACCAGCGTCAGCGGCCCCGGCCAGAACCGCTGCGCCAACGCCCGCGCCCCATCGTCGAACACTGCCAGCGCCTCCGCCGCCGCCAGGTCCGGCACATGGACGATCAGCGGGTTGAAGCTCGGCCGGCCCTTCGCCGCATAGATTCCTGCCACCGCATCCGAATCGGTCGCGTCGGCGGCGAGGCCATAGACCGTCTCGGTCGGTACGGCGACGCACCCGCCCGCGGCGATCACGCGCGCCGCTTCGACGATCGCGGCCTCGCCGTAGGGTAAGGTTTTCGTGCCCGTTGCGCTCACAATTTCGCGGCTATAGGCGCTTGGGCCACAGCACAAGCGAGAGGATTGCCAATGCCCTTCACCGCGCCCGTCGCCGAGCAGAAGTTCGTGCTGCAGCACATCGCGCATATCGCCGACCTGGGGGTGGACGACGATATCCTCGACGCGGTGCTGGAGGGCGCGGGGGCCTTTGCCGAAGGCGAATGGGCGCCGCTCGCCCGTGCGGGCGACACGGCCGGGCCGACGTGGACCGACGCGGGCGTCAAGATGCCCAAGGGCTATGGAGCGGCCTACAAGGCCTATGTCGAGGGTGGCTGGGGCACGATCGGGTCGCCCGAAGGGTTCGGCGGGCAGGGAATGCCGTTCGTGCTGGCCGCGGCGGTGCTGGAGACGCTGGGCGCGGCGAACATGGGCTTCGCGCTGGCCCCGACGCTGACGGTCGGCGCGATCGAGGCATTGCTGCATCACGGGTCGCCCGAGCAGCAGGCGCTCTACCTGCCGAAGCTGTCGACCGGGGAATGGACCGGCACGATGAACCTGACCGAGCCGCAGGCGGGCAGCGACGTCGGGGCACTACGCAGCCGGGCGGTTCCGCGTGGCGACGGGACGTACGCTATTCAGGGCACGAAGATCTTCATCTCGTTCGGCGATCACGACATGGCGGACAATATCGTCCACCTCGTCCTCGCCCGCACGCCGGACGCGCCGGCGGGGACCAAGGGGCTGAGCCTGTTCCTGGTGCCGAAATATCGCCTGGACGCCGATGGCAATCCGGGTGAGCCTAATGACATCCGCGTCGTGTCGATCGAGCACAAAATGGGGCTCCATGCCTCCCCGACCTGCGTGCTGAGCTTCGGCGACAACGGCGACTGCGTTGGAGAGCTGATCGGGCCGGAATTCGGCGGCATCCGCGCGATGTTCACGATGATGAACAACGCGCGCCTGAACGTCGGTCTACAGGGCGTGCAGGTGGCGGAAGCCGCGACCCAGCGCGCGGTCGCCTATGCCCGCGACCGGATGCAGGGCGCGCGCGCCGGGGCAGGGGTGGCGATCGTCGAACATCCCGACGTCCGCCGGATGTTGCTGCGGATGAAGGCGCAGACGATGGCCGCACGCGCGCTCGTCTATTACGCCTGCGGCCAGGTCGATCGCGCGAATGCCGGCGATGCGGAGGCCAGGGCGCTGCTCGACCTGCTCACCCCGCTTGCCAAGGCGCATGGCACCGACATCGGCTGCGAAGTCGCCAGCATCGGCGTGCAGGTCCACGGCGGCATGGGCTATATCGAGGAGACGGGCGCCGCCCAGCATTATCGCGATGCGCGGATCACGCCAATCTACGAGGGAACCAACGGCATCCAGGCCGCGGACCTCGTCGGGCGCAAGCTGGCGCTGGCACCGGGGCTAATCGCGCGGATGCAGGGCGAGGTCGAGGACGCCGGGTTGCGCGCATTGGTCGAGGCGTGTGGCGAGGTTGGGGGCGTGCTGGCGACGGCGGCGCAGGACGACCGGCTGGCGGCGAGCTATCCGTTCCTGACGATGTTTTCGGTCGCCGTTTGCGGGTGGCTGATGGAACAACAAGGGCGGATCGCCGATGCGGGGGAGACGCCCTTCCTCAAGCTGAAGGCGGCCGCATGCCGCTTCTACGTGGCGCAGATCGTGCCGGAGGCGCTGGGGCTGAAGGCGGCCGCGTTGGCAAGCGCGGAGATGCTGTACGCAGTGGATGCGGAGACGCTGGCGGCGTGACGAAGAAAGCCCTCTCCCCGCCGGGGAGAGGGTTTGGGAGAGGGGGAGGGGTCTCACCGAGGCCAGCGCTCGCGGATAGGCCCCCTCTCCCAACCAGTTTCAGGTCGGATCGTCCCCCGGACGATCCTTAACCGTCCGGGGGACGGTTTACCTAAAACTCCCCAGTGGGGAGAGGGCTATCGCCTAGCCAAACTGCAATCCCGCCAACCGCTGGTACAGCCCACCGCCGCGCTCCAGTTCCGCGTGCGGGCCTTCCTCGACGATCTTGCCGCCGTCCATGACGACGATCCGGTCCGCCGCGCGGACCGTCGCCAGCCGGTGCGCTATGACCAATGTCGTTCGGCTCTGCATCAGCCGTTCGAGCGCGGACTGCACCAGCCGTTCGCTTTCCGCATCCAGTGCGCTGGTCGCCTCGTCGAGCAGCAGGATCGGCGCGTCGCGCAGCAGTGCGCGGGCGATCGCGACGCGCTGGCGCTGGCCGCCCGACAGCCGTGCCCCGCCTTCGCCCAGGAAGGTGTCCAGACCGTCCGGCAGGTCGCGCAGGAAGTCTGCGGCGTTCGCGGCCTCGGCCGCATCCCACAGCGCGTCGTCGTCCGCATCCCAGCGGCCGTAGCGCAGGTTGTCGCGGGCAGAGGCGGCGAAGATCACCGTTTCCTGCGGCACCACTGCGATGCGCTGGCGGAGTGCCTCGGGATCGACCGATCGCACGTCGAGGCCGTCGACTGCGACCGATCCGGCGACGGGATCGTAGAAACGCTGGACCAACTGGAACACCGTCGTCTTGCCCGCGCCCGATGGGCCGACCAGCGCGACGGTTTCGCCCGGCCGCACGGTCAGCGAGAAATCGTGGAGCGCGCTGACTTCCTGCCGGGTCGGATAGCGGAATTCGACGCCTGAAAACGCGATCTCGCCGCGCGCCGGTTCGGGTAGCGTCGCGGGCTGGGCGGGGGCGGCGATGCCCGGTGTCTCCGCGAGCAACTCGGCCAGCCGCTGCGCCGCGCCCGATCCGCGCAGCAGGTCGCCCCAGACTTCGGTCAGCGCGCCGAACGATCCCGCCACGAACACGCCGGTCAGCACGAAGGCGGCGATCGACCCGCCGCTCATCCGTCCCTGCGACACGTCGATCGCGCCCTGCCACATGACGAGCGTGATCGCGGAGAAGATCAGGCCGATGACGGTCGCGGTCATGATGGCGCGCAGCAGGATGCGCGTCTTCGCGGTCGCCAGCACCCGCTCGACGGCGTCGGCGAAGCGCTGGCCCTCACGCCGCTGCTGGCCGAACGCCTGGACGATCTTCATCGCGCCCAGCACCTCACTGGTCATCGCGCCGACGTCGGCCACCCGGTCCTGGCTGGCGCGCGAGATGGTCCGCACCCGCCGGCCCAGGATCATGATCGGCAGGATGACCAGCGGAATGCCGAGCACCAGCAGGCCGGTCAGTTTCGGCGACAGGGTGAAGAGGTAGAGGATGCCGCCGACCCCGATCACCAGGTTGCGCACCGCGATCGAGATGGTCGATCCGACCAGCTGCTCGATGATCGTCGTGTCCGACGTCATCCGGCTGGCGATCTCCGACGGGCGGTTCTCCTCGAAGAAACTGGGCGACAGCCGCAGCAGGTTCGCCTGCACCGCGATGCGCAGGTCGGCGACGACGCGCTCGCCGAGCCAGGAGACGAAGTAGAAGCGGAACGCGGTGGCGACCGCCATGATCAGCACCAGCAGCAGCAGGTACTGGAACCACCGCCCGATATCGCCGCCGCCGCCCGCCATGAACCCGCGGTCGATGATCAGCTTGAAACTGGACGGTATGGCAAGCGTGGCCAGCGCCGCGACCAGCATCGCCGCCAGCGCCGCCGCGATCCGGCCGGGGTAGCGTGCCGCCATCCGCCAGACGATCTTGAGATTGTCGATCTTCGCCTTGGACGGCACGGGAGTCGGGGCGGTGGCCATGCGCGTCCGACTAGGCCCACTCATGCGCCGCGGCAATGTTCCAGCGGAACTTCCCGGTAGGCAAACCGCTTGTCTTATTAATTGCACCGTCACCCTTAGCGGCTATACCCGCCGATCGATTGGCGGTGCGGCCGCGATGTGGCGGGCGCCGGTGAGGGTCCATACCGAATGCTCTATAACGCCTATGAAATGCAGCGCTCGATGCTCGCCGGAGCAAGCGCCTTGGCGAATTTTTCCGCAGGATGGCTCAACAACCCGGTGAACCCGTTCGCTTATTTCGGCGGCGGGCCGGTGCTGTCCTCGGCGTTGGAGGTGTTCGCCCACGCCAGTGCCCCGCGGGGCAAGCCGGCGTTCAACCTCAAGTCGACCACGGTCGACGGCCGCGAGGTTGCGGTTCGCGAAAAGATCGTGCTGCGCAAGCCGTTCGGCCAGCTGAAGCGCTTTGTGCGTGAAGGCGTTGAGGGCGGGCCGAAGCTGCTGATCGTCGCGCCGATGTCCGGCCACTATGCGACGCTGCTGCGCGGCACGGTCGAGCGCATGCTGCCGAAGCATGACGTCTACATCACCGACTGGCGCGATGCGAAGCTGGTGCCGCTGTCGGACGGCCGCTTTGACCTCGACGATTACGTCGACTATATCGTCGAGTTCCTGGAAACGATGGGCAAGGATGGCGATCCGCGCCCGCACATGCTCGCCGTGTGCCAGCCCTCGGTTCCGGCCTATGCCGCGACCTGCCTGATGGCCGCCGACACGCATCCCAATCGTCCGCGCACCGTGACGCTGATGGGTGGTCCGGTCGACACGCGCGAGGCGCCGACCGCGGTCAACACGCTCGCGACGCAGCGTCCCTATGCCTGGTTCGAACAGAATGTCATCGCGACGATTCCGGCGACCTATCCGGGTGCCGGTCGCCGCGTCTATCCGGGATTCCTTCAGCTCGCCGGGTTCATGACGATGAATCTGGGCAACCACATGATGTCGCACTGGGAGCTGTTCAAACATCTGGTCGCCGGCGACGGCGAGAGCAGCCAGGCGACGATGGCGTTCTACGACGAATATCGCGCGGTGTGCGACATGACGGCGGAATTCTACCTCCAGACCATTCGCGTCGTGTTTCAGGAGCATTCGCTGCCCAAGGGCGAGATGACGCACCGCGGCCGCGCGGTCGATCCGGCGGCGATCACCGACATCGGCCTGCTGGCGATCGAGGGCGAGCGTGACGATATCTCCGGCCTGGGCCAGACCAAGGCCGCGCTGACGATCGCGACCGAACTGCCCGAAGCGATGAAGCAATATCACATGGCGCCCGAAGTCGGCCATTACGGCATCTTCAACGGGTCGAAATGGCGCAATCGCATCGCGCCCGTGGTCGAGGACTGGATCGCGCAGCACGCCGGCTAAACTTTGCGGTACCAATGCCTTCCGTCATTCCCGCGAAGGCGGGAATAGATAGTCGCTGAACGTGGTGAGTCTCAGGCCGATCAGCGACTATTGATTGCCGCCTTCGCGGGGATGACGTCGGCGACCGCAATCCATGGTGGAGCCGAACGCCGTCCAGCGCGTTCGCGCAGCGTCATTTCACAAGGAGACGCACATGGTGACCCGCACGGCATCCGCCCGTTACGAAGGCCTCGGCAAGGACGGCAAAGGCAGCGTATCGACGCAATCGGGCGTGCTGTCCGACACGCAATATGGCTTCGGCACGCGGTTCGAGGATGGTCCCGGCACCAATCCGGAGGAACTGATCGCCGCCGCGCATGCCAGCTGCTTCACCATGGCGCTCAGCTTCGCGCTGGCGAAGGAGGGTCACACTGCCGGCACGCTCGAAACACATGCGGCGGTGACGCTCGACAAGGATGGCGATGGGTTCAAGGTGACCAGGTCGGCGCTGAAGCTGACCGGTTCGGTCGACGGCATTTCCGACGAAGATTTCAAGCGCATCGCCGAAGAGGCGAAGGCGGGCTGCCCGATTTCGAAACTGCTCAACGCGGAAATCACGCTGGAGCATGATCTGGGCTGATGCTTCGGTACCTCCCCCGGCATCCGCCCGGGGGAGGGCTTTCAGATCAACCCCTGCGCCCGGAGGCTCGTATGCCCACCGCGCGCCATCACGATATGATCGTGCAATGCGATCCCCAGCGGCTTGAGCGCCGATGCTACCTGCCGCGTGATATCGATGTCGGCCTTGCTGGGGGAGGCATCGCCCGAGGGATGATTGTGGACCAGGATTACGGCCGCCGATCCCAGCTGGAGTGCGCGGCGCACAATTTCGCGGGTGTAGACCGGCGCCTCGTCCACCGTACCCTCGTTCATAACCTCATCGCGGACCAATTTGTTGCGTGTGTCGAGATGCAACACCCGCACGCGTTCGATCTGGTGATGCGCCATGTCGGCGCGCAGATAGTCGAGCAGCGCCTGCCAGTTGCCGAGTACGGGTCGTGAACTCGTTTCCGTTTTCAGCAGCCTCAGCGCGACCCCATGCGCCGCCTTGATCGCCGCGACCGATGTTTCGCCCATGAACTTGATCCGCGCCAAGTCCTCGGGTGCGGCATTCATGACGCCCGACAAGTCACCGAATTCGCGCAATAGTTCCTTCGCCACCGGCTTGGTATCCCGACGCGGGATGGCGAGGGCCAGAAGATATTCCAGCAGTTCATAGTCCTGTAACGCCTCGGCGCCACCGATGAACAGTCGCTCGCGCAGTCGGGCGCGGTGTCCTAAGGCATCGTCGGCAGCAGTTGCGGGAACGCTCGTCACTGACCAAGGTTAGGCGAGGGTATGCCGGCGATGCAACCGGTGGCGAGTGGGAGTAATGCGTGACGGCGGACGCCGCGGAAACCGGGGGCGAGGCGCGGCGGCGGCGCTGGCATCAGCGCAAGCGCTGGCGCACGCTGCTTGTGTTGCTGCTCGCCTTCGCGGTGGCGATCGGCGTGCTGTGGCACCAACGGCGCGGGATCGCGACCGGCTTTATCGACGAGGAACTGGCGAAGCGCGGCGTGCCGGCGCGCTACACGGTCGCCGACATCGGCTTCGCGCGGCAGCGGCTGACCAACGTCGTCATCGGTGACCCGCGCGATCCCGATCTGGTCGCCGACTGGATCGTCGTGCGCACGCGGGTCAGGTTGGGAACGCCGGAGGTCACCGGGATCGACGCCGGCCACGTCCGTCTTCGCGCAAGGTGGAAGGACGGGGCACTGTCGCTCGGCGCGCTCGACAAGCTGATGCCGCCGCCCAGCGGAAAGCCCTTCGCCCTGCCGCAGTTGCAGGCCGACGTCGAGGATGCGCGCATCCGCCTGGAATTGCCGCAGGGCGTCGTGGGCGCGCGGCTGAGCGGGCGGGGTCGGCTGGACGATGGGTTCGCCGGACGCCTGGCGCTGGTCAGCGACGCATTGGTCGCGAGCGGCTGTACGGCGACCGGCATAGGCGGTGCCTTCGCGCTCAAGGTTGCCGACGAACGACCGAGCATCGTTGGTCCCTTGAGGGCGGGCGGGTTGCGCTGCGGCGCGGCTGGTGGACAGGACCTACGCGCGGACGTCGACCTCACGCTTGGCGCGGCGCTCGATCGCTGGACCGGGCGGGCGACCGCGGTCGGGGCAAGGGCCACGGCGCTCGGGCTCTCCACGGGCCGCATGTCGGCCACTGTCGGCTTCGACGGCAGTGCGAAGGGGACGCTCGGCGATCTACGCATCGCGGCGGACGATGCGACGACCGCCTATGGACGGATGGCGCGCGGCGAACTGTCCGGCCGCTACCGCATCGCGCCGTCGGGTTTGGAATTTGCCGGCGACGCGCAAGTTTCCGGTGCGCGAGCGGCCGACCCCCTCCGTCGGAGAATCGCCGCGCTGGCATCGAGCGCCGCCGGCACCCCGGTCGCACCGCTCGCCACCGCGTTGGCCCAAGCTGGCGTCGCGGCGGCGGGCGGCGTGTCGGGACAGGCTCACGTAGAGGCGGTGCGGCGCGGGGCGGCGCAGGCTGTGCGAGTCACGGGTCTGACCCTGCGATCGGCCAGCGGCGCGGTCGCGACGATCGACGGCGACCCGATTCGCTTCGGCCCGGTCGAGGTCGGCGGGCGGATCGCGGTACGCGGTGGCGGGCTTCCGACCGCGACCGTGGCGTTGCGACAGATCGGCGGTGGTCTTTCGGGGCGCGCAGTCGTCGAACCCTACGCCGCTGGCACCGCCCGACTCGCGCTCACCCCGATCGCGTTTCAGGCGCGGGGCGGGGGGCTGACCCGTATCACGACGCAAGCGACCCTGTCCGGACCCGTTGCCGCCGGGCGCATCGATGGCGTGCGCATGCCGATCGATGTGCGGTGGCGCGGCCGCACGATGATCGCCAATCCGGGATGCACCCCGCTCGCCTGGCAGCGATTGACCGTCTCCGGGCTTACGCTCGCTCCGACGCAAGTGCGGGTCTGCGCCGGTGGGGCTGGACTGGTCACGCTGGCGGGCGGGCGGATCGACGGCGGTGGGCGGCTCGGCGCGACGCGGTTGACCGGGCGGATCGGATCGACTCCGCTCGACCTGGCCGTCGCCGACGCACGACTGCGGTTCGGCGACATGAGCTTCGTTCTCGATGATGTGAAATCGCGGCTCGGCGCGCCGGAGCGGGTGACGCGGATCGATGCCGGGCGGCTGACCGGGCGGATCGCGGGCGGTCAGGTCGCGGGCAGCTTCATCGATGGCGGAGGCCAGATAGCCAATGTGCCGCTGATCCTGCCGGCGGCAGCGGGCGACTGGCGGTTCGCGGGCGGCAGGCTGACGCTCGGCGGGCGGTTGGCGGTGGCGGACGCGGCCAAGGACCGCCGCTTCGAACCGCTGGTAAGCGAGGATGTCGCGCTGACCCTCACCGGGAACCGTATCGATGCGACGGGGACGCTGATTCATCCGACGAAGCGGGTGTCGGTCGCTGCCGTGAAGATCGTCCACGATCTGTCGCGGGGCACAGGCTCGGCCGATCTGAACGTGCCGGGCATCGTCTTCGGCAAAGCGTTCCAACCGAACGAATTGACCCCGCTCACCTTCGGCGTGATCGCCGATGTCGTGGGCAGCGTATCGGGGTCCGGCCGGATCGTCTGGTCGCCGCAGGGCGTGACGAGCACCGGCCGGTTCGGCACGCCCGGCATGGACCTCGCCGCCGCCTTCGGCCCGGTCACCGGGATCAAGGGCGACCTCGTCTTCACCGACCTGCTCGGCCTCGTCAGCGCGCCCGACCAGGTCGCGACGATCGCGACGGTCAATCCCGGTATCGCGGTCGAGAACGGCACCGTCCGTTACCGGCTGATCGGCGACAACCGCGTCCAGGTGCAGGGCGCGGAATGGCCGTTCGCGGGTGGACAATTGACGCTCGACCCGACCCTGCTCGACTTCAACGCCAACCAGCAGCGGCGGATGACCTTCCGCGTCGTCGGCGCCGATGCCGCGACGTTCCTCCAGCAGTTCGACTTCGACAATCTCAACGCGACCGGCACCTTCGACGGCGTCCTGCCGATGGTCTTCGACGAATCGGGCGGGCGGATCGTCGATGGGACACTCGCGGCGCGCTCGGGCGGCAGCATTGCCTATGTCGGCACGATCACCGAAAAGGATGTGGGCGTGTGGGGCAACATGGCCTTCCAGGCGTTGCGGGCGCTGAACTATCGCAGCCTCGACATCACGCTGAATGGCCCGCTGTCGGGCGAGATGGTGACGGCGATCCGCTTCGCCGGGATCAGCCAGGGGCAGGGCACGAAGAGCAATTTCATTATCCGTCGCCTCGCCAGGCTGCCGTTCGTGTTCAACATCACGATTCGCGCGCCCTTCCGCCAGCTGATGGATTCGGTGCGCAGCTACTACGATCCGTCGCGGCTCATCCAGCGCAACCTGCCGACGTTGATCGAGGAACAGCGTCGTCGCGAGGGGCCGCAGCCGCCCGCTCTCCCCGTCATTCAGCCTCCGGTAAGCGAGAAACGTCCATGAAGACTGCAGGATTGAGGTTCGTGCGCATTTGTACGAACATCCGACGTGTGAAGAAGGTGATGATCGTGAGCGTGGCAATGGCCGGCATGACGGGTGGGTGCGTGACCGTGAACGCGCCCGACAAGCCGATCGTCATCAACCTCAACATCTCGATCACGCAGGAGGTCGTCTATCGCCTCGACGGAGAGGCGAAGTCGCTCATCCAGCAGAACCCAGGGATTTTCTAAGACCATGAAGACGCTTCACATCGCCGCCCTGATCGGGATCGCCACGGTCGGCGCGCTGGCCGCGACCGCCGCCTATGCGCAGCGCGACCCCGCCTATGCCGCCGCGCGTGCCGCCGGCCAGGTCGGCGAGCAGCCGGACGGCTATCTCGGCATCGTCGGCAGCCCGACGCCCGAGCTGCGCGCGCTGGTCAACAACATCAACATCCAGCGGAAGGCCGCCTACACCCGCCAGGCCGGCAACGGCGCGACGGTCGAGCAGATGGCGTTCGTCGCCGGCTGCAACCTGATCAGCCAGACTTCGGCGGGGGAGAAGTACCAGTCGCCGAACGGGCAGTGGCTGACGCGTGGCGCCGGCGCTCCGACGCGCGATCCGCGCTGTGTGTGAGGGTTGAAAATCGAGGCTGGCTGAGCTATGTCAACCTCGGTTTCAATGTTCAGAAATCACCTCCAGACCCCGGTCGTGCCAGCGGCCGGGGTCTATTGCGTTCAGGGGCCGGGTGCCAGCCCGACCCCATCCCGCCGCTACTTCGAGCGGGCCACCTCGATGATTTTCAGCACCAAGGCGGCGAATGCCACCATCAGCGAGCCAGCGCTGATGATGACCATCATGGTTTCTATGTTCAGTATTCTCACCCCCCTTCGCACCACGGGATGTGATGCAAGTCTAACATAGCGCAAGCTTCGTATTCGCATAGGCCACCGCAGTGGTGGGCTTTCGGTTGACTCGGGGATTTACGCTTCCTAAAGCGCGCCTGCCTTGGCGGGCTTGCCGCTCGGCCGTTTGTCCTGCCCGCCTCGGCGGAGAGAACAGATGGCGGAGAGAGAGCCCGGACTGGACCCAATTTCAGAGGATACTCGCCTGCAATCGCTCGATGAGCGGCTGAACCGGGCGAAGACCGATGAGGCGATCCGGAGCGGTGAGGCACGTGAAGAGGGCGGGGACGGCTATCGTCTCGGCAACCGCGTGCTGGCCGAACTGATCGGGGGAATGGTCGGAGGTGCCCTGATCGGGTGGGTGCTCGATCGTTTGCTGGGTACGTCGCCTTGGTTCCTGCTCGGGCTGCTGTTCCTCGGAATCGCAGCCGCGTTCAGGAATATCATCCGGATTTCCAGCGGGCGTTCGAAGTGACCTTCGGGCGCCTGTCGTAATATTTGCGGGAAACAGAAACGTGTCGGCAGGTTCGGGCAAGATCGATCCGATGCACCAGTTCGAGGTGCAGACCATCTGGAACGGGTTCCAGCTGGGCGGTCATCAGATCGCCTTCACGAACTCGGCGATGTGGATGTGCGTGGCGCTGGTCGCGCTGTGGCTTTTCATGCTTGGCGGCATCAAGGGCGCGCAGGTGCCCGGCCGCTGGCAGATGGCGGTGGAAGGCTTCACCGGCTTCATCGACCGCCTGCTGAAGCAGAACATCGGCAAGGAAGGCCGCGCCTTCCTGCCTTACGTCTTCACGCTGTTCATGTTCATCCTGTTCGCCAACATCTTGGGCCTTCTGCCCCTTGGTGTCGTCGGCGTGCATCCGTTCACCTTCACCAGCCACTTCACCGCGACCGGCGTGCTCGCCATTGCCAGCTTCCTGATCGTGCTGGGCGTCGGTTTCGCGCGGCATGGCCTGCGCTTCTTCTCGCTGTTCGTGCCGAAGGGCACGCCGTTGCCGGTGCTGTTCCTGGTTGCGCCCATCGAGTTCGTCTCGTTCATGGTGCGCCCGTTCAGCCTCGCGCTGCGACTGTTCGTCGCGATGACCGCGGGCCACATCCTGCTGAAGGTGCTGGCCGGCTTCATCATCAACGCCGGCAACACCGGCGCGGGCCTCGGCATCGTCGTCGGCCTGCCGAGCTTCGCGCTGATGGTCGGCGTCTCGGCCCTCGAACTGCTGGTGGCGGGCGTGCAGGCCTATGTCTTCGCGCTGCTCACCTCGCTGTACATCAACGATGCCGTGCACCTGCACGACCATCACTGATTTCTTTTCCATCACACTGAATTTCTTACGGGAGTTGAACAATGGACGGTGATTCGATCAAGCTGCTGGGTGCCGGTCTCGCTGCCATCGGTGCGGGCCTCGCGGCTCTCGGCGTGGGCAACGTCTTCGCCGCCTTCCTCGAAGGCGCGCTGCGCAATCCGGGTGCGGCATCGAGCCAGCAGGGCAACATGTTCATCGGCTTCGCCGCCGCCGAGCTTCTCGGCCTGCTGGCGTTCGTCGTTGCCGTCCTGCTGATCTTCGTCGCGTAATCCTGTTCCCCGGCCGCCGGACAAGCCGGTGGCCGGGGACAAGGGATTGCTAGACGGACGGAGTAGAGATGCCTCAGATCGAACAATTGGCGGCCACCTGGGCGTCCCAGCTGTTCTGGCTGGCGCTCACGTTCGGCATCGCTTTCCTCATCGTGGGCCGGGGCATGGTTCCCAAGGTCCAGGGTACGATCGACGCGCGCGACGCGTCGGTTGCGGCCGACCTCGCCGCAGCGGAAGCTGCGCGTGCGGACGCCGACGCCCAAGAAGAGCGTTGGCGGGCCAACGAGAACGCCGCCCGCGAACAGGCCCGCCAGACGATCGCCGCGGCGCGTGCCCGGTCGCAGGCTGCCAGCGAAGCGACGCTCGCTTCGGCGGGTAGCGCTGCGGCGGAGCAGGTGGCGGCGGCCGAGGCGCGGATCGCGTCGGCCAGCCAGGCTGCGATGGCTGAGATCGAAAGCGTCGCGGCCGACGCCGCGCAGGCCATCGTCGCGCGCCTGTCGGGCGTGTCGGTGACCCCGGCAGAGGCGCAGCAGGCGGCGAAGGCGGTGCTTCATGGCTAATGCAAACACCGCGCCGACGCTGGATCAGGCGATCCATGAAGAAGGCGTGCCTAAGACGGGCGGCGAGGCGCTGACCACCGAACATGGTGGTGTGGGTCCGGCCAACCATCCCGATCCGGCGCTGTTCGGTCTGGATGCGACTGTCTGGGTCAGTCTGGCGATGGCCGTCTTCCTAGCCGTGCTGGTCGTCAAGAAGGTCCCGTCGCTGATCACGGGCCTGCTCGACAAGCAGATCGCGGGCATTCGTCAGCGTCTCGAAGAGGCCAAGCAGCTTCGTGCCGAGGCCGAGGCCCTGCGCGACGAATATGCGCGCAAGCTGACCGACGTCGAGACGCAGACGCGCGACATCGTGGCTCATGCCGAGGAAGAGGCAAAGGCGCTGGTCGCCAAGGCCGAAGCCGACGCCGCCGATCTGGTCACGCGTCGTGCGAAGATGGCGGAAGACAAGATCGCCGCGGCCGAGCGTACGGCGCTTGCCGAAGTGCGGGCGAAGACCGCGGACGCGGCGACCAAGGCGGCTGCGGCGCTGATTGCCGCGAAGCATGGTGCGGATGCCGATCAGGCGCTCGTCGATCGCACGATTTCGGGGCTTGGTCGCCTCAACTGATCGCAGGTCGCTTTGGCGCTGAATCGAAAACGGCGGGCCGAAAGGTCCGCCGTTTTTCGTTTAGAACGGTTTCGACGCCGGACTCACGATCGCACCGGCTTCAGGCGTGCTCGTGTTTGTCGTCGGGAACATGCACCGCCGGAATCTGGTCGAGCCGGGCGACCAGATCGGCGAAGGCGTCATCCTCTTCAAGCGCAAAAGCACGATCGAATCCGCTTCCCAGCAGGTCGAGGTCATGTTGCGTCAGCAATCCGATGGCGACGATCCGATCCGTCACATGTGGTCTCCGTTAACGCTATAACCAGCGTCAGACCGGAAGGTGCCACCCGTTGCGCGTGCGTTTCGAAACTATGCCGTAAATTTACGGTGGGACACGCAGGCGTTGTCCACCAAGTCCCAGTCGATATCGATCCCAAGACCCGGCCCGCTCGGCACATGGATGTCGCCGGCGTCGTCGATGAAATCGCGCAGACTCTGCTTCATCGGAACCTGGAACGTGTCCTCGGGCACGAACAGCTCGAAATATTCTGAATTGCGCACGGCGCAGGCGACATGGACGTTGGCGATGTCCATCGGCCCCATCGTCGTCGTATGCAGCTCGCAGTTCATGCCGTGCGCTTCGGCCAAATGGCAGACCTTGAGCGTGCCGGTGATCCCGCCCTTCCACGACACGTCCGCGCGGACCATGTCGAGCGCATCGGCCTTGATCGCCTGCGCGACGCCCCACGGTCCGCCGCGCGTCGTCTCGGTACCGACGATGGGGATGTCGACCGCCGCGCTGAGCTTGGCATATTTGTCGAGTTCATAATCGCGGAACGGTTCCTCCATCCAGTAATAGCCGAGGTCCTCCATGTGCCGTGCGACACGGATGGCCTCGTGCAGCGAATATTCGGCGACCGGATCGCTCATCAGGACCATGTCCGGCCCGACCGCTTCGCGGACGGCGGCGTGGATTTGCATGTCGAGACTGCTGGGTCCGCAGGGGTGGACCTTGTACGCCTTGAAGCCCCGTTCCTTGTAGTGAAGCGCTTCGCGGACATAGTCGTCGATGCCGGGGAGCCACAGGCTGCTGGCATAGACCGGCAGCTTGGTGCGCTGGCTGCCGATATACTGGTGCAGGGGGAGGCCGGAGGTGCGGGCGGCGGCATCCCATAGCGCGACGTCGATCGGGCCGGGGAGGAAGACCGGGAAGAAGGCACCGTGGCGATCGATCGTCCAGAAATCGTGCCAGATCGCCTCGCGGTCGTGGATGCTGCGGCCGAGGATGACCGGCGCGATGACGTCGGTCAGATAGGCGTCGGTAACCGCGCCGGAGCGCGCCGCCCAGAAAGTCGCGATGCCCTCCACGCCATCGGATGTCGTGATCCGGCCGACGCCATAGCTCCACGGCATCGGAGCCGCGCCCTCGCGATCCTCGTCGAACAGGCCCTTTTCACGCTTGCAGATCCAGGTTTCGAATTTCTCGATGTGCACGCTTATGACCCTCTCCGATAAAACTTGTCTTACAGGATACGGCGGCTAGGCTAAGAGGGCAAGCGACATGGGAGAGGGTCATGCCGGTCATCGATGTCGGGCGCCGGGAACTGCTGGGCGGACTGGGCGCGGCGGCCGGACTGGCGACGCTGCCGGCCTGGGCGGCCCGCGATCCGCGGGGGTGGCACGACGTTCGCACCTATGGCGCGCGGGGCGACGGGCGGGCGATCGACAGCGGCGCGTTCAATCGCGCGATCGAGGCGGCGGCGCGCGGCGGAGGCGGGACGGTCGTCGTGCCGCCGGGGCGGTACCTCTGCTTTTCGATCCGGCTGAAGGACAATATCACGCTGATGCTGTCGCCCGGCTCCGTCATCGTCGCGGCCGACCCCGACACGCACGGTCGCCACTATGACCTGCCCGAAGGCGAGTTCGTCGAGCAGCTGACCGACTTCGGCGTCGTCCATACGCGCCCCAGCCTGATCTACGGCATCGGCGTGTCGAACGTGGCGATCGTCGGCAAGGGGCTGATCCATGGCCTGGGGCTGGAGCGCGAGGGACCGGGGCCGCGCTGGCGGGGCGTGCCGGGCTGGCGATCGGCCGAGTCGCAGGGCCTGACCCTCGAACAGGCGCGGCTTGCCGATCCGGCCGAGCGCGAGCAGCAGGGGCGCGGCAACAAGGCGGTCGCCTTCAAGGAGAGCCGCAACATCCTGCTGCGCGACTTCACTGTGCTGCAGGGTGGTCATTTCGCGGTCTATCTGCTCGGCTGCGGCAATGCGACGGTCGAGAATCTGACGGTTGACACCGACCGCGACGGCATCGACATCGACTGCTGCCGCGGGGTGCGGATAACCGACTGCACCGTCAACGCGCACAAGGACGACGCGATCTGCCTGAAGAGCAGCTATGCGCTGAATCGCCGCATCGTCTGCGAGGACGTGATCGTCAGCGGGTGCAAGACCAGCGGCTATGCGCTGGGCAGCGTCGTCGACGGCACGTACCGCAAGTCCGACTATCTCGCGCCCGACAAGGTGGGCGTGTTGGGACGGATCAAGCTCGGCACCGATTCGGTCGGGGGCTTCCGCAACATCCTGGTCACCGACTGCATCTGCGAGAACAGCCGCGGATTGCAGATGGGGGCGATCGACGGGGGCACGTTGGAGAATGTCCGCTTCGCCAACATCACGATGCGCGACGTCGTCAATCACCCGATCTTCGTCCGCCTGTCCGCGCGCCAACGGGCGCCGGAGGGCGCGCCGGTCGCAACGGTGCGGGGCGTGCGCTTTTCCGATATCGATGTGAGCGGGGCGGACGGGCGCTATCCGTGCGGTATCGTCGGTATCGACGGCGGTGCGATCGCGGACGTGACGCTGGCGAATGTGTCGGTACGCTCGTCGGGCGGCGGGACCGCGGAGGACGCGGCGCGGGTGGTCCCCGAGCGGCGCAATTCGAGCCTGGAGCCGAGCTTCATGGGGGTTCTGCCGGCCTATGGACTGTACGTGCGCCATGCGCGCGGCGTGGTGCTGGACGAGGTGACCTTTGCAACCGAGCGGGCGGATGCGCGGCCGGCGGTGGTGCTGGACGATGTGGCGGGGGCGAGCGTCGAGGGGCTGCGGGTGTCGGGTCCGGCGAAGGATGCGGTGCGAACGGTGGCGAGTCGCGATGTGCGGGTGGGCGGTATCACAGCGATTTGAACGGCACTTCCTTGATCCTCCCCTTTAAGGGGAGGTGGCGCGCGGAACGCGCGTCGGAGGGGTGTCAGCCTCTCGATAGCGCGACACCCCTCCGTCAGCCCTGCGGGCTGCCACCTCCCCTTTCAGGGGAGGATGAGAAAGGACTCAGCCCTTCGCCCCCAGGATCGCGCTGATCGCATCGTCGAAGTGTCGCGCCATCGCCTCCGCCGCTGCCGCCGGGTCACGATCGGCAACCGCCGCGACGATCTGTTCGTGCAACTCCTGCACCCGCGCCAGCTTCGGCGTCGCAGCCCAGCGCTCCAGCCCTTCGCGCATCGAGGCCTGGATCAGCTGGCGGAACGCTTCGATCAGCAGGGGGTAGAGCGGGTTGCCGGTTGCCTTCGCCAGTGTCGCGTGGAGGTGCAGGTCGCGCTCGGCATAGGCCTCCGCATCGTGAAGCAGCCCCGCCATCTCGGCGACGATCGCCTGGAGTTCGGCGGCCTGCGCATCGCTGCGGCGCGCAGCGGCGAGGGTGACGGTGGCGATTTCGATCCCGCGGCGCATCTCCAGGATATCGGCGGCATCGGCCTGACCGATCAGCACCGCATTCTCGATCACGCGCGAGATCATCTCGCCGTCGACCGGCACGATGGTCGCACGCTTGCCGACCGCCATTTCGACCAGGCCAGTCGCCGCCAAGGTGCGCATCGCCTCGCGCACGACCGGGCGGCTGACGCCAAGAGTCAGGCTGATCGTGGTCTCGCTCGGCAGCTTCGCGCCGGGGCGGAGGCGTTCGTTGGCGACGTGATCGCGCAGATAGTCGATGACATGTTCGACCAGTCCAGGGCCTTTGGCGATGGCTGTGTCGTCTGCCGCAATCATGTCCACGCGTGTCTCCCGATAGTCATCATACAAAACCCGCTTGCCTTCGCCACGCAAGCCCTTACAAACCTGTATTACAGGATTTCGCGGTGGGGAGGAGAGGATGGCCAGCATCGCCGATACGGATGCCGCTACGTCGACTTCGCCCGTCGCCAGGCCGGCGGGACGCGTGCGCTGGACGGTGGTCGCGCTGCTCTTCGCCTCCACCACGATCTGCTATATCGACCGCCAGATTTTCGGGCTGCTCAAGCCCATACTGACCGCAGAGCTTGGCTGGACCGAGACCGATTACGGCGACATCGTTGCGGTATTCTCGGCGATGTACGCGCTCGGCTATCTGTTCGGCGGACGGCTGATGGACCTGATCGGGGTGCGTCGCGGCCTGACGCTGGCGGTGGGCGGATGGAGCATCGCCGCCGCCGCGCATGGCCTGATGGCGAGCGTGATCGGTTTCAAGATCGCCCGCGGCGCGCTGGGCCTGGCGGAGGGCGGCAATTTCCCCGCCTCGATCAAGGCGGTGCGCGAGTGGTTTCCCGCGTCCGAGCGCGCCTTTGCCACGGGGCTGTTCAACGCCGGCAGCAACATCGGTGCGATCGTGACGCCGATCAGCCTGCCGTTCCTGGTCGCCTGGATCGGGTGGCGCGCGGCGTTCTTTGTCGCAGGGTCGCTGGGCATCATCTGGCTGTTCGCCTGGCTGCGCTTCTATCGCCTGCCGCAGGATCATCCGCGGCTGTCGGACGAAGAGCGCGTCTATATCGAAGCGGGCGCTGTGTCCGAGCCGGATCGTGTCCCCTGGCTGTCACTGTTCCGCTACCGCGGCACCTGGGCCTATGCGATCGGTATGTTGATGACGAGCCCGGTATGGTGGTTCTACCTCAACTGGGTGCCGGGGTTCCTTCACACTCGCTTCGGCGTCGACATGATGGCCTCGATCGCGCCGCTGGTCGCGATCTACCTCGTCGCCGATGTCGGCAGCATCTTGGGCGGGTGGCTGTCGTCGCGGCTGATCGCGCGTGGGATGGCGACGATCCCCGCGCGGTTGGTCGCGATGGCGTGCATGGCGGCGTGCACGCTGCCGGTGGTGTTCGTCGCGGGCCTGCCCGAGATGTGGGCAGGCGTCGCGCTGATCGCGCTGGCCGCGGCCGGGCATCAGGGCATGTCGGCGAACCTCTATACGATCGTGTCCGATACGCTGCCGGCGCGCGCGGTCAGCTCGGTGATCGGCATCGGCGGGTTTGCCGCCGGCATTTGCGGGATGTTCGTCGCGATGGCGGTCGGCCGCATCCTGGACGCGACCGGCGGCAACTACACCATCCTCTTCGTCGGCGCTGGCGTCGCCTATCCGCTCGCCGTGCTGATCCTGGCGCTGATCCTGCGCCGTCCTGCAACCGTGGAACCGACATGACCGACGCCGACCTGTTCGCCCTGTTCCGTGCCGAGCTTTATACGCCAGTGGTCGGCGACATCCTCGACACGCTGGGGCTGTACCACCAGTTCCTGCCGCAACCGATCCAGCCCGCGCTGACGCCGATGAAGCTGATCGGCCGCGCGATGCCGGTGCTGATGATCGACGTCTTCGGCGAACAGGCGCAGCCGTTCGGGCGGCTGACCGAAGCGCTCGACCAGCTGGAGCCGGGCGACGTCTATCTTGCCGCGGGCGGCACGATGCGCTGCGCCTATTGGGGCGAGATCCTGACGGCGACCGCGCGGACACTCGGGGCGGCGGGCGCGGTGATCGACGGCTTCCACCGCGATACGCCGCAGGTGCTGGAACAGGACTGGCCGGTGTTCAGCCGCGGGCGGTTCGCGCAGGATTCGGGGGTGCGGACGAAAGTCGTCGACTATCGCTGCCGGATCGAGGTCGGACCGGTCACGGTGATGCCGGGCGATCTGGTGTTCGGCGACCTCGACGGCGTGCTGGTGATCCCGCGTGCGCATGAGAACGAGGTGGTCGAGCGCGCGCTGGAGAAAGCGCGGGGCGAGAAGCTGGTGCGCAAGGAGATCGAGGGCGGCATGTCCTCAACCGCGGCTTTCGCCAAATACGGCATCCTGTGACCACGGCGTTTCGCATTCACCCGCGCGACACGGTCGCGACGTTGCTAGAGGATGGCGACGGCGTCGTGACCGTGCTGGGCATGGGCGAGGTGCCGCTGCGCACGTCCATCGCATTGGGGCACAAGGTCGCGCTGGTCGACATGGCGTCGGGCGACCCGGTGGTGAAGTTCGGCATTCCGATCGGCACCGCGAGCACGGACATCGCGCGCGGCGACTGGGTGCATCTGCACAATTGCACGAGCGGTTTCGACGAACGCTCGGGCGGGTTCGATGTCGTGACCGGAGCGGCGCAGGACATCCGCTATGACTGACGTCTTCGCGCGCGAATGGACCGGGTGGTTGCGGCCCGATGGACGCAAGGGCGTCCGCAATCTCGTGCTGGTCGTCTATACCGTCCAGTGCGCCGCGCATGTCGCCCATGCGATCGCCGCCGGTGAGGACGATGTGCAGGTCATCGGCTTCCCCGGCTGCTACGACAACCAATATGCCATCCGCCTGACCTTGTCGCTCGCGCGGCACCCGAACGTCGGTGCGGTGCTCGCGGTCGGGCTGGGGTGCGAATACACGCAACCCGCCCGGATCGCCGAGGCGGTGGCGAAGAGCGGTCGGCCGGCGGATGCCTTCTTCATTCAGGACGTCGGCGGGACGCGCAGTTCGACAGACAAGGGCAAGGCGATCGTGCGAGGCTTGCGTGACCGCATCCGTGCCGAGACGCCGCGGGTGGCGATGGGGTTCGGCGACCTGACGCTGGGGGCGGAGTGCGGCGGGTCGGACGGAACGAGCGGGCTGGTCGGCAATCCGGTCGTCGGGCGGCTGTTCGACCGGGTGGTCGATGCAGGCGGCTCCGCGATCGTCGAAGAGATCGTCGAGATGATCGGCCTCAAGGACATCATCCTCGACCGCGCCGCCTCACCGGCCGCGCGGGAGCAGCTCGATGCGGCTTATGCCAAGGCCGAGCGCTATTGCCGCGAGGTGCGGCAATATTCCGTGTCGCCGGGCAATTTCGCCGGTGGGCTGACCACCATCGAGGAAAAGTCGATGGGCGCTTTCGCCAAGAGCGGATCGCGGCCCATCCAGGGCGTCATCAAGGTCGGCGAAAGTCCGCCCTGGCCGGGTCTGTGGGTCATGGATTCGGTGCCGGACCCGCATTTCATGGGCTTCGGCTACACCAATCCCAACGACACCGAAGGCATCATGGACCTGATCTCCGGCGGCAGCCAGATCGTGTTGTTCGTGACCGGGCGCGGCAGCGTGATCGGGTCGCCGGTCGCCCCGCTCGTCAAGGTTACGGGCAACAGCCGCACCTATGCGCGGATGCACGAGGACATGGACTTCGACGCCGGCCGCGTCCTCACGGGCGCGCTGTCGCTCGATGCGGCGGCGGAGGAACTGGGCGGGCTCGTCGCCGACGTAGCGTCCGGCACGCAGAGCAAGCCGGAAGCGCTGGGACACAGGGAGTATTTCGTCATGTACAAGCATCAGGATACGCCCGAGCTGGACCGGGGGTGCCGCAGTGCAGCCTGACCCGTTCCGCTTGGACGGCGAGGTCGCGCTGATCACTGGTGGTGGTACGGGGCTCGGCCTCGGCATGGCGCGAGCACTCCATGCGGCGGGCGCGACGGTCGTGCTGGTCGGGCGGCGCGAGGAGATGGTGCGCGGTGCCGCCGAGGCGCTTGACGAACGCGCTGACTATGCCGCCGCCGACGTGACCGACTTCGCGAGCCTGCCCGCGCTGGTCGAGCGGGTGATCGCGCGTCACGGCAAGGTGTCGATCCTGCTCAACAACGCCGGGATCAACTTCAAGAAGCTCGCGGTCGATACGTCCGTCGAGGATTTCGCGACGATGCTCGACACGCACGTCCTCGCCGCCCACGCGCTGACCCAGGCGGTGCTGCCGGGGATGCTGGCGGCGGGGCATGGCAGCATCCTGTTCACCGCGTCGATGACCTCGCTGATCGGGATGCCGGGCGTGGTCGCCTATTCGGCGGCCAAGTCGGCCTATGTCGGCATGGTCCGCGCGCTGTCGGTCGAGGTCGCGGGCCAAGGCGTCCGGGTGAATGCGATCGCGCCGGGGTGGATCGAGTCGCCGATGCTGCGCAAGGCGCTCGACGGCGATCCGGCGCGGTCGAACCGCATCCTCCAGCGCACGCCGATGGCGCGCTTCGGCGAGCCCGACGATATCGGTCACGCCGCCGTCTATCTCTGCTCGCCCGCCGCCAAGTTCGTGACCGGCGTGCTGCTGCCGGTCGACGGCGGCGCTTCCCAAGGATTTTGACGATGACCCCTGCGCCCCTCGCGCCGCACCCCGACCGCCTGCTTCCCGCCGATCCCGAAACGCGGGGCATCGCGCGCGAGCTTTATGCGTCGGTCGCGGACCTGCCGATCATCAGCCCGCACGGCCACACCGATCCGTCGTGGTTTGCCGAGGACGCGCCGTTCCCCGACCCGGCGACGCTGTTCATCATCCCCGACCATTATATCTTCCGCATGCTCTACAGCCAAGGCGTGCCGCTGGAGGACCTGGGCGTGCCGCGGATCGACGGCGGCTGGACCGAGACGGACACGCGCAAGATCTGGCGCCGCTTTGCGGAGAACGTCCACCTGCTGCGCGGGACGCCCAGCCGGATGTGGCTCGACTATGCGTTCCACGACATTCTGGGCCTGACCGAACGTCTGTCGGCCTATAACGCCGACCGGCTGTACGACCAGATCGATGCGCAGTTGAAGCGGCCCGAGTTCCGCCCGCGCGCCCTGTTCGAACGCTTCCGTATCGAGGCGCTGGCGACGACCGAGAACCCGCTGGACGACCTGCGGCACCACCGCGCGATCCGCAGCAGCGGATGGGGCGGAAAGGTCGTCACCGCCTTCCGGCCCGACAACGTCACCGATCCCGATCATGCGCGGTTCCGGCAGGATGTGCCCGAGCTCGGTCGTATCACGGGCCACGATGTGGGCAGTTGGGACGGCTATCTCGCCGCCCTGCGCGATCGGCGGCGCTATTTCATCGAGCACGGCGGCGCGACGTCGACCGACCACGGCCACCCGACCGCGCATACCGAAAACCTGTCGCAGGCAGATGCCGCCGCGCTGTACGGCCGGGTCGTCGCAGGCCAGGCAAGTGCGGACGAGGCCGAGCGGTTCCGCGGGCAGATGCTGACCGAAATGGCGCGGATGAGTCTGGACGACGGGCTGGTCATGCAGATCCATCCCGGCGCCTTGCGCGGACAGAATCCTGCGGTCAGCGGGACGTTCGGCGAGGCGAAGGGCGACGACTGGCCGTCGCGGACCGATTATGTCCGCGCGCTCAAGCCGATGCTCGACGTCTTCGGCAACGAACGCGACCTGACAATCATCCTCTTCACGCTGGACGAGAGCACCTATGCGCGCGAGATCGCGCCGCTCGCCGGCCATTATCCAGCGCTGAAGATCGGTCCGGCCTGGTGGTTCCACGACAGCCCGGAGGGGATGCGCCGGTTCCGCGAGCAGGTGACCGAGACCGCGGGCTTCTACAATACGGTCGGCTTCAACGACGATACGCGGGCGTTCTTCTCGATTCCCGCGCGGCATGACCTGAGCCGACGGATCGACTGCGGCTTCCTTGCGCGGCTGGTGGCGGAACATCGGCTGGACCGCGACGAGGCGTTCGAGGTCGCGCGGGCGCTGGCTTATGATCTGGCGAAGGCGGCGTACAAGCTGTGACCTGATGACCTGTCGTTCCCGCCTTCGCGGGAACGACAGGACCCCTGCAAACTCGTATGTTGTATTATGGGTAAATCTGTCTTACAGGTTTGCGCAACCCATAACGCGGCAAATGCGACAGGGAGGGGATTGATGGCTTCGCGCAACACGACCGTTCAGGTGACGGTTTCGGCAATGGCTTTGGCGATCGGGCTGGCGAGCCCGGCAGCGGCGCAGGTGACCCCCGCGCCCGTCACCAACGCGGATCGCACCGCCGCCCCCGCGCAGGTGTCCGAAGACGAAGGCACGCCGCAGGACATCATCGTCACCGGCTTCCGCGGATCGCTCGCCACCGCACTGGCGACGAAGAAGGAAGAGATCGGTGTCGTCGACTCGATCTCCGCCGAGGATATCGGCAAGTTTCCGGACTCGAACCTGGCCGAATCGATGCAGCGCCTGCCGGGCGTCGCGATCACCCGCGGTGACGGCGGCGAGGGCAAGACCATCTCGGTCCGCGGTCTCGGCGCGCAATTCACGCGCGTGCGGCTGAACGGGATGGAAGGGTCGTCGTCGGCGGGGTCGTCCGACATCCGGTCGGGCTATGTCTCGTCGCGTTCGTTCGACTTCAGCACCTTCGCCTCCGAACTGTTCAGCACGCTGACCGTACGCAAGACCAGCACCGCGGACATCGAGGAAGGGTCGCTCGGCGCGACCGTCGACCTCCAGACGCCGCGGCCGCTGTCCTACGCCAAGGACTTCACCCTCGCCGCAAGTGCGCAGGGGACGTACGACGACCTGCGCCGCAAGGTCATGCCGCGCGTGACGGGGCTGATCTCCAAGAAATTCCTCGACGATACGTTCGGCGTGGCGGCCTCCGTCGCCTGGACCAAGCGTCACACGCGCGAAGAGGGCTGGTCGGCGGTCGACGTCATCCAGGGCAGCCTCAACCGCTTCTGCTCACCGGTCGGCTATTCGCCGCAGAGCCCGTCGAACAGCACCTTGAACGGCACCACCGCGACCAATTGCTCGACCGGCAACCCGCGCCTGCCGAACACGACGCAGAACAACAGCAACTATGCGCTGGTCGACAGCGCCGGCACCTATATCCCGCGCAGCGGCCGTCTGATCCGTTCGGACCAGGAATATACCCGCTTCGGCGCGACGGTGACGCTGGAGGCGCGGCCGAGCGACCGGACGCACTTCGCGCTTGACGGGCTGTTCTCGCGCTATGACGTGACGCGCAGCGACCAGACGATCACCGCACTGTCCTTCTCGCGCAACGCCGCCCAGCATGGCAGCGCGGAAACATCGGTCGTCGATGCGGTGCGCGATCCCAACGGCACGTTGGTCTATGGCCTGTTCAACGGCGTCGATCTGACCAACGACCTGACGCTCAGCAAGTACACCACCACCTTCGGCCAGATCAATCTGAGCGGATCGCAGGATTTCGGCGCGCTGAAGCTCGACGGCTTCATCGGCATGTCGCGGACGATCTACGACAAGCCGCGGCGCACGCAGATCGGCATCTTCGCCAACAACATCAACGGCTATTCCTTCGACTTCCGGAACAACCGCCGCTTCCCGACGATCGGCTGGGGAATCGATGTCGACAACCCCGCCAATTTCGTGTTCGGTCCGCCGTCCGCAGACAACACGGTCAACGGGACGCTGGCGCTGGCGCGCAGCCGTGACGAATTCAACAACCTGACGGCGGAACTGAATGCGACGCTGGAGCTGACCGAGGGGCTGAACGTCCGCGTCGGCGGCTCGTATCGCGAGGCGCAGTATGAGCGCTGGAGCCGCGATCGCGTGACGCAGAATCTGGCGCCGACGATCCCCGCGGGCGCCACGATCGGCCAGCTAACGACGCCGATCGGCGACTTCGGTCGCACGCTGCCGGTCCAGACGATCAGCAGCTGGGCGGCGCCCGACTATGCGAAGTTCGATTCGGTGTTCGGCTTCTCCAGCGAGAGCGGCGCCTATGCGCTGAACCCGCCGCAGATGTCGTCGCTCGACGAAGGCGTGCGCGGCGCGTTTGCGATGGTCGATCTCGACACCCGCGCGCTGGGCGGGGTTCGGATCAGGGCCAATGCCGGTGTCCGCTACGTCAACACGCAGCAGGTCGGGCTGGGTCCGATCTCGGGATCGCCGACGACGCTGACGCGCAAATATGACGACTGGCTGCCGTCGGCGACGATCACCGCGGACCTGACCGACAATCTGATCTTCCGCGTTGCCGCCGCCAAGGTGATGACCCGACCCGAATTGTCGGACCTGCTGCCGGGTTCGGTGTCGATCGCGCTGAACACCCGCACCGTATCGGCCAGCAACTTCCTGCTCGAACCGATCCGCGCCAAGACCGCCGACGTCAGCCTGGAATATTATTTCGGGCGGACCGGCATCATTTCGGTCGGCGGGTTCTACAAGGACATCGACAGCTTCATCCAGGCGCTCCAGCGCAACATCCCCTACAGTCAAACCGGCCTGCCGCTGTCGCTGCTGACGGGGTCAAGCAACACGGCGGACACCGAATTTACCTTCTCGTCCAAGGTGAACACGCCGGGCGGGCCGCTGAAGGGTGTCGAGATCAACGTCCAGGCCGGGTTCGACTTCCTGCCGGGCTTCCTGCGCAACTTCGGGGCGCTGGCGAACTTCACCTATGTCGACTCCGACATCACCTATTGCAACAACACCGCCTGCAACCTGACGACGCGCGCGGCGCTGGTAAACCTGTCGAAATATGCCGCCAACGGCACGCTCTATTACGAAGACAGCAAGTTCAGCATCCGCGCCAGCGGGTCGTGGCGCGACCGGTTCCTGCTGCGCGTGCCGTCGGGCCGCGCGGGCAGCGACGTGCAGGGTAATATCGACGCCTTCTTCCTGGACGCGACCGCATCCTACCAGATCACGCCGCAAATCCAGCTGCGGGTCGAGGCGCAGAACCTGACCAACCAGGAACTGGGCTTCTACCAGGATTCGGTACGGCAGGATTCGCTCTACAGCACATATAGCGGGCGCAAATATTCGGCCGGGGTAGCGCTGCGGTTCTGACGCCTCTCGCGCTTGAGGCGACGGAGGGGGCATTTGACCGGCCGGTGGGGTTTACCCCGCCGGCCGTGTCTTTATCCGGACCACCACGTCCGGCGCGTCCTGCAACGTCATCGGGAGAGTGCCGTCACCCGGCTTGGCAACGTCGATCTTGCTGCCGACGAAGCCGGCCGGAAGCGCGACCTCGCCGACGCTCGCCACGGTGAACAGGTCGCGGCCGGTGAGCGTGCAGGCCTTGGCCGCTGTCGGGCAGGCGAGCGTAGTTAGCACGGGCAGGCGGACGATGCGGCCGAGCGACTGCCAGTCGCCTGCGACCTCACCGCGCCACAGCCGGAAGCGAATCGGCCCGGTCGCCGCGGGGCCGAACGCGGTGGCGGGCGCCAGTCGCGCCACCGCGACATCCGCACCCACGCGCTGCACTGCGCCGGACGCGACGGTCAGCCGTGTCGCCGCACCGTCGTCACCGGCCGCGACTTCGACCGCGTCGCCGCCCGTGAAGCCGCCAGTCAGGCGCAACGAAAAGGTCAGCGTCGCGTCTCGCGGTATCAGCCCCTCGGGCAGGATGATTGGTAGCGTTGCCGGAGCGGGGGCAGCGGTCACCTCGCGGCTGACCAATGTCACCGTCGGTCGCGGCGGAGCGATCCGCGCGGCGACCGACGCCCCGCGGCCGTCGCGCAATTTGACGCGAGCGTCGACGGTGTCCCCTTGCGCCTCGACCGCGGCATCGGTCGTCATCTCCAGCCGATCGCCATCGGCGCCGCGGGTGAGCGTCCCCGCGGTGAAGCGCCGTCCGCCCATGTCGAGTGCGGCCACCTGATCGAGCCGTGTGCCCTCCAGCACGCCGGCTCGATCCCCGGCGTGGACGGTGAAGCGATCGAGCCGGCTCGCCTCCACGCGCGCCGTCAGCGCGAGCGTGGCAGGCTCGGCGGCACCCTGCCGCGAGACGACCAGGGTCATCGGCCCGGGCTTCGCCTTGCCGAGCGGCAGCGTCGCATCGATCGCATCAGGCCCCGCCGCTTTCCAGGCGATCGGCCGCAGCGCGCCGTCCGCTTCGCGCAAGGCGACCCCGGTCACGCAGGCCGCGACGCCGCCACGCAGCGACAGCGGATGGTCGCGCCCGACGACGACGACGCCGTCCCCCGGCGCGGTCCAGGCGCCCGCCGCGTCGAGACGGACCGGCAGGCGCGGTCCGGTGAACGGGTCGAAGCCCCACACGCCCTGAAGCATGGCATTGGTGACCGGCCCCGTCAGCGTCGGCAGGTCGCCCGCGAGGCGCAGGCCGCCGCGGCCCGGATTGACAATCAGCGGCACGTCGACGGTCTTGCCGTCCGCTTGCGTCAGCCGCAGCGCAAGGTCGCGGGCATAGCCGGTGGCGAACATCAGCGAGGCATCGTCCAGCGTCAGCGTCAGGCCCGGCTGGGTCAGGCACTGCACGTCGCCACTCGCAGGACGCCAGGCAGGCGGCGGCATCGCTGCGACCGGGGGTAACGGCGCGACCAAGACCGACCGCGGGTTCTGGAACGACGGCGCGGTGTTGAGTTGCAGATGGACCCGATCGCCGCGGCCGAGCGCCAGCGCAGGGACATATTGATATTGCGCGCTGCGGAATGCGCCGAACAGGCGGGCGAGATCGCGGGCGAGGCCAATATACGGGCTGTAGAAACCCGCCCCGCCTTCGCGCGTGGCGGCGACGCGATAGGCGAGGTCGACGGGCGCGCCGGTCAGCGTCTCGGTCAGCGTCGCGCCGCGCTGGGCCTGGAGGACGACGGAGTCCCGCGCCTGGCTGAGGCAGGAGGCCTGGACGGCGCGCTGGCGCGATAGGCAATCGGGATTGAGCTTGATGCGCAACGCATTGGCGAGGACCGGGGCGACGGTCGGCAAACGATCGGGATCGCTGTCGGCGACGCTGGCGATGCCGCCGACGAACGCGTCCAGGCGCGCGCGGTCGAGCGAGGCCTGATAGAGATCCTGCGCCGCGCGGACGAACACGCCCGGCCGCCCGCGCACGGCGTCGCGGATCGCATCGAGCCCGCCGCCCGTGTCGGGCGCGAGGAAGGTGACCGCCTGCTCCGCTCCTTCGGGCACGACGATATCGAGCCGGTTGCGTCCGCGCTTCCACGTCTCGGCGGAAAAGAACCAGTTCTTGGGCGGCGGATTGGTCGCGCCGCGCAGGAAGGCGACGACCAGCAGATAGCGCGCCGACTGGTCGTCGGGGAGCGCGGCGGTGACGGTCAGGCGGTCGCCGGCCTTCAGGCTGGGCACGGCACCGACCGGCAGAGACGCTTCGCCACGCTTGACCGTCATTGACAGGTCGGGGCCTGACAGGTCGAAGCCGTTGCTCTGCCCCAGCGCAGGGGCGGCGAGGGTCAGGCTGGCGACGATGAGCAGGCGAGAGAGCATAAGACCGCCTTACACACGGGGGGCGTGGCGGTCACCGGGCGCGGACATGGCGATGGTGTGACCGGCCATCGTGCACGACCCCCGTCAGTGCCGCCGTCGCAAGGTCTCTGCGAAAGTCCCGTCCGTGCTCCCGCGCAGGCGGGAGCCCAGGGCCACGAGCGATCACGCCATTGTATTGCTTGACCCTGGGTTCCCGCCTGCGCGGGAACACTGATGAGCTTCTGTCGAGTACAGGGACTTCGTAGAAGTCTACTAGCTCGTCGGCAGGACCATCAGGCTCGCATTGCCGCCGGCCGCGGTCGTGTTGATCGAGGTCGACACTTCCTCGACCAGCCAGTCGAGGCGGTAGCCGGCCGAGCCCGCCTGCGGCAGGACGATCGGGCCGGGCAGGTCGGCGAGCGCCGTCAGCGCGGCAGCGACCTGGCGGTCCTCGCCCTCGATCAGCGCACCGGCATAGGGGCCTTCGCGGCGCCAGTCGTCGGCGATCCGCACGCGGGCTGCGACGCTGGGGGGCAGGGTGGAGATCATGTCGCGGAACGCCGCCGCATCGCCGACCACCGCGTCGTTGCCCGCCGCCAGCGCTGCGCCCAGCTGTTCGATCAGCCCTTCGCGGGTCCGGGGCAGGAGCAGCACCCGGCCGCGCGGATGAAGCGCGTAGAGGTTGCGCTCGCCGACCGGGCCGGCCAGTTCGGCTTCCGCATCCAGCATCGACGCCGCGATTGCGTCCCGCACACGGGCACCGGCGCGATCCTCGCCGCGGTTCTCCAGCCAGATCGCCAGATCGCGCGCGGCCGGATCGGCGTAATCGGACACCACCGGCGGGGGCAGGTCCGCACCCGTCACCAGCCGGCCGAGATAGAGCGGCCCGCCCGCCTTCGGCCCTGTCCCCGACAAGCCGCGCCCGCCGAACGGCTGGACACCGACGACCGCGCCGATGACATTGCGGTTGATGTAGAGGTTGCCCGCCTTCACCCGCGCCGTCACATGCGCGATCGTCTCGTCGAGGCGAGTGTGCAGGCCGAAGGTCAGGCCGTAACCGGTCGCGTTGATCCGGTCGATCAGCCGGTCGAGTTCGGCGCGGCGGAAGCGGACGACGTGAAGCACGGGGCCGAACACCTCGCGCTCCAGCTCGGCGATATCGCTCAACTCGATGATGGTCGGGGCGACGAAGGTGCCGTTTGCGGTATCGCCCTTGAGCGACAATTGTTCGACGCGGTGGCCGGCGGCGCGCATCCGGGCGATGTGCTTCTCGATCGTCCCCTTCGCCTCTGCGGTGATGACCGGGCCGATGTCGGTCGCCAGCCTATCGGTGCGGCCGATCGACAGTTCGTGCAGCGCGCCCTTGATCATCGCCAAAGTGCGGTCGGCGACCTCTTCCTGCAGGCACAGGATGCGCAGCGCCGAGCAGCGCTGGCCGGCGCTGTCGAAGGCGGAGGCGATGACGTCCGCCACCACCTGTTCGGCCAGCGCCGACGAATCGACGATCATCGCGTTCTGGCCGCCGGTTTCGGCGATGAACGGGATGGGCGCGCCGCCGGGCAGCAGGCGCTTCGCCAGTTCCTTCTGGATCAGGCGGGCGACCTCGGTCGAGCCGGTAAACATCACCGCCATCGTCTCGGGCGCGGCGACCAGTGCGGCGCCGATCGCGCCGTCGCCGGGCACAAGCTGGAGGACGTCGGTGGGCACGCCGGCCTCGTGCAGCAGGGCGACGCCCTGCGCTGCGACAAGCGGGGTTTCCTCCGCCGGCTTGGCGAGCACCGTATTGCCCGCGACCAGTGCCGCGGCGACCTGGCCGGTGAAGATCGCCAGCGGGAAGTTCCACGGGCTGATGCAGGTGACGACGCCAAGCGGCCGGTGGCCGGTGCCGAGCGTCGATCGCGCCTGCTGCGCATAATAGCGCAGGAAGTCGATGGCCTCGCGCACTTCGGCGATGGCGTTGGGCAGCGACTTGCCCGCCTCGCGGACGATCAGCGCGAGCAATTGCGGCATGCGCGCCTGCATCGCGTCGGCCGCGCGATCGAGCATCGCGGCGCGGGCGGTGGGCGTGGTCGCGGCCCAGCCGACCGCGGATGCGGCGGCGGTACGGGCGGCGGCTTCGGCGTCCGCGACGCTCATCTCGCGGACGATACCGACCTGATCGCGGCGATCGGCCGGGTTGAGCACGGCGCGTTCGGTGCCGGTGTCGCCTGCGGTCCACGGGGCTTCGCCGGCCAGCGTTTCGCTCAGCATGGCGAGCGTCGTCTCGTCGCTGAGGTCGAGCCCGGCCGAATTGATCCGCGCGTCGTAAAGCTGGCCAGGCAGCGCGATATGCGGGTTCTTCTGCCCCGGCTGCGGCATCGCGCGCACCGCCTCGACCGGGTCGGCGACGAGGTCGGCGATCGAGACTTCGGGATCGGCGATGCGGTTGACGAAGGATGAGTTGGCGCCGTTCTCCAGCAGGCGGCGGACGAGATACGCCAGCAGCGTCTCGTGCGTGCCGACCGGGGCATAGATGCGGCACGGGCGGTTCAGCTTGTTGCCGCCGACGACCTCGTCATACAGCGGCTCGCCCATGCCGTGGAGGCACTGGAACTCATAGTCGCCGACGGTGAAGTCTGGGCCGGCGAGGTGATAGATCGTCGCCAGCGTCTGCGCGTTGTGCGTCGCGAATTGCGAAAAGACGAACGACTTCGCCGCGAGCAGCTTGCGAGCGCAGGCGATGTAGGCGACGTCGGTGTGGATCTTGCGGGTATAGACTGGGAAGTCGGCGAGGCCGTCGACCTGCGCACGCTTGATCTCGGCATCCCAATAGGCGCCTTTAACCAGCCGGACCATGATACGCCGGCTCGCGCGGGCGGCGAGGTCGATGATCCAGTCGATCACGAACGGGCAGCGCTTTCCATAGGCCTGAACGACGAAGCCCAGGCCGTCCCAGCCGGCGAGGTCCGGGTCGGTCGCCAGCGACTCGAGCAGGTCGAGCGACAGTTCCAGCCGGTCCGCTTCCTCCGCATCGATGTTCAGACCGATGTCATAGCCCTTGGCGATCAGCGCCAGCGCCTTCACCTTCGGCAGCAGTTCGCCCATCACCCGCTCCGCCTGAGCGCGGACGTAGCGCGGGTGGAGCGCCGACAATTTGATCGAGATGCCGGGCCCGGCATAGATGCCGCGACCTGCCGCAGCCTCGCCGATCGCGCGGACGGCATTTTCATAGTCGCGATAATAGCGCTCCGCGTCCGCCGCGGTCGTCGCCGCTTCGCCGAGCATGTCGTAGCTGTAGCGGAAGCCGCGCGCTTCCAGCGGGCGGGCGCGCTCCAGCGCTTCGGCGATGGTCTCGCCGGTCACGAACTGTTCGCCCATCATCCGCATCGCCATGTCGACGCCGCGGCGGATGACCGGTTCGCCCGCACGCGCGATCAGGCGGGTGAGGGCGGCTCCCAGGCCGCTGTCGTTGACGCTGCCGGTCAGCTTGCCGGTGACGACCAGCCCCCAGGTCGCGGCATTGACGAACAGCGAGCGGCCGTCGCCCATATGCGACCGCCAGTCCCCGCCGGCGATCTTGTCGCGGATCAGCGCGTCGCGGGTCGCGGTGTCGGGAATGCGCAGCAGCGCTTCGGCGAGGCACATCAGGGCGACGCCCTCCTGGCTCGACAGCGCATATTCCTGGACGAGCCCCTCGACGCCAGTGCCCTTGTGCTTAGCGCGAAGCGCGGTGACAAGCGCGCTTGCGGTGGCGGTCGCCTGGCGGCGGACGTCGTCGGACAACGTCGCCTGATCGAGGAGCGGCGCGAGGCACTCGGGCTCGGGCCGGCGATAGGCCGCGGTGATTGCGCGGCGCTGGGCGTCCTGCGGGCGGATGGGTGGCGCGAAGTCGGCGAAGGGGGCGGTGCTCATGATAGCCGATATAGCGACTTCGGCGCTGGCGATCCGCCCGGATTTGCGGCAATCCCAGGCCGATCATATCTTTTGGAGGCCATGTGGCAGACCGAACGGACGCCAGAAGCCCGTCGCTCGATCCATTCGACCGGCGGATCATCGACGCGTTGCGAGCGGACGGACGATTGTCGGTCACCGAGCTCGCCAAGCGGGTCGGGCTGTCCAAGACACCCTGCCAGGTGCGGCTGAAGCGATTGATCGACGGCGGCTATATCCTGGGCTTCCGCGCGGTCGTCGATCCGGCCCGGCTGGGGCTCGATCACATCGCCTTCACCGAAGTGAAATTGTCCGACACGCGCGAGGCGGCGCTGGAGGAATTTCGCCGCGCGGTGCTGCGCATTCCCGAGGTCGAGGAATGCCACATGATCGCGAGCAGTTTCGACTATCTGCTGAAGGTGCGGACGGCCGATATCCGACGCTATCGCGAAGTGTTGGGCGAGCGCATCTCGGCGCTGCCGCATGTGGCGAATACATCGACCTTCGTGGCGATGGAAACGATCCGGGATGCGGCGGTGTGAGTCGCGCCGGACGCGGCTAGGGTCCAAACCCAATCAGGACGGGGATCGTGATCGCTCAAAGGAAGGCGCTGGCAAGGAGCGCGTCGCAGCAGGTAGCGGCGCTACCTGCAAGCAAGCGACGCCGTCCAGCGCCTTCCTTTGAGCGACGGCTCCGCCGCGGGCCGATTTTGCCCCAGGGCTGCGTCGCTCGTCGGTCACGATGCATCAGCATCGCTCCGCTCCTCGCTTCTTGCCCTGAACCAAAATCGGCTCCGTCACGACCCCATCCTGATTGGGTTTGGACCCTTGAACGGCTTCCGATCAATTGGCGCCGTAGTGCTGGCGATGAGGACGACACAGCCAGCAACTATGCCGTCGATTTTCATAACAAAGCGGCGTAAGCAAAATAAATTCCTGTAGAAATAAGGCAGGTAAGGCCCAATCCCGGTCATGCCCGCTCGAGGGCTGTTCGGCGCACCCAGAGATTTTCAATGCCGCAACTGCTTGCCCGAAAATATGAGCAATTCATCGGCCTTGCGGACGACGATCGTGCAGCGTTGCAACATCTGGCCGACAGCCCGGCCCGCACGGCACGCGCGCGGACGGATATCATCCGCGAGGGCGAACAGCCGCGCGGTGCGATGCTGATCCTTGATGGCTGGGCATCGCTCTACAAGACTTTGGAGGACGGCCGGCGCCAGATGCTGGCAATGCTGCTGCCGGGGGATTTGTGCGAACTCAATGCGTCGATGCTGCGCGAGATGGACCATTCGCTGGGAACGATCACCGCGCTGACTTATGTCGAACTGCCCGCGCCTGTAATGGAGGCGCTGGCGATCGACCATCCGCGGATCGCCAGCGCGCTGACCTGGGATCTGCTGGTTGCCGCGGCAATCCAGCGCGAATGGACGCTGAACCTCGGGCAACGCAGTGCGCTGGAGCGAATCGCGCACCTGATCTGCGAGATGTTCGTGCGGCTGAACGCGGTCGGGCTGACACAGGCGGGGGGATTCGACTGCCCGCTGACCCAGACCGATCTGGCGGAAGCGACGGGGATGACACCGGTTCATGTCAACCGGACGCTTCAGGACCTGCGGGCGCGCAGGCTGATCGAGTGGCGTGGACGCAGCGTCGTCATCCTGCGTTGGCAGGACCTATGCAGCGCCGCGATGTTCTCGCCGAATTATCTGCATATCGAGCGGAGCGAGGATCATCCCGGTGTCGGCGGCCAGCAGAGCATGGAGCGTTCAACCTGACCCGTTCGCCCAATTCCGGCACCATTTCCTCGACGCGCTGGTCGCGCGCGGTCAATATCTGCCGTTAAGCGTCGTCACTCGGCCATATGGGCGGCGAAATGGTCGGCCCAGTCGGGATGCCAGCGCGACAGGGCCGGGCGGTTCTCGGCCACGTCATCCGCGGCCCAGCGAATGCGGCGGCGGTCCTGCTCCAGCGTCGTCTCATTGTCCTGGCACAGGATGTAGAAGTCTCCGGCCGCGACGCCTGCCAGCATCCGGTCGACGACCTCTTCGCCGGTCCATGCCCCGTCCGGCTTGTCGGTCGCGCCGCGGGCGGTCATGCCGGTGAAGGTGTAGCCGGGGATCAGCAGATGCGCCGTCACGCGGTCGCCGGTCTGTTCGCGCAGCGTGTGGGCCAGCCCCTCGGTCAGCGCTTTCACGCCCGACTTGCTGACATTATATGCGGTGTTGCCGGGCGGCTGGGTGATACCCTGCTTCGATCCGGTGTTGATGACGAGGGCGGGCGCGTCGTGCGCGATCATCGCGGGCACGAAGCTCTGGACGCCGTTCAGCACGCCGAACAGGTTGACGCCGATAACCTGCCGCCAGACATCGCCACGCGCGAACACATCCCCGCCCGCGCCGATGCCGGCGTTGTTCATCAGGACGGATACCGGTCCGTGATCGGCGGCGACCCTGTTTGCGAGCGCAGCGACCTGCGCCGCGTCGGCTACGTCGCAGGGACAGGCGGTCGCCCCATCGCCGAGCTCCGCCGCCGCCCTGTCCAGGGCTTCGCCGGCCAGGTCGACCAGGCAGACGCGCAGGCCCTGCGCATGGAATGCCCGCGCCGCGGCCAGCCCGATCCCGCCGGCCGCCCCCGTCACCACCGCCAGATTGCCGCTCGAAAGTGCCGCTGTGCTCGTCGTCATGTCGGTTTCCTCGATGGATGGGATCAGCTGGAGCGCGCCGGATCGGTCACGGGATCCAGCATTTGGGCGTCGCCTTCGTCGGCGCCGGGCAGTGATCCGGTCTGGCGCTCGATCCGGCGGTGGATGACGGGCGGGGTGCCGTCGATCCAGAGCGCGTGGAGCGCGTCGCTGTTTGCCGCGTCGGCCTGGGTGCGGCGTTCGTTATGGCGGACATAGTCGAGCCAGGTCGCGAAGTGGAAACGCTCGACCCACAAGGTCGGCTCGGCGAGGTCGCGCAGCAGGTTCCAGTCGCGCGCGCCGTCGCGGCGGCGGATGCGGCGGCGCTCGCTCATCACGGTCAGGAAGCGCGCGACGTCGCTTTCGGCGATGCGGTGCTCGACCGTGATGACGATCGGGCCGCTGCGGGGTTGGACCGGCACGGCGGTCGAAGGCTCCACCCAGCCCGAGCGGGGGGCGAGGTCGGCCTGGGTGATCTCCGGCATCGTGCGGACGAGGCCCGCGACGACGCTCAACAGCTGGACGCCGGCGGCGGCGATCAGCGCTTCGGCGACGCCATGGACGCTGGCGACCGACCCGAACATCCAGCTGCCCGCCGCCATCCCGCCGAACGCCGCCATCTGATACAGCGCGATGGCACGCGCCACGACCCAGCGCGGCGAGGCGAGCTGAACGCTGACGTTGAAGGTCGACAGCGCCAGCACCCACCCGCCCCCGGCCAGGGCGAGGGCGGGCAGGGCTAAAGGCAGGATGCCGAGCGAGGTCGTAACCGCGCCGATCGCCAGCGACAGCGAGGCGAGCCGGACGATCCGTTCCGTGGTCAGCCGCTCGCGCAGCTTCCGGGCGAGCAGCGCGCCGCCGACCGCCCCCAGGCCGAACGCGCCGAGCAGAACGCCGTAGGTCAGCGGCCCGCCGCCGATCAGGTCGCGCGCGACGAGCGGCATCAGCGCGGGGATCGCGCTGGCGGCCAGCCCGAACAGCGCCGCGCGCATCAAGACTGTCAGGATCGGCGGCGACAGGCGGACATAGCGCACACCTGCCGCCATCGCGACGCCCAGCCGCTCGCGGGGCAATCGCCGTGGCGGCAGGTTCGGCTGCCAGCCGCGCAGGACGAATATCAGCCCGACATAGCTCACCGCATTGACCGCGAACGCCGTTGCCGCGCCCGCCGCCGCGATGATCGCGCCGCCGATCGCCGGTCCCACGCTGCGCGCGATGTTGAAGCCCATACTGTTGTACGCGACCGCCCCCGACAGCAGCGGGCGCGGCACCATGTCGCCGACCGACGCTTGCCACGCCGGACCGTTGATCGCCGTCCCGCAGCCGATCAGGAAGGTGAAGACCAGCAGCAGCCACGGCGTGATCCAGCCGAGCCAAGTGAGGATGGCGAGCATGGCCGAGACGGTCAGCATGAAGCTCTGGGCGGTCAGCAGGATGCGGCGGCGGTCGAGATTGTCGGCGATCGCGCCGGCCCAGAGCGACAGCAGCATGATCGGCAGGCTGGTCGACGCCTGGACCAGCGCGATCATCTGCGGCGAGGCGCCGAGCGACGTCATCATCCACGACGCGCCGACCGACTGGATGAGCCCGCCGAAGTTCGAGCACAGGCTGGCGGTCCACACCCGGCGGAACAGCGGGATGCCGAAGGGGGATGCGGGAAAGGGCTGGGCGGCGGCGGTCATGATCGGTGAGGGAAATGCGGGAAGCGGGCGGATGATCCAAGTCCATCCCCGATTAGGCTGGCTGAACGTGGCGAAGTGCTGCCCCCCTTCGCGCGCCGCAAGGATGGCGCTCCAACCCGCTCGGTACGGGGGATCACCCCGGCGTCACGATCCGCACCCTGAGCCGCCAGTCATCCATCATTCGCTCCACGACCGCATTTTCGCGCGGTGTGCCCGACGGGTCGAGCGCCCAGTTGCAGTGCGGATGGGTGGCGGGATCGTAGAGGCGGATGCGGCCGACGATCCGTTTCCAGTCGCGCTTGGTACCGCCGTGATCGCGGACCAGCTGGGTGACGATCCGGTCCTGTAACTCGCTCATTCTCATCGCCGCCGGGCGATAGCCCAAAGATCGCCCGGCGTCAGGGCCTGTACCGAGACTGGCTGTACCGAGACTGGCGTTTGCTCCGTTCGTCGCATAAGGCGCGGCACTTATGGCCCGCATCCAGACCCCGCAGCGCGTGCGCGGCACGCAGGATATCGCGTTCGACGAGGAGCGCCGCTTCGCCCGCGTGGTCGACGCCTTCGACCGCATCCGCCGCCTCTATTGCTTCGGCCGCGTCGAGCTGCCGGTGTTCGAGGACACGCAGGTCTTCGCACGATCGATCGGCGAGACGACCGACGTCGTGTCGAAGGAGATGTACACCTTCCCTGACCGCGGTGGCGATTCGCTGACGCTACGCCCGGAATTCACCGCCGGCATCGCACGCGCCTATATCGGCAACGGCTGGCAGCAGCACGCGCCGATCAAGGTCGCGACGCACGGCCCCGTGTTCCGCTACGAACGCCCGCAGAAGGGGCGCTATCGCCAGTTCCACCAGATCGATGCCGAAATCCTCGGCGCGGCCGAGCCGGCGGCGGACGTCGAATTGCTTGCGCTGGCCGATCAGCTGCTGAACGAGCTGGGGATTGCCGAGGGCGTGACGCTCCAGCTCAACACGCTTGGCGATGCCGCGACGCGCGAGGCATGGCGGACGGCTCTGGTTGAGCATTTCGAGAGCGCGCGGGGCGACCTGTCCGAGGACAGCCTGACCCGGCTCGACAAGAACCCGATGCGTATCCTCGATTCGAAGGACCCGCGCGACCGGCCGATCGCCGACAGCGCGCCGGGGATCGACGACTATCTGACGGCGGAAGCGAGCGACTTCTTCGCCGCGGTCACCGCCGGACTGGATGCCGCGGGGGTCAAATGGACGCGCAACGACCGGCTGGTCCGCGGGCTCGACTATTACCGCCACACCGCGTTCGAGTTCGTGACCGACCGGCTGGGCGCGCAAGGTACGGTGTTGGCGGGCGGGCGCTACGACGGGCTGGTCGAGAGTCTGGGCGGGCAGCCGACGCCGGGCGTGGGCTGGGCGGCCGGGATCGAGCGGCTCGCGATGCTGCTGGAGGAGCCGGCGGTCGAGCCGCAGGACGTCGTCATCGCTGTCGAGAATGATGCCGCCCTCGCGCATGCTCAGAAGGCGCTCGCGATGTTCCGCGCCGATGGGCTGTCGGCCGACATGATCGCGACGGGATCGCCGAAGAAACGCTACGACAAGGCGTCGAAGGTCCCGGCCAAGGTGCTGGTGTCGGTGTCGATGCGCGCTGGCAATGTCGAGATGAACGGCCGCTCCGCGACCGCTGCGCCCGAGCATGCTCGGGTCGACGCCCTGTTGGCGCAGTTGCGGGAAGCCCTATCGTGATGTCCTCCGTCATCCCCGCGAAAGCGGGGATCCAGAGCCACAGGCCGTGTCGCTCGCGACCCTGGATCCCCGCCGTCGCGGGGATGACGGTGGCGGTCGAGGTCCGCGCATGACCCGCATCCCCGCCGACCGCATCCGCCAGATCGAGGCGCGGCGTGACGAGCTTCAGGCATTGATGGCGACCGGGGACCTGCCGGGCGATCGCTTCGTCGCGGTGTCGAAGGAATATGCCGAGATCGAACCCGTCGCCGCTGCCGCCGGCGAGGTGCGGCGCTTGCGGCAGGAGGCGGAGAGCCTGAGCTTCATGTCGCAGGACGGCGATGCCGAGCTGCGCGCGATGGCGCTCGACGAGTTGCGTGCGAACGAGGCAGCGCTGATGGCAGCCGACCGGGCGCTGGCGCTAGCGCTGCTGCCGCGCGACGTGGCGGACGAGCGCGCCGCGATGCTCGAAATCCGCGCCGGCACCGGCGGGGACGAGGCGGCGCTGTTCGCCGGCGACCTGATGCGCATGTACCAGCGCTATGCCGACCGACAGGGGTGGAAGGTCGAGCTGATCTCCGCGTCCGACAGCGATGCCGGCGGTTACAAGGAAGTCGTCGCGTCGGTCGCGGGCAAGGGCGTGTTCGCCAAGCTGAAGTTTGAGAGCGGCGTCCACCGGGTGCAACGCGTGCCGGTGACGGAGAGTGGCGGGCGCATCCACACCTCCGCCGCGACCGTCGCCGTGCTGCCCGAGGCCGAGGAGGTCGACGTCGACATCCAGGACAAGGACCTGAAGATCGATATCTATCGCGCGTCCGGCGCGGGCGGGCAGCACGTCAACACGACCGATTCGGCGATCCGCATCACCCACTTGCCGACCGGCCTGGTCGTCATCCAGCAGGACGAACGCAGCCAGCACAAGAACAAGGCCAAGGCGCTGAAGGTGCTGCGGACCCGCCTGTACGAGGCTGAGCGCGAGCGGCTGGCGTCCGAGCGGGCCGGCGCGCGCAAGTCGATGGTCGGGTCGGGCGACCGGTCGGAGCGCATCCGGACGTATAATTTCCCGCAGGGACGCGTCACCGATCACCGGATCAACCTGACGCTGCACCGTTTGCCCGAGATACTGATGGGCGAGATGGACGAGTTGATCGACGCGCTGATCGCGGAGGACGAGGCCGAGCGGTTGGCGACGCTGGATGGGTGACGACGGCGTAAAGTCCTCTCCCCCATGGGGGAGAGGGTTGGGAGAGGGGGAGGTGTCTCACCGAGACTTGGGCTCGCAGCACTGCCCCTCTCCGAACCCTCTCCCCGAGCGGGGAGAGGGTTATCGTGTGCGGGACGCCCTGCGCACCGCCGCGCACCAACTCGCCACCATCTCCGAAACCCCCCGCCTCGACGCCGAGCTGCTGATGGCCCACGCGCTGGGCATTACCCGCGACGCGCTGATCCTCTCCCGTCTCGACGATCCGACTCCACCGGGTTTCGACGACCTGCTCATCCGCCGCCTGGCGCACGAGCCGGTCGCCTATATCACCGGCACCCGCGATTTCTGGACCATCAGCCTCCACGTCGCCCCCGGCGTGCTTATTCCGCGGCCCGACAGCGAGACGCTGATCGAAGCGGCCGTCGCGCGTTTCGCCAGGACGCCCGGCCCGCGGTCGGTGCTGGATCTCGGTACCGGATCCGGCGCGCTGTTGCTTGCGGCGCTGGCGGAGTGGCCGGAGGCGACGGGGATCGGCATCGACGCTTCGGAAACTGCGCTTGCCATCGCTCGCGACAATGCCGCCCGGCTCGGCATGTCCGACCGCGCGCGGATCGTCCACGGCGGCTGGAGCGGGGCGGGCGGGCCGCACGACCTGATCCTGTGCAATCCGCCCTATATCGGGACGGACGAGCCGTTGCCGCGCGAGGTAGTGGCGTGGGAACCCGCGTCCGCGCTGTTCGCCGGCGCCGACGGCCTCGACGACTATCGCGCGATCGCCGCCGTGCTCCGCCCGCAACTCGCGCCGAGGGGTGTCGCCTGTGTCGAGATCGGCGCGAGCCAGGCCGACGACGTCGGTGCGCTCTTCGCTGCCCAGGGTTTTACCGTTTCGCTGGCCCGCGACCTCGCCGGCCGCGCACGGTGTTTGGTCCTGACTTGAAGCCGCTTAGCGCCCGCACAATATAATGCTTGGCGAGCGAAGCCCGGACCGCTAAGACCAACGGCAGGGCAGGCCCCCATTCCCAAATCGTTGAGATGGCTGGGGGTTGCTCCATCAAGCTATAGAGCCGCTGACGTCCGGCGGCCTTGGCGGGACACCAGACCTCTTTTGCAGGGAAGAGGCGCGGGGTCCGGGGGGATGTCATGCATCCGCATCGTGCGGCCGGTTTGGGCACGCACCGGCAGATGCCTATATGGGACAGGACCGAACACTTTGATGAACAATCGTCAGGCCGGCCGCCGTCGCGGTCGGGGCGGGCAGCGTCAAGGGGGTAACCCCGGTCGCCCGGATAACGGCAACCGTATCGACAATCGCGCGCGCGGCAATGCCGCCCAGTTGCTCGAGAAATACAAGAACCTCGCCGCCGATGCGCAACGCGCCGGCGACCGGGTGAACACCGAATATTACCTCCAGTTCGCGGATCATTATTTCCGCGTGCTCGCCGAAACCCGCTCGCGGGCCGAGGACAATGGTCAGGCCCGTCGCCCGCGCGACGAGGACATGGACGACGAGGGCGAGGATTTCGGCTTCGAAGGCGAAGTCGCCAGCCCGGCGCAGTATCAGCAGTCGTCGGACGACGGCGAGCGTCAGGACCGCCAGGAACGACCGCGCCGCGACCAGCGCGAGGATCGTAGCCCTCGCGGCGATCGTGAAGCTCGTCCGCGCCGTGACCGTGACCGTGACCGCGAGGGTGGATACGACCAGGGCGAGGATCGTCCGCGTCGTCAGCCCCGGGAGATGACCGGCCAGCGTGATGCGACCGGCCCGCGTGACACTGGCGAAGCGCGTCCGGAAGAACGTGCCGCTCCCATTCCGGCGAACGACGAACCGCGCCGCACACGCCGCCCGCGTCGCGAGACGGTTCAGGCCGAGGAAGCGCAGGACAACGGCTTCGACGCCGCGCTGCTGCCGCCCGCGATCTCGACCGATGTTGCGCCGGTGAGCGAAGACGCTCCTGCCGAGCGCCCGCGTCGCGGCCGCCCGCGGCGCGTTCGGACGGAGGACGAGGCGATCCCGCCCGCGGCCTAAGAACGCTTAGTACTCACGGCAGGCGCCGTGACGATTGTCTAAGAGAAGAGGCCGGAGTCGCTGTCGAAGCGGCTCCGGCCTTTTTCATTCGTCCCGCCAGATCGCGGCATCCTCGCCCCGGTCGTGCCGCTCGACCGCCTCGTCATGCCCGCTGCCGGAACTGAGGAAGATCAATCCCATCAGCAGCGCCGCCATCAAGATCGTCAGCGTAACGCCGAGGAAGGTCGCGATCGCCATGTGGATGGGTAGCGGGCCTACCGATCGCCACAATATCCAGACGGCCCCCGCGCCCGCCGCGATCGAGACACCGCTCATCCAGCGCATGATCCGCTTGAACCGCCCCCACACATGCGCGGCATAGGCCGGGTCGTCGAGCGGATCGGCGGGATCGCGTTGGGGCAGGGGATCGTGTCTGGGCATAACTATGCTTTTGCCAATGGCCCTCATTTCCGCGATGCTCAACGTCTGGAAGCGCGAAAATGGGAGAGGGTGCGATGACGATCGCGGTGATCCTGGGCGATAAGGGCCACGACGTGGTGACGGTCCCGGCCGACGCAAGCGTGCGCGACGCGGTGCGCCTGCTGGCAGAGCGGCGGATCGGGGCGGTCCCGGTTATGGACGGGGCGGACGTGGTCGGGGTGTTCTCCGAACGCGACGTGATCCGCCAGCTCGGCACTGTCGGAGCGAGCGTGCTCGATGGTCCCGTCCGCGCGGTGATGACGTCGCCCGTCGAAACGATCGCTCCCGGCGAGCCCGTGCTCGGCGCATTGTCGATTATGACCCATCGCCGCATCCGTCACTTGCCCGTGGTCGAGGGCGGGGTGCTGGTCGGTATCGTCTCGATCGGCGACCTGGTGAAGCACCGTATCGACCGGATCGAGGCCGAGGCGGCTGCGATGCGCGACTATATCCGAAGCTGACGGGTTCGCGACGCCGATGGCGCACCCCGACCAGCCCCGCGGCGCGCTACCGATCGCTTCGGAAAGCCGATTCGAGATGATTCGAGCCAATCGAATCACATGATTCGCCCAAAACAAACCCGCTCGCGCACCCATAAACGGCAGTTTTCTGCGGGTTTCGGAGGCGCGTGAAACAAAATTGCAAAAAGTGTTTGACGGTTCGGAAGGTCGAGCATAGAAGCCACTCCACCGACGCGGTGAGCCACACGGTTCCAGCGACGGTCGCCAAAAACCAGACGCTCAGGGCCTTCCGGAA
>NZ_JBHUFC010000024.1:0-59483 GCF_042681125.1 Sphingomonas floccifaciens | reverse complement strand
CGCGGTCAGGCTGGTCGGCTGGGTGAGGGTATAGTTGCCCGCATCCGCCCCCGTCAGCGCATAGCCCGACACCGTGACGGACTTGCCCGTGCCGGCGTTCTTGTCGGCAAAGACCCCAGCACCCTGGGTCAGCGTCACCACGTCCGCGCCGAACGCTGTGATGGTGCCACCGGTCAGCGTCGCCTGCGTTGTGCCGTCATAGACCTTGTTCGAGACGGTCGCGCCGGTCACGGTCAGCGGTGCGGCCGTGATGGCCGCGAAACCTCCACGCTCATTCGTGAAACACCGCTCATTCCCGTTGATCGACCGTGTTCGGGAAACCTCCACACATACAGCTTGCCATCTACTGCTGCTGATCTGGGGACGCTGAAACATGCTGAAACAGCGGCGGGCGCCGATGAAACGTCGGTTGACCCTTCGCTGCTCGACGACCTGCGGGCGATGATCCGGGACCACCTCGACGACGCTGGCCCGGGTACCCAGTCGCGGCTGGCGAACGGTGCCCATGTCCCCGGTGGCACCATGTCCCGCTTCCTGGCCGGCAAGGCACTGCCCCGCACTCACTTCATCTCCCTCCAGCTCGAACTCGCTCGGCTGCGTCGGGATGCAACACGAGAGAAACGACATGCCGCGTAAAGCAACCTCGCTCAGCCGAAAGAATGCCAGCCCGCCCGCGACGCGCGGGATCGATAAGCCGAGCGCCAGCCCGCCGGCCCCGGATACGTTCACGCAGGTTGGATTGGATCGGGCGCAAGACTGGTTCCGACAGGCTCGCCCGAGAGTCCAAATTCGATATGAGGGCGATCGGAACATCATGGCGTCGCCACATGACGACCGGGTCGGGTTCGCGCTCCAGCAGATGGCGTCCTTCGGCACGACGTCACAGGCCTTCGCATTCGATCAGATCAACCACATCGCTTCGGTGGTAAAGGGCCACCGCAGTCGCGCGACCGAAATGGAGATGAATTCCGCTCTCGCCTTCGTTGATGGTGGCGAGCCGCAAAACGAGATCGAGGCTGCGCTTCTCGTCCAGATGACGACCACCCACTCCGCCGCGATGCAATGCCTCCTTACCGCAGCGGGGAATCTCACGCTGGCGACCGATGGTGGCGTCGGTAATCTCGCCGTGAAGCTGCTGCGCACGTACACCGCCCAGGTTGAGGCGCTTACGAAGCTGCGCCGCGGTGGCGAACAGGTCGTTCGTCATGTTCATGTCGACAACCGTGGCGGCCAGGCGGTGATCGCCGAGACGGTCACCACCAGGGGTCCTAAATCCAATGGAGCCAAACAACCCCATGAACCCAGTGGAACGCCTTCGCTCGGCGCCGAGATGCTTGGCTATGACGCGACAGGGAACGGCGTGCCTTTCGCCAGCGATGCGAGGGAAACGTCGATGTCGACTGCACGGCGGAAAGAGTAAGGGCGCCCCGATCGGTAATCGCAACGCTGTAAAGCACGGAATGCGAACCGCAGATCTGCGTTTGTTCCGAAGAATGATGCGATCAATCGTTGTGGCGGGGCGAGCGGTTGCCGATGATATAGGCTAAGCAACGCCTAATAGATTGACCCGACACAAATAGGTATTGTGGACCAAAGTGGCCAACAAATGTTGGCCGATCTGTCGCCGGGTTAGACGGCCGGATTTTCTCGCGTTATTGGGTTCATTATGCATACCGAAGTCCACAACAGGCTCGCTAAGTTCCGCGTGAACGATGTGTTGATCGCATCGGCTGCCGAAAAGGCGCGTCGTGACGGCATGACGCTGTCCGAATTCATCCGCGCTGCTATCCGCCGCGAGGTGCGGGGCTGATGGGGTTCATGACGCCCTTCACCCCGGCTTTGCGCGCCGCGGGCTGGGATTGGTCGGCGGTCAACCGCGCCATTGCCCTCGAAACATCATTGCTGACCGCTGCCGCCGGCGACGTCGCACAGCAGAGTGGGTGCGCTGCGAGCGAAGTCCTGGCCGACTTTCACGGCGCCCGCGAGCCGGTGTTGAACCTGTTGAAGGCGCCCAAAGGCTGGCGTGATCTCGCGATGATGTTCGGCGGCACCCCGCCCGCCGACTGGCCGACCCAACATTGAAAGGCTGACCGTGGAACTCGACGCATACGCACGCGCACTGGGGGCCGCTCAATTGCTGGTGCCCTCGTACAATCAGCTTCGGTTGCAGGGCGCCCAAATCCGCGGGGCCGAACTCGATAACCAGCAGCAGACCTTCGCGCTCGATCAGGCTCAACAGGCGCAGCGGGCCGCCGTAGATCAGCAGGCCCGCTCACGTCTTCGCCAGCAGCAGATCGATGCGGACGTAGCGGCATTCAATGCGAAGCCGACCTCGGACGGAGCGGTTCGTCTGATGACGACCTATCCCGAGCTTCGGAACCCCATTAAGGATGCCTGGGGTATGCGTGAGGCAGCGGCGCAGAAGCAGCAGCTCAGCACGTTCGTTCAGATCAAGTCAGCGCTTGCCAACGGCCAGCCGGACGTCGCGATCGCCCGCATCCAGCGACACATCGAGGCGGACAAGGCGTCGGGTGGCGACACCACCGACGACGAGAACATGATCGATATGATCCGCAAGGACCCGGTGAGGTTCGCGGCAAGCCTTGATGGGCTGATCGCCGCAGTGTCCGGGCCGGAGAAGTTCGGCGACAATGCGAAAGCTTTGGCGGACACCACGAAGACCATCGGCGACAACAGGCGAAGGCGAAGGCGACGGCTGAGGCTAACCGAACGCTGGCGGGCATGACGGCCTACGACACGGCCAAAGCAATCCGTGAACCTATTGCCGCGCGCACCCGGCCGGGTGCCACCCAGCCGACGAGTGCAGAAGACGCTGACAATGCCGCTGCGGGCTTCATCGACTCGTTGATCGAGGCTGCACGGTCGGGTCGGCTGGCGGCTGCCGTGCTTGCCTCAGGCGGCGCGGGGAACCGGCCCAGTGAGTGAGGATCAGCTTGTCGCTACCCCCGCCATGACAGCGATGATGATGGTGGAGGCGGCGATGGCGATCAGCAAATTCCGGGTTGGCCGAAACGGACGATGCGTCGCGACGTCGGGGCTGACCCGTTCCGTCATCCGATCTGCCGGTGGTGTGATGACAGCACGATCGCCCTTGATCGCCGAATATGCGGCGTTGATCGCCTGCGCTCTCTCGGCTTCAACCCCGCCCGCCCGATCGGGGTGGTATTTCTTCATCAGCGCGCGATAGGCCGCATCAACGACCTCAGGCTCTGCGTCTGGCTGCAAACCGAGAATTTCGAACGCGTTCCGCACTGCTCACGGTGATACCACAACAAGCGGGTATCGGCTATCGCACGACCAAGTAGCCGCATTTAAAAGCCGGAAACCCGGTTGCAGTGGCGACGGCTTGGGTTCGCAGATCCTCCAAGTCGCGTCGGCCGACGATCGCTCAAACTATTCGTAGCAGCGGTGAGGCAAGCATACTTCGAACGAATAGCGAACGCGTCGAGAAAGTGCTACGGCACGCTGATGCGGCCGATCAGCGACGAAGAACTTCTTTCGCGTCAGTTTCGTTATGAGGACCCGGAAAGCATTCCGGGGCTCTGTCGCGATCGGCCGGACCAAAACCTAGACCCAGAAATCGTCGGATTCTACGAGGTTCGCCCATTTGGGGGGCGGGCCGCTAATCCTGACGCCCCCTATGTGTGGTGTTGCCATTGTCAGAAACCCACACACTGGGGTGGTCGCGTTCTCAAGGATAAAACTGACAGCACTTACATAATAGGTGCCGACTGTGGGCGTAAGCACTACGGCGACAAGTTCGTCGTTATCGATCGCGCGTTTAACGATCAGCTGGCGCGGCAAAAGTTGCTTGTCCGGTGGTCGGACGCTCATGCGATCCGCGATCAGCTGCTGGCAGAGATCAAGCAGGTATTTTCCGATCCTACTTGGGCAGAGATTGAAAAGAAGCGTGCTGAATTGAAGCGCGTCGCGCCGGATGTTGTCTACCGTCTTAAGGCTCTCGCTAACCGTGCCGGTTCGCTGATTGTCCGCGACCAAGTGCGCGACCTTGCGGCAGAGGAGCAGCGTCGGCAGTCACACGATCGCGCAGTTGCGGTTTTTAAGGCTCTCTCAAAGTGGGAGCAGAGGGAGCGCAGACGAGATGGTTTAGCGCCAGCGGATTTAGACGAGACTCCGATCCTTAAGGATCGTGAACAGAATCTAGGACCGCTTCGTGGCCTTGGCCTTTTTCTCGAAGATCGTGACGTCAGGGCAGAGGCAATTAAGCTGAGAGATGCGATGGGGCCGATTGGGACCATTTCTAAGCTGGGGGCAGTGCGCAACGCTGAGATCACGCGCACCCTGCGCAGGATTACGGATGCGGCCACAGCGCTACGATCGGCTTTTGTTGAAACCGCAGCATCTTGGCGCTTTTTTGAGCCGGATCACACCGAGGCGGTCGAGCGGTGGTATGCGGGTTCGCGTCACAGCACGATCGCGATCGACCCCCTTTCGACAGTTTACCGGGCGGGTGCCTTAGCTCGCATAGTTCCCTTGCCACCCCGCCCCACATATTTCGACCCACCCGCTTTGAAGACATTGCTCGCGGACGGGCAGACGGCATAGTCGTAGCCTGGACGATGCCCCGAGCCGACCGCTGTCATCTACGTCAACCGGCGGTCGACACAACCTACAGGCGGAAACCGACAGACACCGGACAATGATCGGACGGGTGCTGCTCGACCGGCACCCCGTAGGTGTACTCGGTAAACGACCCCGGCACTATCAGCCTAGCGGCATCGGCGCCGGCGACGACGTAATCGATGAACTCGCGGTATCGCGGGTTGCACGTCGCGGGGCGGCCGTCGTTCGTCAGCGTCAGGTCCGCCGTCTTCGGCTGCGCTCGGTCGAGTGCGGCAAAGAACAGATCGCCGCTCGACGCCAGCCGGCGGTTCCAGTCGCCCAAGATGGCGAACGCTTCACCGCTCCGCACGCGATCGTCGATCCACGCCATCAGCACCGGCTCCTGGCTGAACAGCACCGGGCAGTCGGTGCCCGCAGCGTTGCGGCCGATGTTGCAACCCGACTTGAGATGAACGGCCAACAGTCGAAGGGGCTTCGTTCCACGCACGGTGATGTCGACGCCCCAGCGTAGATTGGGGTTGCCGAGACCCAGGGCTTGCACATCGGGATTTCGGGTCCAGTTGACGCCCTTGCGGATAGCGAAACCGACATCCTGCTGGCGAATGGACAAACCGGACTTCCCGTTGCAGGCGCCGCCGCGTTCGCTCATCGGCCGGCCCGAGATGGCGACGTCATAGAGAGCGGGATCGAACACGCGCTGTGCCGCTGCCTTCGTTTCCACTTCCTGGAAGGCGATGACGTCCGCGTTCAACGCCGCGGCATCGCTCCTCATCCGTGCATAGTCTGCGTCGGTGCGGGGGCGACAACCCACCCCGTTCGCCTCTGCCAGATGCTCCATGTTCCAGGTCGCGATCCGAATCGGCTTCGCCGCGACCGATGACGCGGTCGTCGTCGGGTTCATCGCGCAGCCGGAGATACCAGTCGCGACGATCGCGAGCGCGAGAACGTGTGCCTTCAACATGCAATCAGATCCTGACGTGATCCCGCTGGCTATGCGCCCCACGGTGGAAAAAGGAACCAGAATAGGCAGAGCAGCCCCACAAGCAACCAGAGGAACGCCGACCACGCCCGCCGGAGCGCCTTCAGAATCATCAATCGACTGTCATCAGCTGGGCAGGATAGGGCGCGGCCAGCTCGACGGCTGGCGCGCCATCCAGCCACCGCTGCTCGTCTTCGTCATGCAGGATTACCGGCATCGCCTTGGGGTGGATCGGGCCGACGACCGAGTTCGGCTCGCACGTCAGGAACGCGAAGGTGATGCCCGCGGTCGATGGGCGCCATATGCCGGCGAAGCTGAAGATCGGGCGGCTGGGCACGTCGAACCAGTGCAATGGTAGCTTACCGTCCGCCCCGCGGACCTGACCGTACTCGCTGAATGTCGTAACCGGCACCAGGCAGCGCTGCGCGGGCTTATCAAGCATCGATCGCCAGAACGGCGACGACAGATTGCGGACGTTCGTCACGCTCTTCGTCAGCATCACGGGCTTCCCCGTCGCCTTGTCGATGCGCTTGCCCGGGACCTGCGTCGGAACACCCCATGACATGACGTCGAGGATGCGCCGGCTTTCTTCCTCGCGCACGACCCATGCTGGTTTGTCGGGAAACAGCTCGCCCGGCGGGTAGCTCTCGTCCTCTGGATACGGCATCTCGATCCCATATCGCCGCGCGAGATCGGCTTGGCTGGCGGACATTCGATAACGGTTGCACATCCCGGTATCGTGACACGCCGGGCTAACCGGTCAATGTCCGCTTTCGCCCCAATAGCGGACATTCACCGCGGGTATCGGCTCAATCGGTGCGGGTAGGATGGCTAGTGTATCCGGCGGGAAAGCATTACCACGGCAGAGGGTATCTTCGTCATGTCATCTATAAACAGGGCTTAATCGATGACAGACGACGATCTGAAGGCAATACAGCCGATTATCAAGAACTGCGGCGGCCTGATCGACGACGCGATTCTGCTGGCAAAGGCGGAACGATATCCGCGCGCATTTGCGCTGAACGTCCTCGCCTTGGAGGAACTTGGCAAGGCCATCCAGGTCCGTTGGACACAGCTCGGCGTGGCCACCACGAGGCAGAAGCGATCGGCTCATATTCAGAAGCAGATGGCGGTCGCGTGCCTGCTAATTGCCGAGAAAGTGCTACCCTTCTACCTAAGGTTCTTCGCGGGTGAAGTCAGCCAGCCGGTGATGATGGTTGAGCTGGCAACCGCCTTTATGAATTCGGACGAGCGACGATTTTTCGAACGCGTCGCGGCGATCGAGCTGGATCGATCGAAGCAGGTGAGTTTCTATCATGATGACGTGACGGTTGCGACGCACTTTCGCGACGAGATCGACGCCGCCTTCACGCTGCAGCTTTCGCAGACACTGGCCAAGGCGATGCCGCTTCTGAAGAGCGAGATTGCGGTACAAGTCGCAGGCGTATTTTACGAGATCATGCCGCAGCTCACCGATCAAATACTGGCCGACCGAACCGCCTACTGACCAGGAGCGGGTGAAACGATCGAACATCGCGTCGCATAGATATCGTTCCGCTTCCACCCAATAGCCGGCATTCAACATCACGGCAGGTTGCCGGATTCGACATCCACCTTCATCGCGACCAGCCGCTCGACGATCGCTCGATAGGGCTTGTGGCAGCTGCTCCACGGGTGCCGGGGCTCCAGCGTGGCGGCCTTCCAATAATCAGTGAGCAGCGCCTTCTCGCGGACGAATGGGCGTAGGACGTGCAGGGCCAGCCGGACCTCGATGGTCCCGACCGGCATATCCGCCGACCGGTGCGCGGCATCGCGCAGGATCTGCAAGGCCAAGTTGATAAGGGCATGACGGTGCGCCCGGCGACGCGCTCGCTGCTTTCCGTATGGGATTGGCAGCAAGTGGATCATTGGCGACGCGCACCGATGCGGACACTTGATCGCCGACCGAGCCGCGCGCCAGTCGGGATTGCCGCCATTCGACCGCACCTCGTCGATCAGCGCGCCAAGTTCCCAAACCTCGGTCGCCTTGCAGCTGCGGCATGTGACCCGGACCTGCGCTTCGATGCGATACAGGTCGTGAAGGGTCTTCGGATCGCCGACCACATCCGCAGATCAGGCCAAGACGGGAAGCGGAAGCTGCTCGCCCTGCGACGCCAGCACGGCTCTCGCCTTTTGGGCGGCGCCAACAGCCTGGCGGTAGTGGATGGTGCGGCACCGTTCGGCCTCGTCGAAGCCGACCGGCGCCAATTCCTCGCTCGGGTAGCAGGCGTCGTAGATCGCGCGCGCAGCCGCACGCAGCCGGAGATCGTGCTCCATGCCAGGCTCCATCGATGTTGATCACCGCGAATCAGCGGAGCACCTCAAATAGAACAATTGCGGAACATCGGGCAACCCGTCGCCGACGCGTCCGCCAGGCTCACACGTCGAATCCTGCCGACCGAGCGTCCTTCAGAGCCCGCTCGTCGCCCCGTTGCAGATCTTCGGCAAGGCGGGCAATTCCGGTCTGACGCTTAGCTGCAATGAACTCTTGCGCCTGACCGTCGCGGGCCGCTGCCAGGAAGCCTTTCCACCCTACCCACGGGTCAGCTTCGATTGCCTTCTCAAGCGCGGGGATCAAGCGCGAGGGTTCGTAGTCGCCCACCGGATAACCGTCCTTCGGCCAGTAAATTTCGATCCTGAACCGGTTCGCATCGAAGACGGTCTCCGCAATGGCTTGGGCGAGTTCGGACGAGATCGCTCCGCTGGTTGCGTCCGCCTGACCTGCGAGCGGAGGCTGCGGCGAAGGCGTGGCGGCCTCAACAGGCACCACCGCGTCCGGCACTGGCCCATGGACGCGAACGCCGTGCTCGCCAGCCGGCGCGAGTGCGCCCGGCTGGTCCGTCGTATCATCGGCGCCCTCGTCATTGGCGACGCAACCGGACGGCACTAGCTCGTCGAACTGGTAATAATCTGGGTCACCATGCCGCTGTTTCGGCACCGGCACGCCCGGCCGCGATCTCGACTTATCACCGAACTGACCCGGCTTCAGGATCAGCCGCGACTGATACAGGTCGAAGATCGCCGGCATCGGCGACGCCGGATCGGCCATATCGGGATCGTGACCGTCCCATTTCACGATGTCGGAGAGTATCGCGATCGTCTCGCTGCGGACGTTGACCAGGTGGCGCGGCTCGACGCCGTGACCGAACATCGAGGCGAAACACGCCCTAATCTCCGGATGGATGCGGGTCTGGATGCGATCGGCTTCGGTCGCCTCGTGGTCTCGATTATACCGTACCGCTTCGTCCAGCCGTTCCTTCGCGAGCATCATGGTCGTGTACGACGTGAGCGCCGCGGGCGCGTGTTCCTCGAACTCACGTCGTGCGCGCGCATAAGCCTTCTGCGCGTTCTGCAGAGCCTTCGGCGGCGGGGTGGAATAGCCCTCGGGGCTTTCGAGAATGCGACCGGCATGGTCCCTCGCGGCGTCGCCTGCGCGTTCCCGCTCAACCTGTTCTCGTTGCGCCTCCACGGCGCTGATGTGAACCTTCAGTCTGGCCTGTGCGGCCGCAAACAACCTGTCGAGCATATCTTCCTCCCGTGCGAAGCTCGACCCTCCTTTTATGCACGTCGTCGGTTCTGAAGAACCACTTTTTTCACGAGGGGATGGAAAAGCCGCGGCGCCCCTGCGCCTCGCTCTCGGCCCCAGGTGGGTATGTCGAACGACCTCGACCTGCGGCGAGACGTTCGAAAACAGGGGCTGAAGATCAGGCGCAATACCGCTGATCCGGTGCGGGGCACCACATCAGCATGCGGAACGCTTTTCGCGTTCCCGTTCAGAGAAAGGCGAGTTCCGCTGCCCCCATGGCAGCGGTCGCGCCTTGTAGGCGCTCGGATCGGGTTGACTGTCGCAACCCTCGGGCGCCCGCGTTGCGGGCTTGGAACGAGATCGCCGTTTCGGTTCAGAACACGAAACGGACGGTCGACGCTTCGCTGATTCGCGGACGGCTGGCTGCTGCCGACATCACCGCGGGCGCGGTGCCTGTGTCCATGGTGGACAGAGGAGAAAAATGAAATGTCGAACCCACGAAACTGGCGTGGCCGCGGGCGGACCACGACCCCCAACAGCCGTCAGAAGCGCAACAAGCTCTACCTTGATGCACACCCAGTCTGCCACCGGTGCGGAAAGCGGCCCTCAGCCGAAGCCCATCACGAACGGCCGAAGGGGCATCCTGATCGGTATGACTGGCGTCACATGAAGGCGCTTTGCGTGCCGTGCCACATCGCGGTGCACCGGCCGCTCAAGATGGTGCTCACGCCCCGAAAGAAGGCGATGTGAGCCGAACACCTTCGCCGCCGTCCGGGGACGACTCCCCGGCGGCGATGAAGTCGATCCCGGCATTAATTAGCGCATCTGATAGCCGTTCGACGGATGTCGGGCGCAGCGGCTCGCCCCCTTCGAAACGCTTGACGGTGATGACACTCGTCCCGGCAGCATCCGCGAGATCAGCCATCGACCAACCAAGGAGCGCCCGCGCGGCGCGACATTGGGCAACGGAGAGAGCCATCGGTGTCCGCGTAGCACGGGCATAGCGCGAACGACCACGGACTATTGCGAACCGCCGCGAACACTGCTACCAAAAGTATCAGTTCGGCCGGACGTGGAGATTGAGCCCTCCTCGCCCGGCCTCACCAAACCGTCTTTAGAGGAGACGATTATGGCTATGAACACGCCTACCCGGCGTGCGGCGATCTGTGCAATCGCTGCGTTGCCGGTCGCGCTTACTGCACCAGCCGCACTGGCCGCTGTCCCGGCTTCACACTTAACCGATGACGCGGGGCCGAATTCATCCGCGAACCCCCGGCTTCGCCGCGCGATGGCCTTGCACACGCGGGCCGCCCTGGAATGCGAGCGGTTCGACGTCGAGGTACATTCCCCGGCCAGCCAAGCATTCGCGGCTGACCTGGCGGCATACCCTCACGAGCCGGAGCCGACCCACGAACAGGTCGCGACCACCTTCGTCAACTGGGACGAGAAGGAGATACGGCTGTCGACGAACAGCGTTGGCTCGCGTGCCTCGGCCGACCGGGTCGTCAATGATTCGACCTGGGCGGACATGGGCAACGAAAATTGGCGCCAAGCCTTCCGCGAACTTCACGCCCTCCATCAGCGTCGTGACGGGGTGATCGCCGAGCAGAAAGCGCGATTGGCTGCATATCGCTCGGCGGCGAGAAAGCGACACCAGCTTGCGAAGCTGGAAGCCCGCGCCGGCTGCCTCGCCGATCGTTCGGTCAACCTATGGCGCGCGGTTCTTGCCACCCCATCGCAAGGCGTAGCCGACATGGCTGCGAAGGTGGCGTTCATCGAGAAGCACGATGATGAGACCGGCGGGTACGAGTTTGCAGCCCTGGCCGCTGACGTTAAGCGGCTGGCAGCGGGGGCGATGGCATGAGCGCGCCTACATCTGCCAGCGAGGCACACTCCTTCATCGCCGTTCTGCACGCTCGGTATGAGGCGACGTTCGACGAATACAACGTGGTCGACCGGGCTGCGACGCGGCTGAACCGGAAGGACAACGCCACCCTGCCGATGCAGTGCGCCTGCGATCGGGCGATGAGGGCGATCGAGCGCGAAAGCGACGCGCTTCGGCAGGCCATCCTCTATCAGTTGCCGACCAACTGGACCGACGCCCTGATCCTGCATCACCACATTCGGATCGCGCAGGATCTAGTCGTAAATTCGGACAAGCCGGTGGAAGCGGACAAGGACGCCCTAGACGCTGCAGTCGACACGCTGCTGGACTTCATGGCGAGCACGATCACCGCGGACCATGACACGATCGGCCGGCAGTTCACGACCGCGGTGGCGATTGTGACGGAACGACGCCGGATGCGCACGGGTGCGGTGGAGGCGGTGGCATGAAGCTCGCCGTATTCCACCCCGCGCGTGCCGACCGCTGGCATCGCCTGCTCGCCACCCTCAGCCCGAAAGAAGTCAGCGATGCGATCGATGCGCTGATCGCTCGGCTGGACGCCTTAGGCGGCGACCCCGATCTGGAGGAAGACGACCACGCCGGCGGCAACGTCGAAGACGTGGGCGAGGCTGGCACGCTGCCCGAATCCGATCTAGGCTGCGTCGGCGTCCAGTTCTCCAGCGATGACGATGACGAGGGCGACCTGGAAGACCGCCGCCTGCGGATGCCGCATATCAAGCGGATCCAGCGCACCCGGTGCGATCGTCAGATCGATCGGTGGGGCTATGTCACCCATCAGCTTCGGGCCACGCATGCGGGCCAGCCTAGCAAGGGCGCGCGTGCATGATGCTCGGCACGCACCCCGCAAAGCTGGCTCCCCCGCCGTTCGACCCATGGGATTGGCTTAGCGAGCTGACCGAGGCGGGCGGCGGCTATGCGTTGGCCAGCGGGCGGAAGTTGTGGTTGGTCGTTGACCAGGTACCGGCCGAAGCGCTGTATCCGCTCATGGCCAAGCTGGTCGGGCATCCCGACCGTCAGGAAGCCGTGCGTCAAACGATCGAACGTCGCCAAGCCGGCGAGCGGATCGCGTGAGCACGCTGTTCATCAGCACCGGCGGCGCCCGCGCGCTTCCGGTCGACCTGCTGCTGTCGGCTCTCCCGAGCCTTCCCCGCCCGGCGCTCGCCCGCCTCGTCGACCGCGCGATCGAGCACTTGGACGACGATGACGGCGACTCCGATTATGAAGAGGACCACGATCACGCTTAACACCGCATCATGGGAACCGGCCCTGCCGCTGGCTCCGCTTCGTCAGCCCATCGCCCGCACCTCGCGGCCGGCGGGCTTGCCGCGTGTCCATCGCTTCCATGACAGCTTAGCGCTGTCCGAGCAGTATGGTCCCGACTGGTGGCTGCCCATCTACCGTCGCGCCTTCCCGACGCTGAAGTCCGCGGTGGCGGTCGAGCATGACGGCTGGGCGCAGCGCGGCGGAATCGACCGGCTGTTGACCCTGGGCTGCGGTCGCACCTTCACGGTCGACGAGAAGATCAGAATGGAGGATTGGCCCGACGTCCTGCTGGAGCGGTGGTCGGACGAGGCGCGCCAGTCGCCCGGCTGGGTGCAGAAGCCTCTCGCCGCCGACTTCATCGCCTATGCCCATGCGCCAGTCGCGACGTGTGTCCTGCTGCCGGTGCCGTCGCTCCAGCGCGCCTGGCGCCAGCACGGTCGGCAGTGGATCGGGCTATACGGCCAGCGGCGTGCGCAGAACGCGAGCTATACTACGGTCAGCGTGCCAGTGCCGCGCGGCGTGTTAATGCAGGCGATCGTCGAGGCGATGTTCGTGTCCTGATCGCTGTGGGGAACGAACAACGCACACAAAAAAAGAGCGCTGATGCTACGCGAAGTCTTGTTTTGCTAACGGCTTCCGCCGCCTTCTGTCTGCCAGGGGGGATATTGGGTGAACGTCGACGACTTTATTGCACGGTGGCGCTACGGAGCTGGCGGCCAAGAGCGCGCAAACTACGCTATGTTCCTGCTTGAGCTGTGCGATGTGCTCGGAGTTCGCCGTCCAGAACAGGCCGGCCTGAATCACGAACGAAACGATTATGTGTTCGAGCGCAGAGTCGCGTTCTCTGAAGTGGACGGGCCAGCCGGAAGCGGAAGGATCGATCTCTACAAAAGAGGGACCTTCGTCTGCGAATGTAAGCAATCCCGCCGACTGGACGGAGGCAAATTAGACCAAGGACTAGCAGACCAGCTAGCTTTTGAGGGAATCGCGCCGCAACTGCGGCCGGTCGGGCGCGCTGATGCAGGCTGGGACGCCTTGATGAAGGCCGCCCGGTATCAGGCTGCTCGATATGTTCGCGCACTTCCAAAGGGCCATATCGCCCCGCCCTTCCTCATTGTTTGCGACATCGGGCGCTGCTTCGAGCTTTATGCCGATTTTAGCGGCACTGGCCGTCACTACGAACTGTTCCCAGATCGTAAGCGATACCGCATCTTCCTCGAAGACCTTCGCAACGAAGAAACACGGGCCTTGCTACGTGCGGTGTGGGAGGAACCGCATTCACTGGATCCAACGCGCAAAGCGGCAGAGGTAACGCGAGCGATTGCGCGACGGCTCGCTCATGTAGCGCGAGCCCTAGAAAGCCGCGAGGGCGTGAGCCCCCTTCCGCAGCCTGAGCGCGGCATCTTAGCAGAAGATATTGCGCTGTTCCTGATGCGATTAATCTTCTCAATGTTCGCGGAGGACGTGGGGCTGCTTCCAAACAATTCTGTGCGCGATCTTCTCAGACGGTGCCAAGCAGATCCCGACCACCTGGGCCGCTACCTTCCCGAACTGTGGAGCAAAATGGCTGGGGGGCCTGAACGGTTTAGCTTAGCGATCGGCGCGGCCGTGAAACACTTTAATGGCGGCCTTTTCGAGAATGCACGAGTGTTCCGCTTAGAACCCGAGGAGATAGGCGAACTCATAGCCGCAGCGGAAGCCGACTGGCGGACCGTTGAGCCTGCCATCTTCGGAACTCTGCTGGAGCAGGCGCTCGATAGCGAGGATCGCGCAAAGCTAGGCGCACATTACACACCGCGTGCGTATGTCGAGAGCCTTGTAAATGCGACGATTATGGAGCCGCTGCGTGCCCGTTGGGAGCGTGTGCATGGAGCAATCGAGCTGGCGCGAAGCGAGAACGACGACGAGGGTGCTTTAGCAGCTGCTCGTGCATTCCTAGGAGAGCTTACCTCGCTGCGTGTGCTCGATCCTGCCTGCGGCACTGGAAACTTCTTGTACGTTGCCATGCTGCTGATGAAGCGCCTTGAAGCAGAAGTGCGGGAAACCATTCTCGACCTTCGGGGAGGTGAGGACTTCGCGATCGCTGCAGGCGAAACAATCGATCCACACAACTTTTTAGGCCTGGAATTGAACCCTCGGGCTGCGGCTATTGCGGAGTTGGTATTATGGATCGGATACCTTCAATGGCATTTTGCCAATCACAGCAGTGAGCCGGCTGAACCGATCCTTCGGTCATTCGGGAATATAAATGGGAGCGAACATGGCGGATTTGACGCTGTGCTTGCTCAACTACCTAGCGGTGCTGCTGACATCGAGAACCCTAGGCGTCCCACATGGCCAGACGCCGACTTCATAGTAGGCAACCCGCCGTTCATTGGAGGAAAGGATATTCGGGAACGCTTAGGCAGTGACTACGCAGAGGCGCTTTGGCGCGCTCACCCAAAGGTGCCACGTGCCGCCGACCTTGTGATGTATTGGTGGGACCGTGCCGCTGATGTCCTGCAGATTAAGGGTTCACGTTTACGGCGGTTCGGCTTCGTCACTACTAACTCCATAACTCAGGCGTTTTCTCGACGAGTTATCGAGGCACGCACGGGCGGGCGCGTTCCCCTGGCAATTGTCTCAGCCATTCCCGATCATCCGTGGACGAAGGCGACACGTGACGCCGCTGCGGTTAGGATCGCAATGACTGTTGTGGAGCGGGGGAGTGCTGAGGGAACCTTACGTGAGGTAGTGAACGAGTTGGCTCTTGATACCGACGAGCCGCGCGTGACGTTTTCGGAGCGTGTAGGCCGAATCAACGCCGACCTAACTGTGGGTGCCGACCTGGGTTCGGCGAAGCCCCTACGAGCTAATCTCGGCCTATCATCGCGCGGCGTATCCCTTCACGGGGCGGGATTTATCGTCACACCCGCGGAAGCTGAATATCTAGGGCTCAGTCGTCGGGAAGGCTTGGAACGGCACATCCGCCCTTACCGAAATGGTCGTGACCTCCTTGGGCGCCCACGCGGGGCACTAGTGATCGATCTTTTTGGATTGTCGGAACCGGACGTGCGTCAGCGATTCCCCGAGGTTTGGTCGCATCTCCACGCCACCGTGAAACCTGAAAGGGATGCAAATCGGCGGGACACCTACCGCAATAACTGGTGGATTTTTGGCGAACCGCGTCGCGAATTACGCCCGGCATTGATAGGCTTACGCCGCTACATTGCGACGGTCGAAACCGCGCGTCATCGTATTTTCGAGTTCTTGGACGGGTCAATTCTACCTGACAACATGGTGGTCGCGATAGGCTCAGACGCTGCGTTTCATCTTGGCGTACTATCATCCCGGGTGCACACTGAATGGGCCTTGAGGGCTGGCGGCTGGCTCGGGGTCGGTAATGACCCGCGTTATTCAAAATCGCTTGTGCTCGATCCTTTTCCTTTCCCAAAAGCAAGCGAGTCGATGAGGCTCCATATTGCGGCGCTCGCGGAGGAGTTGGACGCTACTAGAAAGGCGGTTCGCGCTGAGCATCCAGAGTGGTCGATGACAATGCTATACAATGTGCGAGCTAAGCACGCTGTGGGCGAGCAGCTCGATCTTGTTGAGCAAGACATTCACACCCGGGGCCGCGTGGCGATTCTCGCTGAGCTGCATGAACAGATAGATCGTGCGGTTTCGGCGGCATATGGCTGGAGTGACGACATCTCCGCCGACGAATTACTTTCGCGACTGGTAGCGTTGAACACCGAACGTAGCGCTGAGGAGCGGGCTGGCCGAGTTGAATGGCTTCGTCCAGATTATCAGCTAGCTCGGGCTGGGGTTGTTGCGATCGGTTCAGCCGATAGCGAGCCTAGCTTTGCACTACCTGCCAACGTCGAACGAAATGTCCGACCTGCGTTGCCCCGTGATCGCGATGGCCGTGTTGCCGCAGTAATCGCGGCTCTTGCCGCTCGCCCCGTTCCCGTGACCACAGAAGCGTTGGCCGCTAGCTTCAAGGGCGGCAAGCCAGTTCGAGTTACGGTCGAACGGGTGTTGGCAGCGGGTGCCCGTGTGGGTCTCATCGAACGAGGGCCGAGCGGTTGGAGCTTAGCGCGAGCCGCCTAGATCATGCGTTAGGATGCATGCGATCGTAGAGGAAATGTTTGTAAGCTGACTGGGTCAGGCTGGCTCGGTTAAGCAAATTCGGGGACCCGTACCGCGCTGTTCATGCATCGGCGGATCATCTCGTTAATCTGCCGATTGCTATCTACGATGGACAAATCTGAGCGAATTCGCGCCGCACTGAACTCGTCAAGCAGCGAAACAATGGCGGAGTTTACAAAGGAGGACGGCACGTCATCCACCCCAGCGAATGACAGCGTGGTCCGGCCGCTACGCAACGATCGGCGCAGAATGCTCCCGATTATCAAACCATCCGCCGACGTGTAGCACTGCGGCACGTGGTCGAGAGCGGTGATCACCATTCTAAGTCCTCCGTCCCGAGTTCATCGCCCACAAAACGATCTGTAGGCAGCATTATATCCACCATCGTACCGGGATAAAGCCCCGGCATGACCGCAGGCCTCCGCACCGGTTCGTCGACGCTGCGACCTGGATCGCATATTAACGACCCGGAATGTGAATATATCGATACCCGACCATGATTGGCCGTCACGTGGGTGATCAGAAAATCCAGACCGATGCCCCGGTTTTGGGGATTGCTCTTTGCTGTCACACCTTCTCGAGACGCGGTCAAGATGGCTTGCCCGTCATCCAGCCCCGGCCGGATGGTTTTGATCGTATCGGGGATTCCACGCCCGAAATCTGAAACAGTCAGTCGCACCTGGCTTAGCTGGGGATAATGCTGAGCATGAACGCAGCCAATCTGCTCTGACGAATGGTCCGCGATGTTGTTGAAAATTTCCTTCACGCATGTTTTTACGCTGGCGATTGCCCCCGGCGGTACGCGGAGCACGCTCGAAAGCCAAGGGGAGAGGGTGAATTCTAACCAGCCGTGACCATCTGTATGAGCAACTTTCGAGCATGGTAGCGTGGACCGGCGGGCGGCGGCCCGATTTGAGAGCGGCCTCCCGAGAAACTGGCGAAAAAAACCGCAGTCGTCGAGATAGGAGATGGCCGATGAGCCGGTCGACGGCCGAGCGAACTGCCGCCGGACGCCTCGGCGACCGAGCCACTCCAGCGTGTTAAACAAGGCGGTGAAACCCGTCCCCTCGATGAAGCTCAGATACCGAAAGTCAAAGATTATGTGATCGTCAATCGGGTTGCCATCACGGTCCACAAGAAAGTTGAGGAACGTGTAGATAGCGTCGGTTTCGAACCGCCGAGGCAGGTAGACGGTTGTCGTCAAAGAACACGCGCGGAAATAGGCAAGTCTGTCACTTCGCCTGTGCCATCTTGCCCAAGCTGAAGCTGTCGACGGACGCGATTTTTATTCGCAGTGAAATTGCCTGCTTAGACGGTAATGGGTCGCTGCCCGGGGCAAATACCTGGGCGTCCGTCAAATGTGCATATCGCGGATATGGGATCGGGCCTTCTTCTTGCCGCAGGGCATCGACGCCTTCGAGTATTGAAGCAAATGCCCTATCAATCGGGGCGGCCACCGCGCCATCACCAAGTCCGTCAGCGAACTCCCTTCGAAGTCGACGGATATATACGCCTTCACTGCTCAGCATACCAGACACGACGTTTCCGTTCACGAAAAGCGTGACCCCCGTGTTCACGCCAAGCTCCGCCCATTGGACCAATTGCGTTAGCAGCCAATCTTGGTCGCTCGGCAGTTCGTAAACCGGCTCGGCGCCCATGTCCTCTTCGTCCATACGCCTCCTCTTTCCGGCGACTGTTAGTACACGCTAAAATAGAAATCCATCATACTGTGGCAGGGAACGCCGAGGCCGAACCGATTGAAGCGGCGACTAGCTCGTGAAGCCCGCCAATGCCCTTACGCTCGCGACCGTGATCCGGACGCCACCGTCGATTTCCTTCCGCTCCAACCGCCCTGATTTCATCAGGCCGTTGATCTTGGTTCGGCCGAAGCCGAGCGTGCGGCCGGCGTCTGCGATCGTCATCAACAGCGCGTCCGTATTCAGGACCGACAGATCGGGACGACGGCCCCTAACCGTCTCGACTGGCTTTGAGGGCGCCTGAAGCGACGTCGCGCATGCATTTTCTGCGGGACGCCGGGCGGGCGTCGCCGGCTTGCGCTGGCCGAGAAAGCGGTCGATCAGCTTCTTCAGGTCGCCCGGATTGAACGACACGCCCGTCACCATCACGAGCGGCTCGCTGCCGATGAGCTCCCCGCCCTCGAGGCGAACCGTTCCGCCGGACCACACGTCGCCGGCGACACCGTCCCGGACGATCCTTTCCCAGTCGTCCTTCGGAAGCGCCCCGTCCCGGACGATCCGCCGACCACCGCCGGGTTCGATCGTCTCGCGCACCATCGCGTAGGACTTCACGACGCCTGCCGCGGCAAAATCCTGGATTAGCCGAGCGGCATCACCCACCTCAGCAGCCTCAACCAGCTCGATAGCCTCTTTCGGCGTCAGCGGGCGGAATGCGCTCAAGGTGGATCTCCGATCGTTGAAAAGACGTCGGGATCAAGTGAACGGTAAAGGTGAAGAACCGCTTATGCGGACGGCTCCGGAACGGGTCGTGTTCGCCGTTGTTCGCCCATGATCGCGACCAAATGTGGGAGCGGGGTGGGGAACGGCGCGGCTCGAACTGCGCTTTTGTGTAGCGTTCTCAACCTCTTGGTGGATTGAGATTGGCGCACCCGACAGGATTCGAACCTGTGGCCTCTGCCTTCGGAGGATTGCGCCACCACGCATTTCCGCCATCGTTCTCCCTGCGTTCATGCCGTTTTTCGCGGAACAGGTCGTGAATAGACGCTTGTAGCGTGCACATAACTGACACGTCCGTCACCGGCGATCGGCCGCGCGGCGCGCGTTGTCGAGGAAGTCGGGATGATGGTGTGCGTAGAGCGTCACCGTATGCTCGTGGCTATGCCCCAGCCACCCGGCAATCTCCCACAGATCAACGCCACGCTGGGCGAGCCAAGTGCCGCAGGTATGTCGAAGCGTATGGGGCGTGACGTCTGCGATGCCGGCGCGTTTGCACGCCCGTCCAAAGCTGCCGTCACCGCCTCGGTCGGGTGCGCCATCCCAGGCTCCACCAATGTCCTTTATTCGCCTGCCGCTGTTGTGAACTACGTAGCCCAGGTCACTCCCCCGACGATGGGCGAGCCGAAGAAACGTAAGCAGCCGATCAGGGATAGGGATGTGTGCGCGGCCCTTCCCGGTGCGCTTCCGGCCCGGAGGGTTGAAGTTGATGCGGCGGCGATCGAGGTCGACCTGCGTCCATCGAAGCGACAGGATCGCATCCTTGCGGGCGCCGGTATAGAGCGCCAGTACGATGAATAGCGGAAGGTACAGACGGGTGTCAGCGCGCGTCGTGCGAGCCGCATTGAGCAACGCAGCCGCGTCGCTGCGTGTCAGGAACCGCTCGCGTCCCTCCGGCCTGTCGGGAAGCCATACGGCGGGCGCGTGCGTCAGGCGTCCCTTGCGATGCGCGAAGTTGATAGCCGCGCGCAGGGTGCCCAGCTCCCGCCGGATCGTTCCGTCAGATCTTCCGCGCCACTCGCCATAGGCGCGGCAAGTTTCGTCAGACACATCGCCCACCATGTTTGCGCCCCAGAATGGCAATAGAGCCTCGATGGCATGGCCGATGCGTTCTGGCGCCTCTGTCGTTGGGGCGTGCAGCGAGCCGTAAAGGTCTAGCGCGTCCGCGATGGGAAACTCGCTCGGATCACGCGGGCCGGCGGGTCGCTGGCGACGGTATCGCTCGCGGATGAACTCGGCGAGCGCCGCTTCAGCCGTTGCGCGGTCTGCCGTGCCAGTGCTGCGCTTTCGGGTAGAGCCTGCCTCGCTCCATTGAATGTAGTAGGCGCCGCGCGCTCGAATGAACTTGAGATAGGCGCCCCGGTTGGGTCTGGGCATTTCACCTCCTTGCGGGCTGCCACGAAGGCAAGCGCGTCATCGGGATCGTAGAGATAGGCTTTGCCCAAGCGGACGGCCGGAAGCCCTTGGGCGCGCATCGTCCGCACAGTCCGAGCAGAAGGCAGGCCGATTTCGTCCGCTAGTTGCTCCGCTGTCATCAGGCGCGCCATCAGATTTCGAGCCTGCGCAGTGGTTGCAGGAGGCGCACGGAGCCGGCCGGAATATCCGCGCTATCGCCACGCCCGTCATAGGCGGTGACGATGTGGTGCAGGACGGCCAGCTTGACGCGAGCCGGCACCGGTTCCGAACCGTCCCAGCCATCCGCTACGTCGCGTGCAGCGTCCGTCGCGGCGTCGATCGCGATCTGGAAGAAGCCGTCGTCCGCGTCATGATCGACGCGGCAGAACAGCTTGGCTTCGGCCAACGTCACCGCGGCAACAGTGCTTGTCGCGACGGGGGCGCCCGACAGATGCACGACATAAGCCTCCACCACCGCCGCGTCGCTCACGTCATCGCCCAGCCCGAGCAGGGCGCGCATTTCGGCGATCGTCATGGCGTCACCTCCGCCGGCTTGGCGCGCGGGTTCCAGCCCTCGACCTGTCGAACCTCGTCGGCATCGAGGACGCCCGCGTCGATCGCGATCTTGTGGTTCGCCCAGCGCGTTGTCGGATCGCCGCGAAGGAAGCCGGACAAGTCCAGCTCGATCTCATATCCGGCTGTCAGGACGCTGCGCGCGAACTCCGCCTCGATCTTGCGCGCCCAGGGCGCGAGGGTGAATTGTGCGAACCACAGACCCGCCTGCGCGGCGTTGGTGAAGGTGTTGTTCTCGTAGGCCTGGATGATCGGCGGCGGCACCTGGAAAAGCCGGCAGATTTCGATGACGCCGAACTTGCGGCTTTCCAGCAGCTCCGCGTCCTCCGGGCTGATCGACGCCGCCTTCCACGTCATCCCGCCGTCGAGGATCAGCGTCGACCCGGAGTTTGCAGCGCCGCCGTGCCGCTCCTGAAACTGCTTGCGCAGTGCCTCGCGCTGTTCGGCTTTGAACGTGCCAGGAAGCTCGATCACGCCCGATGGCGCGGCGCCGCGATCGAGGAAGGATCGGGCGAAAGCGTTTGATGCGACGACACCCGCGACCGCATCGGCGGCGCGAGAGAGGCGCGATCGGCCCAGCAAGCCGTCGTCGGTGCGGTCGCGAAGGTGGATGACTTCGCCTTCCAGATAGCGGCGCATTCCGCCCCGCCCGTCCGACACGTCATAGGCGAGCCGGCCGCTGCGCAGATGCTGGACCGTCACCATGCCCCACGGAATCCAGGTGAAGCCGGTCAGCGCGCCATTGTCGCCACGGTCGATCGTCGCCAGGCCGTTGCCGGTCAGCAGCGCCGACGCGACCAGATGCTCCAGGAAGTCCGGCCAGCTCATATGCTCACTGGCGCCCGTCCGCGTGATGCGGCGGATCGGATGCGCCAAGGCCTCGACCCGTGCGCCGCCTTCGAGGCGATAGACCAGCGCCGGCACGTAGGCGAGCGCGGAGCTGATAGCGGTGGTGCAGGCGAGGACCGTAGACAGGTTCTCATGCGCGCGAGCGGACAGGCCCGCCGGATAGCCGATGCCGGGGGCGATGGCGCCCCACGACGGGTCGGCGGCGTCGCTGCGGCGCTCGAAGCCCATTCGGGAGAGGGTGCGGTCGATCAGGCCCATTGTCCGGCCCTCGCCAGCGTGAGGATGCGCAGCCGGCGGAGCGCGTCGTTGCCGCTTCGGATCGCGCGCAAGGCCAGCTCGGTATCGGGATAGGCGGGCCACGCCGACACGACGCTGATTTCGCGCAAGCCGATCGTACGCAGCGATCGGCGGTTGCCGGACCAATGCTCGCCACCCTTCGGCACGTTGAAGCCGAACGACATGCCACCCAGGTCGCCGCGATCGGCGAGGGTCAGCACGTCGCGGCCGGCGGCGGTGTCGGGAATGTCGAGCGAGAAGGCGAGGCCCCGGCTGTCTTCCGACAGGCGCAGGGTGCCGGAGCGCGTTCGCCCCAGCACCTTGCCCGCGTCGTGATCCAGCAGCGCCAGTACGTCACCGGTGATGGCCGAACGGAACGCACCGGGTTCGATCGTCTCGACGAACGTCCCCAGCTGCGCCTCCGCGCCGAAGGTGGCGGCATAGCCCTCCAACCGTCGACCGCTGGTGCGAACCTCGGTGAATGCCCGTCGCTCGACGGTGGAGGGTGCCGCGTCCATCACGCCACCGCCACGCCGGTTGCCTTGACGAACGATGCCGGCCGGCGCACGCCGAAGTCCACCGTCGCCATCGCGCGGATCAGGATGTTGCCCTTGCTGTACGCCGACTCGGCATACGGGTTCACGAGAATATCCAGCTGCGACCAGATGCCGATCAGGAAGTCCGCCCAGTCGCCATAGACCAGACCGTGCTTGTTCGCGGTCGGGTTCAGGTTGTTGGGCACCTGATTGGAGAACTGGACTGGCTCGCCGTGGAAGATGGTCGAAATACCCAGCGGGTAGCCGTCGCCGTCCTTCGTCTTCGCCGCCATGCCCTTCACGCCGTTCGTCGTGACGAAGCCGCGCGAGCTGCCGACGTTGGCGATGTCCGCCTTGCCGATCATGTTCGCGGTCGTCGTGAACAGGTCGGTGGCGAAAGCCTCGGTTGGGATGCCGGCGGCGTTGAGGATGCCAGTCGGCTGCGCGTCGGCGCCCGTGCCGTTGATCGCGGCGCGGTCGATCTCCAGCGCGATGTTCCGCGACAGCATCTGGCGGACGATCGCGTCGGCCGCAGGGCTGGATTGCATAATGAGCTGGCGCGAAAGCTCGGTGATGGCGCCGACGTGATGCGGCGACAGCGTGAGGCTGTCGAAAGTCGCATTGCCGGTCGGCAGCGCCTGGTCCTCCGCCACCCAGCCCACGTTGGGCGAACCCGTCTCGCGCGGGATGACGACATTGCCGGTGAGGCCGGTCAGCACGGTCGCACCCAGCGCCTGCATCACGGTCTGGTTGGTCAGCGCCGACGTGAACAGGTCCGGCCGGAAGCTGGTCGGCACGATCGCCGCGCTGGTGCCGGTGGTCTGCGTCGCGCGCATCTCGAACAGCTCGGTGGCGATGAAGATGCCATCGGCCTTCTTGCCGGCGCGCTCCTCGAGGAACGCCTGTTCGCGCTCGACCTTCGCGCGGTCGCACGGCTCGCCCATCTTGTAGCGAATCGTCTCGATCACCGACTGGCTGCGGATTTCGGGGTCGACCGCATCGCCGTGGATCGTGCGGCCCTGTTCGGAGCGGTCGGCCGCGTCAATCGCGCGGGCGCGCTCCAGCTTGGCGTCGTGCGCGCGCAGCTCGGTTGCGGCGGTGTCGAACGCGGCCTGGTCGTCCTTGCCGTGGGCATCGTTCATGCGAGCGACGATCGCCGCCCGCTGTTCGATCAATTCACTCGTTTTCATGCTTCGTCCTCATGCTGGCCGGGGGCCGAAGCCCCCGGCTCTGTGACAGTCGACTGCCTCACGGCGTTGACATTGGGTTCACCCTCGGGGGGCAAATCAGGAAACTCGACGTGTACGAAAGCGCGGCCGGCGCGGTCGGTGATGACGCTCGCCAGACTTGCGAAGTCGAGAACGAGAGCCGGCCCAGCAAGCCTTGCATCGCCACTGGTCATTTCCGACCGCGCTTTGTCGAAGCTGTCGTGGAAGACGTGCTGGCCGTCGGCCCACCATATAAAGAGCGGTGCCGGCACCACCCCGGTCTCGAACCGCTGCCGGTAAACTTGGCGCGCGAGCCACTCGCCTTTCTCGCCCCACTGCGGGCGGGTGCCGAAGTCCGCAGGCAATTCGTTTCCGCGTTCGGCGACAAACCGGTGCGCCATGTCGATCATATTTTGCGTCGGGAAGGTTTCGGGGAGACCGCGCGCTTCGTTGGTCCGCAGGTGGTCGCCCTCGTAAGCGTCGACCCACTGAAGGACGCGATAACCGATCCCCATGCCGCAAAAATTGGCGACGTCGGCCGCAGCATCGAGAGGCACGCCGCGATCAGATAGCAGCTTCAGCGCCAGTAGATGACCAAGGTCGAACAGATCGTATCGCGCGTGGCCCTCTCCGCGCTTCTCCAAGAAACCCCGCCGGCGCCAGTCGCGCTGTGTCATTGTCGACACGCCCGTGATCTTCTCGACCTCGGCCGGCGTGAACTGGGAAACAGTCAAGATATGGTCCATGCGTGGTGGTATGCCACGGTTTACAAATCGTGGCAATACCCCACGTTTGTAGCTGTGGGAGTGTAGCGGTTTTAGCTCCACTTAGCGTGGGCTCGCCGACGCGAGCGACCAACGTCCGTCCGCCGTTTTCGTCAGGCCGGCGAGGGCGGCACGGTATTCGCGCTCGACCCCACCGTAGTTGAGCGGGGGGCGCCGCTGATCGATACCGTAGCGGGGGCGCGCAGAATGAAGGCCCTGCCCGAGATGGCCGACACCCTCGGCATAATCGATCTCAGTACCGCCCGGATCATCATCCTCGGCAACGTCGTCTTCCTCGGCGTCGTCGGGGTCGCCGGCCCCGTCGTCGCCGTACAGCCGGTACGGGTTATCGTCGCCCGCGTCGCAGTGGTCCGTGTCGGCGACTGGGCACCCAGGTCCATCAGCACCATGATCCATGAAATCGTCTTCGGCGCCGGTCACTTCGTAGTCGAGGTCGCCGTCGAGCGCGTCGAGTCGCGCGATCAGCGCTTCGATCGCGTCGCCAATTTCGTCGGGGGAAAGGGCGGACATGAGCCGCCGCACGCGGATCGGCCGGTTTGGATGAAACATGGTCGCGCGAGAGGGCGCGCCCATGATAGGGGCGTGAATAGCCATGATCGTTCTCCAGGAACGTTTGTGGTCAGAGCCGGGCGGGAAATCTCACCTTCCCCTCGGCTCGTTTTTTACGTACGGACTATAAATGGCGAGCGCAATAGTCCGTACGGAAAAAAGAGGGCGTCCTAGGACTGATGCTAAGTCCGTCCACCTTACCCTCACCCCACCGGACATGGCGCGTCTGGATGCCTGGATTGCAGAGCAGCCTTCTCCGCTGTCGCGCCCAGAAGCGATTCGGCTTATTTTGCGGGAGAAGCTCGCATGAAGCGAATGCTGGCCTTTGCGATCCTATTTGCGCCACCGGCTACAGCACAAGAAATCCGAAGGTATAGCCCTGCTTCGATAAACTTAATGACAGGCAATCAGCTGTACGAGCAGTGCAACAGCGAAAATCAGTTTTTCCGGATTTCCTGCCGAAGTTACATAAGTGGCGCAGTCGACGCATTGAACCAATGGCGGGTTTTTATTGATAATCCTCCTTTTTGCCTGCCGCCGGACACTTCGATTACACTAGACCAGTTGCGCGATATTGCGATCGACTACATCGCGAGAAACCCCGCGACCCGCAATCAGCCGGCGCCGTTTTTGATCGGGACAGCGATGTCGACCGCTTTCCCGTGCCCAAGACCTACACCCAAGCCAGTCCAGCGCCGCGATACACCTGCGGCCCCTCGTCGGTAGCGGCCAAGCCGCAGGCCATGATGGCCGACACAATCCCGTCGATCCGATCGAGGCTCTTCGCCTTGGTCGGCTTGCGGTTGCCGGCGGGATCGGTTTCGATGACAACGTTTCCGGCCTGCCATTTCAGGATCGGCGAATTGTTGTGCTGCATCCGGCGGTCGAGCACCGCCCGCTCGAAGGCGTCGACCGCCGCCGCGTAGGATCGGAAGCCGGGAACGAATTCGACCATCGGCAGCTCGATCCCCTCGTCCGAAAGCAGCTTTACCAGATCCTCGTAGCGCCAGCGGTCGAACGCGATGCCCTGAACGTCGTAGAGCTGCCGAATGTCCGCCAGGCGCTGCACGATCGCGCTGCGATCGGTTGCCCGCCCCACCGTCGTCTCGATCCATCCGTCCGCCGCCCAGCGGTCGTAGGGCACGCGGTCGCGCTCGACGCGTTCGCCGATCGTATCGGCCGGCACGAAATGCCAGACCAGTGCCTTGCCGGCGTCGGGAAACCATAGCGCCAGCGCCGTCAGGTCGCGCGTGCTGGACAGGTCCAGCCCACCGTAACAGCGCTCGCCTTCCAGCTCGGCCGGATCGAAGGGCGCGCCATTCGCCTCCCAGTCCGCCGGATTGATGAACCGCGACTCCGCATCGATCCTCTGGTTTAGGTTTAGCAGGCGGAAGGCAGGTTCGAACGACGGCGATCGCGCTGCCATCGCTGCGGCATCGGCGAACTCGTCCGCGTTCAGGAACTCGCCCAGCGCCGGGTTCGCCGCCGCCCAGGCGCTGCGATCGTCGAGGGCGCAGCCTTCGGGCGCGGCGTGCAGCTGGACGTAGAATGTCGGCGCCGGCTCCGCGTCGAGAATTTCAGACCAGAAATGCAGGTCGTCCGCCGCCTGCGTGCTGATCGTTACCCCCAGCGCGCTGCGGCGCTTCGCCATACCCGTCTTGAGGTTGTCCCACAGCTCGCGCGAACGCCACTGCGCGACCTCGTCCGCGACCCAGAACGACGGCGCCAGGCCGTGCGCCTTGCGTGCGTCGGACGTCAGCGCGCGCCATCGCGAGTTGGTCCGCTCGTCGATGATTTCCTTGTGCCAATCCCGGATGTTCACCCGCGCCGCCATCCACGGCACGGCCTCGATGTACGCCCGCGTCATGTTGTAAAGGACGCCCGCCTGTTCGCGATCGATCGCGGCGGCGTAGCACTCGCCATAGGGTTCGTGCATCGGCCCCAGCAGGTGCGCCAGCGACAGGCCCGCGAGGACAGCGGACTTGCCGTTGCCGCGCGCCACGCTCAGCGCCGCGAGGCGAACGAGGCGGTCGCCCTTGGCGTTCGTCGGCTCATACACGCCGCGCACGAATTGCTCCTGGAAACCCAGCAGCTCCATCTTCTCGCCCGCCCGCAGGCCCGACACGATCGGCAGATCGCGGAGGAACGCCAGCACGCGCTCTGCCGGCGGCATCCCGTCCTTCTCCCAGGGGTGCGACACGGCCATGAGAGGGCGAGCGGGTTCGAGGGGGGCGAACATCGTCCCCTCCCACGTTGGCGCTTCCAGCGGTGCCCCGGCGGCGGCTGCGCGCAGCTTTCCAGCGCCTGGTCCCCGCTTACCCACCGCGCCTAACTCCCGAAACTAATTGAGGAAAAAGGTCGGATGTCGGTCCAGTCCCGTCAGCCCTGAGCGATTTTCCGTGCCATGGATGCGCAGGGTCGAGGGGCGTCCCATCAGGGTTGCAGCCGCGACGAGGCTTTCGAGTACGCACCGCGCCGGCCTCGCTACCCCGCGCCGTCTTCGCACCATGGCATGGTCCGCAGTAGCTGGTCAGGCCATCATGGTCGGGGAACGCAGGCCCACCATCGCTGATCGCCACGACATGATCGACGGTGTTGGCGAGGGTCATCACGCCCATCGCCTCGCACCCGACACACAGCGGCGACAGCGACAGGTGGGCGAGCCGCAGCCGCTTCCACGTCGTCGTGTTGTAGGGCCAGTCAGCCACGGCGCTCCCCTTCCTTCAACTCATGGATCAGCGCGCGCAGCGCGCGTTCGATTTCGCTCCTCTCCTCGAAGTAGCGTTCGTGGTTGCGCCAGTCCGGGCGCAGGCGTCCCACCTGTCGGGTGATGGCCGTGAGACGAGTGGATGGGGTCATAGTCCATCCCCCCAGTCGAGGTCGTCTTCAACAAGAGGCGCGGCGGGCGGCCAGCCCGCCCCCTTATCTGTAAGATAAGGGGTGTGTGCTTTCGGACGTGATCGGGGGGTCATCGGCACGTCATCGGAAGGTGCCATCGGCACGTCATCGGGTAGGTCATCGGGGACTCGGCGCAGGCCGATCATGTCCTTACCTTCCCCCTGGTGACGCCCGACCACCCCCCGCTCGATCGCCCTCGTTCGGAACAGCCGATCCATCGCTGCCTCCAGACGGCCGCGCCCAATCCCCTTGCTCTCGGCCATCGCCACGAACTCTTTCGGGGCGTAGGTTCGGCTCGCCTTGCTCTCGGACACCGCCCGTCCCTGTCGATTGCGCTCATCAAGGCACGCAAGGAAAATGGTGTTGTCAGCACCTGCTTGGGCGTTGGCAGCCATTTCCGCATGAATGCGCGGAGGAAGCTCTGCCTCGTTGACGAACGCCCACTGATGCCACCGGAAAGCAATCGTCTCGCCATTCCGTGCATAGTTGGCCTTCGCGCGGGCCAGCTGGCGCGCGTCAGGGTCTAGCGCCTCGCCATTCGAGTCGCGCGGCTGATCGAGGAACAGGCGGGAGCGCACCTGGTTCTCCCAGGCCGTCGAGCCGGAAAAGCTGTCACCGGCCTTATTCGGATGGCCTAGGAACAGGATCGAGGCGTCCGCGTCCGCAGCAAGCCCGTTCAGCAGTCCGCAGAACGCCGCGACCTGGTTGCGGATGTTCTCGTTGCCGGCGAACAGATGCGCCACGTTGTCGAGCGCAACGAAGCCGGCGCCGGTCTGCATGACGGTCGCGTGTAGGGTAGCCCAGGCTTCAGTCGTCGCCATGCGGCCTTGCGGATCGAACGTCGCCAGCTCGTTCCCGATGCCGCCCGCCAGCGTGATTAGGTGAAGCTTTCCAGACAGCTCGCGCGCGGACACGTTCAGCGCCGCGCAGATCGCCAGCTGGCGGCGATGCAGCTCGTCCGCGTCATCCTCGCACGTCAGGTAGATCGCGACCGACTGACGCGTCTCCACGCCCAGAAATGAGCGTCCGAGTGCAACGCAGGTCGCCAGTTGTTGTGACAGGAGCGATTTGCCCGCACTGCCCGCCCCGGTGAGATAGGTGGCCTGCCGTGTCGGAATCCATTCGTGCAGCGCCCATGTGCGCGCAGGCGCCGGCTGATCCTGCCACGCGCCGGGGTCGAGCATGGGCAGCATCGGCACCGGGGGATGCAGGATCGCGTCCGCGAGAGAACGAAGCTCTTCGGGCGTGCCAGCCCAGTCGATTATGTCGCCCTTGGGCGGCAGATCGGGAAGCGGCAGCACGAACGCTTTCCCGCCGGCCTGGTTGATGCTCTTGCTCGCGTGATCGGCAAATGCCCGCCCCTCATCGTCATTGTCAGGCAGAATGATGACGGTGCGATCCGCAAGCGCTTTCGCATAGGTGTCACGCCAGCCTTTGGCACCGAAGGCGATCGCCGTGGCAACGAAGCCCCAGCCCGCCAACTTGTCGGCCTTCCGCTCGCCTTCGGTCAGATAGACGACGCTCGCGCGATCGGCCGCGATAATGTCGGGGAGGCGATACAGGATGCGAGGCGCGTTCGGATCGAGCTTGTTGACCCATCCGCCTCGACCGTCGGGACGCTGCGCGGTGAAACGCTTCCGCTCCCCCGCCTTCTCCAGACGAACAGTGCGATAGGCAACGGTGCCATCAGCATCTACGTACTCGTACCGCCCGGTTTCGCGCCAGACTTCGCCATTTGGCCGGCGCTGGCGTTCGGGCAGAAGTCCGAGACGGCGGCACTCATCCTTCACTGCCTGCCAGTCGCCGCCGTTGTGGCTGTAGAACACAACGTCGCCGCCATTGGCGTCTTTCACGGTCATCCCGCGATCGGATTTGCTATGCCCCGGCGACGGAAACGCCCCCTGCGATCCGTTCCAGTCGCCTCCGAAATGCCGCGTAATGTTTTGTGCCGGCGTCATCGTACCGAACCGCATTCACACGCGTAGCGAACACATAACTGACCCGCGCCGCTATCGCAGCTGGCCAAAATGGCGGCTAAGGCATTGAGAATGTTGGCGCACCCGACAGGATTCGAACCTGTGGCCTCTGCCTTCGGAGGGCAGCGCTCTATCCAGCTGAGCTACGGGTGCCGGTGCGTGGGAAGGGTGCCTAGCAGTGGCGGCGGGATCGCGCCAGTCCCCATGTGATGACGGCGCACAGGCTTTCGGCACGGGACACATTCGGACCGGCGCAGAGCCTCTTGAAATTTTATTACAACCGCCGCTAAGCTTCTGTCGGGCAACGGCGAACCGCGCCGCCTGAGGAGAGACCATGTCCGACGCGTCCCGTCGATCGAATCTGCCGCCGCTTGCGCTGCATGTGCCCGAGCCGAAATTCCGTCCCGGCGATACGGTGGACTTCGCGCAGGTCGCGGTGCCGCCGGTCGATGCAGCGCGGCGGCCCGATACCGCCGATGCGGCGCACGGTTTCCATGAGCTGGCCTTCGGTCTTGTCCGCGTGCTCGATATGGACGGTACGGCCGGCGGCCAGTGGGATCCGCGCATCTCGCCGGACCTGAAGCGGCAGATGTTGCGCAACATGGCGCTGACTCGCGCCTTCGACGAGCGCATGTTCCGCGCGCAGCGGCAGGGCAAGACCAGTTTCTACATGAAATCGCTGGGCGAGGAGGCGGTGTCGGTGGGGGCCGCCGCCGCGCTAGCGTCGGACGACATGGTGTTCCCGTCGTACCGCCAGCAGGGCATCCTGATTTCGCGCGGATGTCCGCTGACGGACATGATGAACCAGATTTATTCGAACCGCGGCGACAAGCTGCAGGGCAAGCAGCTGCCGATCATGTATTCGGAGAAGGGGTACAGCTTCTTTTCGATCTCCGGCAATTTGACGACGCAGTATCCGCAGGCGGTCGGTTGGGCGATGGCGAGCGCGGCGAAGGGCGATACGCGGATCGCGGCGACCTGGTGCGGCGAGGGGTCGACGGCGGAAGGCGACTTCCATTCCGCCTGCACCTTCGCCAGCGTGTACCGTGCGCCGGTCATCTTCAACGTCGTCAACAACCAGTGGGCGATTTCGAGTTTCTCGGGGTTCGCGGGTGCCGAGGCGACGACGTTCGCCGCGCGCGCGATCGGCTATGGCATCGCGGGGATACGGGTCGACGGCAACGACGTGCTGGCGGTCTATGCCGCGACGCTCTGGGCGGCGGAGCGGGCGCGGACCAACGCCGGGCCGACGCTGATCGAGCATTTCACCTATCGCGCCGAGGGGCATTCGACCTCGGACGATCCGGGCCAGTATCGCTCCGAAGGCGAGCCCAATGCCTGGCCGCTGGGTGATCCGATCAAGCGGCTGAAGGCGCATCTGATCACGATCGGCGAGTGGGACGAGGAGCGCCACGACGCGATGGACCGCGAGGTCGCCGAACAGGTGAAGGCGGCGCAGAAGGAGGCCGAGAAGAACGGCATCCTCGGCCACGGCCTGCATCAACCACTCGATTCGCTGTTCGATGGCGTGTTCGAGGAGATGCCGTGGCATTTGCGCGAACAGCAGGCGCAGATGCTCGCCGAGGAAGAAGCCTCCGGCCGCCCATGGGCGCGCAAGTGATGGACCGGCGCACCCTGATCGGCGGGATCGCCGGTGCCGGCGCGGTGCTGGCAGGCGGTCCGCTGTTCGCGCGGGACGCGATCGCCAGCGACGACGTGGCCTTGACGGTCGGCACGCGCGAGACGCGGCTGTTCCGTACGCGGCCGGCGAAGCCGCGCGGTGTCGCGCTGTTCTCGACCGGCCATGGCTCATGGCCGGAGAAATATGCGCTGCTGACGCGTCATCTGGCCGAGCAGGGCTGGGTGGTGCTCAGCCCCCTGCACGTCGATTCGATGCGCCACCCGGATCGCGCGACGTTCACGATGCAGGCAAGCTTCGGCGAGCGGATGGCGGACATGGGCGCAGCGGCGGCGGTCGCGGCGAAGGACTATCCGGGCCTGCCGGTGATCGCGGTCGGACACAGCTTCGGCACGCTGACGTCGCTCTGCCTGGGTGGGGCGCTGTCCTATATTGCGCCGTTCCGCGCGCCGGCGGTCAAGGCGGTGCTGGGGTTCTCGACGCCGGGCAAGATCCCGGGGCTGATCCAGCCGAGCGCCTATACGTCGCTCGCGGTGCCGGCGATGATCGTGACGGGAACGGCCGACACCGTGCCAGGCTTCGTCAAGAATCCGGCCGACCATCTGTTCGTCGGCCAGACCGCGGGTAAATCAGCCTATACGATCGTCGCGAAGGATGGCGGGCATGAACTCGTCGCCGACGGCGCGGCGATGGCGCGCCTGGCCCCGGCGGTCGACCTGTTCCTAGCGGCCTATGGCAGAGGCGACGCGAAGGCCGCCGCACAGCTCAAGGATTGGACGGCGCCGGACGGCGACCGCTTCGTGGTGAAAGCAGCATGACCGACGTGATCGACACCCCGGCGGGCGCCGCCGACACCGGCGCGACGACCCGCATGAACATGATCCAGGCGATCAACAGCGCGATGGACGTGCTGATGGACCGCGACCCCGACATCGTCGTGATGGGCGAGGACGTGGGCTATTTCGGCGGCGTGTTCCGCGCGACCGCGGGGCTTCAGGCGAAATACGGCAAGACCCGGGTGTTCGACACGCCGATCACCGAAATCGGCATCGTCGGCGTGTCGATCGGCATGGGCGCCTATGGCCTGCGTCCGGTCCCGGAAATCCAGTTCGCCGATTACATCTACCCCGCGCTCGACCAGCTGGTCAGCGAGGCGGCGCGCCTGCGCTATCGCTCGGCGGGCGAATTCACCGCGCCGATCACGGTGCGCAGCCCGTACGGCGGCGGCATCTTCGGCGGCCAGACCCACTCGCAGTCGCCCGAAGGCATCTTCACCCACGTCTCGGGCATCAAGACGGTCATTCCGTCGACGCCTTATGATGCGAAGGGCCTGCTGATCGCGGCGATCGAGGACAACGACCCCGTCCTCTTCCTCGAACCCAAGCGCATCTACAACGGCCCGTTCAACGGCCATTGGGACCGACCGGCGTCGAACTGGTCGGCGCATCCGGCGGGCGAGGTGCCGACCGGATATTACCGCGTCGATCTGGGCAAGGCGAATATCGTGCGGCCGGGCAATGACCTGACGATCCTCGCCTATGGCACGATGGTCCATGTCGCGCTGGCGAGCGTCGAAGAAGCCGGCGTCGATGCCGAAGTGATCGACCTGCGCACGCTGGTGCCGCTCGATATCGAGACGATCGAGGCGTCGGTGAAGAAGACCGGCCGCTGCATGATCGTCCATGAGGCGACGCGCACCGGCGGGTTCGGCGCGGAACTGTCGGCGCTGGTGCAGGAACGCTGCTTCCACCATCTGGAGGCGCCGATCGAGCGCGTCACCGGCTTCGACACGCCGTACCCGCACAGCCTGGAATGGGCCTATTTCCCCGGCCCCGTCCGCATCGGACAGGCGCTCGCCAAGATCATGAAGGACTGATGCGCATGGCATCGTCGCATCGCTTCACCACCCGCGTTTCAACCCCCCGTGCCGCGACTGCGATCGGCACGAACGGAGGCATCTGATGGCCCGCTTCGAATTCCGCCTGCCCGACATCGGCGAAGGCATCGCCGAGGCCGAGATCGTCGCCTGGCACGTGGCCGTCGGCGACCGTGTCGAGGAGGATCAGGGCCTGGCCGACATGATGACCGACAAGGCGACGGTCGAGATGGAATCACCGGTGTCGGGCACCGTCATCGCACTGGCGGGCGAGGTCGGCGACCAGGTGCCGATCGGGTCGACTTTGGTGGTGATCGAGACGGAAGGCGAGGCCGCCGCCGAGCCGGAGGCCGCGCAGGTGTCGGACGCGGTTGAAGCGCAGATCGAGGCTGAAAATCCGGGTGTGGAGGAGGTTGCAAATCCTCCCCAGCAAGGGGAGGGGGACCAGCCGAAGGCTGGTGGAGGGGGAGCGTCACAGGCGACGTCGCCCGTGGAGAGCCCCCTCCACCCCTCGCCTGCGGCGAGCGGTCCCCCTCCCCATTCTGGGGAGGAGCATAAGGTCCTCGCCTCACCCGCCGTCCGCGCACGCGCCAAGGATCTCGGCATCGACCTCGCCTCGGTCCAGCACGACGGCCAGCACATCCGCCACGCCGATCTCGACGCCTACCTCCGCTACTCCGCCGGCCAGGGCTATCACTCCCCCCACGCCAGCCGCGCGCGCGAGGACCAGCGGGTCAAGGTCATCGGCATGCGCCGCCGCATCGCGGAGAACATGGCGGCGTCGAAGCGGCAGATTCCGCATTTCACCTATGTCGACGAAATCGACGTGACCGCGCTGGAGGAGATGCGTGGGCAACTGAACGCCAATCGCGGCAACCGGCCGAAGCTGACGATGCTGCCGTTCCTGATCGTCGCGATCTGCCGCACGATCCCCGACTTCCCGATGCTTAACGCGCGCTATGACGACGAAGCGGGCGTGGTGACGCGCCACGGCCGCGTGCATCTGGGCATGGCGACGCAGACCGATGCGGGATTGATGGTCCCCGTCATCCGCGACGCGCAGGACAAGAACGTCTGGCAACTGGCGAGCGAGATCGGCCGCCTTGCCGAAGCCGCCCGCACGGGCAAGGCGAAGTCGGAGGAACTGTCGGGTTCGACGTTGACCGTCACGTCACTGGGGCCGCTCGGTGGCATCGCGACCACCCCGGTCATCAACCGCCCCGAAGTCGCGATCATCGGCCCGAACAAGATCGTCGAGCGCCCTGTTTTCCGCGGCGACGATATCGTGCGCGCCAAGCTGATGAACCTGTCGATCAGCTGCGACCACCGCGTCGTCGATGGCTGGGATGCGGCGAGCTATGTCCAGGCCGTCCGCAAGCTGCTGGAAACGCCGGTGCTGTTGTTCGCGGAGTGATCTGCGCTGATCGCTTCCATCGTGATCCCTGCCGTGCCACGGTCGGGGTCACGGTTTGGGAGGATGACGATGGGCAAGGCGATTATAGGGCTGTTGGTGTCGGCGGTGCCGGTGTTGTCGGCCGCGGCCCCTGCGCAGACCCAGGATGCCGCGCTGCTCGCCTTCCTCGACCGCGCCTATGACGAACAGGTCGCGCTCAGCCCGGAAACTCAGACCGACCTGGGGCTGAAGACCAATTACGACCGGCTCGACGACTACACCGACGCGGCGGCCGTCCGCGCCCGCGCGCTGGTTGCGGCGCAAACCAAGGCGATGCAGGCGCGCTTCAAGCCCGACCGGCTAAGCGAGAATGCGCGGGTCAGCTATCGGCTGTTCGAATATGAGAATGCCCGCGCCGCTGACAGCTTCCGCTTCCGCCGGCTGTCGTTTCCGGTGTCCAAGTCGGGCAGCCCGGCGGGATCGATCCCCGCGCTGCTGATCAACAACCATAGGATCGACAGCGTCGCCGACGCGCAGGCCTATGTCGCCCGCCTGCGCGATACCGAGCGCGTCATGCGCGACGTCGCGGCCACGATGCGGACGCAAGCCGCGGCGGGCATCGTTCCGAACAAGGTCAATTTCGGTCCGGCCCGCAGCGATGCGCAGAAAGTGCTGGTCGGCGCGCCGTTCGATAGCGGCGCCGATTCGACGCTGATGGCCGATTTCCGCAAGAAGGTATCGGCGCTCAAGGCCCCGGTGGCGACCAAGACGCGGCTGCTCGCCGATGCGCGAGCGGCGCTGACCGGCCCGTTCAAGCGTGGCTATACGACGCTGATCGCGGCGATCGATGCGGTCGAGCCGCAGTCGAAGGGCAATTTCGGCGTATGGGCATTGCCCGACGGCGCCGCTTATTATGCCGACCGGCTGAGACAATCGACGACGACCAATCTGACCGCGGACGAGATTCACACGATCGGTCTACGCCAGGTCGCGGCGATCCGGGCGGAGATGGAGGCGATCAAGCGCCAGGTCGGCTTCACCGGTACGCTGGAGCAGTTTTTCGACTACATCCGCACCGGTCCCCAGTTCAAATATCCCAACACCGACGCCGGGCGCGAACAATATCTGGCCGACGCCCGTGCCGTCATCGCATCGGTCATGGCCAAGTCGCCGCAATATTTCCGCGTCCTGCCCAAGGCAAAGCTGGAGGTCCGCGCGGTGGAGAAATGGCGCGAGGCGACGGCCGCCACCGCCTTCTACAACCAGCCGTCGGCGGATGGATCGCGACCGGGCATCTATTACGTCAACCTAGTCGACATGATGCAAACGCAAAAGGTGCAGGTCCCCGGCATCGCCGCGCACGAAGGGGCACCTGGGCATCATTTCCAGATCGCTCGGCAGCAGGAACTGACCGGCATCCCAAAGTTCCGCCGCTTCGGCGGTTACGGCGCCTATGCGGAGGGCTGGGGGCTTTATTCCGAACGGCTGGCGGACGAAATGGGCATCTACAAGACGCCCTATGAGCGGTTCGGCATGCTGTCGGCCCAAGCTTGGCGCGCGATTCGCCTGGTGCTCGACACGGGGATCCATTCGAAGCGCTGGACCCGCGAACAGTCGATCGCCTATTTCAAGGCGAACAGTTCGGTGTCCGACACCGACATCGCGCGCGAGGTCGACCGCTATTTCAACTGGCCGGGGCAGGCGACCAGCTACATGGTCGGCCAGCTGAAGATCGCCGAGCTGCGCACGCGTGCCGAGAAGGCGCTGGGGCCGAAATTCGACATCCGCGACTTCCACGAAACCGTGCTGCGCCAGGGCTCGTTGCCGCTGGACGTGCTGGAAGAGCAGGTGGATCGCTATATTGCCGAGAAGCGGCGCTGAGGGGCGCCTACCGGGGTTTCATTTCTGGTGCGGTCGAGAAGACTCGAACTTCCACGGGCTTTCGCCCACAACGACCTCAACGTTGCGCGTCTACCAGTTCCGCCACGACCGCACGTGAAACCCCAACCGGTTGGACCGGAAGGCTGGCAAGGAGGGCGCCTCTAGCAAGGCGTGTTGGGCGTGGCAATGGGCGTTTTTATCCAAGGGTCGATCTAGGGGCTGGTAATCGCTGCGCACTATTGATAATCAGTCGCAGAAATGACGATCGCCGCCTCGATTCCGATTCCCGTCACGCTGAAGTCGTTGCCGCGCAACCGGCGTGCGACGGTTGCGGCGATCGATTGGGAGGTGCTGAGCGATGGCGAGGCGCGCCGGCTGCGCGAGTTCGGGCTGGACGAGGGCGTCGAGATCGAGCTGCTGCACGGCGCGACGCTGGGCGGCGGGCCGCTCGCCTGCCGGATCGGGCGGATGACGATCACCTTCCGCAGCCATATCGCGCGGGCGATCCACGTAAATCTCTGACGCGATGACTGACATCCCGCTGGTCGCGCTGGTCGGCAATCCCAACGCCGGCAAATCCGCGCTGTTCAACGCCCTGACCGGCGCGCGGCAGAAGGTCGGCAATTATCCCGGCGTCACCGTGGAGCGGCATACCGGCCGCCTGTCGCTGAACGACGGGCGCCCGGTCGAACTGGTCGACCTGCCCGGCACCTACAGTCTCGACCCTTCCAGCCCCGACGAGGAAGTGACCCGCGACGTCGTCTTCGGCCGTCAGGCGGGCGAGCGGCGGCCGGACGCGATCGTGGTGGTGGCCGATGCGACCAACCTCGACAACCATCTGCGCTTCGTCCTGCAGCTTAAGCAGCTGGGGCTGCCGATGGTGCTGGCGCTGAACATGGTCGACATGGCGGCGCGCGATGGGCTGGCGATCGATGCCGCGGCGCTGTCGGGCGAGCTGGGCGTGCCGGTGATCGAGACGGTCGCGGTGCGCCGCCGCGGGCTCGATCCGCTGCGCGAGGCGCTGGGCGAGGCGATCCGCACGCGCGCGATACCGCAGGTCGCGGTCGATTCGATCGACGCCGACATCCGCCATTTCCAGCGCGAGGCGCGTCGTATCGCGCGGGTCGCCAGTACCGAGACGTCGCGGGCGCGCAGCGTGACGCGCTCGCTCGACCGGTTCGCGCTGCACCCGGTGCTCGGCCCGATCATTCTTCTCGCGCTGCTGTTCGTGATGTTCCAGGCGGTGTTCAGCTGGTCGGAAGCGCCGATCGGCTGGATCGAAGGCGCGCAGGGCTGGCTGAGCGACACCGCCTCCGCATCGCTGCCGCCGGGGTTCCTGCGCGACCTGCTGGTCCAGGGCATCATCGGCGGCGTCGGATCGGTGATCGTCTTCCTGCCGCAGATCGTCATTCTTTTCCTGTTCATTTTGACGCTCGAGGCATCGGGCTACATGGTCCGGGCGGCGATGCTGATGGACCGGCTGATGGCGGGCGTCGGGCTGTCGGGGCGGGCGTTCATCCCGCTGCTGTCGAGCTTCGCCTGTGCGATCCCCGGCATCATGGCGACGCGGTCGATCAGCGACCCGCGCGAGCGGCTGACGACGATCCTGGTCGCGCCGCTGATGACCTGTTCGGCGCGGCTGCCGGTCTATGCCGTGATCATCGGCGCGTTCATTCCGGCGCGACAGGTGGTGCCGGGGGTCGGCTTGCAGGGGCTGGTGCTGCTGGCGCTGTACCTGGCGGGGATCGTCAGCGCGATGCTGGCGGCGGTGCTGATCCGCCGGACGGCGACGAAGGGTGTCGGCGGCGGCTTCCTGCTGGAAATGCCGCGCTATCAATGGCCGAGCGTGCGCGACGTCGCGATCGGGCTGTTCCAGCGCGCCTGGGTGTTCCTGCGCCGCGCCGGCACGATGATCATGGGCGTGACGATCGCCCTGTGGTTGCTCGCCAGCTATCCGGTGGCGCCCGAAGGCGTGAAGCAGAGCGAATATTCGGTCGCGGGACGGATCGCCAGCGTGCTGGAGGTCGGGCTCAGGCCGATCGGCTTCAACCACGAGATGAGCCTTGCGGTCATCCCGGCAATGGCGGCGCGCGAAGTCGCGGTGTCGGCGCTCCAGACCGTCTATGCGATCGATGCGGCGGATGAGGATCAGGGCGCGCAGGAACTGGGCACGCGGCTGGCCGGGCGGTGGAGCCTCGCGACCGCGCTCGCCTTCCTCGCCTGGTTCGTCTTCGCGCCGCAATGCCTGTCGACGATCGCGGTCGTGCGGCGCGAGACCAACGGGTGGAAGTGGCCGGCGTTCATGATCGCCTACCTCTTCGCGCTGGCCTATATCGCGGCGGGCGCGACCTACTGGATCGCGGTCTGGGCGGGGCTGCGCTGAGCCTTTCGCGAAGCGAAGAAGAAAGTGTGATTCACGCAAAGGTGCGAAGGCGCAAAGAATCCTTTTTGTCTTCGCGCCTTCGCGCCTTCGCGTGAATCATTCTTCTTCTTTTCCTTGATCGCGCTTCGCGCCATCGAGCAGGCGGATCCGCTGCGCTTCGGCCAAGGTAGCGGCGTCCCTTTCGGCCTTCGTGCGCCCGAACTTCACGCGATTGGCCTCGGCCTGTGTTGCCGCATCGGTCCGTGCCTTGGCTTTGCGGAAGCGGTTGAGATTTACGATTTCCGCCATGCGTTTTTGGGCCTAGATGGTGTTCGATTTTCGAACATTTGGAGCGGACATGGCGGGCAGCGTCAATAAGGTGATTCTGGTGGGCAACCTCGGGCGCGACCCGGAGAGCCGCACCTTCCAGAACGGCGGCAAGGTGGTCGAGCTGCGGATCGCGACCTCGGAAAGCTGGAAGGACCGCAACTCGGGCGAGCGCAAGGAAAAGACCGAGTGGCACACGGTCAAGGTCTTCAACGAAGGTCTGGCCAATGTCGCCGAGCGCTATCTGCGCAAGGGCAGCAAGGTTTATATCGAAGGCGCGCTGACGACCCGCAAGTGGCAGGACCAGCAGGGTAACGACCGCTATTCGACCGAGATCACGTTGCAGGGCTTCAACAGCGTCCTGACGATGCTCGACGGCGCGCCCGGTCAGGGTGGCGGCGGCGGTGGCGCGGGCGGTGGCTACGGCGGCGGCCAGCGCGGCGGCGGTGACGAATGGGGAGGCGGGGACGACTTCGCCGGCAATTCGTCGCGCGGCGGCGGCAACTTCAATTCGGGTGCGCAGAAGAGCTCGGGCGCGGCGAAGAACGACTTCGGTGGCGGCTACGGCGACGACCTGGATGACGACGTGCCGTTCTGATCGCAGTGCGGCGGCGCGCATATTGCGCGCCGACTCGCACAAGATCGGCCGGCGGGGCGCCTAGCCCCGGCCGACGGCGTGGGCTTCGCCCACGCCTTTTTTGCGCGGTGCGGCGGCGCGCATATTGCGCGCCGACTCGCACGAGCACGGCCGGCGGGTGCAACCCGGCCGACGGCGTGGGCTTCGCCCACGCCTTTTTTTGTGCCCGCCCCTATCCCCGTTCGCCCTGAGCCTGTCGAAGGGTTGCCTTTCTTCCGCGAGCAAGAAGGACAGGGCTTCGACAAGCTCAGCCCGAACGGTAGGGGTTAGCGTCGCAAGAGAAAAACCGCGTGCTCTGCCCGGAAGTTTGCAGCGGCAGCCGTCGTCCTAGAACCACGGTTCAGGAACCACGCTCCTTCGACCACGATTCCCCGCGCCTTCACGAACGCGCGGAAGTCGTCGATCGTCACATGGTGGATGTTCGGCGTCTCGTACCACTCCAGCGGCAGAAGCTTGGTCACCGGCATTCGCCCGCCCCACAGCAAGGACGCCCGCACCCGCCAGTGCGCGAAGTTCGGGAAGGAGACGAATGCCCGCGTCCCGATCCGCAGCAACTGTTCCAGCACGACATGCGGGCGCATCGTCGTCTGCAGCGTCTGGCTGAGGATCGCATAGTCGAATGCCGCATCGGGATAGTCGGCGAGGTCGGTATCCGCGTCGCCCTGCATCACCGACAGTCCCCGCTCCAGTGCGGTCGCGACGTCGTCGGCGTTCAGCTCCAGCCCGCGCGCGTCGCAGCCGCGCTCGTCCCGCAGCGCCGCCATTAGCGCCCCGTCACCGCAGCCGACGTCGAGGATGCGCGATCCCGGCGCGACATTCGCCGCGATGATGGCGAGATCGGGGCGCAGGGTCATGGCAGCGCCTTCAGCATCGCCGCAGCCTCGGGCGACAGCCGCTCCATATAGCGATCGGGCCGCAGCAGCCCGTGGACGCCGAGCTTTTCATACACCCCGTGCGCATCGGCGGTGACCAGACCGATGCGGCGGATACCGGCAAGCTGCGGGTGATCGACGAACCAGCCGACCATCGCGCGGCCGATCCCCTGTCCGCGGACGCTGTCATCGACGAACACGTCGGCGATCCAGGCGAACGTCGCATGGTCGGTGATCGCGCGGGCAAAGCCGACCGGCACGCCGTCCCGATACGCGCCGAGCGGATGCGACCCGGCGATGGCGCGCTCGACCAGATCGCGCGCGATCCCGGGCGACCAATAGCTCGACGAGAGCCAGCCGTGGATGCGCGCGATGTCGAGCCGCGCGCGGTCGTCGGACAGTTCGATGGTCATGCCGCTGCTCCCAGGAACCCAGCAATCACCCGGTCGAGCGCGGGATTTTCCAGCAGGAAGGCGTCGTGGCCGAACGGCGAAGACAGTTCGACGAAGCTGGCCGGCGCGCCCGCTGCGTTCAGCGCGTGGACGATGCTGCGCGATTCGGGCGTCGGATACAGCCAGTCGGTGTCGAAACTGACGACGCAGAAGCGTGCCTTCGACGCCCGGAACGCGTTTGCCAGATGCCCGCCATGTTCCTCGGCCAGATCGAAATAATCGAGCGCGCGGGTAATGTAGAGGTAGCTGTTGGCGTCGAACCGGTCGGTGAACGACAGGCCCTGGTGGCGCAGATAGCTCTCGACCTGGAAGTCGGCGTCGAAGCCGAAGGTCTTGGCAGTGCGGTTCTGGAGCGAGCGGCCGAACTTGGCGGTGAGGCCAGCCTCGGACAGATAGGTGATGTGCGCCGCCATCCGCGCGACCGCCAGCCCCGCGGTCGGCGGCGTGCCATCGTAATAGGCGCCGTTCGCCCAGTTGGGATCGGCCATGATCGCCTGACGGCCGACTTCGTGGAACGCGATGTTCTGCGCCGAATGCCGTGCGGCACTGGCCAGCACGACGCAGGCGCGCAGGCGGTCGGGGAAGGTCGCCGCCCAGCTGAGCGCCTGCATGCCGCCCATCGATCCGCCGACCACCGCCGTCAGCGTCTCGATACCGAGATGGTCGAGCAGCATCGCCTGCGCGCGGACCATGTCGCGGATGGTGATGACCGGAAAATTCATACCATAGGGCCGGCCCGTCGCCGGATCGATGCTGGCCGGGCCGGACGAACCGAGGCAACTGCCGATCACGTTCGAGCAGATGACGAACCAGCGATCGGTGTCGATCGGCTTGCCGGGGCCGACCATCCGCACCCACCAGCCGGGCTTGCCGGTGCGCGGGTGGGCGGAGGCGAGATGCTGGTCGCCGGTCAGCGCATGGCAGACCAGGATCGCATTCGACGCCTGCGGATTCAGCGTGCCGTAAGTCTCATAGGCGACCTCCACCGCGTCCAGCCGTCCCCCGCCGTCGAGCGCGAGCCCGCCGAGCGCGGCTTTGCGGTCCAGGCCATGTCGGGGGTCGGTCATGCGCGCGCCAATGGCATGGATCGTCGAGGGGCGGAAGTGGTGGGCACAGGCAACGGCGCGCCCGCGCTTGCCAAGGCGGCGGGGGGCGGCGATAGCGCTCGGCCTATGACCGCACCCGCTCCCAAGCCCTGGATCATGGGCATCGCGCCGTACATCCCCGGCCGCAGCACGACCGACGATGGCCGCAAGGTCGCGAAACTGTCGTCGAACGAGAACCCGCTCGGCACCAGCCCGGCTGGGCGCGAAGCGTTCACGAGCGCCGCGGGACGGCTGGAGCGCTATCCCGACGCGAGCGCGACCGAATTGCGCGAGGCGCTGGCGGAGCGTCACGAGCTGGACCCGGCACGCATCATCTATGGCAACGGGTCGGACGAAGTGCTCCATCTGGCCGCCGGTGCCTTCGCCGGGCCGGGCGACGAGGTGATCTATGTCCGCTACGGCTTCGCGGTGTACGAGATCGCGACGCGCCGCGTGGGCGCGACGCCGGTGATCGCGCCGGACAAGGACTATGCGACTGACGTCGATGCCATCCTGGCCGCGGTAACCGAGCGGACGAAGGTCGTCTTCGTGGCCAATCCGAACAATCCGACCGGCACCTATTCGACCCGCGAGGAAATCGCGCGGCTGCATGCCGGCCTGCGCGAGGACATATTGCTCGTCCTCGACCATGCCTATGCCGAATATATCGAGGGCGATGCCGAGGATGGCGGCATGGCGCTCGCCGCGCGCGCGTCGAACGTTCTCGTTACCCGTACCTTTTCCAAGATGTACGGTCTCGCTGCCGAGCGGATCGGCTGGGGCTATGCCGCGGCGCCGATCATCGAGGCGATGCACCGCATCCGCCTGCCGTTCTCGATCACCATCGCCGGCACCGCGGCGGCGATCGCGGCGCTGAACGACCGGGCGTTCGTCGAGCACACGCGCGAGCATAATGCGCGGTGGCGGGCCTGGTTCTCCGAAGAGGTGGGCAAGCTGGGCAATGCCGGTCTGCGCGCAGTGCCGAGCCAGGCGAACTTCGTGCTGGTGCTGTTCGAGGGCAAGCTGACCGCAGAAGCCGCGTACAAGGGGCTGATGAATGCGGGCTATATCGTCCGCTGGCTGCCGGGGCAGGGCCTGCCGCACGGCCTGCGCATCACCATCGGAACCGAGGACGAGACGCGCGGCGTGATGGCGGCGCTCAGGGAACTGGCGGGCGCCTGATGCTGCCGTTCGCGCGCGTCGCCATCCTGGGGCTGGGGCTGATCGGATCGTCGGTCGCCCGCGGCGTGCGCGCAAGCATGCCGAGTGTCGCGCTTTCGGGCTATGACGCCGACCCACAGGTGCGCGAGACGGCGCGGGCGATCGACCTGGTCGACGACGTCGCCGATACGGCCGGCGCAGCGGTGATCGACGCGGACCTCGTCATCCTGTGTGTGCCGGTGGGTGCGATGGGCGGGCTGGCGGCGGAGTTTGCCGACGATCTGCCCGCCGAAGCGATCGTCAGCGACGTGGGCTCGTGCAAGGCGAGCGTGGTCGAGGCGCTGACCGCGGCGTTGCCCGGCGCGACGATCGTGCCGGCGCATCCGGTCGCGGGAACCGAAAACAGCGGGCCGGAGGCGGGCTTCGCCGCGCTGTTCCACAAGCGTTGGTGCATCGTGACGCCGGCCCCCGACGCGCCGCAGGTCGCGGTCGAGCGGGTCAGCGAATTCTGGCGCCGGCTGGGTGCAGACGTCGAAATCATGGAGCCGGAGCACCACGATCGCGTGCTTGCCGTCACCAGCCACTTGCCGCACCTGATCGCCTATACGATCGTCGGCACCGCCAGCGATCTGGAAGAGGTGACCTCAAGCGAAGTCATCAAATATTCGGCCGGCGGCTTCCGCGACTTCACCCGCATCGCCGCGTCCGACCCGACGATGTGGCGCGACGTGTTCCTGGCGAACAAGGACGCGGTGCTCGACATGCTCCAGCGGTTTTCGGAAGATCTGTCGGAGCTGCAGCGCGCGATCCGTTGGGGGAAGGGAGATCAGCTGTTCGAGACGTTCACCCGGACGCGGGCCGTGCGGCGGTCGATCATCGAACAGGGGCAGGACGATGCGCGACCGGATTTCGGGCGGTCGGATCACTGATCCTTCGGTCTAGCCGGTTCCGAGCCGTTCGTTTCGAGTAGCCGTCGAGCGCAGTCGAGACGGCGTATCGAGAAAGCTGTCTCGATACGCGCTGCGCGCTACTCGACACGAACGGGATGGGGTGGATCGGCTGGCGCCTCCAACGCATTGATCGCCGCATGCACCCTCGCCTCGATCTCGCGACGCGGCAGCCCGGTCGGGATCTCGTCCTGGAAGGCGAAGTGGATCACGCCGTTCGGCACCTTCGGCCCCGTCTTCGGCCACGCCACTCCGCTATCGATCGCGATCGGCACGACCGGCAGGCCGAGCGCGCGGTAGAGGCCGGAGAATCCGGGCTTCATGGGCGGCGTCTCGCCGGGTTTCACGCGGGTGCCTTCGGGGAAGATGACGACAGAGCGGCCTTCCGCCTTCGCCGCCTCGGCCGCGCGCATCATCGTGCGCAGCGCCGCCGCCGATCCGCTACGGTCGACGGTGATCATGCCGTAGCGTTGCGCCGCCCAGCCCCATAGCGGGATGCGGGCGAGTTCCTGCTTCATGACGATCACTGGTGAATCGAGCATCGCGACCAGTTCGAACGTCTCGAACATCGCCTGATGCTTGGCCGGATAGAGGGCGGGGCCGTCCGGGATGCGACCGCTCTGCGCGATGCGGATGTTGAGGCACAGTCGCGCGCAATGCCGGTTGTACCGCGTCCACGACCGCACCCAGGCCCGCAGCACGCGCGGCCCTAACGCCGCCATCAGCGGGGTCGCGAGCACATAGGGGACCGAGCCGCTGAAGAAGACGATGTTGAACGCCCAGGTGCGCAGCCGTGCCGTCATCTAATATCCCATCCACAGTGCCACGCTGCGCACGAGGTATTTGTTATACTCGCGCACCAGCATTCCGAACGGCGGGTCGCTGGGGATCGCGTCGCCCAACACCTCGACATCGGTGGTCAGCGCGTGCGCCAGTTCCATCCGCGCGCGGGGCATGTGCCACTCGGTCGTCACCAGCCGCACGCTCTTGAAGTTGCGATCGGCGAGCCAGGCGGCGGTCTCCTCCGCGTTGGACCGTGTGTCGACCGCTTCGTAGCCGAGGTCGATACAGCAAGCGAACAGGCGACGGGAAACGCGATATTCGTGCGCCAGTTCGTTCGGGCGGACGCTGGAATCCGCGCCGGACACGAGCATCCGTTTCGCCGCGCCCGCCTCCATCAGGCTCAGCCCGCGCGCGACGCGGCCGGCGCCGCCGGTCAGGACGACGATGGCATCGGTTCTCTCGGAGCCGGCGGGCTTGCCGAGCGACAGCATGAAGACGACGAAGCCCATCAGATAGGCGAGCGCGACGAGTGCGATCAGGCGGGTGATCCTCACAACTGTCGCCTCAGCGTGCGCAGGACGCCGATCCGCGCGGCGACGGTCGCGAGTCCGGCAAAGACGAGGGGCAGGAGGCCGAGGCAGATCCAGTCGCGCAGGACGAGCGTGACGCCGCCGACGAGCACGGAGTCGATCGCGGCGATCCGGCGTCCGATCAGCAGCACGGCGACCATCGCAGCCACGGTGCCGAGCGCACCGCCCGCCAGCGTGTCGAGCGCGATGCGGCGCTGGAAGAGGCGCGAAACCTGCACGTCGGTCGAACCCAGCATGTGCAGGACATCGATCGTATCGCGGTGGGTGTCGAGCCCCGCGCGTGCGGCGAGCAGGACGATCGCCGATGTCGCGAGCGCCATCAGCAGGACGATGCCTGCCGCGAGCCATGCCAGGCTGGCGATGAAACTGCGCACCGGCGCCAGCCACCGCGCGGCTCGGTCGACGTGCGCGGCCGGTGCGATACGGGCGACGGCCGCCGCGGCAGCGTCGGCGGTCGCTGTGCTGCCGTCGGCGAGCGTCACGTCGATCATCGCTGGCATCGGCAGGTCGGCATCCAATCCCGCATCGCCCAGCCAAGGACGAACGAGCTCGACAAGCTGCGCGCGCGGAACGACCGTAACCGATCGGATATTCGCCTGACCTTTCAGCGCATCGGCGACAGCATCGGCGCGCGCCGCATCCGGGCCGATCAGCTGGACGGTCAGCCGCCCGGCGAGCTGGCGGTCGAGCCCCGCCGCCGCGCTCCACGTACCGAGGCCAAGGGCTGCGGCCAGCACCGTCAGGAACAGCATGACCGCCATCACCCAGCGCATCGCCCGAGTCTGACCGCTATGGTCGAGGATGGCGCTGCGGCTCGTGCGGGCCGATATCATGCCAATCGCCCCGGCGGGTGGCGCAGCGATCCGGTCGGGTCCAGCACGCGCCCGCCCTCGATCCGCATCAGATGCGCCCCGTCCACGCCGCTCAACAACCCCATGTCGTGGGTGGCGACGACAACGGTCGTGCCCAGCCGGTTGAGGCCGTCGAACAGGTGGATCAGCCGCGCGGCCATCGTCGGGTCGACGTTCCCGGTCGGTTCGTCGGCGACCAGCACCTCGGGGCGGCCGATCACCGCGCGGGCGATGGCGACGCGCTGCTGCTCCCCGCCCGACAGGGTCGCCGGCCGCGAATTGGCGCGATCGGCCAGGCCGACCCAGGCGAGCATCTCGCGCACCGGCGTCTCGATGTCCGCTTCCGGCACGCCGGACACGCGGAGCGGAAGCGCGATATTGTCGGCTGCCGACAGGTGCGGAATGAGGCGAAAGTCCTGAAGCACGACGCCGATGCGGCGACGAAAGCCCGGCAGGCGCGCGCGCGGCAGCGTCACCGCATCCTCGCCGAACAGCCGAATGATGCCGCGCGTCGGACGCTGGGCGAGATAGAGCAGCTTCAACAGCGAGGTCTTGCCCGCACCGCTGGCGCCGGTCAGGAAATAGAAACCGCCCGCGGTCAGCGCGAAGCTGACGTCGACCAGCGTCTCGGGGCCGGTTCCGTAGCGCAGGCCGACATTCTCGAACTGGACGATGTTCGCCATGCCGGCGGCCGGATTCCCCGTGGAATAACTGAGGGCAATGCCATCGCACAGCGACCGGGCCGGCTCAAGCTGTGGATAAGGCGACTCGCAGCTCTTGCCCGCGACTCGTGGAAATGCTTTAGATTCGATCAATCGGGCAGGGCGCTTTCTGCAAGGCCTGGAGAATAAGGGACCTCGCTGCATGATCCTCGAATGCACCCAGTGCGGTTCGCGGTATCTGGTGCCGGACACCGCGATCGGCGCCGATGGGCGGACCGTGCGTTGCGCCAACTGCCGGCACAGCTGGTTCCAGCCGCCCGCACTGATGGACATGTCGGCCGCGCGCGCCGCGGTCGCGCCCGTCGCGCCGCAGCCCGCGCCGGTGGCAGCGCAGTCCGTGCCGGTCGCGCCGCAGGTGGCTCCGGCCGCACAGCCCGTGGCCGAGCCGATGGAAGCGACGCCCACGCCGCGCCCGGTGACCCGCAGTTTCGACGACACGCTGACCGAGCCGCGGCCGCAATATGATGCGTTCGCCCACCGCCCGCCGTTCCGGCCGCGTGTTAATCCGGCGCGCCGCTGGACTGCCGCGGCGCTGGTCGCGGGCTGCTCGATGCTGCTGGGTGTCGGTGCGATCCTCTATTCGGGCGCGCCGGGCATCGCCGCGCAGCTCGGCCTCCCGGTCGGATCGGCGGAGACGCCGCTGAAGTTCACCGGCGAGTCGATCGAGCGCCGCGACATGGGCACGGGCAGCGAGCTGTTTGCGGTCAGCGGTACGATCGTGAACCCGACCGGCGCTGCACAGCGCGTGCCGGACGTGCGCGTCGCGCTGCTCGATGCGCAGGGGCGGGTCGTCTACAACTGGACGGTGACGCCCAAGCAGCGGACGCTGGGGCCGAACGCTTCGATCGGCTTTGCTAGCGGGCGGACCGACGTGCCGGCGAATTCGAAGATGCTGAGCCTCAGCTTCTCGCAGGGGATCGAGGGGTAAGCTGAGGTGTATCGGGGCGGCCGTCTGACGCCCTAATCCGTTCGTGCTGAGCTTGTCGAAGCACCGTACTTCGTGCCGCGCAGTCAATGCGAGCGTATCGAAGTACGGTGCTTCGACAAGCTCAGCACGAACGGTCGTTTTTCGTAGAGGCTTACACCGCCGGATAGCGCAGCCGGCCGATGAAGCGGCTCAGACTCGGCATCCGATCGCCGCGGCCGAGCATCCCTGCCTTCGCCTTTTCGATCTGCATGATGTTCTCGATCCGCCGGGCGAGGAAGGCGCGGGTGTTGGCGAAGTCTTCGCTCTCGTCGTCGAGGAACACCGCGATCGTCGCGGCATAGACGGCGCCGAGCGTCATGCGCTTGGTATAGTGGTTGTAGTCAGTCGCGGTGTCGCCGGCAGCGCGCCACATCACGTCGGCGGAACGCCAGCCGAGCTTGGCGGCGCGCACGACATTCTGCGGCAGCGCCAGGATCGCGAGCGCGCGGCGCAGCGCCTCGCGGTTGGGGGCGACAATCTCCAGCCGGGTTTCGACCAAAGTCGTGATGCGCTCGCGAATCTTCATCGCGGCCAGCCGGTCGTCGGGCAGGCGCGCGCGCACCTCGGCATCGACGTGCGCGAACCAGGCATCGATCATGTCGACCGCGCCGCCGGGAAAGGCCAGGCGGGCGACATCGGCATCGATGCCCAAGGCCGACGCAGCGGCCTCGACCGCGCGCGGTGTCCAGCCGTCGAAGGCGGCATTGGCGGCGACCTCCGGGGCCAGGGCGTCGCGGATTTCGTCGAGGGTCGCGTCTTCGTAAGCCATCACTGGTCTTTGTGGTCCTCATGGGCGCCGGGTTCAAGCGTCGACGACGCCTGCGGGCCACCCTTTCGCACCAGGACCAGGGCTAGGCCGACCAGTAGCGCACCCGCAAAGTCGGGCAGGCCGAGCCGCTCATCATAGGCGATCCAGCCGATCGCGCCGGCGACGACCGGCTGGGTCAGCAGCGCGACGCCGACGACGAGCGGACTGAGGTGGCCGAGCGCGTAGATCATCAATCCCTGGCCCACGAGCTGGCTGACGACCGCCAGCGCGATGAGCGGCGTCCAGTCGCCGGGTAAGACCCGCTCCCCCAGCAGCAGCGCCGCGACCAGCAGCGGCAGGGTGCCGAGCAGCGAGACGAGCGCGAGCGCGGGCAGCGGCTGCATCGTTTCGCGCGCGCGGGCCATCGTCACGAAATAGACGGCATAGAGCACGCCCGCGGTCAGGCACAGGAGGTCGCCGACCAGGTTCTGCGGACTGAGCTGGGCCGAGCGTCCCATCAGCAGCGCCGCACCGACCGCCGCCATGCCGAGCGCCAGCCCCTGCACCCGCGTCGGCCACGTCCGCGCGACGATGAAGCCATAGATCGGAAAGATCAGCGTCGCGGCATTGCCGAACAGCGTCGCATTGGCGAGCACGGTATGGTGAATGCCGGCATGCCAGCTTGCCAGATCGGCGGCGAAGGCAAGGCCGCCGAGCGTCAGCGCACCCCACAGGCCGCGCGCCTGGGCGAACGGTCGCTGGCCGAGCATCGTCGCGGCGGCGAGCAGCACCGGGGTTGCCAGCGCGATCCGCCAGAAGCCCGCCGCGACCGGGCCGACATCGGTCAACCGCACGAACCACGGACCAAAGGCGAGCGCGAGGTTCGCCGCGAACAGCGCCGCGAGCGGTAAGGCCTTGCTTGGGTGCGGCGTAGCGATTGTTTCGTCGGCTGTGCGATGCATGCGGCCGTCTAACTTCCTATCTGCGCCGCGTCGCCATCTTTGGACGAGAGAAAATCTTCATGCCCACCCTGTTCGATCCGATCACCTATGGCGCGATCGCCGCGCCCAACCGCTTCGTCATGGCGCCGCTGACCCGTGGCCGCGCGACCGCGGAGCATGTTCCGACGCCGCTGATGATCGAATATTACCGCCAGCGCAGCAGCGCCGGGCTGATCGTCACTGAAGGGACCGGTATCAGCCGCGAGGGGCTGGGCTGGCCGAATGCGCCGGGCCTGTGGTCCGACGAACAGGTCGAGGCGTGGAAGCCGGTCGTCGCCGCGGTACACGAAGCCGGCGGGCGGATCGTGCCGCAGCTGTGGCATCTGGGCCGGCTGGCGCGCAAGGACGTGACGGGCGACGCGCCCTTCTCGTCTTCGGCGACCACCGCGCCGGCGCGGCCGGGGGCGGAGGAGAACGTCAATGTCGAGGCGCGCGCGATGACGCTCGACGATATCGCAAGGACGCTCGACGATTATTCGCTCGCGGCGCGCAATGCGGTGCGCGCCGGGTTCGACGGCGTCGCGCTGCACGCGGCCAACGGCTATCTGATCGACCAGTTCATGCGTGACGGCACGAACTTCCGCGACGACGACTATGGCGGGTCGGTCGACAACCGCCTGCGCCTGCTGCGCGAGGTCATGGAGCGGCTGGTCGCCGAAGTCGGCGCGGACCGTGTCGGCGTCCGCTTCTCGCCTAACGGCGAAGTCCAGGGTTGCGACGATTCCAATCCGGAGGCGGTGTTCGTTCCGGCTGCCGCGCACCTTCAGTCGCTCGGCATCGCGTTTCTGGAACTTCGCGAATCCGGGCCGGATGACACCTTCACGCGGACCGACGTGCCGAAGCTGAGCCCGAAGATCCGCGCGGTGTTCACCAATCCGCTGATCCTGAACCAGGATTATGATCCGGCGAAGGCGCAGGCTGACCTGGATAGCGGCGTGGCGGATGCGATCAGCTTCGGCCGGCCGTTCCTCGCTAACCCCGATCTGGTCGAGCGGGTGCGCAAGGGTGCGTCGCTGAATGCGCCGGACAAGCGGACGTTTTATACGCCAGGTCCGGAGGGTTACACGGACTATCCGACGCTGGCGGGGTGACCGGCCCTTGGCTCCCCTCCCCTTCAGGGGAGGGGCCGGGGGTGGGGCCTGTCCGCGGGCGATCGGTATGCGGCACCGCCCCACCCCAACCCAGTCGCAGGTAAACGATGCCCCGCATCGTTTAGGTCGGGCCGGGGGCCTGACCGACCTGCAACTCCTGAAGGGGAGTGGCTACGTCGGGTCCGTCTCATAGCGGTCAAGCCAGGACGTGGCATAGGACCGAAGGGTGGCCCGCGTCCGTCCGTTGGCGAGCGCAACCGCGCCGATCACGAACAGCGCCATGAGCGACGGTATGAAGATCGTCAGCACCACCGCGAGCACGACACCGCCGATCGCCAGGCTGCGCGCATTCTCCAGCCATGCCGCCGTGCCTTCGTCCAGCACCAGACGGCGCGGGCCTTTATCGTCATAGAACGGGCGCGTGACCAGCACGGCGCGCCCGTCGAAGGCGATGCGTTCAGGCCCGAGCGGCACTCGTTCCGGAAGCGCGTCACGGCCGCGGGTCGCCGACTCGCCGGTGCGCGTGTCGATCACCACCAGCCGCCGGCCTTCCTCGACCACGCGGTAGCGGGACGGCGGCGGCTGACTGGTCATTTGGCGGCGACCCGGCGCGCGCGCCACTGGTCGGCGCTCTGGCCCCAGGCGTCGACGCGGAAGTGGGCGAGCGGCGGGGGCAAGCTGACGGGGCCGCGGTTGGTCGACCCGAGGCGTTCGGCGAGGCGGATCGACGCCGCGTTATCCGGATCGATCGTATGGATGACCTGGCGCCAGCCGAGCACGTCGACCGCATAGTCCATCGCCGCCGCTGCCGCCTCATAGGCATAGCCGCGCCCGGCAAAGGCGCGCGCGACGCCCCAGCCGACCTCGGTGCCCGGCCAGCCTTCGGGTTGCCACGGCCCGATCCGCCCCACCCAGGCGCCGGTCGCGCGTTCGATGACCGAGAACATCGAGAAGCCGTGGCTCGCCCATGCGCCCGCGCGCATCGCCATGTCACGCCAGGCGACCGACCGCGGCATCGCACCGCCCAGAAAGCGCATCTGGTCGGCATCGGCGCAAAAATCCGCCCAGGCGTCGAAGTCGCCGGGTTCGGGCAACCGCAGCATCAGCCGCGGCGTGAAAAGGACCGGCCCGCTCAGCCGAACCGCCCGCGCAAGTTGAGCATCGCGATCGCCGCCTTCGCCGCCTCGCCGCCCTTGTCTTTCTCGGAACGCTTAGCGCGGGTCAGGGCCTGCGCCTCGTTCTCGGTCGTCAGGATGCCGTTGCCGATGGCAAGCCCGTCCATGCTGAGCGCCATCAGCCCGCGCGCGCTTTCGCCCGCGACGATCTCGAAATGATAGGTCTCGCCGCGAATGACGACGCCCAGCGCAACATAGGCGTCGTAGCGGCCGCTCTCGCTAGCGAGCGCGACAGCGCCGGGGATTTCTAGCGCGCCGGGGACGGTCACCGTCTCATGCGTGTGGCCGGCCTCCTCGATCGCGGCGCGCGCGCCTTCGAGCAGCAGGTCGTTGAGGTGGTCGTAGAAGCGTGCCTCGACGATCAGGAACTTGGCCATCAATGGTCCTCGGGGATCGGGCGCTCGCCGACGATCTTCAGGCCATAGCCTTCCAAGCCGACGAGCGTGTGGTGGGTATTGGTCAGCAGCACCATGTCGCGCACGCCGAGTTCGGTCAGGATGGTCGCGCCGACACCATAGTCGCGCAGTTCCTCCATGTCCTCGGGGCGGGCTTCACCCGACTTGATGCGCAGTGCGGCGGTAAAGGCGTCGGCGCGCGGGCGGGTCAGCACGACGATGACGCCCGCGCCCTCCGCCCCGATCAATTCCATCGAGCGCTGGAGCAGCCCCGCGCGCTTCGTCGTCTCGCCGAGCAGGTCTTCGAACGGCGACAGTGCGTGCATGCGCACCAGCGTGGGCTTGTCCGGCGAGACACGCCCCTTGGTCAGCACCAGCTGCTCGGTTTCGGTCGCCTTGTTCCAATAGGTCAGCGCGGTCCACTCGCCGCCCCATTCGGACTGGAAGCGGACCTCGGCCTTCTTCTCGACCAGATGGTCGTAGCGGCGGCGATAGGCGATCAGGTCGCGGATCGTCCCGATCTTAAGATTGTGGTACTGCGCAAAGGCGACCAAGTCGTCCATCCGCGCCATCGTGCCGTCCTCGTTCATGATCTCGCAGATCACGCCAGAGGGGTTGAGCCCGGCAAGGCGCGAAACGTCGACTGCGGCTTCGGTATGGCCGGTGCGAACCAGCACGCCGCCGTCGCGCGCGACCAGCGGGAAGACATGGCCCGGCGTCACGATCTCCGATGCGCCCTTCGACGCGTCGATCGCGACCGCGACGGTGCGCGCGCGGTCGGCGGCGGAGATGCCGGTCGTCACGCCCTCGCGCGCCTCGATCGAGACGGTGAAGGCGGTTTCGTGCCGCGTGCCGTTGTTGCGGCTCATCAATTCCAGGCCGAGCTGGTCGACGCGGTCCTTGGTCAGCGCGAGGCAGATCAGGCCACGGCCGTATTTCGCCATGAAGTTGATCGCGTCGGGCGTCGCCATCTGGGCGGGAATGACGAGGTCGCCCTCATTCTCGCGATCCTCGTCATCGACCAGGATGAACATCCGGCCGTTACGCGCCTCGTCGATGATCTCTTCCGGGCTGGAGAGAAAGGCGTGAGCGAGACGGGTGAGTTCAGCGGGTTTTGCCACGATAGGCCTCCATGCGCTGCAGATAGCGGGCGAGCACGTCGATCTCGATATTGACCGACTGGTCGGGGGCAAGGCCGCCCAGCGTCGTCACGCTCTGCGTATGCGGAATGATGTTGATGGCGAAGTGGGTCGAGGCGTCGGCTTGGTCGGTGACCTCGTTGACGGTCAGCGACACGCCATCGACGGTGACGGAACCCTTGGGCGCGAGAAAGGGGGCAAGGGCGGCATCGACGCTGAAGTCGACCCGGTGCGAGTCGCCTTCGGGGCAGATGCCCATCACGGTCGCGACGCCGTCGACATGGCCGGTGACGATATGGCCGCCCAATTCGTCGCCGAGCTTCAGCGCGCGCTCCAGGTTCAGGCGGCGACCGGCGACCCACATCCCGGCAGCGGTGCGGCGAACGCTTTCGGCCGAGACGTCCACGTCGAACCAGTCGGCGCCCGTGCCGACGACGGTCAGGCAGACGCCCGAACAGGCGATCGAGGCGCCCAGATCGATCGTCGCCGGGTCATAGGCGGTGCGGATGCGCACGCGCAGGTCGCCGCGATCCTCGATCGAGACGATTTCGCCGACGTCGCTGACTATTCCGGTGAACATGGGGCGCGCTCGTAGACCTCCAGCGTATCGCTGCCAAGCCGGCGGGTGTCGATGCGGCACCACCGGGCATGGGCGGTGGCGAGATCGGGGAGGCCGATGTCGGCGAGGGCATGCTTGCCGCCGCCGATCAGGATCGGCGCGCGGTAGAGGAGGAGTCGGTCGACCAGGTTCGCGCGGAGGAAGGCGGTGGCGGTCTGCGCGCCGCCTTCGATGAGGAGGTGGTCGGCGGGGATTTGGGCGATGTCCTCGGGGCGGGCGATTCGGATGACGTCGCCCTCACCCTTCCCACTCGCTTCGCGAGCGGGCCTCTTCCCTCTCCCGTCGGGAGAGGGAGGGAGGCGCGAAGCGCCGGAAGGGTGAGGGCGAGATGTCAGAACCACCCGCATCGGCGATCGCCCTTCCAGACCCGCCAACCGCACGTCCAACTTCGGCGCATCGACGTCCCACGTACCCCGCCCCACAAGAATCGCCTCATGCCGCGCCCGCTCCAGATGCGCATGCGCCCGTGCCTGCGGACCCGTGATCCAGCGGCTCTCGCCCGACGCCAGCGCGATGCACCCGTCGAGCGAGGTCGCGAGCTTCAGCGTCACGAACGGCCGCCCCGCCGACCGCCGTATAAAGAAGCCGGCCATCGCCCGCCGCGCGTCGTCCGCGCCGATGCCTTCGGCTACGGCAATCCCGGCCTCGCGCAACAAAGCCAGCCCACGCCCCGCCGTCCGCGGGTCGGGATCGACCAGCGCCGCGACGACGCGCGCGATGCCGGCCTCGGCCAGCGATGGCGCACAGGCCGGGCCGCGTTCGGAGCGATGTGCACAGGGCTCCAGCGTCACATAGGCGGTCGCGCCCCGCGCCCGCTCGCCCGCTTCGGCCAGCGCCATCGCCTCGGCATGCGGCCGTCCGCCCGGCTGGGTCCAGCCACGCCCGACCACGCAGCCCGCGCGCACTATTATACAGCCGACATTGGGATTGGGCGCCGTCCGCCCGCGCGACCGCTCCGACAGAGCGATCGCGGCACTCATCCAGCGGGCGTCGTCCGCGCTTACAGGCCCCACGAGGAAAGCTTGTCGTCGACCCGCTTGAAGCTCGCCTTGCGGTCGGCCATCGCCTTTTCCTGCATCGCGTCGAGCTTGGTGCGGGTCGCCATGTCGCGCAGCTGACCGGCCTTGATCTCCGCATCGCTGCGGTCGGCGCGCCAGTTCTCGACGTACACGATGTCGCGCTTGTACACCTTCTCGACCCGCGAATCCTTGACGAAGCCGGCGATCAACAGGGTCGTGAGCACGATCGACACGAACAGGAAAACCAGCTCGTATTTCTGGCGCGACGCCAGATACAGGCGCAGGTCCTGGATGGCGCGGAAGGGCGAGAAGCGGGCGAGATATCGCATTGCGCTTCCATACATAAGCGCGGGGGCGGTGTCGCACCACCCCCGCGCCCTGTGATCAGCCGTCCTGCAGCACGAAGCGCACCGTCATCGTGCGCCACGTCTCATAGGGCACGCCGTCGCGCGTCGCGGGACGGAAGCGCCAGCGGCTGAGCGCCTGGCGCCGGGTCGCGTCGTAGAAGGCGTCGTTCTCGGCCCGGACGCGCTCGACCGCCTTCACCCGGCCGTCGGTGCCGACCAGCACGCGAACGGTCACCGTGCCTTCATTGCCCAACCGGCGTTCGGCGGGCGGATAATCGGGTTGGAAGGTCGCGCGCGGATCGGGCTCGGCGCCGATCACGATGGGAGCGGGCTTGGGCGGATCGGGGGTGACGACCGGTCCGGTCCCGGCGCCGGTGGACGACGACCCCAGGTCGACGGGCGGCACGTTGGGAATCTCGACGGTGCCGACGGTCGGGTTGACCGGGGGCAGGGTCGGCACCTCGGGGATCGGAGTGACGATCAGCGGCTCGCGCGGGCTCGTCGTGGCCTTCATCTCCTTGACCGGTTCGGGCTTCACCGGTTCGGGCGGCGGCGTGATCGGGACGTCGTATCCGGTAAAGCTCTTCTCGATATGCGTCGCGATATCGGGCGCGGAGAACAGCAGCGCGCCGACCAGCACAGCATTGATGCCGATCGCAGCGGTCAGGCTGACGGGGTTGGGTTTCGAACGCTCGTACCTATTGGAATACATCACGCGTCTCCTTGGCTACTCTCCCGGCCGAACCATCGGCTGTTGCGTGATGTTACACCATAACAAAACGCGCTCAAGCGAAATCGCTGCGCGGTGAACCGTGCTATCAAGCGGTGTGGAAATCAGGCCGCGGCGGCGTCCAATCGCGCGATCGTCCGCTCGCGACCGATGAGGGGCAGCAGCGCAGCCATATCCGGTCCCTGGTCATGACCCGTCAGCGCCCGGCGCAACGGCAGGAACAGTGGCTTGCCCTTGCGCTCGCTCGCCGCCTTTAGCGCACCGGTCAGCGCGTGCCATGGGTCGGAGTTCCAGGCGATATCACGCGCCACTTCGGCCGCCTGCGCAAGAAACGCGCGATCGTCCTCAGCCGTGTCGCTCGCGACCGGACCTTCGATCACCCGCCACCAGTCGGCCGCTTCGGCAACACGTGTCAGGTTCGGGCGGATCGCGTCCCAAGCTGCTTCACCCATGCCCGCCGGCACCCGGTCGGCGACCTGAGCGAACGGCAGTTGGTGGATGACCTTGGCATTGACCCCGGCCAATTCCCCCTCGTCGAAGCGCGCCGGGGCGCGGCCGAAGTGCGCGAAGTCGAACGCGGCGATCAGTGGGGCGGGATCGACCACCGGCTCGACCGGCGCGCTGGTCCCGATCCGCGCGAGCAACGAGACGATCGCCTGTGGCTCGATGCCTTCGTCGCGGAAATGCGCGACGCCCAGCGAGCCGAGTCGCTTCGACAGCTTGCCCTCGCTTCCCGTGAGCAGCGCCTCATGCGCAAAGGCAGGCGGAGCGGCCCCCAGTGCCTCGAACATCTGCACCTGTGCCGCGGTGTTCGACACATGGTCCTCGCCGCGGACGACATGGCTGATGCCCATGTCGATATCGTCGATGACACTCGGCAACAGATAGAGCCACGACCCATCGGCACGGCGGACGACGGGATCGCTCATCGTCGCCGAATCGAACCGCTGGGGACCGCGGATCAGATCGTCCCAGGCGATTGGGTCGGGCGAGAGGCGGAAGCGCCAGTGCGGGCGGACGCCATCCGCCTCCAACTTCGCCCGATCCGCGTCACTCAGAGCAAGGGCGGCACGGTCATAGATCGGCGGCAGCCCGCGTCCGAGCTGGATCTTGCGCTTGAGGTCGAGTTCCTGCGGCGTCTCATAGGCGGGATATACCCGTCCGCTCGCGACCAGTTCGGCAAACCGCGATTCGTAGAGCGCGAATCGCGAAGACTGACGCTCCTCGCCATCGGGCTCCAGCCCCAGCCAGGCGAGGTCGGCGCGGACCGCATCGACGAACCGCTCTTCGCTACGCTCGCCATCGGTATCATCGATCCGCAGCAGGAACCGCCCACCATGCTTCTTCGCCCACATCCAGTTGTGGAGCGCAGTCCGCAGATTACCGACGTGGAGATGGCCGGTGGGCGAGGGGGCAAAACGGGTGACGATCATGGGCGCGCGTTTACGCGCGTGAGCGCGTCGGGACTAGCCGTCACGGGACCGTCACAGTAAGGGAGCGCGCATCTGACGCGGGGAGCGCTTGATCCATGAAACTGATCGCCGGCAATTCGAACACCCCTCTCGCCCAGGCGATCGCCGACTATTGCGAGATACCGCTGACCAAGGCGAACGTCCGCCGCTTTGCCGACGAGGAGATTTTCGTCGAGATCCTCGAGAACGTCCGCGGCGAGGATGTCTTCGTCCTCCAGTCGACGTCCTATCCGGCGAACGACAATCTCATGGAGACGCTGATCATCATCGATGCGCTGAAGCGCGCGTCGGCGAAGCGGATCACCGCGGTGCTCCCCTATTTCGGCTATGCCCGCCAGGACCGGAAGCCTGGACCGCGTACGCCCATTTCCGCCAAGCTGGTCGCGAACCTCATCACCACCGCAGGCGCCGACCGTGTGCTGTCCGTCGATCTGCACGCCGGGCAGATCCAGGGCTTCTTCGACATCCCGACCGACAATCTGTTCGCCGCGCCCGTGATGTCGGCCGATATCCGCAGTCGGCATCCGGATGCGAACTGGATGGTGGTGTCGCCCGACGTCGGCGGCGTCGTCCGTGCCCGCGCGCTCTCGAAGCGCCTCGACAACGCCCCGCTCGCCATCGTCGATAAGCGCCGCGAGCGCGCCGGCGAATCGGAAGTGATGAACATCATCGGCGAGGTCGAAGGGCGATTCTGCATCCTGATCGACGACATCGTCGATTCGGCAGGCACGCTCTGCAACGCCGCCGCTGCACTGAAGGCGGCCGGGGCAGAGGATGTCGTCGCCTATGTGACCCACGGCGTCCTCTCCGGTGGCGCGGTGGCGCGTGTCGATGGGTCGGCACTCAGCGAGCTCGTCATCACCGATTCGATCGGCAACCATGAGACGATCGCCCAGTCCGCCAAGGTCCGTCACCTGACGATCGCCCCGCTGCTCGCCGAGGCCATCCGCCGTATCGCGGACGAAAGCTCGGTTTCCAGCCTGTTCGACTAAGCGCAGGATTATAGAAGGGATAGGAGGGGGAGTGCAGGCGACTGCGCTCCCCTTCGTGCATCCGGGCCATCGAGGATCGCACGCCCCAAAAGCAGGAAAGTTGCGGCGGATCGCAAGAAAGTTCGAATTGTTGCATTTTTTGTGTTGACCGAATCTCGGACCGAGCATAGAAGCCACTTCACCGACGCGGTGAGCCACACGGTTCCAGCGACGGTCGCCAAAAACCAGACGCTCAGGGCCTTCCGGAA
>NZ_JBHUFC010000023.1:0-168281 GCF_042681125.1 Sphingomonas floccifaciens | reverse complement strand
GCAGCCCGGTAGCTCGTCAGGCTCATAACCTGAAGGTCACAGGTTCAAATCCTGTCCCCGCAACCACCGCCATAGAACAACCAACGCCGCCCCTCGGGGCGGCGTTGTCGTTTATGGCCCACGCCGCCAGATCCGCAACCTTCGCAACGACTTCCGCCTCGGCCGACCCATTCTCGCCCGGATAGATCGTCACGCTCTCGATAAGCCCCGACAGGATCTCTGCGGCTTCGCCGCGGACCATTTCCTCGTTCAGCGCCTCCGTCAGGCGCTGCGCCTTCTCGGCAAAGAGCCTCGTCAGGTCCGCAGGCGGGGGGAGGGCGATCGTCTCGATCTTCGGCTGTAGCTGGATTTGCGCTTCGAGCCGTTGTTTTTCGCTTTCCCGCTCGACCAGGAGCGTCGTCAGCGTCTCGCTGATGACGCCAGCCAGCATGTTCGCGCCAAGGTTGGCGATTTCGGCCATGACCACCGCCAGACGGTCGCTCAGCGCATCGTCGCGGCGCTCGGTATGACGGGTGAGGCGGTTCAGCTCCCGCGCGAACTCATCAGCGAAGATGCGCGCATGGTCGGGCGTGAAAAGGTGATGCTGGAACACCGCCAGCGTCCCGTGTTCCAACGGTGCCTTGCGGACCGACACGGTGTTGCCGCACGTACCGCGTTCCTTCTGGCCGGCGCAGCGATAATAGTCCTTGCCGCTGATGGTGTAGTTCGAGCCGCACACGCTGCAGCGGATGAGGCCGGACAGGAGGTGCTTCTTGCGGTTCTGGCGGCCTAGAGGGGCTTCGGCCTGCGGACGCTGGCGCTGCTCGATCTCGGTATGCACTGCGTTCCAGAGGCGGTCGTCGATGATGCGCAGATCGGGAACGGCGACCTCGACCCATTCCGACTGATCGCGAAGTCGGTAGCGGCGTTCGCGCATCTCACTGTCCGGATTGCGGCGCCACTGCCGGCGCCCCCAGACGAGACGACCGATATAGAGCGGGTTGTTGAGGATACCGACCGCCTTCTTCGGGTCGCCGCGAATGGTCGAAGCGTTCCACTGTCCGCCCCGCGGGCCGGGGATACCGTCCTCATTGAGGCTCTTGGCGATCTGGATCGAGGAATGTCCGGCCGCAAACTCGGTGTAGATCCGGCGGACGATGCCTGCCTGGTTCTCATCGATCTCCAGCAGTCCGCGAATGAGCTCGCCGCGTGCGTCAAGCCGGACGACACGCTTGAAGCCGTAGGCGCGACCGCCGGCGAAGCGGCCGGCGAGGACCGCTGCTTCCATCCCGCGGACGGTTTTGTCGATGAGGTGCTTCAGGAAGATCGCGCCGAGCAGGCCCGCGACCGCGAACTTGATCTCGTCGACATGGCCTTCGCTGACCGTGTGCAACTGTACGCGGTGAAAACTGAGCTTTTTGCCCAGCCACGCGACGTCTTCGGCATCGCGTGCCAATCGGTCGAGCGCTTCGCACACGATCACGTCGATTTCGCCGGCTTCTACCGCGCAGATCAGCCGCTTGAGCCCAGGTCGATCACGGCGGTAGCCGGACTGTTCGGGATCGACCCACGTGTCGACAACCGCGCCGCCCAGATAGTCCACCAGCTTCGCGCAGGATGTAACCTGGTCAGCGCTGGAGCTTGCATTCTGCATAGCGGTCGAGTGCCGACCGTACACAGCAATGCGCTTGATCGATTGGTTAAACATCAGGCTTCTCGTTGGTGGAAGGTAAAGTAAGCAGGCGCGCCTGTTCGTGCGCGGCTTGCCGCGCCAGCAACTTCACGAGCGCGCGAAGACATTCGGCGCAGCTGGGCGGCGGATCGTTTGGTCCATGTGGTTCGGCATCGCGCATGCCGGCCCACATGGACCACCTTGGTCACGCCTGTGGGGTAATCCAAAACGAAGGACTGCATCAGCTGAAATACTTCGCGGCGTTAACGGAGAGATGTTTGCGAGCGTAGGACTTGACCAGGGGATTATCTTCCAACTTGCGCCGCAGCGATTTGAGGGGCTTACGTCCGCTACGATGGTCGGGGTCAATACCGCCGCTTCCATACCGGGGGACACCGAGGTTCATGGCCTCCTTGTCGGGCTTGTGCTCGGCGCGCAGCATTGTCGCGGCGAACGTCACGGCATTGATCGATGGCGGCGCCGTGTCACTTGCTCCTTCTCCACTGAGCGTTGCGCAGTAGCTTTTGACCGAGGCAAGCGCGACCATCAGTTCATTCGCTACGAATGTCGCGGCCTCGGAAGGGGAGAGATCCAGTCGATGCTCTACCGGGCTCAGCTGCGCGAAATCCTTGACCGCGGCGCTGTCGAGCCCGGCAGCGGCATCAACGATCGAGAAAAGCCTGCGCAGGCACAGCAAGAGCTTCGGGGTCAGCGTAACAGGGTCGACCCGGGCGCCAACCAGTCTTGCGATTTTGATAGCATATTCGCCTTGGCAGTCAGGCGGGAGCATCTTGCGGGCTGCCAAATCCGCGAGCAGGGCGCGCTCATCACCGTTGATGTCATCAACTTTGATGTCGCTGTTAATATAATCCGCAGCGAACCTCTGGACCATCGTCGCCGGCGACGCGACCGTGGAAAGCAGAATGTGGCTCACCGTTTTCCAGTGCGTGAAACCCGAAAAGCGATGGCCGTAGGGATTGATCGACCAGCCACGGATCTTGCACATTCTTTGATGCGCCTCGTCGATCAGCAGGAGGCGCGCCTGTCGCTCTAGCATCCGCCTGAAATCTGCGTCTACGTGGCCCGTTTTCTTCTTCAGTTGATATGCTCGGTTCAATTCTCCGTCCATCAGGGCTCGATGAATTTCCGGTTGAGATCCTCGTACTTCATCAAGCGATACTACGTGATCGTTGACATCACAGGGAAACCATAAGCTGAGCAACTTATGCCTGTCCACGGCGTATCGATTGTCGTCTTTTGCATATTGATTGCGGTTCGGCGACAGCGCGTCCTCGACATATTTCCTATGATCTGTTTTTGACCAGTCGCGGCTTGGTGAAGACGGGGCAGGCGCCTTGCGCTTGTCTCGGCGCGCGACCCTGCGCATGTGTCGGTTAGGGCCATGGGTCGAGTACGCTTCGATCGTCGTCAGCGTCGCGTCGACCAATTGGTCATCGGTCCAGCGACGCGACGTGATATTGCGGATCGAGGCCTCCGCGGAGAGAGGGTTGGTTAATCCATGGCGAGGACCATGCGATCGCGGCTTGAGAACGGCTTTCTTAGTCATGCGGCCACACCTTCGGTATGGACCGCGGCCTGACGCGATCCGGGAAGGCGCCCGTTCTAGGGGCGGGCTGCACTAGGGGGCAGCCCCTGCTGACTGGGGGATGACTGCGCCCCACTGCTCGCCCGATGCGTCGAGGCCGCACCGCTAAATCCGGTTGAGCGCTCGCGTCGTCAAAGCGGCTCAACGATTCGCAGATATCATGATTTGCGAGCGTCAAAAAGCGCCAATTGTTCGATTGAACAAGATCCCAATCAGTCAACCGGCCAAGCGTCACAGCCGCTCATGTCGGACTAAGTCGTAATGAAACAAGTTTCAGGTTACCTGATCTGACGATGCACTCGTGACATAAGGATGCAGCAGGTTGCTTGTTCGCCCTATGTATTCGATCGCGATCGATCACCTCAAAGGTCAGTTAAGCAAGCGAAGCTATGCCACATCGGAACTGTGAGATCCTGCGGTCGTGCGGACACGTCGAGACGATCAGGATTGTCAGAAGCTCAAATGACGAGCTCGAGCGCTACGCGGCATGGCTAACGGGAAAACCCTGTAAATCATGCTGGCGCGATACTGAACGGGATAGTGCAGACGCGCGAGCCGCGACGGCGGCAGGCGCAGATCTTCCCGCCTTGGTGGGATCCGATAAGCAGGTTGTTGCAGCGACAAAAATGCGCGCAAACGCATTTCGAGTTTTAACGAAAGGGGCGGGCACTTACAGCAATCCACCACCCCGTGGTAGCGAAGCGATCCAGCGGTTAGCCGCTATCACAGAAGCGTCTTGGTGGATCTCGAATCCGGTAACCACGCAACACGAGAAGCTCGTCCTGTTCATCGATAAGATCCTAGCCGGAGCTTTCGATGAAACAGGAGCTACGCGGAAATCTCACCGTCGCCGTTAAATTAGCGGCGCCGTCGACACCTGGTTAGCGGCAATTCACTCCGCGTTGCCAGCGGGGGTATCGTCGAGGTCACCGTACATGATTCACAGATCGCTACCTGCGGAGTAACTCGGATAATTGCGGAAGAGTCCAATGCAATTATAAAAGTCAAGTGGTCGTGTTTATATCAATTTTGCAAACAGCCATGCTCGGATCTTGTCCAGCGCGCTGCTTCCTAGATTAATTTTTCTGTTGCGCCAGAAAGTCGCAGTAAAGAGATACAATCTCGTTTCTTGCAAGGCTGAAAACGGCCGCTACATTTTTTGCAGCCCCCGTCAGATCGAGTTGCCGCATAATCTGCTCATCACCTTCAATAAAATAGTTCGTATCGTCACAGGCGAAAAGGTCATGATGGATCAAGCCTGCTTTGCCGCCAACGCGTCGAATGGCAAAATTGCCCTTGCCTTGGGGCATAAATTTGAAATCGGGATGATGCGTCGCGTTTGGCCGGAGCACACGCTTGTAAGAGCGTTTTTCCCAAATTTGGAAGATGGTTGGTACGGAGTAGGGCTTCTCTCCGAAAATAAATGCTTGATCGGGGATGTCCACTTCTAGGACGAGATGGAAGAACGGGTTTAGGCAATTTTCGATCGAAGCCTTTTTAAATGTGCGAGGTAGTATCATTCCGATACCTACCCCCAGAGATGCAGCGCGATTGAAAAAGTCGACTGCCAGTCTTGATTTATTGCCAAAGGGCGGATTGCCTACAAATACCAGCGGTTTGTTTGCCTGAATGTCAAAGGTGAGAAAGTCACCCTGCTGTACGCCATCGCATTTGGGTTCGATATCGATGCCGATGCTTCCGGCGGGGAGAATATTATAAAAAGCGCCCCTGCCTGCGCTCGGTTCGACCATCACGACTTTGATCGGGTTGAAATGCTTCAACACGAGCGAAAAGCACATTTCGGCGATTTCAGGCCGGGTATAGAATTGATCTAAGCGTCGAGCCAGGCTTTTATTATCAGAGGCGCGCATCCGTGCCGGTCGATTAGATGGTGCTTCGGCCGGTGCCGCCGAACCTGAGATCAAGCATGCTCGCGCGGTAGCGTGCGGGGGCTTGTTCAGATCCGCTGGCTGCGGACTATTTAAGGATCGGCGATCGGCCGATGGCGTAGAGGGTTTTCCAGTGGACATGCGCGCGGCATCGGGCGCTTTGCCGGGATCGACTGGGTAACCCAGACCGCGAAACCTGATGCGCTTCGGTGCGGATCATCTGCTCTTCGGCGCTGGAATTGTTTAATTTTGTCAAAGGGTGCTGCTCGGCGAGTGAGAGAAGGTTCTTGCCAACTCAAGCCCGCACATTGCGATTGGACCTCGACTCCAGCGATCCGGTACAGCAGCGCATAAACGTCACTTTGAACGGAAACTGGCAGCGCCGTTCGCACCTCTTGCATTCGAAAACGCTGTTTCGGTGCGGACGTTACGACGGAGGGACATTACGGCATCCTTGTCGTCGATCCCCAGGAAATCGGTCCGTGGTGCGTGGATCGCGACCCGGTTCATCATCGCTCCGGGCGATCCCTTCGCTCTGATTTCCGAAGCCGAGGCGGAGCTGGCGATAACGATGTGGGCTTAGCTGACGTTGATCTCACATCCGAACAAGTACGAGCTTTGTGCCGGATCACCTTGTTCGCTGTTCTCGAAACGTTCTATCTTATTGGTTCGTCGCGGTTTGCGGCGATTCGATATCATTGGAGCTTTCGCATGGAGCATGATCTCCGGCTGCGCGACGCTGCCCGCGCGATTTACGACGCCTGCTACCCGGGCGAGGAATGGGCGCCGGTCGGCTTCGACGAGGCCGAGCGCTGCCGAACTATTCATTACCGCCAGGCGGTTGGTGCCGCGCAGCAGGCACGGGCCGTGCTGGCATCGCAAGGCGAACAGCTGCCGCTTCCTGTCTTCGCATAATTCGCTGGTGTGGTTGGCCCTCCAAAGAACATCGGCGATCAAGCAAAGTTAGACGCGAACCCGGTCGTGACGTGTCGCTACTGCGTATGGCGCGTCGAGTACGACCGCGCGTCTCTGATCTCGGTTCGCATTCAGGCTAGCTTGGGGACCACATGGGAAGCCTTTCGTGGCGATGCTCGATGCGAGCGCTGCGGGGGGCCGGTGAATATCAGCATGCGCTTGTTCGTTACCGATGCGGCTCTCAGGAAAGGCGATCCGAAGCGGCAGCTGGTCTTCAAGGCGCTGTGCGCGCTGGAAGAAGCCGTGCGCGAGGCCGAGCGGGGAAAGGTGCATCCGTCGCTCGGATTGAGGTTCGCGCTGGCTTATCTTTACGCTGTCGGTGAGCGCCGCCGGGAATGGTTTGATCGGCAGCCTTACGTCGAGTTTTGGCAACTCGCGACGAAAGAGGACGCGCCGACCCGTGGCGGGCAGACAATGGCGGGCTCGGCTCGGCTGACTGGCTTGACGAGCAGCATTAACGCGATCGGGCGGGCGGCTGGAATCGAGATCACGCCCGACGTGGGCCAAAAGCTCAGGCGCGCCGTGGACCAGGTTGACTCGAACAAGCCCAAAAAGGCAGCCTCGAGCGATGTGTAACAGGTACAGAATGTCGTCCAGCCAAGCAGATCTCGCGCGGCGATATGGGATCGAAGTGCCGTATCCTGAGGACGAGACCTACCCGCCGGACGAGCTGTTCCCGGACAAGCCGGCGTGGGTCGTCCGTGAAGAGGAAGGGCGACGCATCCTCGACGTTATGTCCTGGGGCGTCCCGACGCAGGTGCCGGGCAAGCGGATCGACAAGGTGACGGGCAAGCCGGTCTTGCTGACGAAGAGCGTTACGAACGTCCGCAATTTGTCCTCGCCGTTCTGGCGGTCGATGCTGGACAAGCCATCGCAGCGCTGTCTGGTGCCGGTGACGAAGTTCAGCGAGTATGGTCAAGTCCGTGCTCCAGACGGCAGGCTGCCGCTGCACTGGTTCGACGTGCCCAGCCGTCCGATCTTCAGCTTCGCCGGCATCTGGCGTCTCTCCACCGCCGGAATTACCTTCGCATTCCTGACGTGTGACCCCAATTCAATCGTCGGCCCGATCCATCCAAAAGCGATGCCGGTGATCCTTGCTGACGAGGACGAACAGCGGTGGCTGGAAGGGGCGCTCGCCGCCGAACTGGCTCAGCCTTACCCGGCTCAGTTGATGACGATCGATCGATGATCCTACGGGTGCTGCGCCGGGCGTGGTCGGCGTTTCTTTGGTTGCTGGCAGGGCTCCTCTGCCTTTTCTGGTTCCTCTTTCCACCGTGGGGCGCTTAGTCCACTGGATCGACTTTGGCGCTCGCGCTGGTGCTGATGTTGCTGGTCGGTTGGTATAGGGCGATGGGAACGGTCGATGTGATGGCGGTCGACACCATCGTTCCCAGAGAAGCGTCCGTCCCGTAGAGACGAGGCGAAAAGCCGATGGCAGCCATGGCGGATGTTCCGACGTTTTAGAGTGCAGTTGATAGCCGCATCCACGCCGCCGCGTTTGTAACTCCGCGCTGGTGGCCGGCGTTCGCGCCATAGGCAGCGCCTACCGTCACCCGTGCTTGATGTACGTCCTTAGCCCAGCCTACTTCCAAATCGAGCTCGCGCGCGTTCGGGGCGAGGTCGAATCGGCGAATGACGTCGGTAACGGCGAGCGTTGACAGGTCGAAACCCTTTGGGCCGGAGAACGACACCGGAGCACGGTCGACCCGCAGCGGTGCGGTTAGGCCGAACGAGGTCAGACCGCCCAGCAGCCGGCGATCGGCTTGCAAGCGGAAGCCGGTTGAGATGATCGGCTCGAACGCGAGCCGAGCAATGCGCGCATCGACAACCGTGCGCCCGGCCATCGCTTCTGCGACCAGCCTGAAGCCGGCGAGGTTGCCGTTCCAGCTCACCGACGTGAACGTGCTGTTCGCACCACGGATCGCGTAATCCCCGATGCCGGTAAGACCGAGCGCCGACCCGATTTCTCGGGCGCTCGCCAAGCCCAGCGCCACGCCGATCGGCGTCGTCACAACCGCGCGCTGAGTGCGCGATGCTGCGCCGCGGCGGCTGGATGCGGCTGAGGCGGTTGTTAGCGTCCAGCGACCGAAGTGGACCTCGAGAGTCGATCCGTACGTCGCGATCCCGAGCGGGCGGAGCAGCGATCCTGTAACCAGTCCGCTCGTTTCGATGCCTCCGCCGACCTGACCGCTGACGACCACATGCTCCAATGCTCGGAAGCCAAAGGCTCGCGGCCCGGTCACCGCGGCAGCGTATGGACCGACGTTGCGATCGGTCCAGGTCATTGCGCCCGCTTGATTGTTCGGGATGAGCGTCCACGCCTGTGTCGGACCGGCCAACGTGCCGTAGAGCGAAAAGGATTGTGCAGGACGAGCTTGGCCCGCGGCGCCGATGTCGACGGCGAAGTCGCGTCCGTATGGGTCGACCGCCACGGTCTGCCCCGCGAACCCAGCCCAGCGGGTCGCGCCGTCTGTCGACCCGAAAGCGCCGGAGAACACCAAGGACCGGGCAGCGGTGGAGGCTATGGCGTAAGACGAATCCGGGACCGAGGCCGTTTTCGGCTTCAAGGCGTTTTCCAGATCGAGCAGGCCGACGCCATATACCTGATCGACCCCGGGCGTGCCCAAATCCTTGGCGGTATCGAGCAGGATGCGGCTGATCTCCTTGCCGCCCAGCTGCGGCCAATATTCCTTCAGGAGTGCGGCAGCGCCCGCGATAGCCGGCGCGGCGAGGCTGTTGCCGGTCACCATTTCGGTGCCGCCGCCGATCCGGGTCACCTCGACGCCGTCCGCGACCACGGCGAGGGTGCGGTCTGCGAGCGCGCCAGGGCTACCGTTGTCGGGATGAGCCTGAAGGTTCGAATTGACGCGGATCCCGAACAGGTACCAGTCCTTGCCGGCGAGATCTGTGCCGACGAGGCTTTCGCTGATCTGGCCCGAGTGGCTGTCGCCGCTGAAGTTGCGGACGGATTCGACGACCAGCATGTTGCTGGAGCGGACGCGGCCCATCGCGCTTCGGGCTTCGGTCGCCGCCCCGGGGGCGAGGCTGCCGTTGATCGACATCGTGACGACGAATGCTCCCTTGTCGACCGCATGGTTCAGGGCGGCTGGAATAGCGCTGCCGTTCAGACCGCCCTCGGTGAGGGTTGATGTCGGCGAGACCGCGTCGAGATTTGGACCCGCTACCTTGAGTGCGAGGATGGTGGCACCTGGCGCGACGCCTTGGATGCCGGAGCCGTTGGCAGCCGCCGCTGCGATCGATGCGGTGCCAGTGCCGTGCCCCTGAACGTCCTGCAGCCCGAAGGAGATCGTCTCGGGCGCGCACGTGCCACAGCGGGCGTAGCTCGCGTCGAACGACTTGCTGTCGGTGGAGATGCGACCCGTGAATTCGGGGTTGGTCAGGTCGATGCCGCTGTCGATGACGGCGATGGTCACGCCCTTGCCGTTCAGCCCCTTACCATAGGCCGCTTGAGCCTTCATGCCGACGAGCGGCTTCGAAGCCGTATACTCGGCGGTCGGCGTGTAGCTGGTCGACGGCGCAGGGGCCGGTGCGGGAGAAGGACTTGGCGTGGGAGCGGGTGCCGCGATCGGCGGAGCCGTCGAACCGTTCGACGCGACGCCGCCACCTCCGCCGCACGCGGCGAGCATGGTGGCGCTGGCGATAGCCGTTGCTGTCCTGAGATTGGTGATCGTCTTCACGCTGTGCCCTCCCGTTGCCGGGCGGCGATCTTCCGCAGACGGAAGCGCGCCCGCACCGAGGCGCCGGACGACCAGCGGCGTACCCGGAAGCGCGCCGTTCTCTACCATCGGCGGGGTTTCGACGCCCCGGTCCATCGGACGATGAACCCCGCCAGGCTATCCGATTAAAGGTTAAGGTTCTGATGCCGCGTGCGGGCGGCCAGTAGCCTGATTTTTCTTGGCTTCACGGATAGCGCGTCTTACCGTCGTCGTGCCCACCAGCAGGTGGGCCGAGGCGTCGAAACCTCGCCGATGGATCGGTCGCAAGACCGCCGGTCTCCTTGAGACCGGGTGGCACGGACGCATGTCCAGGCCTCCCGGCTAAAGGTCCGTGCGCTCGTCCACGGCGAGTTTCGAACATCCGGTCACCAAGGCCGGCGTCGCCTCGATCAACGAAGCGACGCCGCCGGTGCGGCGCCCGCGAACGGGGGGGGCTGGATCCGATGGTGATGCACGTTTTGATGGCGCTGACCGCGGTTGCGATAGGTCCGGCGCAGGCATCGGCTGTTATCGAACGTCCCGATCTGCCGCGGACGGGCCCCGCGACGATGGATATCGCCGGGGTGAAGTTAGGCATGTCCCCTGCTGAGGCGCGGTCGGCATTGGCGCGTGCCGGGTATATGGTCGAACGCATCGACGAGACGCAGGATTTCGAGCAGCAGGTGGTATCGGAGGCCAATGTCCGTCTGAAGGGTGTCGGGCTCATGCGAAGCAAGCCTCGGGGCGTGTCGAAGATCGTGGCTCATGGCCCGGGCCGCGAGTATCTGGCGATCGACTTCGCGCAATGGCCGGCGGGTTCGCTGGTGGCGGTCGTCTATTTGACGGTTCCGCAGGACCGTCAGGCGAGCGAAGCGTTTCGCACCCAGGTCGCCGCAAAGTACGGCAAGGCCACGCTTCAGCCGGGTGGGTATGAGCCTAAGTGGTGCACAATCGGCGATGCCGACTGCACTATCATGTCGTCGCCATCGTTGCCGAACCTGTCCGTGTCCTTCCCGGCGCAGTCGCTGTGGCTGCGATATGGCGAAGGCGTCGATCGGCGGCGGCGGCAGTTGGTGAAGGCGGCCGTCGATGCGAAGGTGCCGCCTGCCCGACGCTCGGCATTCTGACCGGCGGAGGCAGTGCGATGTCGCTGTTGACGGGTTTTCTCATCGGCAACGCTGCGGGCAGGGTGGTATTTTCCCGTCTGGTAGCGGTCATGGCCATCTGGATCGCAATTCCGCTGATCGCCGGCCGGCTGGCAGCCGCCAACGTTTCCCAGTCGGCGGGGATGGTTGCGACAGTTGCAGCCCCGGCTCTCGCACTCATCTGGGCGCTCGTCCGCCCGGCCGGGTCGCGCATAAAAGTGACCCTGCTCGATGGCCTCTTCGCCTGGAGCCGGATTGTTGCGATCGTGTGCGCCGGGCGGCTGGTCTTCAAGCTGTTCGAGGCGGAGTTCGCGCTCTTGCCCCTAGCGCAGGAAGGACGGACGTTAACGTTGCCCATCGCCGCGATGGCGATCAGCTTCGCGCTGGAGTGGTGGATCGAGCGGGACGCGCAGGGTGCCGCGATGGAGGCTTCACGATGAAGGTCGGGCGCAAGATTTTGGTCGCGTGCTGTGCAGGCGGCATGTTGGTGACCACGACGCCGATGGCCCGCTCCACAACCACGGCGGTTGGTCCGCCGTCCGAACAGGCAATCCATGATTTCTTCGGCGAACGTCGCCAGCCGATCTACTTCGACGACACCTTGGCGCGGCAGTTCGCAATCGGGATCAGCGGCGGTGTCGAGGATGAGCGGATACTGCCCGGTGGCGACCGCTTCGTCGCGACCTGTCGCCCGCACAACTGCGCAGACAAGGCCGCGGTGGTCATCGCGAAGGATGGACGGATACTTGGCGCGGGCATGATTGGGTTCCGCTGTCACCACCGCGGCGACGGCGTTCCGCCGTGTGATGAGAACCCCAGCGCGATTGTTTATGTGAAGCGAGCGACCACTGCAGGGGCACGAAACCAACTGCGGGCGTGGGCAATTAAACGGCTGGCCGATCCGACGGTCGAAGCCGGTCATTTGAAAACCAAGCACGATGCAATCGTCATAGAGTTTAACTGATGGGTACGCTCGCGGCTGTAAGAAGGCTGGGCTGGCGGCTAGCCGTCAGCGGCAGCGACAAGCGTTTGCCCAGGTAGGTGGCAGGTTTAACATCAAGGTTTCGGCAATTCTGGGTGGAAAGCCGCCTGACCGGTTTCGGGCAGCGATCGGCATAAACAGACGATCGTTCAGGAGGTGAGGCAAGGGGGCCGAGCACTGCTTCTAGTGGAAGCACGAACTCGCTGCGCGCGAGGGGCGGGCGGAGTGCGGTGGAGGTTATGGAACGGGCGTTGCGCCTGGATTGAGCCTGACGGTAGGCAGGCAGAGCATCGGGGTTCCACCAGGAGGAGCCCTGTCATGACTAGCCTCGTTCCTACTGCCGTCACCACGTCGGCGCGTTGCAAAAGAGAAAACCTCGTTCTATGTTGCATTCGGATGCAAAGAGGAGGACGAGGGTGCGCCATCTTAAACGGGGCCTGGCACAGGACGCGCGCGTCGAGCAGAATCGAACGGTTCGCGACACAGTGGAGGGCATCCTCGCCGATATCGAGGCCTGCGGCGACGCGGCGGTGCGCGAGCTGTCGGTCAAGTTCGATCGCTGGGACCGCGACAGCTATCGCCTGACCGATGCCGAAATCCAGGGGTGCATCGATCAGCTCAACCCGCAGGACCTGCGCGATATCGAGTTTGCACAAACTCAGGTGCGCAACTTCGCGCAGATCCAACGCGCCAGCATGACCGATGTCGAGGTGGAGACGCTGCCTGGCGTGGTGCTGGGCCACAAGAACATCCCACTTAACGCTGCCGGCTGCTACGTGCCCGGCGGCAAATACCCGCTGCTCGCCAGCGCGCACATGAGCGTCATCACCGCCAAAGTCGCCGGCGTGAAACGGGTGGCAACCTGTGCGCCGCCGTTCAACGGCGCGCCGGCCCCCGCGATCGTCGCGGCGCAGGCGATGGCGGGCGCCGACGAGATCTATTGCCTGGGCGGCATCCAGGCGGTGGCGGCGATGGGGCTGGGCACCCAGTCGATCGCCCCGGTCGACATTCTGGTCGGGCCAGGCAACGCGTTTGTCGCGGAGGCCAAGCGGCAGCTGTTCGGACGGGTCGGCATCGACCTGTTCGCGGGCCCGACCGAGACGCTGGTGATCGCCGACGAGATCGGGGCCGATGGCGAGCTTTGCGCGACCGACCTGCTCGGCCAGGCAGAACATGGGCCCGACAGCCCGGCGATCCTGCTGACCACCTCGGAGAAGCTGGCGCGCGAGACGATGGCGGAGATCGACCGGCTGCTCACCATCTTGCCGACAGCGGATCATGCTCGCAAGGCATGGGAAACCTATGGCGAGGTAATCGTCGCGGACTCGGACGAGGAGATGCTGCGGATCGCCGACGACATCGCGTCGGAGCATGTCCAGGTGATGACGCGCGATCCGGATTACTTCCTGGCCAACATGACCAATTACGGCGCGCTGTTCCTAGGGCCGCGCACCAACGTCGCCTATGGCGACAAGGTAATCGGCACCAACCATACGCTGCCGACCAAGAAGGCGGCGCGCTATACGGGCGGGCTGTGGGTCGGCAAGTTCCTGAAGACCTGCACCTATCAGCGGGTCACCAGCGATGCGGCATCGGCGATGATCGGCGAATATTGCAGTCGTCTCTGCGCGCTGGAGGGCTTTGCCGGGCATGGCGAGCAGGCCAATGTTCGCGTGCGCCGCTATGGCGGGCGCAACGTGCCCTATGCCGGCCGCGCCGAACCGGTGGTCGAGCCGGCGTGACGTTGCCGCGCACGCCCTCGTTCCGGCTGGACGGTCGCCGCGCGCTGGTGACCGGTGCCGGCCGCGGCATCGGCCTGGCGCTGGCGGCGGCGCTGGCGGAACAGGGCGCGCAGGTGGTGCTGGCCGCCAGATCGGAAGCCGAGATCGAGGCGGGCGCGGCGGCGATCCGCGATGCCGGCGGCGATGCTGCGGCGGCGGTGCTGGATGTCGGCGACTCCGACGCCGTCGCCACCTTCTTTGAAGTTGCCGCGCCGTTCGACGTGCTGGTCAACAATGCCGGCACCAACCGGCCCAAGCCGATGCAGGACGTGACCGTCGCCGATTACGACGCGGTGCTGGACCTGAACGTGAGGGCGGCGTTCTTCGTGTCGCAGGCGTGCGTCCGCGCCATGTTGGCGGCGGGCATTCGCGGCTCGCTGATCCATATCGGCAGCCAGATGGGGCATGTCGGCGGGCCCAATCGCTCGCTCTATTGCGCCTCCAAATGGGCGCTGGAGGGGATGAGCAAGGCGTTCGCGCTCGACCTGGCGCCGCATGGCATCCGCTCCAACACGATCGCGCCGACCTTCATCGAAACGCCGATGACCCGCCCCTTTTTCGAGGACGCGGGCTTCAAGGCGAGCGTGCTCGTCAAGATCAAGCTGGGGCGGCTGGGCCGGGTCGAGGACCTGATGGGCGCGGCCGTCTATCTCGCCTCCGATGCCTCGGCGATGGTGACCGGGACCAGCCTGATCGTCGATGGCGGCTGGACCGCCGACTGAAACCGTTCAACGAAAGCACCGCCATGCCCGACCATATCCTGACGACCCATGTCGGATCGCTGCCGCGCAGCGCCGAGGTGACCGACCTGATCTTCGCGCACGAGCGTGGCGAGCCCGTCGATCCCGTACGGTTCGACGCGGTTCTGACCGAGGCGGTCGATGCCTGCGTCGCGCGGCAGGTCGCGTGCGGCATCGACCTGGTGTCGGATGGCGAGATGGCCAAGATCTCCTACGCCACCTATATCAAGGACCGCATCACCGGCTTCGACGGCGACAGCGAGCGGACCCCGCCCGCCGATCTGGAGGCATTCCCCTCCTTCCTGAAGCGGCAGGCGAGCAGTGGCGGTACGCCGACCTATCGCCGGCCCTGCTGCGTCGGGCCGATCGCGCCCAAGACGCTGGTGCCGCTGGAGGAGGACCTGACCCGCTTCGACGCGGCGATCGCCGCGCACCGGCCCGCGGGCGGCTTCATGAACGCCGCCTCGCCCGGCGTGATCGCGCTGTTCCAGCCGGATCGTCATTACGGATCGCAGGACGCGTATCTGGAGGCGCTGGCCGAGGCAATGCGGCCGGAATATGAGGCGATCGTCGCCGCCGGCCATGTCCTGCAACTCGACAGCCCCGATCTGGGGCTGGGCCGGCACATGATGTACAAGGACCGCAGCGACGACGATTATCTCGTCCTGATCGCGCGCCATGTCGAGGTGCTCAATCACGCGCTGCGCAACGTGCCCGCCGATCGCGTCCGCATGCACGTCTGCTGGGGCAATTACGAAGGGCCACATCATTGCGACGTCGAGATGCGGACGATTCTGCCGGTGCTGATGAAGGCGAAACCGCAGGGCCTGTTGTTCGAAACGTCCAACCCGCGCCACCAGCATGACTGGCAGGCGTTCCGCGATCTCGCCGACCTGATCCCGGACGATCGCGTGCTGATCCCCGGCGTGATCGACTCGACCACCAACTTCATCGAGCATCCCGAGGTGGTGGCGCAGCGGATCGCGCAGTTCGCCGATCTGGTCGACCGCGACCGCGTGATCGCCGGCACCGACTGCGGCTTCTCGACCTTCGCCGGGTTCGGCGCGGTCGATCCCGAGATCGTCTATGCGAAGCTCGCGACCCTGGCGGAGGGCGCGGCGCGGGCCAGCGAGCGGTTGTGGCGCGCATGAGCGGATTGAAGCAGCGGCTTGCCGCGGGCGAGCCGATCGTCGGCACGTTCGTGAAGACGCCGTCGCCGATCGTCGTCGAGGTGCTGGCGCTGACCGATCTCGATTGTCTGTGCCTCGACGCCGAGCATGCGCCGTTCGACCGCATCGCGATCGACGGCTGCATAATGGCGGCGCGGGCAGGGGGCATGGACGTGCTGGTGCGCGTTCCGGCCGTTACCCCGGATCATGTACTGAATGCGCTCGACTGCGGCGCGACCGGCATCGTCGCGCCGCATATCCGGTCGGCAGAGGAGGCGGCGGCGCTGGTGGCGATGAGCCGCTATGGCCATGGCGGGCGCGGCTATGCCGGATCGTCGCGCGGGGCGGGCTATACGACGCGGACGATGGCCGCGCACCTGGCCGCCTCGGCCGAGCGGACGGTCGTGATCGCGCAGATCGAGGACCCGGGGGCGATCGATGCGATTGATGCGATTGCGGCGGTGCCGGGCCTGGACGCGCTGTTCGTCGGCCGCGTCGACCTGACCGTCGCCTATGGGGCCGAGACGCAGGACGATCCGCGCGTCGTCGCCGCGGTCGAGGCGGTGTGCGCGGCGGGGCAGCGCCACGGTGTGCCGGTCGGCATGTTCCTGGCGCGCACGGCCGATATTCCCCAATGGCGGGCGCGCGGCGCGACGCTGTTCCTGCTGGGGTCGGACCATGGCTTCATGCTCGCCGGCGCCGGGGCGCTGGTCGTAGCGGCGCGGGGCTAGACGCGCCGTCCGGGCAGCAGCGGGTTCGGGTGCGTTTCGGGGAGCCATAGCCAGATCAAGGCGGCGGCGGTGAAGGCGGCGGCGGCCGTTCCCATCGTCACGCCCAGTCCGAATTGCGTCGCCAGCGTGCCGGTAATCAGCGGCGCGAAGAACGAGACCAGCCGGCCCCAGTTGAAGATCGACGCCGCGGTCGATTTGAGATGGGCGGGATACAGTTCGGTCAGCCAGGGCCCCCAGATGACGCTGGCGGACAGCATGAAGCCATAGGCGACGCCGATCGAACCCAGCAGCAGCGCGTCGGTCTCGACATGCAGGTACAACAGGATCGCCGCCGCCGCCGCCAGAAAGCCGAGCGCGTTGAACCGCCGCCCGAACCGGTCGCCGGCCCAACCCCAGACGAAGCCGCCGACGATATTGGCGCCGAACTGCCATGCGACCAGGTGCCCCATCGCGGTCGGATCCAGCCCGCGAACATCGCGCAGATAGGTCGACAGCCAGCCGCTATAGGCCTGATAGCCGAAGAAATTGAGGCCGGTCAGCGCTGCCAGCAGAACGGTGCGGGCGCGCAAGCCGGGGGCGAACAGCTCCAGCACCGGCAGGCGCGCCGTCTTTTCGGAGACGCGCGCGCGCACGTCAGCCGATTTCGGGATGAGGACGAAGGCGAGGCCGGCGAGCAGGATCGGCGGCAATCCCCCCGCCAGCAGCAGGGTCCGCCAGTCGCCGTTCACCCAGCCGCTCGCCAGCCCCAGCATGGTGATCGCGCTAGAGAAGATCGCGTTGATGAGGCTGGCCAGCCGCCCGCGCACGCTGCGCGAGAACAGGCCGACATAGATGCCGACGACGATCGGGAAGATGCCGCCCATGAACAGGCCCAGCACCACCCGCTGCGCCAGATAGGCCGGGTAGCCGTTGACGAAGCTGCCCGCGATCAGCGTCGCGCCATAGCCGACCATGACCAGCGCCAGCATCGCGCGCCGGCCGAACCGGTCGGCCAGCTGCCCGATCACCACCGCGCCGACCAGCGCGCCGGCACCCTGCGCGGAATAGCCGGATCCCGCCTGGGTCAGCGTCAGCCCCAGCGTGTCGCGCATGAACGGGCGCAGCACGTCGACGCTGTTCCACGCCCAGCTGTAGAAGAATTCCGCCACCATCAAGAAGGCGAAGGCCACCACGGCGCGTGCCAGTGGCGGCCGGCCGGTCGCGTCCTCGTGCAGCGGGGAGGGCTCGACCAGCGTGTCGCGGCTTGCGTCCGCCACCGGGGGTATGGCGGACGACATCAGCTTAGTACCGCACGCCGACCCGCAGGCCATACACGCGCGGCGGGCCATAGGATTGCTGGATACGCTGATTGTTGCCGACCGTGGAGCTGTACAGCACCGCCTTCTTGGTCAGGTTGGTGCCGAACGCCTCGACATAGAGGCTGGACGATGCCGAGGTCCAACGCAGGTTCGCGTCGAGCAGGGCGTAGGCGTCCTGCTTGTCGATCCGGGTATTATAGTCGGTCGAGTAATAGGACGTCGAATACAGCACGTTCGCCGCCGGCGTGATCCGCGACCCGCCGCCCAGCTCCAGATCGTAATAGACGCTCGCCGTGCCCTTGAACGTCGGCGACATCGGCACGTCCTTGCCCGCCAGGTTCACCGTCAGCGGATCGCCGTTGGTTGCGGTGTAGAAGGGGTTGGGACGGGTATAGGCGGTGAACTGCGCATCCAGCAGCGCGCCGGTCAGGTCGACGTGCAGCCCCTGGAACGGCAGCGTGCGCAGCTCGACCTCGGCGCCATAGCTGCGCGCCGCGCCGGCACTGGCATAGTAGGACAGGTTGGTCCGCTGATCCAGGATGGTGATCTGCAGGTTCTTGTAGTCGTTGTAGAAGGCCGACAGGTTCAGGATCATGCGCCCGCCCAGCAGCGTGTTCTTGCTGCCGACCTCATAGGCGGTGACGGTCTGCGGCGCATAGCTGAACGGGATCGCCGCATTCGAGGAATTGTTGTTGATCCCACCCGACGAGAAGCCGGTCGACACGGTGCCGTACAGCATCATCCGGCGGGTGGGGGTGAACTCGACCCCGCCCTTCCACGTGACCTTGTTGAAGCTTGGCTCGCCAGTCGCGCGCGCGGCGGTCTGCGTGTTGAAGTTGAACGTCCCCGCCGGCGCGGTGAAGTTGGTGATGAGATAGCCCTTGCTCTCGTCCGAATAGCGGACGCCGCCGATGATCTTCAGCGTGTCGGGCACGATCGCCAGGCTGGCCTGGCCATAGGCGGCATAGGCCTTCGTATTGATGTCGGTCCGCGACTCGGTACCGCCGGTCGTGCCGGTCGTGTAGACCTGCTGGTAATATTCGGTGATCTTGTCGTGGAAGTAATAGCCGCCGACGATCCACTCGAACGCCGACGATCCGGCCGAGGCCAGCTGCACTTCCTGCGTGACCGAGGTGGTGTAGGTGTGCGCCGCCTGCAGGCCCGACGCGGCGAACCCGCCCGCAGTGCCGGTGGCCGGGAAGACGACGCTGGTCTGGTCGAGATCCGCGCTGCGATACGCCTCGAAGTCGGTATAGCCAGTGATCGAGCGCAGGGTCGCAAAGCCGAGGTCGAACGCGATCGAACCGCTGCCATAGGCCTGTTTCAGGCGCTCGAACGGCTTGTAGTCCCAGGAGTTGGTATAGGGATCGTCGGTCACCGATACGCCGATGTCGACGCCGTTGACGAAGTTGCTGCCGTTGCGCGCGCTGGGGTTGACCGCAAAGGGCTGGCCATTGATCGAGCGCAGGCCCGTCGCCGGATTGATGAGCGTGCCGCCGACCCGGTAGCCATAGGCGCCGCCACCGGTATTGTCCCGCTCCCAATAGCCGCCACGCATGTCTATCTGGATCTGCGGCGTCAGCGTGATGGCGATCGCGCCGCGCAACGCTGTCTGATCCTCGTCGAGCAGGCGGAAGCCGGCGGTCGAGCGGACATAGCCGTCATGCTGGCTGTGATAGCCGGCCATGCGCAGCTGAACGGAATCGCTGATGGGCAGGTTCAGATAGCCATCGAACTGGCGCAGGTCGTAATTGCCCAGCGTTCCGTTCGCACCCGCCTCGAACCGCTTGGACGGGGCGTTGGTAGTGACGCTCAGATTACCGCCGAAGGTGTTGCGGCCATACAGAGTGCCCTGCGGCCCGCGCTGCACCTCGACCCGGGCGACGTCGAATAGCGGGATGCTCTGCTGCTGGGTGCGGCTCTGGTAGATGCCGTCGAGGTAGAAGCCGATGACGGGATCGCTCTGCGCGCTGACCAGCTGGGTACGGACGCCGCGGATCGCGGGGAAGGAGTCGGACCCCTGCTGGCCCCAGGTCAGTCCCGGTGCCAGCAGCTGCAGCCGGCTGGCGTCGGTGATGCGGATGCGGTTCAGATCCTCGGCGCTGACCGCGGTCACCGACAACGGCACGTCCTGCAACCGCTCGGTGCGGCGCTGCGCGGTGACGACGATGTCGCCCAGCCCGCCGGTGTCGCTTTCGGTCGGTGCGCTGGCCACCTTGTCGGCGGCCGCGGGCGACTGTTCGGCGGAGCCCGCAGGAGCGTCGATCGGCGCGGTCTGCGCCGCGACCGGCATTGCAAGCAATGCCGCCAAAATGGTCAAGGAAACGCTGCCCAGAACCCGCTTGCTCATGCCCGACCCCTTAACGTTTCAGGCTGTCCCGCCCGTGAAGACGCCTTGGCTATCCACCGCGGGTGTCACTGTCCAGCAATAATTGCATCCGAATGCATTAAACGTTTATGCCCCGGCATGGCGGTCTTCGTTATATTTGAGCGCATGAGGTGGCGTCCTTGAGCTGCTGACGGTCACCAATTCGGGGCCCTGAAATGCATGAGCAGTCGCGTCAAAGCCGCGCCGATTGCCCCGGGACGAACGCGCCGACGAACGACCGACGCTCGGCCGGCAGATTGGGATCCTCGATCCGTTCCATGAGCATCTGTACCGCCGCTGCCGTCATCCGGCGCACCGGCTGGCGTATCGAAGTGACCTGATAGCTCATCCAACCGGCGGGCTCCGACCCGTCGAAACCGACCACCGATACGTCCTCTGGCACCTTCAGCCCCAAGTCGAAACGGCAGCCGTCGATCGCGCCGATCGCCATCACGTCGCTTACGCAGACGAACGCGTCGGTGTGCGTCGAGGCGCGTGCCAGCGTCGCCACCGCATCGCGCCCGCTGGCATAGCTGAAATCCCCGCGGGTGACCGGTACGTCGTGGATGCCAGCCTCGACAAGTCGGGCGAGCGTAGCTAGGCGGCGCTCCTCGCCGACGGCGCTGTCTGCCGGCCCGGCGACGATCGCGAAACGGCGGTGCCCGGCGGCAAGCAAACGATCGACCAGCTCGCGCTCACCGACCGCCGAATCGCACCATACACTGGGGGTCAGGTGCTCGCCCGCGATTCGGTTGTAGAGGACGATCGGAATGCCGTGCCGCCGAATGCCGGCGATCTGTTCGTCGTCCAGTCGCGCGGCAGAGATGATGCCGTCGACATCGTGGCGCCACACCTGTTCCAGCAACTGATCGATCTCGCTCTCCGCGGTCAGTGCGAAAAGCAGTACGCGGATGTCGCGGTCGGTCAGCTGGCGGCTCAGCTCGGCCAGCACCTCAGGATAATGGAGGTTGGTGAGGCGCGAGATGAACACCGCGACCAGATTTGTGCGCCGGGTTATCAGCGCCTGCGCCAAGGCGTTGGGTCGATAGCCCAATTCGGTCGCCGCCTTCATCACCTTCTCGCGCGTGGCCGGGGCGATGCTGCCACCGGGTGCGAAGCAGCGTGACACGGCGGACTGGGACACCCCGGCCAGCTTGGCGACGTCGTAGGAGGTCGCCCGGCGGATGCCGCCGAAGGGTATCGGCGCCGCTATGCCCGTGTCCGTGTCACTCTTCTTGCCAGACTTCGCCACTTCACCCCCGTGACATTTGCATTCGAATTCAATATGCGTCTACCGACGCCACGTCGTGGCATTGCAAAGGAGGATCGAATGACCGACGTGACACCCAGGGGGTTCGAGCAGACCGCCGTCTATGTCAAGGCGCCGGCCCGCGACTCGATTGGCGATCAGCAGGACGTCGCCGGGCTGGTCGAAACCATTCTGGCCGATGTGCGTGCGCGAGGCGACGCCGCGGTGCGCGAATATTCCGTGAAGTTCGACCGCGCCGATGTCGACGTCTTCGAGGTGTCGATGGCCGATCGCGAGGCCGCGGTCGCCGAACTCGATCCGCAGACCCGTGCCGATACCGAATTCGCGATCGACAATGTCCGCCGCTTCGCCGAGGCGCAGCTGGCGACGATCCTGCCGTTGGAGGTGGAGCCGCTGCCCGGCCTGCATCTGGGCCACCGCGTCATCCCGATCGACCGGGTCGGCTGCTACGTGCCGGGCGGCCGCTTCCCGCTGCTGTCTGCGCCGATCATGACGATCGTGCCGGGCAAGGTCGCGGGCTGTCGCGAGGTGGTTGCTTGCCTACCGCCCAACGCGCACCGCGCGATGATCGCGGGCTGCCACCTGTCGGGCGCGGACCGTATCTTCCGCATCGGCGGCGCACAGGCGATCGCGGCGATGGCGTTCGGCACCGAGAGCGTGCCGCAGGTCAACAAGATCGTCGGCCCCGGCAACGCCTTCGTCAACGAGGCGAAGCGCCAGGTGTTCGGCCCGGTCGGGATCGACCAGCTGGCCGGCCCGTCGGAGATCTTCGTGCTGGCCGATGCCAGCGGCGATCCGCGCCTGATCGCCACCGACCTGCTGGCGCAGGCCGAGCATGACGTGCGCACCCGCGTCGGCCTCATCACCACCGACCGCGCCGTCGCCGAGCAGACCGCCGCCGAGGTGACGCGCCAGTTGGAGACACTGGAGACGGCCGGTATCGCCGGGCAGAGCTGGGCCGATTACGGCGAGATCGTCCTGTGTGCGGACGAGGCGGCGATGATCGCCTATTCGGATCATGTTGCCGCTGAGCATCTCCAGGTCCACACCAGCGACGCGCACGGCCTGGCCGCGAAGCTGCGCAACTATGGCTCGCTGTTTATCGGCGAGAATGCGAGCGTGGTCTATTCGGACAAGACGGTCGGCACAAACCACACGCTGCCGACGATGGGCGCGGGTCGCTATACCGGTGGACTGTGGGTCGGCAGCTACGTCAAGATCGCGACGCATCAGTGGCTTGACGACGAGGCGGTGCTGAAGGTCGGCCCCCCTGCCTCGCGCCAGAGCGCCAGCGAGGGACTAGACGGGCACATGAAAGCCGCGCAGGTGCGCGTCGACCGGCTGCACCAGGCCGCGACCGCCTGACGACGTCCGGGGCGATCCAGCCGGATCGCCCCGCCGTCTGGATCAAGACCATCTCAAGTCGGGCCAAGCCGTCCCGAAAGGGATCGGTGCGAGGCTCCGTTCCTGACCGGCATTATTCGTCATGCCGGGACCAGCCCGGCACGACGGGGGGCGTCACCCCGTTATCAACACATTCTCACTCCTTCGACGACGTCACGAAGGACGGGTCGATCGACGCAGGCGCCGGAATTTCGTCCACCGAACGACCCGGCAGGGTCTCGCGCTGACTCAGCCAGATCACTGCCGCCAGCGTGAACGCCACCGCGGCGGAGGCCATCGCGGTGGTCAATCCATACTGCTCCGCCAGAAAGCCGGTGATAAGCGGCGCAAAGAAGCTGATGATCCGCCCCCAGTTGAAGATCGACGCCGCCGTCGAGCGCAGGTGGGCCGGGTACAGTTCTGCCAGCCACGGCCCCCAGATCACGCTGGAGCACAAAGTCGCGCCATAGATCAGCCCGACGGCCCGAAACAGCAGCACGCTGCCCGGCATCGCGAGATAGGTCAGGATTGCGGCTGAGGCGATCAGGAAGCCGATCGCGTTGAACCGCCGTCCGAAACGGTCCGCGGCCCAGCCCCAGACAAAGCCGCCGGCGATGTTGCCGGCGAACTGCCACGCCACCAGCTCGCCCGCCACCGCCGCGGTCAGGCCGCGCGTCTCGGTCAGATAGGTGGTCAGCCACCCGCTATAGGCCTGATAACCGAAGAAATTCAGGCCGGTCATCGCCGCCAGCAGCAGCGTCTGGCGGCGCACGCTGGGATGAAACAGTTCGCGTACCGGCAACGTCTCGCCGCGTACATGGTGGCGATCGATGCTGGACTCGGCCGGGATCAGTGCCAGCACGGCGCCGGCGAGCAATAGCGGCGGAATGCCGCCCAGCCACAGCAGCAGGTGCCAGTCGTGCCCGCCCAGCCAGCCCAGCGCTATGCCCAGCGCCACGATCGAAAAGCTGAAACAGGCGTTCAGCGTGCCCGCGACCCGCCCGCGCACTCGCTCCTCGAAGAGGTTGACGTAGATGCTGACCCCGACCGGGAACACGCCCCCGGTGAACACCCCCAGCACGAACCGCTGTGCGAGCAATTGTGGGTAGCTCGTCACGAGCAGCCCCGATAGCAGCGCCAGCCCATAACCGAAGATGATCGTCGCCCAGACGCGTCGTCGGCCGAACCGGTCGGCGAGTTGTCCGATCAGCACCGCACCGACTAGGGCGCCCGCGCCTTGCGCGGAATAGGTCGAGCCCGCCTGCACCAGGCTAAGACCCAGGGCGCTGCGCTGGAAGGGGCGCAGCACGTCGACGCTGTTCCATGCCCAGCCATACAGGAATTCACCGATCATCAACGCAGCGAAGATGAGCAGGCGCCGTTGCCGCGTCAGCGGTACGGCGGTTCCCGTTGCGGCGGCTGCGTCGACACTCATGACCCTGCTCCTCCCAGTCGCTTAGATTGCATTCGCATGCGGATGTAAAGTACCTGTTAGCGAGTCTTGGGATGGGAAAATGTGGCGTATCGGACACAAAACCACAATTTTTGCCGCGAATGACGTTAGATTCAAAGCAATCAGCTTGTGTAAGAATGCATTCGCATGCATTTTAATATGGTCAAAGGGGTCGGGTGAGGTCACCCGGAACTGTTCAGAGGGAGGTTTTAATGATCGGTACGCACTGGCTTCGAACCGCATCGGTTCTTGCGATCGTCATCACCGCTGCGGCGGGCGCGCCCGCGCTGGCGCAAGAGTCGCCGATCCCGGCATCGGGGAACACCGACGCGACACAACAATCCTCGTCATCGACCGACCAGACCGGCGACGTCCTGCCCGGCGACATCGTCGTCACCGCCCAGCGCCGTGCCGAGCGGCTGCAGGACGTGCCGATCTCGATCACCGCGGTCAGCGGCGCCGATCTCCAGCGGCTGCATGCTGACAATGTCAGCCGGTTGGAATTCATCGCGCCGGGGTTTACCTGGGGCAGCCAGGGGGCGGACTCCTTCCCTGCGATCCGCGGCGTGCGCACCAGCCTAGTCAGCGCACAGAATGATCCGGTCATCGGCTTCTACATCGACGGCGTCTATCAGAGCCGCACCCAGCAGCAGAGCATCCCGCTGTTCGATATCGCGCGGGTCGAGGTGCAGCGTGGTCCGCAGGGCACGCTGTACGGGCGCAACACGTTCGGCGGAAATCTCAGCGTTGTGACCGCCTCTCCGACCGACCGCTACGAGGGCGGTCTGAACGTCGATTTCGGCAACTACAATTCCCAGCGGATCGACGGGTTCGTCAACGCGCCGCTCTCCGATACGCTCGCGCTGCGCGTCGCGGGCGTCTATCAGGATCATGACGGCTATGTCCGCAGCACCTCCGGCGTCGAGATGGTCGACCTGAAGGAATATGCAGGCCGCGCCTCGCTGCGCTGGACGCCCGACAGCCGGCTGGAGGTCGAGCTGCACGGCGGCTTCTGGCGCCGCGACGATGCCGGCGCAGGGTCGTACGGGTACAAGGTCGCGGGCACGCTCATCAACCCGCAGACCGGATACCAGTCGATCAACGGCGTGCCCTATGCGGTCAACCCGTCGGTGAAGAACGGCTCGGTGTTGGTCAACGGGGTCGACATCGGCGTTGCGGTGACGCCGGGTGCCTATACGAATGACTGGGACTATCAGCCGTTCGAGCGCATCCGCGAGAATTACGTGTCCGGCACGGTCAGCTATGATCTTGGCGCGGCGACGGTGCGCTCGATCACCGGCTACACCTTCTTTCGTGCGCATCGCAGCGCCGACAACGACCAGAGCAGCGTGATCTTCCAGGCGCCTGCCCAGGGCTTCGGTTCTGGCCAGCAGGAGCCGAACACCCGTGCGAAGACCTTCACCCAGGAACTTCAGCTGGTGTCGAACAGCACGACGCCGTTCCAGTGGATCGTCGGCGGCTATTACCTGAACGACGATATCTTCGAGACGTACCAGCAGAAGATCGATGCGCCGGGATCGACCGTGCCCGGCTTCCGCGCCGATGCCGCACTGAAAACGAACGCGTATGCGGCATATGCGCAGGGCACCTATGCGCTGATCCCCGACAAGCTGCGCATCATCGGCGGCATCCGCTATTCGCACGAGAAGAAGTCGTTCGACTTCGCCGATTTCGCCGACGGCATTCCCAATACCTATACCTTCACCACGCCGTACAGCGTCACGTCGGGCGCGCCGTCGTTCGACAGCGTCACTTGGCGCGCCGGTCTGCAGTTCACGCCGACCCGTGCGACGATGGTTTATGCCACCGCCTCGACCGGATTCGCGTCCGGCGGCGTCAACGACACCGGCGGCAGCACCGCGATCCCTAATTCCTACGCTCCGCAAAAGGTCGACGCGTACGAGGCGGGCATCAAGAACCAGTTCCTGAACGGCCGCGTGCAGACCGAACTGGCACTCTATTACAACCGCTATTCGAATCTGCAGATCAACGTCTATACGCCGCAGGTCTCATACTTCGGCAGCGCGGGCCGCGCGCGCAGCTATGGCGGCGAGGTGACGCTGCGGACGCTGCCGCTCCCGAACCTGCACGTCGACGCGACACTCGCCTATCTCAACGCCGAGTACACCCGCTACATCAGCGGCAACAACTTTTTCGGTGCGTCGAACGGGGCGGATCCGGTGTCGCTCGACCTGGCCGGCAAGCGCGTGCCCCAGTCGCCGCGGCTGAAGACCACGCTGGCGGTCTATTACGACATCGACCTGGGCAGAGCCGGCACGCTCGCCCCCTATGCCAACTGGCTGCATTCAAGCAGCTATTTCACCACCGACTACAACACCGTGCTCGATTATCAGCGCGCATACGACAAGTTCGACGTGTCGCTGCGCTGGACCGAGGCGAAGGGGAAGTTCTACGTCGAGGGTTATGGCAACAACGTCACCGACAAGGCGGTGCTGCTGAGCGCGGTGGTCGGGCGTGCGCAGCGTGTGCAGGTGTCTTATGGCCCGCCCGCGACCTATGGCATCCGCGCGGGTGTGAAGTTCTGATTGCACGTCCCGGCCGGCCGCAGGACCGGTCGGGATTTTACCGGAATCGGGGGATCGGCCGCGGGCCGGTTCCCGCCTCGATTGCTCGGCCCAGCGCGAACAGGGTCGGCTCGGTATGGGCGCGGCCGAGTAGTTCTACCGACAACGGCCGGCCATCCGGCGCACACCCAGCCGGCACGACCAACGCCGGCCAGCCGCTGCACGCCGCCAGCTCCGGCGCCCAGCCGCCCTTCGGATTGTCCAGCGATACCGGCAGGACGGCCGAGGGCGGGTAGAGCAGCGCGTCGAACCGGTGCTCCGCCATCATCCGGTCGAGCGCGTCGCGCAGCCGGTCGTGGCGGCCCAGGATGGCGCTGCGCACCGCCGGGTCGCGGCGATTCGCACGCGCGCGCAGCACGGCATCGTAATCGGGGAGGAACTGCCCCCCGGCGATCAGCTCGGCCAGCGATACGGGCGCGGTGCCGCGCAGGAAATTGTCACGCAGATAACGGTCGAACGCCGAGCCGAACTCCTCGTCGACGATATGGTCGCCGGCCGGGATGACGGCGTCGGGCAGGGCAGGAGCGTCGGCCACCGCGACTCCGGCCGATCGCAGTGCCTCAATCGCCGTCGCCAAGCCGCCCGCGATCTCTGGCACCGTGCCTGACAGCTGTCGGACAACGCCGACGCGCAGGCCTGCAACTGTAGCGAATTGCATCGGCTGATCGGTGTTCAGGACGGCGAACAGCAGCGCGACATCCTCGACGCAGCGCGCGATCGCGCCGACCGTGTCCGTTGACGGCGCTAGCGGGGCCACACCCTCAGTAGACACGATGTTCCACGTCGGCCGCAGGCCCGCCAGCCCGGTATAGGCGGCCGGGACGCGGATCGACCCGCCGGTATCGGTGCCGATCCCCGCCAGCGCGAAGCCGGCGGCGACGGCGACGGCGGTGCCGCCGCTCGACCCGCCGGACGTCACGTCCGGTGCGAAGGGGTTGCGGGTGTCACCGCCCAGCGAGCTGCGCGAGCGTATCTCGAACGAGAATTCGGACAGGTTGGCCTTGCCCACGATCACCGCACCTGCCGCCGTCAGCATCTCGATCACCGGTGCCGTCCGCCGCGGCATCGCCCCCGCCAGCGCCCGGCACCCCGAAGTGGTCGGGGTGCCGTAAAGGTTGATATTGTCCTTCAGGACGATCGGCACGCCGTGCAGCGGGCCGCGCGGGCCGGCGGCATGGTCGCACGCCCGTGCCGCCTCGGCCGCGCCGGGCAGCACGCGCAGCATCGCCGCCAGCGCCCCGTCATGCGCGGCAATGCGCGCAAGCCCGTCGCGCATCGTAGCCTCCGCGCTCGCCGTGCCCGCATTGCAGGCGGCAACATACGAGCGGATAAGGGACACCCGCGGCGGTGCCGGTCAGCCTGCCGCGCGTTGCAGCGCGGCCAGCTTCACCTGTGCAAGCATCGACAGTTCGTCATAGACCGCCCACTCGTCGATGATCTTGCCGTCGCGAACATGGTAGTGGTTTACGCCCATTACGAACAGCGGATGCCCGGTCGGCGCGCCCAGCGGGCCATAGCCGAGATGATGGCCGTCCAGCGTCCAGCGCACGGCATATTTGGTGCCGCCTTCTTCGCTGTCGACCGAGCAGATGTGCTGCGGCACGAAATAGCCGTCAGGGATCAGCGCGACGAGCCGCATCGTCTGCTGGAGCACCGCCGCAACGCCATAATATTCGCGCATCAGCGGCCCGTGCCACTGGCAGTTGGGCGCATAGAGTTCGTGGATGCGGCCGAACATTCGCTTGTTGTAGATGTGGTGCAGGTCGCGCAGCAGTTGCGCTTCGCCGTCATTGTGCGCGATCGACACGTCGGCTTCGGTTTCCGGCGGGTACTGGCCGAGCAGTCGGCGATTTTCCACTACCTCCATGATCGGCTCGCCCGCCTCGAACTTGCGGACGGCGATGTCCTGCGCATAGGCATGGGGATCAAGGCCCAGCTGGATCACTGGCCCCATATTGTCGCGGACGATCCACTCCTTGTAGATCTTGTTCTCGACGATCATGCAGTCGGCGACGGTGCGCGTCAGGAAGGTGCGGCCGGTCGGCTTGCCGTACATGCCATATTGGCTGTGGCGGCCCTGCCCGTGCGTCATGTGGCTGGTGTAGAAACCCTCCTGATCGTCGCCGCGCCAGATGACCTGCTGCGCCAGGCCGCGGCGATCGGGAAATTCTACCAATCGCTGGATGGTGTCGCGGATGTGCGTCTCGCGATCGTACATCGTCCCCATCGTCGTGTATGCGACGCAATTGTGCGTGTAGTGGCTGTAGATCAGCCCGACGTCGCGCTCGTCCCAGATGCGGTGCGTGCAGCGGACGATATAGTCAACGATGTCGGTGTAGATGGGGTCGAAGCCGCGCATGCCCTGCACCCGCTCCCGATCGGTCGGAACCAGCTGGGTGAAATCGCGGCGCTCGACCTGCAGGACGGTGCCGGTTTCTTCCGGCGGCGTGGTCTTGGTCATGGGATCTCCTGTGCGGATCGGGGATGTGGGGAAAGGTGTAGCGGCGTGGTCAACACGCGCCAGCCAGCCAGCGACATGGCCGACGACGGCGTCCGGCGCTTCCAGCGGCGCGAAATGGCCGGCGCCGTCGATCAGCGCGAGCGTGGCGTCGGGCAGACCGTCGGCCAGCTCCCGCTGCAGCGCCGGCGGGGAGATCGCGTCCTCGGCACCCGCCAGCACCAGTGCTGGCATCATGAGCCGCGCCAGCCGGTCGCGCTTGTCGCTGCGCGCGCCGGCCAGCCGCTCCTGCGCGGCATGGACGATGGCGCCGACGTCCTCGGCCATCGCCGTCAGCAGGTGGCGCAGGTCGGCATCGTCGGCCCGCGCCGGCGCGATCGACCGCGGCCAGGCCGCTGCCACCGCGGCGGCCGGCGGGCCGGGGTGCGGCGGCGCATCGGCGGCGCGCGCGCGTGCGTTGCTGTCGATCAGCGCCAGCCCCGCCACCCGAGCTGGCGCCAGCAACGCCATCTCCAGCGCGATCAGGCCGCCGAGCGAAAAGCCGAGCAGCGCGAAGCGAGGCGGTGCCTTGTCCAGCAGCGTGCGGGCCAGCGTTTCCGGATCATCGCCATCGACCGCGAGTACCAGCACGTCCCGCGGCGCAAGCCGGTCTAGCAGCGGCGCGAACAGCCGCGCGTCGCAGAGCGTACCGGGCAGCATCACCAGCGGCACGGCGGCGACGTCGCGCGGCGTTGTCAGCGGTGGCCGGATCGGGGAAGTCACTGGAGGTTCGCCTGTCGCCTTGCATGCGGATCGTAGTTGGTCTAGCTGTTCTGCATTCGGATGCAAGAGCATTTCCTGAGACCCGGAGATGGACGTGAACTGGACTGAGGAAGCCATGAAGGCGAGACTGGTGCGCTATGCGGACCTGGTGCCGTGCCGCACCGCGTTCATCGACACCCGCACCCCGGGTTCGACGGAGAAGGAAAACTTCACGATCATCGGCGCCGGCGTGTCGGAGAGCGCCGACCAGCATGTTCACATCACCGAGCGACACGGCTTCAACATCGGTGCTGCGCGCCAGCCGTTCGGCTGCGTCAATTCTCAGCACAGCCACGACACCGCCGAGGTGTTCGTCGTCCATTCCGGCCATTGGCGGCTTCCGTTCGGCCCCAATAAGGAAGACGGGTCGATCGATATCGGGCCGGGCGACGTTGCATCGGTGCCGATCCACATGTTCCGCGGCTTCGAGAAGCTGGACGAGGGCGTCGGCTTTCTGTGGACCGTGCTGGGCGAGGACGATCCCGGCAAGGTAACGTGGGCACCAGCGGTGTTCGAGGCGGCGGCCGGCCATGGCTTGAAGCTGGCCAAGGGCGGGAGGCTGATCGATACGTCGCAGGGCGAATATGCGCTGCAAGATGTCGAGCTGGCCGAGGCCACGGGCACCGATGTCGCGGGCGAGCTGAAGACGCCGCCGATGGACAAGCTGCGCGAGTGCGTTGTTGCAGCCGACGCGATGGAGGGGAATCAAAATTCGCCGCTGGCTGCCAACGGCGTGGCCGAGGCGCCGGTCATCACTCCGAAATTAACTGGCGACGGCTTTGTTGCCGGGCCGATCGTCGGCTGGTGGCTACACGGCTTCAACCTTCGCCGCCTGACCCTGACGTCCGGCGCTTATGTGCCGCAGCATGCCCGACGCGAGGTCGAGGTGATCTTCGTCCACGCCGGGACGCTGGAGGTCAGCTGGGAAGGCGGCGCGATCGTCATGGGTGCGGGCGATACGCTGAGCGTGCCGATCGGCTTACCGCGCGCACTGCGAAATACTGCGTCAGTCGATTTGGTCGCGTTCGTCGTCCGTGGTGGCGATGCGCCCGCCATGCCGGAGTTTGTAGATTACTGATGAAGCAGCCCTGCCGATAGGGCGGGCACAAGCCGCGCTCGAAGTATCCGGGCAGTTTGTTCGACTACTGCAGCCTGTCGCCCGGATGTTCTAGTGCACCCCGCGGCATGTATCGCTCCAGCCCTGCCAGAACATGAACGAAAGGCAGAAGTTCGGTAGCGCGCAAGAGGCGTGAATGTCCGGAACTGGGTCAACGCGAACTACTCCCTTGCGGCTACGTGCCTGCCATCAATGCCGACAAGGCGTCCTTGGCGCTTTTACTCTGTGGATCGAGCTTAAGCGCTTGGCGGTAGCTTTCGACCGGTTCCGCATTCCGCCCCGCGGTCCGGTAGGCTTCGCCAAGGCTATCGAAAGTATTGGCTGACCGGGGATATCGCTCGATCGCCCATTGAAAGAACTGGATCGCCTCGTCCAGCTTGTCCTTACGTAGAAACTTGTACCCGAGCGTGTTGAAGGCGTCCTCGCTGAGGTCATACTCGGACGATCGCTCGTCCAGGCGATGATAGGCTGCGACCATCAGGCCGATCCCGTCGCGATAGGCTATGGGTGTCAGTAGGTCATCGATGCAGGACCGGGCGAGCGACATCGGCTTACCGTTAAGAACGTCAATCAGGTCGCGACTCATTTGAGCGACCAACAGGCCCTGCCAGTAATTGTCGAGTATGATCCTGCAGTCGCGAGTTTGTTCGGACCGCAGATAGCTTTGATAGCCCGGCACACTGCCGGTGTGTGACACGACCGGCAGCGACCGACCATTCGGCAATGCATAAGTATCGACGTTCCAATAGAAAATCTCACGGCCCGGCGGCAGGCGGCTCAGCGTTCCCCATCGGAAAGAAGCGCCTCCGGAACCGCATAGCCCCAGTCGACATATTTGCGGGCTATGATCTTCATGAAAGCCCGTATCTCCGGGGAGAAGTCGCCCACACGGTGACTCATGATGATGGGTGAGTGCGCGGGCTCGACCAGCTCGAGATACCTGACGTCATCCGCCCGCGCCTTGCGTACGGAATCGGGAATGACGGCGACGCCCTCTTCCGCGGCGACGAGGCCGATCGCGATCTGCAGCTCGCGGGCCTCGTGGATGACGTTGGGTGTGAGCCCGTTGTCGTGGAAGAGCGACAGCACCTGGTCGGCGTAGCTAGGACGCGGTGCGCTCGGATAAAGGATCAGTTTCTCGCGAGCCAGCGCGGACAGCGGCACCGCCGCGCCGTCCTTCCCCAGCGAACTGCTTGCCGGAACCGCCGCAATGAGCGGCTCGCGCCTCAGGACCGTCCGGCGCACCGCAGGGTCTTCAAAGCGAATCCGGCCGAAGCCGATGTCGATCCGATTCTCCTTCAACGCGGCGATTTGATCCAAGGTGGTGCTCTCGACAAGCGTCAGCTCGACATCCGGCAGCTCGGCGCGGAATTCACGAATCAATGCTGGAAGACGCGCGTAGATCGTCGACGCTACGAATCCGATCGTGAACCGACGCCGGTCGGTCGCGATCGCGGCCACCATCATCGCGCGCATGTCATCCAAGGGCAGCTTCACCTGCCAGTTCCACGGCTGGACGTTCAGCAACGCGGGCATTCGATCCTCTCCCCGGCGGCCCTTGACCGCCTTCTCGTCATCGGGACCACGTCCCGCCGCATCGCCGCTCTTCCGCGTATCGATGCCGGCAACGGTAGGAGGCACCATCCGGCGGCGTCCAATACAGATGCCGTATCTGTCGCATACCCGGCGAGTGTTGGCCCAACCGCCTCGTGGATGGTGCGCAGAGAACTCTACGGAACGAGCACTTCGAGAAACGCTGTCGATTATACCGTTTTAGTATCGAGCTTTCACCTGAATGGTGTTTGCGTCGCCGACTTGGCTACGGCTACTTCACCGTGATGGTCGAAAAGGCAGGAGAGCGGTGGTGATGGACAGCACGAAACTGATCAACGAGGACCAGCTTGGCGGCAAGGTGTTCACTGGCGTTTGGTCGACGCTCGCCAAGACCACGGAGGTTGAGGAACCGGCGACCGGGGCGAACCTGGGGGTGATCGGCATCGCCGACGCGGATGACATCGCCGCCGCGGCCGCCAGCGCCCGAGCGGCGCAGCGCTCCTGGGCCGCCGACACTCCCGACGTCCGCGCCGCCGTCTTTCCGAAGGCGATCCAAGTTGCAACCGAGCGCTGGGACGAGATCGTCGAGTGGATTATGCGGGAGAGCGGCTCGGTCCGTCCCAAAGCCGAGTTCGAGCTGTCGATCACGATCAAGTCGCTCCAGCTGGCGGGCGCGATGCCGCATCAGGCGCAGGGGCTGGTGCTGCCGAGCGAGCGTGGGCGTGTGAGCCTCGCCCGACGGCGGCCGCTCGGAGTGGTCGGAGTGATCGCGCCCTTCAACTTCCCGCTATACCTGGCAATGCGCGCGGTGGCGCCGGCGATCGCCGTCGGTAACGCGGTCGTGCTGAAGCCGGATCCCCGCACCTCCATCTGCGGCGGCTTCGTGATCGCGCGTCTCTTCGAGCTCGCGGGCCTGCCCGCGGGCGTTCTCCAGGTTCTGCCGGGACGCGGCGACGCTGGCGAGGCGCTGTGTCGCGATCCCAACGTCGCAATGATCCAGTTCACCGGCTCGACTGCCGCCGGACGCATGGTCGGCAGGACGGCTAGCGAGAATCTGAAGAAGGTGTCGCTCGAGCTCGGCGGTAAGAACTCGCTGATCGTGTTGGAGGACGCGGACCTCGAACTGGCGGCGAAGAACGCATCATGGGCGAGCTATCTGCACCAGGGGCAGATCTGCATGTCGGCGGGACGCGTGCTGGTCCAAGCGAGCATCGTTGAGGAGTTCGCCAAACGTCTCGCGGCGCATGCCGAGGCGCTGCCCGTCGGCGACCCGATGTCGGGGCAGGTCGCAGTCGGCCCGATTATTAACGAGACGCAGGTCGACCATGCTCGCAGGGTCCTGAACGACAGCGTGGCCGCCGGTGCGTCGGTCGCGGCGGGCGGCACGTCGGACGGGTTGTTCTTCAAGCCGACCGTCCTCACCGGAGTCACAAAGGACATGCCCGCCTTCAACGAGGAGATCTTCGGCCCGGTGGCGGTCATCGTGCCGTTCGACACCGACGACGATGCCGTGGCGCTCGCAAACGACACCGATTACGGCTTGTCCGCCGCCGTCATCACCCGGGATGTCGGGCGTGGCATGGCGATTGGCGACCGCCTCCAGGCTGGGCTGGTCCACATCAACGACCAGACCGTGAACGACGACGTGGTGAATCCGTTTGGCGGGGTCGGAGCGTCCGGGAACGGCACGTCGATCGGCGGACCTGCGAACTGGGAGGAGTTCACCCACTGGCAGTGGACGACGATCAAGGGCACGCCTCCAGCGTATCCGTTCTAATCGTCGAGTGAGGTTTTGCGGAACAGCGTTATTCTCGAAAGTAAGCGACGCGCTGCCGAAGCGCGTCGCGCGACGGCTTCCGGCATGTCGAGCGGATGACCGGTCGAACATTTCGACCGAGGAGCGAGTAAGAGCGGTCCGCTATAAGTTGGCTCGTCCGCGCTTGTTTCGTAACGCGTGATTAGACACCATCGGAAGCCGCCCTCGGCGTACGAGCCTGAAACCACACAGCTACTACGCCTTGGGCGCCACTGTCGCTAGCGCCCGTAAGAGATCCGTCGGCGATCGCTCGCCTTGCAGTGGCCCCGCAAAGTTCGATGCGCCTACGGGTCTGGCCGGCCAGCGGAAAAGCCTAATGCAACTTCCCTGGGGACACGGTCTGCAATTCAAGATTTGACGCTGCGGAGCGTGATCGTGAGTCTCAGGCATTTAATTCGTGATGGTGGCGTCGATAGGGTCGCCGCGCCGTGTCGAAGACGACTGCCGCCGATAGCGTGGTCAGCGCCAGCGTGATGGCCAAGGAGCGGCCGAGAGCGGCGTCGCTGACGAAGAGATAGTCGTTCAGCAACGCGGGCAGCAACGGTCCTAGCGTCAGCCCGCCGAAATTTGCGACGAGCAGGATCAGCGCCATCGCTTGACCGCGCACCTGATTGGGTAGCACCATCTGCGCCGCCGCGTAGCAACTACCCGCAGGCATCGCTAGCAGGAACACGCCGACGAACAGAATCCCCGCGGTCGCGTTTGCGGAGCCGAGTGCAGACAGCAACGTGGCGAAGACGAGGAAGCCGACAACCGAGCTCACTGTGGCGACCCATAGCGCCGCATCGCGATGCCCCGAACGCAAGCCGCGGTCGCTCAATCGGCCGCCGGTCAGCATCCCTGCGGTCCCGCCGATCAGGACGATCGCACCCATGACCAGTCCGGTGGATTGCGCCGACCAGCCGAACGACCGCCGCAGCATCTCGGGCGACCACAGCATATACGCGTAAAGCGCGATCGCCTGGAACATCAGGCCGATAGCGATCCCGGCCACCGCGCCGCGCCGCATGCCGATCTCGGCGATCACCTGGCGGATGGTCAGTACGGCGAGCGCGCCCTCCTGCGTCAGGATCGCCTTGCGGCGCGGCGGCTCGCGCAGGGTCAGCACCCACAGGCCGACGATGACGCCGGGCAGGCCGACCACGAGGAAGATCACGCGCCATGACGCGACGTCACCAAACAGCGGCAGCGTGACCAGCGGCGTCTGCGCCAGCGACGCGACCACCGCGCCGCCCAGCAATAGCGCCAGCCCCGAGCCGAGATAGATGCCGATGCCGTAGACGCTCATCGCCGAGCCGAGCTTGTCGTTTGGAAAGGAGTCGGAGATCGCGGAAACCGCTGCGGGAGCCAGTGTCGCTTCGCCGACGCCCACGCCCATCCGCGCCAGGAACAGCCCGGGATAGCCGCGCGCGACCGCGCAGGTCATCGTCATCACACTCCAGAAGAGCACGCCCAGTCCGATGATCCGCCAGCGCCCGACGCGATCGACCAGTCGGCCCAGCGGCAGGCTGACGATGCTGTAGAACACGGAAAAGGCGAAGCCGCCGAGCAACCCGACCTGGGTATCGCTGATCGCGAATTCGGCCTTGATGGGCCCAATCATCAGCCCCAGAATCTGACGATCGATGAACGCCAGCGTGTAGCAGATCGTCAGGACGAAGACAGTGTACCAAGCATAGGTCGGGCTCGGTGCCGCCGGGAGAGCGGACGGCGTGGCAACCGGCGCCGTCACAGCCGTTCGACGATCGTCACGTTGGCGACGCCCCCGCCTTCGCACATGGTCTGCAGGCCATAACGTCCGCCACGGGCATGCAGCGCGTGGACCAGTGTCGCCATCAGTTTCGTGCCACTCGCCCCCAGCGGATGGCCGAGTGCGATCGCGCCGCCGTTGACGTTCAGCCGGGCGGGGTCGGCACCTGTCGCCTGCGCCCACGCCATCGGGATGGCGGCGAAGGCTTCGTTCACTTCGAACAGGTCGATGTCGTCCAGCGACAGTGCAGCGCGCGCCAGTGCCTTGGCGGTCGCCGGGATCGGTTCCTCCAGCATGATAACGGGGTCGCCCGCCGTCACCGTCAGCGTGTGGATGCGCGCCAAAGGCGTGAGGCCGAAGCGCGCCAATGCCGCTTCGCTAACGATCAGCGCGCCCGACGCTCCATCGGTCATCTGGCTGGCGTTGGCCGCCGTGATGGTCCCGCCCTCGACCAGCGGCTTGACCGATCCGATCCCCTCCATCGATGCGTCGAAACGGACGCCCTCGTCCTGCGACACTAGCCCGGCTGCGGTGGCGACGGGCACGATCTCCGCATTGAACCCGCCTGCGGCGATCGCGGCGGCGGCGCGGCGATGGCTGTCGAGCGCGAAGGCGTCCATCGCCTCTCGCGTCAGGCCATATTTGTCGGCGACCATCTGGGCCCCGGTGAACTGGCTGAACTCGGCGACCTGAAAGCGGTCCTGGATCGCCTGGCTCCACGGGCCGGAGCCGATCCCGGCGTCGGCGTGCAGGCGGAAATTGGATCCCATCGGCACGCGGGTCATCGATTCGACCCCGGCGGCGATCACCACGTCCTGGGTGCCGGACATCACCGCCTGTGCCGCGAAATGCAGCGCCTGTTGCGACGATCCGCACTGGCGGTCGATCGTCACCGCAGGAACGCTGTCGGGCAGGCGCGACGCCAGCACCATGTTGCGCCCCATAGCGAAAGCCTGTTCGCCGGCCTGGGTGACGCAGCCGACGATAACATCCTCGACCGCCGCTGGGTCGATTCCCGATCTGTCCACGATGGCGTTGAGAACGGTCGCCCCCAGATCCGCGGGATGCACGTCGGCGAAGGCACCGCGACGCCGGCCTCCGGGCGTCCGCAGCGCCTGGACGATATACGCTGTGCTCACGACCCACTCTCCTAATTTCGTTGAAGACGCTTCGGCACCATTATCGGATGAGCCGATACGTCAACGATAACGTTGAATCTGTCAACACAGGCATTGACAAGCTGGTGTGCGCTGGTCAGTTTGATGGTGCGACGGGTCGGACAAGGCCAGCGCGGATAGCGAAGAGCTGATCAGGGAGAGTGGCATGAAGAGCGTTCGATCGCAGGCAATCCTGGCAGGCGGAATCTCGCTGCTGGCCTTCGTCGCCGCACCGGCGTGGGCTCAGGTTGCCGCCGGGCCAAACGCCACCGCGCAAGATCAGGCGGCCCCGGCACCCGACGCCGCTGTGCAGGACGACGGCACGACCGGCGACATCGTCGTCACCGCCCGTCGCCGCAGCGAATCGCTCAACAACGTGCCGGTCGTCGTGTCGGTGGTCGGCCAGGCGGAACTGACCAACAACAACGCCAACGATCTCAGCAAGATTGGCGAACTGACCCCGACCGTCATCGTTGGCGCGTATAAGTCGAACGGCGGTGGATCGATCGCGATTCGCGGGATCAGTTCGCCGGCCAACCAGGCCGGGTTCGAGCAGGCGGTGTCGGTGGCGATCGACGGCGTCCAGACCAGCGACGGCCGTATCGCCCAGCTGGGCATCTTCGACGTGCAGCAGGTTGAGGTGCTGAAAGGTCCGCAGGCGCTGTTGTTCGGCAAGAACAATACCGCTGGCGTCATCTCTATCGCGACCGCCGATCCGGGTGATCGGCTGGAGGTATCCGGACGGGCGAGCTATGAATTCGTTGGCGACGAACTGACAACCGAAGCGGCGATCTCGGGTCCGCTGGCCGACACGTTCGGCGCGCGCCTGGCCGTGCGGTATCGCAACCTCGACGGCTGGCTGCGCAACACCGCGCAGCCGATCGCCAACCCCTTCTATCGCGCCGCGACCGGTGCCCCGGTCGGCGCGGCCCAGTTGCCCGGCACGTCGGATACGCGGCCCGGCGACAAGGAGATCCTGGCGCGCCTGACGCTGAAGGGCGAGCCGGCCGACAATGTCACGTTCCGGTTCAAATCGTTCTACGCACACAACAAGGATGCAGGCCCCGGCACCGCGACGCAGAATATCGGGCCGTGTTCGGGGCCGAACCCACGGATGTACGGCATAGCCGATCCGGCGGCCGATTGCGTGGTCGACAACCGTACGACGATCGGCGACCTGGCACCGGCGATCGCCGCGACCTTCCGTAACGGTAACCCCGACGGGAAGGCGTTCGGCAAGCTGACCGTCATGACCCAGATGGTCGAACTCGGCTGGAAACCCGGGAACATAGCGATCGATTCGACAACTGGCTATAACTTTACCAAATACAAGTTCTTCTCCGGCCTCGACCAGACCAGCTATTCGCAGCTGGCGTTCTTCAACGAACAGCGCGCGGAGCAATTCTCGCAGGAACTGCGCCTGACTAGTGATTTTGCGGGTCCGTTCAACGTCATGGCCGGCGGCTTCTACCAGACGTCGCGGCTGCATGATAACAACGACGTGAAGCTGAACGATGGCAGCTACAACGCGGCCGCCAACCGGTTCGTGACGTATGAGGATCTGAACGTCCAGACCGGCAACACGCTGTCCGCATTCGCCCAGGCGATCGTCAAGCCGATCCCGTCGATCGAGATCGCCGGCGGCGCGCGCTACACTCGCGAACGCAAGACGTTCGACAAGCGAAACCTGTACGGCATCGGCACCTTCGCCACGCAAACCACGCTATATCCCGGATCGACCCAGCTGGGCGTGCTGCATGGCGAATTCGAGGACAGCAACGTGTCGCCCGAGGCGACCGTGACGTGGCGGCCGACGTCGGACCTTACGATCTTCGGCGCCTATCGCACCGGCTTCAAGTCGGGCGGCTTCGGGCTGACCAGCCCGTTGCAGACGGGCACGCGGATCGGCGACGCCGATTTTGGATCCGAAAAGGCCAAGGGATACGAGGCCGGCGTCAAGGGCCTGTTCCTGGACGGCAAGTTGCGGATGACGCTGGCGGCGTTCAGCTACAAATTCTCCGATCTGCAGGTGAATACCTATGACCCGGCGCGCGTCGCCTACACGATCAACAATGCCGGCACGGTGCGCCAACGCGGCGGCGAGGCCGAGCTGAATTTCGAGCCGAGCCGGTATTTCCGCGTTCACGGCGCGATCGCCTATACCCACAACCGATTCAAGAACTTCATCGGCCAATGTTATGGCTATGCCTTCCCGACCGGGACGGTCCGGGCGACCGCGGTGGCGCCGGCCAATTGCTCGTTCGTTAATGCCACCGCGCTGACGCTGCAGCAGGACTTCGGCGGCCGGGCTCCGGCGCGCTCGCCCGATTGGGCGGGCAATGGCGGTGCGGAAGTGTCGATCCCGCTCGGCGACTACAAGATCGCGCTGACCGGCGACGCCTTTTACAGCAGCGGTTACTATGCGGCCGAGACGATGGCACCGGCGACCTATCAAAACAGCTTCTGGCGCTTCAATGCCAGCGCGCGGCTAGCAGAGGTTGACGATCGCTGGGCGATCTCGCTGATCGGGCGCAATCTGGGCAATAAATACTATCTGCTCTACGCCGCCGACCGTACCGGTGGAGCAAGTGTGCCCGGTACGATCAGCGAACAGCGCGGCGTAGTCGCGCGGGGGCGCGAAATCTCGATCCAGCTGTCGGGCAAGTTCTGATGATCGCCGAACATCGCATCACCCGCGAAACGCCGGTCGGCTACGAACTTCAGCCGATCGCCAAGAAAGCGGCGATCCAGCTGATGGGATCGCGACTGTGGGGCCGTTTCAATCCAAACCACTGGGATCCGGTCTACGCCGCGCGGACAGGGCTGAAGGCACCGATCCAGACCGGCGAGATGTCGTCGGCCTATCTGGCGGAGATGTGCGTCAATCACTTCGGTGCGGCGATGTTCAGCGGCGCGCGGATCGTGTGCAAATATGTCGCATCGACGCTGGCGAACGAGGTCATCACCACCCACGGCGTGGTGCGCGAGAAGCAGCCCAAGGGCGATGGATATCGCTTCATCGTCGATGTCTGGACCGACAATGAAGCAGGCGAAAAGAAGACGGTCGGCTGGGTCGAGGTAGACGTCGATGTCTGAGGGAGAAACGGCTGTGACTGACGTGGCGACCGACGAACTGCGTCCGATGACGCCGATCCAGATCCAACAGACCCGCGATTTCATCGCTGGGCTGGAACAGGGATCGCAGACCTATTGGGATATGGTAGCGATCGGCGACGAACTGTCACGCGACCTGCACATCACGCCCGAGCTGGTGATCCTCTACGCCGACGCGGTCGAGGACTTCAATCCGTGGTACGAGGGGTGGCGGATGAACACCTGGACCATTCCCGGCGAATCGCCGTTCGGCGGCGCAATCGTGCCGCCGGTGCTCGTATCGCACTTCGTCCTGTCGGTGCAGTTCGACCACACCAAGCCGTTCGCAATCGGATCGATCCACACCTTCCACGACAGCGAGATTCTGGCACCGATTCCGGTCGGCGCGACGGTGCGGATCACGACGCGCGCGACTGACAAATATGAAAAGCGTGGACGGCGCTATGTGCGGCACGAGGTGACGGTGACCGACACGACGGACGCCACGCTTTACTTCCGCGAAACCCGCGACATCCTGTCGCTGTGATGGCGGTGCCGGTCGCCGAGGGGCTGTTCGAGACGGGCGATGGCGGCTCGCACCTGATCGGATCGCGCTGTGCGGGGTGCGGGACGGTATATTTCCCGCAGGCGCCGGGGTGCCGCAATCCGGCGTGCGATCATCCGGCGCTGGAGCGCGCGCTGCTGCCCGCCACCGGCACGCTGCTGAGCTATACGATCCAGCGCTACCAACCGCCGGCGCTGTTTCGCATCGACGATTGGGCACCCTATGCGATCGGGCTGGTCGACCTGGGCGAGGGCGTGGAGGTGATGGGGATGCTCTCGGGCTTCGATCTCGACGCGATCGTCATCGGCACGCCGGTGCGGCTGGTGACGAACGCGCTCTACACCGATACGGCGCGCGGCGCGGTGGAGACCTATATGTTCGAGATCGCGGCATGACCCGCGCGGTCTATGTGCTGGGAGCGGGCGCGCATCCATGGGGCAAATGGCCCGACAAGCCGCAGCTGCAACTCGCGCTGGAGGCGACCGGGGCGGCGCTGGCCGATGCGGCGCTTGGCTGGCGCGACGTGCAGGGGCTAGTCGCGGCGAGCTCTCGGTTCGAGGGCGGGATGGGGTGGGGGCTCCACGCCAACGAGGTCGCACAGGCGGTATCCGAACACGGGATGGCCTGTGTCAACGTCGGCGGCGCCTGCGCGGCCGGAGCGATCGCGGTCCAGACCGCCTATACGATGATTGCCAGCGGCCAGTATGATGTCGTGGTCGCGATGGGCGCGGAGCGGATGCCAAAGGGATTCATCCCGCGCCCGCCGGGCAGCCAGGACGACATCACCGACAGCGACTACCTGCGCTGGGTGGCGATGGGCGCGACCAATCCCGCCTATTGGGCGATCGAGGCGCGCCGCCGCATGCACGAGCATGGCACGACCGAGGAGACGCTGGCCCAGGCCGCGGTACTGATGCGGCGAAACGCGAGCGGCAACCGGCTGGCGCGGTTCCGCAAGGAGACGAGTGTCGGCGAAGTGCTGGCGTCGCCGATGGTCGCCGATCCGCTCCACCTGCTGCAGATCTGCCCGGTCAGCGACGGTGCCGCTGCCGTCGTGCTGGGCAGCGAGGCGTTTATGAAGCGCAGCGGGCGCAAGGCGGTCCGTGTTTCGGGTTGCGTCGCCGCGACCGGCCAGTTCGGTGATCCCGCACGGCGCATCCCGACCGTGTCGAGCACGGTACGGCCGGGAGTGAAGCATACGAGCGAGGTCGCGACCGCGGTCGAACGCGCATTCGAAATGGCCGGCGTCGGGCCGGGCGACGTGGATCTGCTCGAAATGGCCGACAATACCGCATGGCACCTGCTCGCCTGGCCCGAGATCTTCGGCTTTCACGAAGCGGGAATGAGCGACCGCCTGCTCGCCGACGGGCAGTTCGACATCGGCGGTCGCCTGCCACTCAACCCCAGCGGCGGCTTCCTGTCGTTTGGCGAAGCGACGACGGCGCAGGCGGTGCTGCAGGTCTGCGAGCTGACGTGGCAGTTGCGTGGCGAAGCCGAGGGTCACCAAGTCGAAGGTGCGAAGGTCGCCATGTCGGCAGTGCTGGGGCTCGGCGCCAACGGCGGCTCGGTGATCCTGACCGCCTGAAACGGAGAGAGTGATGCAAGTTCGGGATGTAGCCGCGATCGTTACCGGCGGGGCGTCTGGCCTGGGAGAGGCCACCGCGAAGATGCTGGCGGCCGCCGGCGCGCGGGTCGCGATCCTCGACCGCAATGCTGACGTCGGCGAGGCGACCGCGGCGCGGATCGGCGGGGTTTTCGTACAGGCGGACGTCACCGACGAGGCGTCGGTCGCCGCCGCGATCGCCGCGGCAGAGGCGCGGCACGGCGTCGCACGCATTCTGGTCAACTGTGCCGGCGTCGCGCCGGTCGGGCGTACGGTCTCCAAGGACGGCGCGCCACTGGCGCTGGCAGCGTTCCGCGCGGCGGTCGAAATCAACTTGATCGGCAGCTTCAACGTCCTGTCGCAATTCGCCGCCCGCGCCGTGACCGTCGATATCGACGGGGAAGAGCGCGGCGTCATCGTCAACACGGCGTCCGTCGCGGCATTCGACGGCCAGATCGGGCAGGTGTCCTATACTGCGTCCAAGGCAGGGGTCGCTGGCATGACGCTGCCCGTCGCGCGCGACCTCGCGCAGCACCGCATCCGCGTCATGACGATCGCACCGGGCATCTTCCTGACGCCGATGCTGATGGGCCTGCCGCAAGCCGCACAGGATTCGCTCGGCACTCAGGTTCCGCATCCGTCGCGGCTCGGCAAGCCCGAGGAATATGCCCAGATGGTCGCGGCAATCATCGCCAACCCGATGCTGAATGGCGAAGTGATCCGCCTGGATGGTGCGATCCGGATGGCTCCGCGGTGAGCGCACCGTTGCGGGTCGAGCGCCGCGACGGCGTCGCCATCCTGACGCTCGACCGCGCGGAGCATGGCAATGCGATCGATGTCGCGATGGCCGATGCGCTGCTGGCTACGGCACTCGACTGCGCGGGCGATCCAACGGTCCGCGCCGTGATCCTGACGGGCGCAGGCGCGATGTTCTGTGCGGGCGGCGACGTCGCGGCGTTTGCCGCAGCGGGCGATGCTGCGCCGGCGCTGATGCATCGGCTGACGGCCCCGCTGCATGCCGCGATCACGCGACTGGCGCATATGGACGCACCGCTGGTGACCGCGATCAACGGTGCCGCGGCGGGCGCCGGTTTCGGCCTGGCGATGCTGGGCGACATCGCCCTTGCGGCGCGATCGGCCAAGTTCGCCACCGCCTATGGCGCGATCGGCCTGACCCCCGATGCCGGCACGACGTGGCTTCTCCCGCGCCTCGTCGGGTTGCGCCACGCGCAACGCCTGGCGCTGGCGGGCGAGCGGATCGATGCCGAGGAAGCCGCGCGGATCGGACTGGTCACCCGCGTAGTCGATGACGCGGACCTGATGGGCGAGGCAATGACGGTCGCGCAGCGGTTGGCGCGATCGTCGCGCACCGCGCTTCGTACGACACGGGATCTGCTGTGGTCGAGTTCGGACACCGGGCTGGAAACGCACTTGGCGCGCGAGGCGGATGCGATCGCGAGCGCTGCGGGTCGGCCCGACGGTCGCGAAGGGATCGCCGCTTTCGTCGAGAAGCGGCGACCGGTCTTCGCGTAGATCAGGAAGCGAAACTCGCGCGGATGCGACGGGCGATCGCGCCGATCGCCTCATCGGCGCGGGCTGTGAGCTGAGGCAGGCCGACAAAGCCGTGGATCATGCCGCCGAACCGCTCGACCGCAACATCGCACCCCGCCGCGCGCAGCCGCGCGCCGAACACCTCGCCCTCGTCGCGTAGCGGGTCGTATTCCGCGGTGAGGATCGTGGTCGGCGGATAGCGCGACAGATCGACGCCGGTCAGCGCGCCGCTCGCGGGACCCGCATAGGCCTGCCATGCCCAGGCGACGAAAGACCCGGTCAGCATGTAGCCTTCGGCAAACGCGTCAGCCGACGCGGTGGCGTGGGCAGGGTCGATCATCGGATAGATCAGCCCGACATGGCGAACCGGCAGCGTCAGCGCGGCGGTTGCCGCCAGATGTCCGCCGGCACTGTCGCCCACGATAGCGATTCGCGTGGAATCGAGCGCCGGCCCGGCCCCGCCACGCACAATCATCGCCTGTACCGCGGCGATGTCGTCGAGCGCGGCGGGATAAGGAGCCTCGGGCGACAGTCGGTAATCGATCGCCAGGACCGCTGCTCCGGTCTGGCTGCACAGCGACCGGCACATCGCGTCATGCGTATCCAGACTGCCGAGAATAAACCCGCCGCCATGCATGAACAGGATGACCGGCAGGTCTTCGGCGGCGGACGGCCGGTACAACCGCAGTGGGATCGTGCCGTCCGGGCCAGATGCGGTTATATCCTCGACAGCGTGAACCGGCGTTTGCGGGGCACTGGCCATGAAGGCGTTTGCACCTGCGCGCAGGGCCCGCAGCGGAACATGCGCGGCCAGTCTTCGCAGCGCCGCGCGAGGGTCGGACAGCAGCGCCGCGAAGGCCGGATCGACGCCGTCAGGCAACGGCCGACTGTTCGGCCGTGCGCAGCGCGAAGCCTTCGTATCCGCTAGCCGCGGTGCGTTCGAGGATGCGGCGATACCCCCGCACGCCGCCGGAATAAGGCATGAACACCCGCGGCTTGCCGGGCATTTCGGCACCGAGATAATAAGATGGCGTCTTGAGGTAGAGCGTCTCTTCGGCACGCTCGTTGACGTGCGCGACCCAGTCGCGCTCGGCCGTCTCGGTCGCTTCAATCTCGGTTATGCCGCGGTCACGGGCATGGGTGAACAGCGCAGCCAGCCAGTCGATCTGTTCTTCCGACGACAACAGCACGTTGCTGAGCAGCGACGGACTGCCGGGGCCGACGATGACGAACATGTTGGGGAAGCCATGAACGCCGATTCCCAGAAAACTGGCCGGCCCCGCCGCCCATTTCTCGCGCAGGGTCTGCCCGCCTCGACCGACTATCTCGGGCTTCAGCAACGATCCGGTGAAGGCGTCGAACCCGGTGGCGTAGATCACGATGTCGAACGCGAAATCCTCTGCCGTGGTGCGGATGCCATCGGCGGTGAACCGCTCGATCGGCGTCTTCGATATGTCGACCAGCCGGACGTTGTCGCGGTTGAACGCCTGGAAATAGCCGCTATCGACCGATGGCCGCCGCGTTCCGAACGGGAAGTCTCCGGGCGTCAGCGTCGCCAGCACGGCAGGGTCGTCGACCTGTTCGGCGATCTTGCGCTTGATGAAGGCGGACGCGGTGGCGTTGGAGTCGGCGTTGAGCAATATGTCCTTGAACGTCAGCGCAAACCCGAAGCCCAGGCGATGCCATGCCGCTTCATACGCCGCGTTGCGTTCGTCCTCGGGCACGTCGATCGCCGCGCGCGTGTCGGGGACGAAACCGAGACCGCTCGGTGAATTGCGTGCGGCCTCGCGCCGTTCGGCATAGCGCGCCTTCACCGCGGCATCCTCTTCGTCCGACACCGGCGCGTTGGCGGCGGGGATCGAGTAGTTGGCGGTGCGCTGGAACACGGTCAGTTGCGCGGCCTGGGCGGCGATCACAGGGGTCATCTGCACCCCCGACGATCCGGTGCCGATGATCGCGACGCGCTTGCCCGCGAAATCGACGTGGTCCTTGGGCCAGCGCGCGCTGGAGATGATCCGTCCTGCGAACGAGTCCTGCCCTGGGTAGGATGTGTCCTTGGGTGTCGAGAGCTGTCCCACTGCCAGGATCAACCGCTCCGCATCCCAGACTCGACCGTCTTCGGCCGTGACGATCCAGCGCGAGCTGTCTTCGTTGAACCGTGCGCTCGCCACGCGGGTGTCGAGGCGAATGTCGCGACGCAGGTCGAAGCGGTCGGCAACATGATTGATGTAGCGCAGGATCTCGGGCTGGGTGGCGTAACGCTCGCTCCAGCGCCATTCCTGTTCAAGTTCCGGCGAGAAGCGATAGGAGTAATCGAAGCTTTCGACGTCGCAGCGGGCACCGGGATATTGGTTGTGATACCATACACCGCCGACGCCGTCCGACGCCTCCAGCACGACCGCGGACAGTCCAATGGCGCGCAGCGTGTGCAGGCTCCTGAGGCCGGCAAAGCCCGCACCGACGATCACAGCGTCCACCAACGTTGGCATACATCCTCCCTGACTTTGTGAAGAGTGCCACGATGCTATCAGGGCGTCAACACTATCGTTGATGTCCTTAGGGCTGACGATCGATGAATTTGAAGCAGCACCTCAGCCTCGTTTCAACACTATCATTGACTAACGGTGCTAGCGGTGCGTAATTTCCATCGTCGAAGCGGCCCGATCGAGCCGCCCGGCGAGGTGGAGGATATGGCGTGACGGACGGACCTGCGATGTCGGTGGCGAAACGTCAGGCGGCGATCCGCGCGCGCTACCCGGACTGGACCGCGCGGACGTTGCACGCCACGCTCGATCACGCCGTCGAAACCGGCTTCCGCGACCGTCCGTTCGTCATCACGGACGGGCATAACTGGACTTACGGCGAGATGGCAGACTGGTCACGGCGGATCGCCAGCGGCCTGCACGCGCTGGGCGTTGGAAACGACGACAAGGTCGCGATGGTGTTGGGCAACCAGCCCGAATTCGTAGCGCTGAAATATGCGATCTCACGGCTCGGTGCGGTCGCCGTCCCGATCAACATCCTCAATCGTCGCGACGAATTGCGTTACCTCCTTGAACAATCCGACTCGATCGTTCTCGTCACGATGGATAGGTTTCGCGACGTCGATTACCTCGACGCGCTCGATCAGATCGCGCCCGGCTGGGAAGCCGATGGTGGCGGGGCGGCACTGCCCCGGTTGAAACAGGTCGTCGTCCTTGCGACTGGGGAGGGTCCGTCCCGCGACGGGGCCATACCCTTCGCCGCGCTGGACCTTCCGATCGATCCGGCGCTTGCGCATCTGGCGGTCGATCCTCACGCAGATTGCGACATCATCTATACTTCAGGCACTACTGGCCTGCCCAAGGGCGTGCAACTGACCCACGACATGCTGATGCGCACGGCCTTCGGCGCCGCCTATGCCCGTGCATTTGAGGACGGCCGTCGCATCCTGTTCTCGCTGCCGATGTACCATGTGTTCGGTTATGTCGAAGGGCTGCTGGCGGTGCCGTTTGTGGGCGGGGCGATCGTCCCGCAGCTGCGCTTCGACGCTGCGGCGACGCTTGCCGCCGTCGAGCGCCATCGCGCGACAGATGCGCTGCTGGTGCCGGCGATGACGCTGGCGGTGATCGATGCCGCGGAAGCGGGTTCGTACGACCTGTCGTCGTGGTACGCGGTGCTGGCATCGGGCGGCCGCGCGCCCGAGCGCGTGTGGCAGGCGATCCACGACGTTCTGGGAGTCGCCGAGATCACCACAGGCTACGGCATGACCGAGACGACCGCCTCCACCACCGTGACCCGCCCCGATGACGGCATGGCGCGGTTGCTGACTACCAACGGCCGCCAGCGCGATGTCGGCCCAGCGGGCGACCCGACGATAGGCAACCGCATCGTCACCTATCGCGTCGTCGACCCCGAAACCGGAGGCGAGGTTGGTGCCGGGGAAATGGGCGAACTCGTCGCCAGGGGACCGGGCGTCACGCGCGGTTATTACAACAAGCCCGAAGCGACCGCCGCCGCCTTCGATGCCGACGGTTGGCTGAAGACCGGTGACCTCGGGCGGATCGACGCCGACGGCTATATCACGCTGGTCGGTCGGACAAAGGAGTCCTACCGCTGCGGCGGCGAACAGGTGCTGCCGACCGAGATCGAGGATCTGCTGACAACCCACCCCGATGTCGTGCAGGCCCAGGTCGTTCCGATCCCCGACGAGCGGATGGGCGAGGTCGGCGTCGCCTTCCTCGTCGCGCGACCGGGGGCAACGCTGGATGCTGCCGAAATGCAGGCGCTGGTTACCGCGCGGTTGGCCCGGTTCAAGGTGCCGCGTCACGTGCTGATCGTCAGCGCTGAGGACATCCCAACCACCGCATCGGGCCGCGCGCGCAAGTTCCTCCTATCGCAGAAGGCGCAGACGATGTTGGGGATGACCGAACAATGACCTTTATTCCGCCCGAAACGCGCATCGCGATCGTCACCGGCGGCGCGCGTGGGATCGGTGCCGCGATCGCGACGCGGCTGGCGCAGGACGGCCATGACATCGCGGTGATCGATCTCGATCGCGACGCGTGCGACGCCACGCTGGCCGCGGTGTGCGCGACGGGTCGGCGTGGCTTTGCGGTCGCGGCCAACGTCGCTGACGAGGCTGCGGTGGAGACAGCAGTTACAGCGGTCGTCGACGCCCTCGGGCCCCCGACCGTGCTGGTCAACAACGCCGGCATTCTGCGCGACCGGACGCTGGCGAAGATGAGCACCGACGACTGGGACAGCGTGCTGAGCGTCAACCTGCGGTCGGCGTTCCTGATGTGCCGCGCGGTGCAGCCGCATATGCGGGCTTGCCGCTGGGGCCGGATCGTCAACCTGTCGAGCATCGCCGCGCTGGGTGCGGTCGGCGAGGCCAATTACTCTGCGGCCAAGGCGGGTGTCCAGGGGCTTACCCGCACGCTGGCGATCGAGCTCGGTCGTTACGGCATCACGGCCAACGCGGTCGCGCCCGGCTTCGTCGTGACCGATATGACCCGCGCCGTCGCCGAGCGGATGGGCATGACGATGGATGCCATGGTCGACGAGATGCTGAAGACGATCCATGTCGAACGCCCCGGCCAGCCTGAAGACATCGCGCACGCCGTATCGTATTTCGCCGATCCGCGTTCTTCCTTCGTCACCGGTCAGGTCCTATACGTCGCCGGCGCGCCGCGCGGTTAACGCAGGCGTCTATGCAAAGGAATTGATCGCTTGGCCGAACAGACGTCGTTGATCGGAAAGCGGCGCTCGGCGGCAGGCAAGGATGCCAGCGTGTCCTATGCCAGCCGGCGCCAGGAAATCTCCGACGCTGCGATCCGTGTATTCAACCGCCTGGGCTACAAGGGTGCCAGCGTCAGTGCGGTCGCCGCCGAACTCGGCATCGATCGCGCCACGCTCTATTATTATTTCTCGTCGAAGGAGCAGATGTTCGACGAGATCGTGCGCTCGGTCTTGGAGGGTAACGACGAACTCGCCCGCCGCATCGCCAGCAGCGCGATCAGCCCCAACCGCAAGCTTCGCGAACTCGTCACGTCTATGATGATTTCCTATGCCAGCAACTATCCGCTGCTGTATATCTATATCCGCGAAGACCTTACCCACGTCAGCGACAAGCGCTCGGATTGGTCGTCTCAGATGCGTGCGCTCAATCGCAGCATCGAGCAGTCCATCGTCGATATCGTCGAACAGGGTTATGCCGACGGCAGCTTCCGCCGCGTCGGTTCCGCGCGCACGGTCGCCTATGGTATCCTGGGCATGCTCAACTGGACCCACCGCTGGTTTCGACCCGATAAGTCAGAGCCGGCCGAAGAGGTCGGGAAGGTCTTTGCAGAAATGGTGCTGTCGGGGCTAGAGGCACCATATTGATCTGGTTCTGACGTACGCGGCTTTCGGTAGCTGCTGACCGGATAATTGGCTTTTGGATCTGAGAGGCCCCTAAACGTCATCGGATCGACTTCGTGAGGATGAATGAATGGCCGAAGCTGGTGGTCGTAGAACTGGCGACGAACGACCGGTTCTGGGTCGAGGTTCTAGGGTTCGACGGGAAGAGCGAGCACCTCCGCGCGGCCGTAGGCTGCCCTCCAGCTCATGCCTAATCTCAGACGTTGCCGCTCATTCGACTGAGGCGGTGCAATGCCCTCGGGTGCTGTCGGACGAACGCGCAAATCGCCCCTCGGCACTCCATTCATTCCGATCTCGTCGGGGCGATTCCGACAACTTTTTTGCTTCAGAGCACTCGGAAAGATTTGAAGTTGGGGAGCCGGGTCCAGTGCGAGTGCCCGTCGGCAGGATCCGGGTGAGGGCGGGTAGAGATGCTTTCTACGGAAACGCCGCCACCCGCGCTCGCCGCGACCTCCACGCGCGCTACCAACACGCAATCCTTGCTGCCGGACATCCGGCCGCCGTTCGTCTTCACCTCGATCCGGGTTGATCCAGCGACAAGATCATAACAATTTGTCTCGTGGCTCACTATGTCAGCCTTTAGGTGGATCGCCGCAAGGATCTCGCCAAGTGCGCCAAGCGCCTGCGATGACTCTCCTGATCGCTGACCGTGAGACCAATTCTTCAGGGCTGCCGCATTTCGAACAAGGATTTCTAGGGGGTGGGGCTGTAACTGGTCCATCGGGTCCTCTCAGTGTGCAGGACAGCCTTACCGGGAAGGTGTAAAGATCGGGTAGTCGAGCGACAGCACGTCCGCTCGTCGGACAACATGGTTGCCGCGGCCTAGCCGCCGGCGGTGTCACCGATCGCGCTAATCACTCCGCCGTGAGCGAAGCCGTGTTGCCGCGTCACATGTTCGCAGAACGGCAGCTCGACACACTTTGCCCCAAGGGTGAGGAAACCTTGCGCGGCTGAGCTGGCCCCGATCTCCTGTCAGCGTCGATCGCTCAGCGTTCGCCCTATGTCAGGCATCATCCAAACCATTCTGGATAGCCGGCGAGCAAACGAGGGCGCTTTATCGCGCCCAGAATTGCAGTGCCGCCAAGCAGGCGAACGTCATGACCGCGATCGCCGCGACATACGCCGTGCGGCTCACCCTGTGTGCACCCGATCCACGGACGCAACCCTGACCCACGCTCTGCGCGGAAGAACGAATTTGGTGGAGTGAACCAACCTGGAGCAATGAAACCAATGAACGACAACGCAGCCGTCACACCGAACGATCTGATGGGCGACATCAGAGCCTTCGAATGCCAGCTAATGGAAAAGGCGAAGGTCGCCGGGCTTCGGTCGATGCTCATCGGCGATCGCATGAGCATCCGGCTAAGCAGCAGTGCGCCGTCAGATGTCGCCACCCTCAGCGTCGAGTTCAGGGCGGGCCTCGGGATGGATCACCTGCTGACGGCTATGGTCGTTGGCGACGAGATCGACACACCGGAACGCCGCGCCGACCTCGCGGAAAACTTCATCCTCAACATGCAGCGCGCAATTGCCCGCGCACCCAACGCCGCGGCCAGCCGCCGCGCTATCGCCGCTGCCGCAGCAGACGTATTCGCGGAAGCCGCCGCCGAGGGTATCGACCTCGAACTGCTTCGCCTGGAACCGGCCCCCATCCACGTGTTTGGGAAGCCGCGGGTCGAGGACGAGAACGCGCAGGTGTTCTACGTGCATGTCGTCATGCCGCACCTCGACGGCACCGTTCTGACGCGCGACAGCTACACGATCGACGCAGACGACGGAGTCGAGTTCGCGGACTACCTCCGCAGCCGGACGCTTCCCGAGGTTCGGAACATCCTTCGGCTTCAAGACACGCCGGCAAGCCGTGACCACGCACATGAGGATGCTGGACTGTATACCGTCGCCGAGGCCATCCAGAATGACCACTCATAAGATGATTCCCGAATTCTACGACCTGGGTCGCGACCCATCCAGATCGGAGTCACTCGATCGGATCGACGCCCAGCTCGACCGACTGAAATGCCTCATCGGCAGAAAGTCTGAGCTACGCATCAAGGACGGCAACCAAATCCTTTTGGAGTTCGCAAAGAGCCCAGACCCGCTCACGGGGCACCGGTGGCTCGAGGTCCAGTTTGACGACGAAGGCGACGGCGTCACGATGGAGATGATGGGCTCCAGTCTGCATCGGGAGTTCATCGTTCCAACCAGCCTGTCGCTCTGCTTGCCCGACCCCGTCCCCGACCTGGACGACCCCCGGGCGAAAGCCATCGCGGTAGCGGCCGCCATCCACGACGCGGCGAAGATGCACGTCGCGCACCTTCGAACTGCCCAGTTGGAACCAGCTTCGGTCGATGACGGCGAGCTCCCGCCTTATTGCGAATCCGACGCGGCCGCCGCGTTCCTAGAGGACTGGTGGGGCCTGCCTCCGGGAACACCGATCCAGGCGGATTTCGCATGCCCCTGCGGTCGGCAGGCAGCGTTCTGGTCGGTCGATCTCGATCGGACGTTCGACCGCGTGCGGAACGATGCGGCGCTGCCCACCGTCATGATCTTTGACACCAAGGCTTTGGAGATAAAGGGCTGGTACACCGATCAACTCGTCATGTCGCAAGCATCGATCTCCCTGGAGGTTCCGGACGCCATCGAGATGATGCGGCAGGCGGCGTCCCCGGCGGTCGAGCGCCTCCGCGCCGCCCATCAGGACCGTCCCTGATCACGGCGAGCCGCCGCGCCCGCCTGCCGTCTTCCGGGGACGTACCAGAGCTGGGCAGGTGAGTTTTCAGGACTGGTGACCGAGCTGACGGAAGTGCCACGCCGCACAACAGATTTAATCCCATTATGGCAGGTTGGGAAAGCCCCGGCCTGGCGTAAGACTTAGACAAGATTTGATCAGGATTATGGGAGCGAACGATGTCGTTCGAATGAAATTTTGAAGGATCGATACAGTGACCATCGACACCGCAGAACGTGACGCTCAGCAGCTTACGGATTTGACAAGCCAAGTGCGAGAAATCGCATCACGCATTGCCGCCGAGACTGGCACTGTCACTACCGTGACGCCCGCATCGCCGGCCACTCTGGGCGATGACAACGACGGTGTCTGCATCCGCTTCGCAGTCAACGGTGTCGACTTGATCCTGCTGGTCGATGAGCGATCCAGCGAAGGTCATGACAACGTCAGTATTGCCAGCGCACTTCGCGCCCGCATCACCGAAATGACGACGCAGCGTGAACCTTTCATCGACCATTTTTCGGGCGTTCGTAACCGCGTCGAAAGCTCGATCGAACGTGCCATGGCGGGCATGCGACTCATCAGCTTCGAGATGGAACCGCTCCCGTTCTGGGCGGTGTTCGACTGGCGCCGAGTGCAATTCGATGCCACGATCGAGACGCTGAGTCCGATGCTTCAAAGTGAGAAGCTGGTGATCGGCCGCTCGACGCCGCGTGCCTTCGCGGGAGACATTGCCTCGATGGCCCGGTCGCAGCGGCGGCGGCAGCGTATGAAGGCGCGCCTAGATGCCAACGATGCGGTGTTCGAGATCGATGCGCTCGCCGATGCCGCGATTGCTGCGCATGGCCGCGTTTCCAAAGAGATAATCGCCCAACTGCGCAGTGGTTGGCGGCAGATTGACCTGGTCAACGAGAACCTGTCAGGAGACCGCAACACAGTCTCGGTTGTGCTGTGGGAGGGGCGGATTCTTCTGTCCGCCCGGCTGGGGAAGACCGCGCCGACAGCACTGATCCACGGCTCCGAACTGCGTGTCGACAGCGCGCTAGATGCCGAAGCCGTGGCGCGCGCGCTTGGCAATCCGGCGCATCGGCTTCTCGGCGATGACACGATCGTTGGCGATGCAAAGATCACGTCCGGGAAGTCGCGCTATGAAGGCTATACCGAATTCAAAATGAGGGTGCCGCGGCGCTTCATTCGGGAAGAAGAATTGCGGGCTGCCTGACGGAGGCGCCATACCCTGACGAGTAAAGCCCGGGCGCCATTATGAGGCGCCCGGGCTTTACTCATTCGACCGCTCGTCTGCGTTATTCGTCGGTGTCGAACGGCTCGTCGTTTGGCTCATTCGACGGTCCTATCGAAAAGCCATTGAGCACGGCTGAATAGTCGTTTCGCAATCCTTCGCGGCGCACGCTGGTGCGGCGCTGTTCGTGGTTCCTAAAGGTCCGCTTTTCAATCGGGGTCAGCGGCCTGCCTGCCTTCTTGGCCTCGGCCCGTCCGGCTTCGACTTCGGCATATACCTCCGCCAGTACTTTGTAGATTGCGTGGTGCAGCTTGAGCTCCACCTTCGCATCGCCGGCGAAGAAGTCGAGCCTTTCCATGATCATCCGGGCGGTGTCCTCGCGATTGGCGATCTGCTCCTCGATCCACGCGCGACCTTCATCGTCAAGCGTCGTCTCGAACACCGGATCCCGTCGCTGATACGTGCTGATTGCGCGCAGCAGCGTGAAGGCCGGCCCCATGGCGAACACCCCGTTGAGCATCCGGCTCTCATCGATCAAAAGCCGGTAGCATACCGCAGCCCGGAGATGTGCGTCGGCGTCCTTCACCGCCTGCTCGCAGAGCTCGTGCTTCGCCTCGGCGAGGGCGAGGTTTTCACGCGCGGTCGCAACGTCCTGGGCCGCGGCATTACGCTGACGGACGGCAGACTTCCACGCCCCTCGGGCGGACCTTTTCTGGCCATGTGACGGGTCGAACATCGGCTTACCGGCTGCTGGCGCCGCGCCACCTTCGCACCAATCGAGCCACGGCCGCGCGTCGAGCTCGGTGGGCAGAATCTCGAGCATCCGGCCGAGCAGCCGGGTGTCGCGCGGCGGCCCATCCGCAAGGTCGGCGATGCGCTCGATCGCGAGCGGATCTTCCTGTGCCGTCAAGACCAGTTCTGCCATCACACAGCTTAGGGCCTGTCTTATCTCAGCGGACAGTTTGCTGGTGTTCAATTCGTCCATCTGCTACCTCCGAATTCCACCCGGCGGAGTGCCAAGCCCCATCGCTATGCCTGCGATCTGGAGGGCCTGCGGGGTAACCCAACCTGCAAAATGGGGATCGCGCGCGAGGCGGGCGGGAAGCGTGCGCGGCACATACGACGCGTGTGTCCCGCGTACGCGCGCATGTGCTGCCCGCATGCGAGTGAAGGAGGAAAGAGGCAGGTATTTGCGCAATACTGTAGTCGCTGCCGACTACGGCGGATGGGGGGCGCTGTCTGGCCCATCACCCCGAAGGATCGATCAATCGGCTGGAAAGGCCGATGATCGTGGACGCGACGCCAGGCCTGTCGCGTGGGTCCGCCGCTGTCGCTCCGGAAGGCGGTAGGATTATTTTCGAGCGGGGCTGGCCGGCGCAGCACGGTGGAGTCATCCTATTGCCATGACATGAACTCCCGTGAGCCCACCGTGCAGCTGACCGACCGCCTCTTTCACGCCACCGCCGCGATCCGCGCGATGATCTCGCGGCAGGCGCTGGAGGAGCTTGCTGGCGCGAAGCCGGGACGGCGGGTCAAGGCTGACACGCCATCGGATCGGCGTCGCGGCGGAGCCGGGTGGTCACGCCGCGACATCGACTTGAGCTTCCCGGCGCCACCGCCTTGGCGACCGAGCACGAGCGATGGGGCGACGAGCTTTCACTTTGCTTACTCATCGATCAGCAAGGTCAGGCCGGCGCAGGGAAAGGCACCGAACGGCGCTCTGGCCTTCGAGCGCTATGTAACGGCGGCAGAACCGGCGGGTCGCGGCCGGGCCGCGGTCAACGAGCGTTACATCGTCGATGCGGACGAAAGCGCGCTTGGTCATTCCCGAACGGCTTTTGTTGTCAGCAATATCTCGCCGAATCCGGTCGAACGTGAACGGTTCTGGACTGCGGTGAACGCTGCGGCGTCGACACCATCGGCGCCGGCTCTGGAAGTTCGGCCAGCCTGCGGCGAGCCGTCCGAGCTGGTGCGTCTCGCTAACGAAGACACGACGCCTTTGCTCGTTCGAGAGGCGCTCCGCAAAGCGGTAGAAGCACCGCAGGCAGGCGACAGAAAACTGGCGCGCGACGTCCATCGGATCGAACTGGATGAGGACGGCCAGCTATGGGCCGAGGCGTTGGACATCGATCGGTATGGCGCCAGGAAAAGGGATCGATTGGTCCATTACGTCCGACCACGGGGTGGCGTGCTGCAATGGCAGATAGAAGCCGATTTTCCTGAAGAACTCAGCGACCTGGACAACCGCGCGATCGCCGATGCTTTTGGCGCGCTGCTCGACAAGCTGGGCTTTAAATACACGATCGCGGCACACGATCCGACGTATCGCAACGACCACCGTAATCGTCATCCACATATCCTCGTTTTCCCCGGCTCATGCCGACAGCGGTACGATGGACAATGGGAATTTCGAGGCGGCAAGTTACAGGCGGGCGATCTCGCTGTTCGGCTAGGAGAGAAGACAAAGGTCGAGCTTCCACGTCTGGGTTTCAAACAGCGCTCGGCCGCTGACGTGGCGGCGCTTCGTCAGGCCTATGCCGAGATCGTCAACCACCGGCTGATCGCCCGTGGTGTCCGTCGCCGCTACGACCCGCGCACCTACGAGGCGATGGGCATTGATCAGGAGCCGGGTGAGCATCTGGGCAGCGCCGCAGCGGCGCTCGTCGACGCCGGTTTCGCGGTAGATATCGACCGGCGCAATGCGATCAAAGCCTGGTCGGGCCGTCAGCGGCAAGCCGAGCGGGAGATCGCCGCCGAACTCGACCTGCACCGTGCCGCCCTGCGCATGATTGACGATAGCGCGACGGCTGACGAGGACGCAGCCCTGGCCAAGCTGCGGCGTGAGCATGGGGAGGCGACAGAGCGCCTCGGTAAGATGCTGCGGGCGATTGCAGAATGCGAGCTGTCTGCTGAGATGGCGCGATCCGCCGCGGAACGATTGGCTGCCAAAACATCCGATACTTTAGCCGCGATCGAGGACGGTTCGGCTAGTGCCGCAGAGGCCAGGGCGGTCGCAACCTATCGTGCCCGCAACGACCTCGCCGAGGCTCATCTCTACGCGGTCAACGAGGCGATCGAGCCGCACGATGATGCGCTGACGATGGCTCGCCGCGAGGTCGTGGATATCCGTCGGCGACTGGCCGAAATCGATCAGGAGATCGGGATCGCGATTGCGGAGCGGGATACTCGCGAGACGCTCCGTCCGGCGTCCCGGCGCTGGGCGGATGACACTGTGCTGCTGCCCGCCCGCCATCCCGAACCGCTCGATGGCGACGCGCATTTCGAGGCGCTCGCCGAGCATCTTTATCGACAGCGATCGGCCGAGTGGGCGACCCCTGCAGACCGTTTCGTATTCCTTGTCCGGTCGAGCGGCGATGGCGAGCGATTTGCGGCCACCGGCCTGCGCGCCGCCGATCGCGCGCTGGTGGCCCGGCAACCGTATCGCAAGCGTTTCGACGCCGTGATTCAGGAGGCCGGCAAACGACAGGAGCAGGAGATCGGACGGGTGCTCGCCCATATCGCCGTGCATGGCGAAGGGGCGCTGCTTGGGATCGATCCGGGCCCGGCGCATCGAACCGTCAGACGGCACTATCGCCTTTATCGACATCACCCGACCTTCAGCGACGGATTGCCGGCTGCACAGGCGCAGTTCAACCTGTCCCAGCGGGCCGCTCACCGCGAGCAGCGTGTCGCTTCCGCGGCCCCGGTATCATCGCCGCTCGTGTCGCTGCCGCTAGGGGAATCCCGAGGTCCTGGCGAATCCGCGTCGGCACCAAAGGCGGCTCCGCCACTAGTAAACTTGATGCGTGATAATGTGGGGCAGGGGCCAGGGGAAGTGCCAGCGTCAGTGGTACAACTGCCGGCGGGCCGGCCCATTGCAGACGTGAAGTCGACGCTGTCGAGTGCAACTGTTGGCCCGGTCGAAAGTGCTGGGACGACGGCGCCCGCTGCGTCATCGACACAAGATTCACCGGACGGGCGTGCGTCGCCACCGCCTTCAGCTAAGGATCGAGCCGGCGAGGATCTAAGCGGGGTGCTGAAACGACCGGATTCGGTGCTCTCCGATGCGGCGGCACCGCCCCGCGAGGTCGTTGAAGCACAGGTTCGACAAGCCGAAGACATTCACCTGAAATCTTCGCCTGATCCCACGCCTTCGTCAGTTGAAACGCCGCTGATGGAGGGGCTGCCAGCCGCTGGCGTATGCGAGCCAGGACACCTTGACCCTAACCAAGAAGCGGCGCGCGCTGAAGCCGTGACGGAAACAATCGAACAAGCGCCAGCGAGCATCGGCACGATAGGCCTCGACGTGCCGGCGGCGTCGACAGATGTGGTTCGATTGAATGACGACGTGGAGCCCAAGGGCCAGGAAATCTCAGTATCGCTCAATGACGCTCGGACGATCCGGACGACAGATGAAGTCGCCACGCCGCCGGCGCCGCGAACAGTCGAGCCCCGCCCACAAACGACAGCAATGGAGCGCGCTCGTCAGCAGGCGCGTCGGCGGTCTGGGGCGTTGTCCGCCGACCCGGCAGTGCCACGCGACGTGGAACCATCTGCCGCTGCGGATGCTCGACCGGAGCGTCTAAAAGTGGGGCGGCAGGTCGTCGAAAACTTCCGGCAGCACACCCTCTATCAGCGCCTGTCGTCGGCGAACCGGTCAGCATTCGATACGGCGCTCAACGCGCCGATGAATGATCTGGTCAAGGGGCGGGTGTCGCTCAAGATCGAGCGCGGCAAGCTGATGGCCGCAGGCGTGTCCGAGGACGCCCTCGACCGTCTTCGCGCCTTTGCGACGAGCGACTGCGGCTACTCTCTTCTGGTTGCTGCCGCGATGGCGCTGCCGGCCGATCGGGACTTACGACAAGACTGGGCGGTGATCGACCAGACAGGGGTGGCAGCCACCTCGTCGCCGTCCCTTGGGCGCGACCGTGGAGACTGAAGCGAAAGCGTCACGCTGACGACCGCGGTTGCGGTACGTCGATCGCGATGAAGGGGGATTGTGAAGGAGCCTGCGGCTGTACCGTAAGGTGAAATTTCCCGTGCGCCTCGCACGCTCGCAGCCGGCGTCAGCGCCGAACGAGAAGACCCCAAGTGACCAACGACAATCACACGCGCCGCATCGCGGAAGCGCAGGTAATTGACGCGAGCCTTACGCTCGTCAAAGCCGCCGGATGGACGATCGAGAAGGACGCCACGATCGCCCTTCCGGACGACTTCTGGAACTACCTCTACGTCCCCGAAGCTTCGGTCCTGCTCGTGCCTACCACGAGCGATCCGCGGACCCTGCGCGCCACGGTTTCGACAGGAGTGCGGGCGGCACGCAGCGACGCGCTGGTGCTGTCCGTCATGCGGTCGGCTGACGGGCTTCCACAGATGTCGGCGCTGGTCTGCCAGTGGTCGATGCTCGGTGCCCACTGGTATGGACCGCATCTGCCGTGGGTGGCGCCCGATGGCGGCATCTGGCTGGTGCCCGATCACCGTGCGCCGATCGACGCGCAGCCTTCGTTTTGCCTGGGTGGCGACGCACTGGACCATCGCCAGGCGCCGTTCTCCAACCAGATCGATCATCGTCGCGGGCTTGCCACTGCCCGCGATCTGATCCGCCACGCGATGGAGGGCTGAGCGATGGATTGGATGAGCCCCGCAAAGGCGATGGACATGGTATTCGACGATCCGGCGCGGATCGGGCCTGACGCCAACTTCGGCTTCGCACTACTCTGGTCGGGCGATGGGAAGGGGCACGCTCATCGCACTGCTGACCTTGCTCGTGCGAAGCTTCAGCCACGCAAGCCGACTGCCACCGAGATAACGGCTGCGGACGCAGAGTGGGTGATTACGGCCGCGGATCATCGATTGGTCCAGGCAAATGGCGTTGCCGATGTCAGCGGGCCGAAGGCTTTCTTTGAAAGCTATGACGCGGCTGTCCTGCCGGGGCAGAACCTGCTCGCGGTGATCCAGACGCTGCGCTTCTCACCATCGCTGCCGCGTCATGCTATGATGCACGCCGCGTACATGCACGTGGCGTTGTGTCTGCAGCCCAAGGCACTCAGCAGCCTAATCGTGCAGCACATGCCATCGGATATTCGGTCGAGCCGGGGGCCTCACGTGCATATTATCACGCCGGTGCTCACGCATCACCTGTCGGGCTATTCTGCCGTTCATCCGATGTTTGAGGACGGTCCCGCCGATATGCACCGTGCTTTCGCAGCAGACTGGCAGCGTGTGCGCGCGGCGTTGGCGAGGTTGCCCGCCGAGTAATGCCATAGAATGCTACCTGCGCGGATTGAGATGGCCGCGCAGGTAACAGCTATGCCGTGACACCCATTTGCGGATGTCCCACGTTCCAAACATGTTATCGGTGACCAGCGGCGGCGCTCGATCTTCGCCCGCTGAAACGACGCTTACAACACCGAACGACCGCACTGGTCGTTTGGCTGAGCTAACTCCGGCCGCGTTCGCTGCCAAAATCGAATAGCGAACGGGCGAGGGTACGCACAGCTGATCAGAGCTTTTCGGTTAACTCCGGTACGACCTTGAACAGGTCGCCCACCAGCCCGACGTCGGCGACCTGGAAGATCGGTGCATCCTCGTCCTTGTTGATCGCGACGATGACCTTCGAATCCTTCATGCCCGCCAGATGCTGGATCGCGCCCGAGATACCGACCGCGATATATACTTCCGGGGCGACGATCTTGCCGGTCTGGCCGACCTGATAGTCGTTCGGGACATAGCCTGCGTCCACGGCAGCGCGCGATGCGCCGACCGCGGCGCCCAGCTTGTCGGCCAGCGGTTCGATCAACTCGACGAACTTCTCGCCCGACCCCAGCGCACGGCCGCCCGAGACGATCACCTTTGCGCTCGTCAGCTCCGGGCGTTCCAGCTTCGCAATCTCGCTGCCGGAGAAGGTCGACACGCCCGCGTCGCCGGTCGAGGCGACGGCCTCGATCGTGCCCGAGCCACCCTCGGTCGCCGCCTTTTCGAACGCGGTGCCGCGGACGGTCAGGACCAGCTTCGCGTCCTTCGTCTGCACGGTCGCGATCGCGTTGCCGGCGTAGATCGGCCGCGTGAACGTGTCCGGCCCCTCGACCGACAGGATGTCGCTGACCTGCATGACGTCGAGCAGGGCGGCGACGCGCGGCGCGATGTTCTTGCCGCCCGAGGTGGCCGGCGCGACGAAGGCGTCGTGGCTGTCCATCAGCGAATTGACCAGCGGCGCGACATTCTCCGCCAACGCATGCGCATAGGCTGCGTCGTCGGCGACATGGACCTTGCCGACGCCGGCGATCCTGGCGGCTTCGGCAGCGACGCCGTCGACACCCTGGCCGGCAACCAGCAGGTGGACTTCACCCAGCTTGGCCGCGGCGGTTACCGTGGCGAGCGTGGCGTCCTTGACGGCCTGGCCGTCGTGTTCGACCCAAACGAGGGTTTTCATATCCAAATCCTTCCAGTCCGTTCGCCCTGAGCCTGTCGAAGGGCGTGTTCCGGGCACGTGCTTCGACTTCGCTCAGCACGAACGGGGGATGTTACTGCGCGATGCCCAGAGCCTTGAGCTTACTGACCAGTTCGTCGACATCGGCGACCTTGACGCCCGCCTGGCGCTTGGCCGGCTCCTCGACCTTCAGCGTGGTGAGGCGCGGGCTCACGTCGACGCCGTAGTCGGCCGCGGTCTTCTGCGCGAGCGGCTTGGACTTCGCCTTCATGATGTTCGGCAGCGAGGCATAGCGCGGCTCGTTGAGGCGGAGATCCGTGGTGACCACCGCCGGCAGCGTCAGCGTGTCGGTCTCGGCGCCGCCATCGACTTCGCGCGTGACCGCGACCTTGCCGTCGGCGACCTCGACTTTCGATGCGAAGGTGCCCTGGCCCCAGCCGGTCAGCGCGGCCAGCATCTGGCCGGTCTGGTTATTGTCGTCGTCGATCGCCTGCTTGCCGAGGATCACGAGACCGGGCTGTTCCTCGTCGCAGATCGCCTTCAGCAGCTTCGCGACGCCCAGCGGCTCGACTTTCTCCTCCGACGTGATCAGGATCGCGCGGTCGCACCCCATCGCCAGCGCGGTGCGCAGCGTTTCCTGCGCCTTGAGCTCGCCGATCGAGACGGCGACGACTTCGGTCGCGACGCCCTTTTCCTTCAGGCGGATCGCCTCTTCGACCGCGATTTCGTCGAACGGGTTCATGCTCATCTTGACGTTGGCGAGGTCGACCCCGCTGCCGTCGGCCTTCACCCGGGGCTTCACATTGTAATCAAGCACGCGCTTGACCGGCACCAGCACCTTCATCCTGTCGCTCCCAATGTTCTGATAATCGCGGAGAAGTCGTGGCCGCCCGCGTCTGCGGCGACGAACGCCTCGTACAGCTCGGTCGCGCGGCGTCCCATCGGCGTGTCGGCGCCGACGTTACCGGCCGCGCCCATCGCCAGCCGCAGATCCTTCAGCATCAAAGCCGCGGCGAAGCCACCCTGATAGTCGTTGTCGGCCGGCGTCTGCGGGCCAACGGCGGGCAGCGGGGCATAGGTGTTGAGTGACCAGCATGATCCCGACGAGACGCTGGCGATGTCGTAGAACTTTTGCGGCTCCAGCCCCAGCTTCTCGGCCAGCACCAGTGCCTCGCATGTCGCGACCATCGATGCACCGAGCAGCATGTTGTTGCAGATCTTCGCCGCCTGTCCGCTGCCGTTGCTACCTGCATGGATCACCGACTTGCCCATGTCGCCCAGGAAAGGCTCGGCACGCTCGAACGCTGCCGCGGAGCCGCCGACCATGAAGGTCAGCGTGCCGGCGTTGGCTGCCCCGATCCCGCCGGACACAGGCGCATCGACCATCGCCAGACCCTTGGCAGCGGCCGCCTCAGCGACGCGCTTTGCGGTGGCGACGTCGATTGTCGAGCAGTCCATCAGAATCGCAGATTTGGGCGCCGTGTCGAAAATGCTGTCGGTATAGACGCTTTCGACGTGGCGGCCCGCGGGCAGCATCGTGATGACCGCCTCTGCGCCGTCGCATGCCGCCGCGGCGCTTTCGACCGGCAGACAGCCGGCCGCCCTCGCGCGATCAAGCGCGTCGGCCGACAGGTCGAAGGCGCGGACGTCATGGCCGGCCTTCGCGAGGTTAGCGGCCATCCCGCCGCCCATGTTGCCGAGACCGATGAAAGCCAGCTTAGCCACGTCAGAGGCTCCTTACGGATGAAAACCCGTCGAGCGGGCTCCAGGCGTCGATTGGGGGCAATGGTTCGAAGAACGGGTCGGTATCCGCCTGCGGCTGCCACTGCGGATCGTTCGTCTTGTCGATCAGCAGCGCGCGCACCCCTTCGGCGAAGTCGGGGAAGGCGATCATGCGGACCATGAGCGCATATTCCATCCGCATCTCGTCGACGAATTGCGGCTGCTTCGGACTTTCGACCAGCATGCGCAGGGAGACGGCGCAGGCGGTCGGCGACTTGGCGCGGATGCTGGCGGCGGTCTTGGTCGCCCACGCGTCGTCCTCGGCGTCGAGACAGGCGAGGATTGCGTCCAGATTGTCGCTCGCGAAGCAGCGGTCGATCAGCGGCAGGCGGGCCATGATTTCCGCCTCGGGCGGCGCGACCGACAGTTCGTCGAGGATCGCCTCCACCCGGAACGGATCGGCGGCGACGCGGCGCTTGGCCTCATCCAGCGCTTCGGACGGCAGGTAATGCGTCGCGAGGCGCAGCGCCTTGCAGTCCGCACCGGTCAGCCGCGCGGAGGTCAGCGCCAGATATTGCGCAACCCGCCCGCGCAGGCGCGACAGGTACCGCCCGCCGCCGACGTCGGGGAAGATGCCGATCGCCGTCTCCGGCATCGCGAACACCGTCCGTTCGGTCGCGACGCGGTAGCGGCATGGGCAGGCGATGCCGACCCCGCCGCCCATCGTCACCCCGTCCATGAACGCCACGCCCGGCTTCGGGAACGTGTACATCAGGTGGTTGAGGCGATATTCCTCGTAGAAGAACGACCGCGCGGCCTTTTCGCGGCCTTCCAGCGCCTTGGCGATCGTCACCACGTCGCCACCCGCGCAAAAGCCCCGCGCGTATTTGGGATCGCCATCCGTCGAGGGCGCATGGTCGATCATCACGATGCGGATGTCGGGATCATCGCGCCACGCCAGCAGCGCGTGCGTCATCTGACGGACCATCGCCAGGTCAAGCGAGTGGAGCGCCTTGGGCCGGTTAAGGCGTAGGCGACCCGCAGCGCCATCCACGCCGGCCAGGATCGTGTCCGTGTCCATCCTTACGCCATCGTCGGGATGACGAAGGCGTTGCCGCCGTCGGGCGAGCCATCGGGCCAGCGCTGTGTCACCGTCTTGACCTTCGTCCAGAACCGCACGCCTTCCATGCCATGCTGGTTGACGTCGCCGAACGCGCTGCGCTTCCACCCGCCGAAGCTGTGGTACGCGACCGGCACCGGGATCGGCACGTTGATGCCGACCATGCCGACTTCGACCCGTGCGGCGAATTCGCGCGCGGCGTGGCCGTTGCGGGTGAAGATGGCGACGCCGTTGCCGTATTGATGCTCGCTCGGCAGGCGCACCGCGGTTTCGAAGTCGGGGGCGCGGACCATCTGAAGAACGGGGCCGAAAATCTCTTCCTTGTAGCTCTGCATCTGCGGCGTCACGCGGTCGAACAGGCTCGGGCCAATGAAGAAGCCCTGCTCGTGCCCCTGGAGCGAGAAGCCGCGGCCATCGACGACCAGTTCGGCGCCTTCGTCGACGCCGGTCTGGATCCAGTTTTCGACCCGCTGCTTGTGCGCGGCGTTCACGACCGGGCCGTAATGCGCCTCCGCATCGGTCGACACGCCGACCCGCAACGCATCGATCGCCGGGATCAGCTTTTCGCGCAGGGCGTCGGCGGTCTTCTCGCCCACCGGCACCACGACCGGCAGCGCCATGCAGCGCTCTCCTGCCGAGCCGAACGCCGCGCCCGACAGGTCGGCGACGACCTGGTCGAGGTCGGCGTCGGGCATGACGATGCCATGGTTCTTGGCGCCGCCCATCGCCTGCACGCGCTTCCCCGCCGCGACGCCCCGCTGGTAGACGTAATGCGCGATGTCGCTCGATCCGACGAAGCTGACGGCGGCGATGGCGGGGTGGTCGAGGATCGCGTCGACCATTTCCTTGTCGCCGTGAACGACCTGAAGCACGCCCTCCGGCAGCCCCGCCTCCAGCATCAGTTCGGTCAGCCGCACCGGCACCGACGGATCGCGCTCCGACGGCTTCAGGATGAAGGCGTTGCCGCAGGCGATGGCGACGCCGAACATCCACATCGGGATCATCGCCGGAAAATTGAACGGCGTGATGCCCGCGCCGATGCCCAGCGGCATCCGCATCGAATAGACGTCGATGCCTGGCCCGGCGCCCTGGGTGTATTCGCCCTTCAGCGCGTGGGGGATGCCGCAGGCGAACTCGACGACTTCCAGCCCGCGCTGAATGTCGCCCTTGGCATCGGCGATGACCTTGCCATGTTCGGACGACAGCGTGTGGGCGAGCGCGTCCATGTTCGCCTCGATCAGATCCTTGAACTTGAACAGCACGCGCGCGCGGCGCTGCGGGTTGGTCGCCGCCCATGCCGGCTGCGCTTCTCGCGCCGCCGCCACCGCACGCTCCAGATCCGCAGGGGTGCCCAAGCCAACGCGCGCCTGCACCTGGCCGCTGTTGGGGTCGAAGACGTCGCCGAACCGGCTGGTCCCAGCCCCGCCGCTGCCGCTGCCGGCGATCACATGGTCGATGGTGCGCATCGCAAGTCTCCTTGCGACGACATCTCTATTGCTGCAACGATGCAGGCAAGCTGTGTATTTGCAGATGCCGGCTGCAGAACTGCAGGATGATGAAATGATCCCTTGGACTGAGCTTCAGGAATTCTCGGTTCTCGCTCAAGTGGGGCAACTCTCTCGCGCGGCATCACGCCTTGGCGTCGATGCGACGACTATCGGCCGGCGGATTCGGCGATTGGAAAGCCGATTGGGCGTGACCCTGTTCGAACACACACGCGGCGGTCATGTTCTGACCGACGCCGGCGAACGGCTCTTCGTTCATGTCGAGGAGATGCACCGCGCGGCCGAGCGCATCCAGGATGTGCCGCAAAACAACGGCGGGCTTTCCGGCACGATCCGGCTGAGCGTGTCCGAAGGCTTTGGGACCTGGTTCATCGCCAACGTGCTGAAGCAGTTTCACCAGGCCCATCCCGGTACGACGATCGAGCTCGTCGCGACCTCCGGCTTTCTCAGCCCGTCCAAGCGGGAAACCGACCTTGCCGTGATGCTCGCGCGGCCGCGATCGGGGCCGGTGGTAGCTCGGAAGCTGTCGTCCTATCGTCTCAGGCTCTACGCCGCCGCCGGCCATCCGGCGTCCAGCGCTTCGTTCCGCAGCGTCGCCGATCTTCAGGGACAGGTGCTGGTCGGATATATCCCCGACCTCCTCTATGCGCCCGAGCTTCGATACCTTGACGAGATCGATCCTCAGCTTTCGGCGACGTTGCGCAGTTCGAGTATCAATGCGCAGTATCGCCTGATTGCTGCCGGTGCCGGAATAGGCGTTCTGCCGCGTTTCATCGGCGATGCCGATCCGGCGTTACGTCCGATTATACCGGACAAACAGATCGAGCGGACGTTCTGGCTCGTAACCCATCGCGACACCCGCGAGCTTCGGAGGATCCGCGTGTTTCAGGACTGGCTGATCGCCGCCGTCCAAGAGCGAAGGCAGTATTTTCTGGGCAGCGATGCCTGAACCGTCGGCGTCCTAGCGGGAGGATTCGGGCGCCAGCGACGCAAACCTTGGCGCGGGAGAGGGAATCGTCACGCCAGCGGCGTCCGTCAAAACGCTTCGATACGCGATTTGGGGGTGGAGTTTCGCCTCATGGATGTCGAGTACCGGGGCGAAGCAGGAATCCGTCCCTTCCAACACCTCGCACCATTGCTGGCGTGTCCGTGTGCGGAACGCATCCGCGAAGATCGTCCGCAGGTCATTCCAACGCGACCGGTCATATTGCTTCGGTAGATCAGCGGACGACAGACCCATATGCCCGATCAATTCCGCATAGAATTTTGGTTCTACCGCCGCGATCGAGACCCAAAGATCGTCGGCCGTCCGATAGACCGCATAGAATGGCGCGCCGCCGTCGATCAAATTGTCGCCGCGGCGGGTCGACATCTCCCCCATCGCGTGAAGCGCGTGCTGAAGGGTCAGCAGGTTGGTGACGCCATCGACGATCGACGCATCCACCACGCGCCCGCGGCCGCTTTCCCTGGCCGCGAGTACCGCCGCCAGGACGCCTGCGATCAGGAACAGCGTGCCGCCCGCAAAGTCACCGACAAGATTAAGCGGGACGACGGGTGGACCGTCCGCTTCGCCGATCGCGTCCAGTGCGCCGGTGATCGCGATGTAATTCAGGTCGTGTCCCGCCGCCTTCGCGAGCGGTCCGTCCTGTCCCCAACCGGTGACACGGCCATACACCAGCTTCGGATTGCTGAGAGCGAAGGCGGCGGGGCAAAGGCCGAGGGATTCCATAACGCCCGGGCGAAATCCCTCGATCACAACGTCCGCAGCGTCGATCAACCGTTTCGCCTCGGCCTGTCCCGTTGCCGACTTCAGATCGAGCGCGACCGTCGTCTTGCCGCGATTGAGCAGATCGAACCGCTCTGGAATTTCGATGCCTAGACCCGAAGAGGTCACGCGGTCGATGCGGGTGACGTGCGCACCCATTTGTTGGAGGAGCAGCCCACCATAGGGGGCAGGGCCGATCCCTGCCATCTCGACCACGGTCAATCCGGCAAGCGGCAAATGTGTCATCGCATCCCCCCGACGATCCGGGCCGAGCGACGATCGGCAGCGATTGAGCTCATCGCGGTCCTCCATGCGGGATCAGGCGACAGAGATGCCGCCGTTGATGCTGATGACCTGTCCCGTCATGCGCGCGGCCTCCGGGCCGACGAGGAAGCAGATCGTCGATGCAATGTCGTCCGGTTCGGCCACACCCAGATGCGCTTGGGCAGCGGCGCTTTCGAACAGCTTTGCGCTGAAGCCGCCCCGCGTGACATTCTCCGCGGTCGGCGTTCCGGCGATGAGGGAGGGGGTCAGTGCGTGCACTCTTATGCCATCGCGTTTGGCTTCCAGCGCCAGGGTACGAGAGAACATGACGATCGCGGCCATCGCCGCGCCGACGATCGTCTCTCCCGGCGTCGGTACCTTCGCGGCGTCCGAGGCGAGGTTGATGATGACCCCGCGGCCACGCGCCCTCATGCCGTCGATGACCGCGCGCGACATATAGATCGGCGCATGGGTAAGCTCGGCGAGAAGACCGGCGATCGTCTGTGGGGCAGTGCGAAAGAAGAGATCGGGCAGGTAGCCGGTGGATGTCGAGTTCACGAGAATATCGATCGGTCCGATCGCCGCCTCCGCTTCCCCGACGACACGGTCCGCTTCGGCAGGATCGTTGGCGTTCGCCGAGATGAAGGCGATCACGGCATCCGGAAGGGCGGATTGAAGCTGTTCCGCCGCCGATCGTCCGCGCTCCGCATTCCTGCCGACGATCGCGATATGCCGGCAGCCGGCCTGTCCCAGGCGCCGGGCGGTGGCCATGCCGACACCCGACGTACCACCGACGATCAGCGCGCGGGCGTTGGCGTAGTGAAGCGGTTGCGTCATTGCATTTCCTCAAAAATCTCAGTGTCCGCAGCACGGATGTCCACTGGAATGTTGGTCATCAGGGGTTGGCCGGAATAGCTGTCATACACGTCGTCGTTGCTGAGCAGCCGCGCCGGATTGCTGCCGATCCGTCGGAAATCGGGGTCGTCCCGGGGAAGGCGGCCGAACCCGAAACTCATCGACGCCGTTCCCCTCCGCAGGGTCGGGTCGGCGGCAACGATGGCCGGGATGCTGCCCTTGTCCGAGGTGATGGTGACGACGTCGCCATCGACGAGGACAAGCGACACCATATCGTCGGGATGAAGGCAAACGGGATTGTACGGACGGATCGATGACGGAAGGGCGCCCACGAACGCGCTGTTATAGACGTGCATCATGCGCCGGCACAGAAGGCGGAACCGGTAATTGCCCGATCGCGGCCGGCCGGTTTCACCGCTCAGGTCAGCCATCATCTGACGATCGGCGAGCTCGAATCGTTCCTCGCCGTGTCCGGCGGCGACGTGTACGGGGTGTCCGGGGAAGATAGCGCCGCCGTCGATCATCTTGACGTCCGATAGCGGGATGCGCGCCCCACGACACAGGATCTCCAGAACGTCGTCGGTCGATGGCCGCCTGGACATGTCGAGTGGTATCGGGGGCATGGCGGGACCCAGCGCAGGCGAAATCCTGACCTGCCGGCCGAGCGCGCGTGCGAGCTCATAGAAGAACGCCCATTCCTCGATCAGGTCCGACCCCGGTGGAGGATTCAGCAGGGCCGGGCTGTATTGCGCGTACGGATCCGCCTGTCCGTAGCCGGTGCCGTTCCGCGTCAGCCAGTCCAGGACTTGAGAAGTCCCGGCCACTTCGAGCCAGATCTGCGGCGCTATGACATAATCGGCCAATGTCGCCGTTGCGGACATCCAGGGATCGATCTGGACCAGCAGTTCCAGCCGATCGAGCGCAGCTATGGTCTTCGTCTGGTCCGGCCAGGCCGCGACCGGGTTGCCGCCACAGCTGATCATGGCGCGAATGCGCGGTTCGTCGTCGCGCAGCATGAGGTCGGGCAGGGCTGCAGTGGGTAGCCCGGCTGCCGTGCTGGTGAGCGACCGCACGCCGAGGTCGATCCCAAATCCGTAGGCGGGCGTGCGCGGCAGCACCTCCGCGCGCGGGGTGAGCGTCGCGGCAAGTGCGCCGGGGTGGCGCACCTTGTCGCCTTCCCGCAGCCAATAGCCACAGAGAGTGTGCAGGACGAGGAGCAGATATTCCGTCAACGTCCCGCGGCCGGCCATGTTCGGCCCGGTGCCGGCATTGATGTAGCCGCGTCGGGTGGCGGTCAACGCCCGGGCGATCGCGCGAAGGTCGTCCGGGTCGATCCCGGCACATTCCCCGACGCGCTCGGCCGTAAATTCCTCGACGGCCGCCGTCAGCTCGGCGAGGCCTCGTGTGTACTGCTCAACGAACGCCGCGTCGTACAGCTTCTCCGCCAGGATGATACGGATCAGTCCGGCGATGATCGACACGTCCTCGCCAGGCCTGGATTGCAGGTGGATGTGCGCGCGCCGCGCGACATCGGTTCGGCGGGGGTCGACGACGAAGAGCTTCGTTCCCGCTGCCAGTCTGTCGTTCAGCCACTTGCCCGGATTGCCATAGGGAAATCCGGTGAAGGTGATGAGTGGGTTCGAGCCGAGCAGCAGGATGACCTCGGGGTCGTCGAAACCGACAGCCGGCGCACCCCAGGCTCCGTGCAACGCCTGTGCGATCTTCTTGCCCGGCTTGTCGATCGTCCCCGGGCTGAACGCCATCGGCGAGCCGATCGCCTCCATGAACCCGCCGAACAACGGCATCGTGGCCGCCGACGCTGCAAAGAAAGTTCCGAGATAGCCGGCGATCGCCGATGGCCCATGCGCCGAAAGGATCGCATCGAGCCTCTCGGCAATCTCGGCAATGGCGTCAGCGACGGGAATAGGTCGAAACGTTCCATCGGACTGGCGTTTCAGGCTGGTCCGCAGTCTGCGGTCGTCGGCCAGCAGCCGCCCCTGTTCGCGCCCCTTCACGCAGGTGAAGCCGCGGTAAACCGGATTGTCCTTGTCGCCCGCGATCCTCACGGCCCGGTTGTCGTCGACCTCCACGATCAATGCACAGCCGTTGAGGCAAAGCCGACAAAAGCTGTGCTGGGCTGTCATAGCGTCGACGACGCATCCACCGCAGCGGTGAAGGAGAAGCCATCAAGCGCGGTCTTCAACGCCATCGCCTCCGCTTCGGAGACGTTTGGAACACGCACGATCACGTGCGGGCGCCCCTTGGTTGCGTCGATCAGGATCGCATCGGGGTCTTTGCCGATGATCGTGCGCGACGCCGCGGTAACCGCGTGGCGCAGCGCGCGTTCGCGAAGGGCGGGCTTGAAGATCTTGCCGACGGGGGTCAGCGGCATCGAGTCGAGGGCAAAGATCGCCACCGGGCACGCCGCCCGTTCCTGGATAGTCGACCGGCAGTGCGCGAGAAGCGTCTCGACATCGCAGGTGCGACCGGGCGCCGCCTCGATATAGGCGACCGGCAATTCACCCTTCGATCTGTCAGGATAGCCGACCGCAGCAGCGAAGAGGACGTCGGGATGCGCCGCGAGGACCTCTTCGATAAGCGCTGGATCGATATTATGGCCGCCACGAATGATGACGTCCTTGGCGCGCCCGTCGATCCAGACATAGCCATCGGCATCGACGCGCCCGAGATCGCCCGACGACCCCCACTGCAGCCCGTCGGGACCGTCCTTTACAAAGAACTGATCGTCCAGGGACGGATCGACATAGCCCAAGGCTAGACAGGGACCGGCGCCGATGATGACCCCCTGTTCGCCTGCCGGCATTTCGCGGACGAAGCGGTTGTCGGCATCGAGCTCGACCGCCTTGATGCGGTGCCACGGCGTGCGCAGGCCGACGGACCCGATCAGCGGCGGCACGCCATTGGGCTGGCACCCGAGGAAGCCGTGGAATTCGGTGCTGCCCCAAACCTCGCGGATCTCGACCCCGAAGCGCTGGGGGAAGGCGCGACCCAGTTCCATCGGGACGGTGCTGCCGCCCGAGCTGAAGGTCCGGATCACATGGCCCCGATGATCCTCGCCCTCGGCGGCATGGAGTGCTGCGGCGCTGGTCGGGGTCGCGATCAACGAGGTCATGCCGTGCGCACGGGCGATATTCCAAAAGTTCTCAACGACGCCCCGGTCCCTGAAACCGGCCGGGCTCAACAGCAGCACGGTCTGGCCAAGCGCGGCGCCGCGCAAGCCCAGCATGAGCATGCCACCCACGTGGAACAGCGGCATGCCCAGTCCGATGACCTCATCCGCCGCCGCGCCCATCACCGCGCCTGCAATCCAGGCGCTCAGGGCCATCCCGCCATGCGTCAGGCGGGCGAGCTTCGGAGCCGCAGTGGTGCCGCCGGTTGGAAGATACATCGCCTCCGCGCCGCGATCGGTACAGGGCGAAAAGGTGAGCGCTTCTGCGGAATGATCGGCCAGCGAGGCCAGGAAATCGGGGAAGGGGCCGTCGTCGCCGACCGTGTAGATCATGCGGAGCGTCGGGACCTTCGCGCGGATCGCGGCGATGTGATCTGCCGCGCTCCGGCCATGTGCTCGCGTGGTTATGAGCACCGTGGCCCGCGTGGCATTCAGGATCGAGGTGATGAGCGCGGGCTCGAGATGGGGGTTGATCGGCGTGACCGTTCCTGCCGCGCACGCGCCCCATGCGGCCACCAGCGCCTCTGGCAGTATGGGCAATATGATGGCGACATTGCTCGGAATGCCGGCGGCAGCCGATCGAAACATGTTGGCCGCCGCGGTCGCCTGCGACAGATAGTCGGCGTAGGTCAGTCTCTGCGCGACGCGCGTGCTGCCGCCGGCCTCAAGGGCGATGACGGCCGTCTTGCCCGGGTCCAGCGCAGCGCTGCGGACGAGGCATTCATAGGCGGTCCGGCCGGGCATGGCGTCGTCGGGATGGTGCGATTCGATCGCTTCGATGTCGATCAGGCCTTCAATCACGCCACGCGGGAAACGGCCAGGACCGACCTCCTCGATCCATCCCGGACTACGACCCGATTTCGTAACGGTCATATACCTCTCCCAGAGGCCAATTCTATCTTGGCTCACCAAACGATTTTGCGCGGTTTCGCGACGAATGTGAAGGTCTTCTCCTCCTTTTTCGTACACTACTTGACATATTTTTCCAGTTCAAACATTCTCTGCGGTAAGTCGGGTTTACCAACCGCCGAAAGAGGCGGAACGACGGGGAGGAACTGGAATGGCTCATCGGGCGATCGCTCGTCGGTCCGCACTGCTGTCGGCAGTTTGCATGACGACAATCCTAAGCGTTTCCACACCTGCGAAAGCGCAGGACGCGGCCGCGACGCCGGCGCAGGAAGGTCGCCAGGATACCCGACCTGTCGGTGCAGCGGCCGCGCTGACCGAGGAAATCATCGTTACCGCGACTAAGCGGGCCGAGGATGTGCAGGACGTGCCTCTGGCGGTTACCGCCTTCGGAAACGAGCAGCTCGAGGCGCTCAATTTCAGAGACGTCGGCAGCCTGAGTTTCACCATGCCGAACGTGGCGCTCGACGATAACGGGACGTCGAAGGGATACGCCAATTTCTCGATCCGCGGTGTCGGCATCAACAGCTCGATCCCTTCGATCGACCCGACCGTCGGCGTATTCGTCGATGGGGTGTATCAGGGCATCAACGCCGGGCAAGTATTCGACAATTTCGATCTCGAGGCGATCGAGGTCCTGCGCGGTCCGCAAGGGGTGCTCTTCGGACGGAACGTGACCGGCGGCGCCGTACTCGTCCGGACCCGAAAGCCTGGCGACAAGGTCGAGTTTCGCGGGCGCGTGGCGGCCGAAACCGGTCCGCGCATGGTCGCGGATGCGTCGGTTTCCGGCCCGCTCATCGACGGCAAGCTCGGCGCCAAGATCGCGGCCTATTACACATATGACGACGGCTGGTTTACCAACCTGTTCGACGGATCCTCGTATGGAAAGGACCGTCAGTTCATTGTCCGGCCGATGTTGCGATTCACGCCGAGCGCGTCGGTCGAGATGCTTCTGCGGCTCGAACACGGCACCGCGACCGGCGATGGCCCGCCGACGCAGAACCATGCTCTGTATTCGCGGCAGTCGCACGATTTCCTCGTCAACACCCGGGGGTTCTACAACAACCGCTGGGACCAGGCGACCTTTGAAACCAACATCGATGTCGGTTTCGGCAACGGGACGATCACGAACATCGCCGCCTGGCGGCGCTTCAAGGGGGACACGCTGTCCGACCTCGACGGCGTCAATACGATCCAATTCAACATCGGGACCTACACCGACCAGGAACAGTTCAGCGAGGAACTGCGATACGCGGGCACGTTCGGTCGATTCGAGCCGACGGTTGGCCTCTACTATTTCACGCAGGACCTGACCTATCTTGAGGATCGGACCCTGGCGGGCGGTGCTGTCCGGCGGGCGGGCGGGGGGACGGGCACGTTCGACACATTCGGCGCCTTTGCCGCGGTGGACTGGCACATCACCGATGCTCTCACGCTGAACGTCGGCGGCCGCTACACGCGCGAAACGAAGAAAGTCAGTATCGCCACCGTACGTACCGGTGGCGCGGATTACCTGGCGCGGACGCTCGTCCCGGATTTCAACAGCTCGGCCAAGTGGAGCGACTTCTCGCCCCGCGTCGGCGTGCAGTGGCAGCCGAGCACGCAGACACAGCTATATGCGTTCTACGCGAAGGGTTTCCGGAGCGGCGGTTACAATTTCCGCAACACGCTGGTCGGCGCAGCACCGGGTCCATTCAATTCGGAAACGCAGGACGCCTATGAAGTCGGCCTGAAGCAGAAGTTCGGTCGGCTGGGCAACGTCAACCTGGCCGTATTCCAGAATACGATCGACGACATCCAGCGCGAAGTGCAGGTGCCTGTGGTCGGCGTGGGTATCGCGCAGCTGATCCAGAATGTCGGGACGGCGCGCATTCGCGGATTTGAAGGCGAGGTGCAGTTCGTTCCGGTCCGAAACCTCGTCCTGGCGGGACAATTCGGCTATACCGATGGCGTCTATCGGTCGCTGTCGGTCGATTTGAACGGTGATGGAGTCATCAACGCGGCGGACTTCGCGCTGAAGTTGCCGCGGCAGTCGCCCTGGACATATGGCGCCAGCGCGACCCTCGATATTCCGCTCCGCTCTGGCGTGATCTCGGCGCGTGGTGCCTATAGTCACCGCGACCGGGCGTTCCACACCGATAACAACCTCGGCTTCTACACCCCGGTCGACCTCGTTGATGTGAACCTGTCCTATACGCCGGAAGGGGGCGCGGTGACCTTCTCGCTTTACGGCAAGAACATCACGAACGAGACCATGTACGGGAACGACGCGGTGCTGCCCGATACGGCCGCATTCGGCGGAGACGGTCCGAGCGGTCCGCGTCCGCTGCCGACCTTTTCGCCCCTGTCGAGGGGGCGGGTCTGGGGCGGCGAGGTGCGTTTCAAATTCTGAAGCGGGTTGGCTGTGTTACGGGCCGTATATGGCCGTGACACAGCCGGTGCGACGGGCATAGAAACGCCTCATGTCGACCACTGGACCCGCTACCAAACCCCGCCGCTTGTCTAAGGACAATCGGGTCGCCGAAATCCTGAAGGCGGCCCGATCGCTCCTGCGTGAGCGGGGGGCGGAGGCGTTTCTGACGTCCGAACTCGCCGAACGGTGCGGGATTTCCGAAGGCACGATCTACAAATATTTCGCGAGCCGCCGCGATCTCCTCATCCAGGTCGCAGAGGAATGGTTCGAAGAATTTCTTGAGGACGAGCATCCTCACGATCGGGAATTGCCGTTCCGCGAAAGACTGCTTCAGGTCATTCGAAAGAATTTGACGATCATCCGGTCAGAACCATCGTTGACGCGTTTCCTGCTCTCGGACCTCCGCGCCGATCCCGCCTATCGATCGATGCGGATTTATCAGCAGAACCGTCAGGTGGCGAAGGGGATCAGCCAGATCCTTGAGGATGGCCTGCGCGATGGCGCTGTGCGCGCCGACATCCAGATTCGCACGGTTCGCAACATGATCCAGGGATGTATCGAGTATCAGGTGTGGTCCTACCTGCGCGGGGAGGGCGACATATCGATCGAGCACTCTGCGCAGGGTATTACGGACATCGTCGTCCGAGGGATCGCCGTGGAGGCTGACAAGCCCTCCGAACTCGCGCCCGTCGTGCGCCGGCTGGAGGCGATCGCGGATCGGCTTTCAGGGCTAGGGGCGTAGGCCCTTGGTACGACATCCTGGGCCACAAGTGAGTTTGGCTCATGCCTGATCTCATAGAGTCGAAAGGATATTAGCACGGTCACGAACTGCCCTGCAGAGTTAGGCGCGCATATTAAGTGAGCTTGACTCACTAGAGCCGCATTCCTATCTTCAGCCGACAAGATCGTTCGAGATGTGGTCTCGACGGGCAAGGAGGAGCGATGAAGGCGCATGTGATGGGGGTCGACTTCGGATCGACCACTGCCAAGGCGGTCATCGTCGATCTGAACGGCGAGATCGTGGCGTCCCACGTCGCGCACATGGGCGCGGTAAGCGAGCAGGCGGTGCGAGCCGCCGTTGCGGCGGTCCTTGAAGCGGCAGGACTTGGCCAAGCCGACATCGGGCGGACCGTCAGCACCGGCTACGGGCGCCGGATGCTCGAGATTGCCGACAAGAATTTCACGGAAATCACCTGCCATGCCCGCGGAGCCGCGGCGATGGTGCCGGGCACCCGGCTGGTCATCGACATCGGTGGGCAGGACAGCAAGGTCATCTCGATCGATGATGCAGGCCTGGTGGTGCAGTTCGCGATGAACGACCGCTGTGCGGCAGGCACGGGAAAGTTTCTGGAAGTGCTTGCACGAGCGATGGAAATTCCACTCGACGAGATGGGCGAAACGGCACTGGCGGCCCAGCGCGAACTGAAGATTTCCAGCATGTGTGCGACGTTCGCGGAGACCGAGGTCATATCCTTGCGTGCGGAGGGGCACTCGAAACCCGACGTCCTGGCCGCCGTGCATCGTGCCATCGCAAACCGGACGCTGGGTCTGGTCAGTCGCGTCGGCAAGGCCGGCCCGATCACGATGACGGGCGGCGTGGCGCGCAATCCTGCCGCGGTTCGTCATATCGAAACCGTCCTCGGCCTTCCCATGACGCTGCCGCTGCAGCCGCAGATCGCCGGGGCCTATGGGGCCGCCCTGATCGGCCTCGACGACTATCGCGCCGAATGTGCGCGAACCCCCGGCGTGGCCGAGGATCATCACATCGATGACGGCATCGCGGCCGGCCCGGCATGTGCGCCGGCCTGTCGCGGTACGGCGCGCGCCGACGCCTGACGGCATCACACGGGACGAAGGGAGAGTCATATGGGGCGTGTCGCGCACATCATTGAGGATCTGAGGCGCGTGGCCGACGACCCGGATGCCTATGTCCGCGACTGGAAAGCGCGGACCGGGCGCAAGGCGATCGGCGTCCTGCCGATGAATTTTCCGTCCGAACTGGTGCATGCCGCGGGTGCCCTTCCCGTGCTGATTCAGGAGAGCAGCGAGCCGATCACGCTGGGTCGCAATCTGATCCTCGAATTCTACTGCGGCTATACGCGCAGTCTGGTCGATCAGGCGGTCACCGGCCGCTTTAGCCATCTCGACGGCATATTCCTGGTCGATCATTGCGTCGCCCTTCTCGGCGCGGTCGACGCCATTCGCTTCGCGCTGCCGGACATGCCCGTGGTGCTCGAACAGTTCGTGGCGTCGATGGATGAGGCCTGGAGCCCGGCACAGGTCGTCGAACGCGTCGCATTGTTGCGTGACCGGCTGACCGGGCTGTGCGGTACGGACATCGATGACGAGGGCCTGCAGAACAGCATCTCGCTCTACAATCGGGCTCGCGCGTTGTTGAGACGGATCTACGAGCTTCGGCGGACCGGGCGCGCGTATCTGACGTCTGCGGAAATGCAGATCTTGGTGAAATCGGCGATGATAATGGATGTCGCCGACCACGCCGGGAAACTGGCCGAGCTGGTCGACCGGCTGGAGGAGGAGCGGCCCCCAATAGCATCGGCAGTCCGGCTGCACCTGTCCGCGCATTTTTGCCACGCTGCCAGCCCGGAACTGCTTCAGGCGATCGAGGACTGCGGGGCGAGCGTGGTCGATGATGATCTGTTCACCGGCTATCGCTTCATCTCGACCGACGTCGACGAAGCGCTGGAGCCATTGCACGGCCTCGTCGCCTGGTATTTCGCCCGCAACGTCGCCGCGCCCTGTTCGACCCGCGCGCAGAAATCGGTGGATTGGGAAGCGTTCCTGATCGCAAAGGTCCGCGACGCGGCGGCCGACGGCGTCGTGATGCTGATGCCGAAATTCTGCGAGCCGCACATGCTCTACTACCCGGAGCTTCGGCAGGCGCTGCAGGCCCATGACATCCCCCATCTCCTGGTCGAGACGGAGCATGAGGGCCTGGCACTCGAGGCTGTCCGGGTGCGGGTCGAGGCCTTTCTTGAAACGATCAAACGCCGCGTGACCGTCGCGCGCGAATTCGTCTGAACCGATCACCGAGGAGAGCGATCCCATGAACCTTCAGCTCCCGACACCGGCGCCGCATCTGTCGAAAGCGCCCGGCGCAGCGCCAAACCGCCTGCTCAGCACGCGCGCTGGCGGTGCCCTGGTAAAGCAATATTGGGACCGGCTGTTTACAGCCCGCGAGCGAGGCGCCACCGTCGTCTGGTACAACGGCGCCGCCCTGAATCCGATCTTTCAGGCAGCGGGCATCGAGTGGTGCCACGGCGAAGCGTTCGGCGCCCGCCTCGCCGCGATGCATCTTGAGGCGCCGGCCCAGCAGGCCGGCGAGGGCTATGGCTACATCAACGAACTGTGTTCGTACGCCCGCACGACGCTAGGCTGCGCGGTCCTGACGAAGCAGGCGGCCGAAAGCTCGGCCGGTGGCCTCATGCCGGATACGGATGTGCTGGCCAGCCGCCTGCCGCCCCCCGACCTGTTCGTGAACGCCTATGCAGGATGCAGCACCGGACAGCAGTGGGACGAGATTTCGTACCGGCTGTTCAACAAACAGCTGCCGCTTTTCAAGGTTTCCTATCCGCTGCTGTGGGGAAACAGCCCGGAAGACGGGTATCTCCGGGGTCCGGAATGGGAACGGGCGTCGCACTATGTCGCTGCGCAGTTGCACAAGCTGATCGAGTTCCTGGAACACCACACAGGCCGGCCGTTCGACTGGGAAGCTCTGCGCGAGGCAATGCATTACATCAAGCGTGCCGGTGAACTGCGACTGGAGGCTATGGCGTTGTGTCGCGCGAAGCCGGCGCCGGCGACGTTCTGGGACTGGATCGCGAGCATCGCGCCGATCAACTTCCTGCCCGGCAATCAGGCTCTGGTCGATTATTTCGCCGGCGTGAAGGCGGAGATCGAGCAGCGCCTGATCGACGGCGTCGCGGCGCTGCCCAACGAACGCTACCGGCTGGCGTTCGACGGGATCATGAACTGGAACAAGGTCGGGTGGCTTGCCAACAAGTTCGCCGAAAACGACGCGGCGGTCATGGTCGGGCGCTACACGCACAACAGCTTCTGGCACGAACCGCAGCTGATCGACCCCGACGATCCCATTCTGGGGATGGCGCAGCATTATCTGCTGTGCCCGTTCAACCACAGCGCGAAGACCCTGGGCGAACTGCTGCTGCGCGAATGCGAAGCCTATGGCGTCGAAGGGGTGGTGTTCCACGCGACGCGCACCTGTCGCTCGGCGACGAACGGCCAGACGATCATGGCCCAGATGGCGCAGAAGGCCGGGCTCCAGACCATGTTCTTCGAAGGCGATGTGGCCGACGAGTCGTTCTACAAGGACGCGGTCCTGGAGAGCCGGCTGGAAGCGATGCTCGAAACCATCGACAGTCGACGGCGTCTGGCTTGATTGGGGGGCGGCCGCCGTCGATCCGGACGGCGGCCCCCTTCGAATCAAAGTTCGATCAGGCCGTCGTCCAGCACCGTGCGATCGCCAACGTCCGCCGTAAAAATCGTCGAGGCGTCCTCGCGCCAGATCTTTACCGTCACTACGTCGCCGGGAAAGACGACGCCGGCAAAACGCGCCGCAAGACGTCGGATAGCACTCGGATCCGCGCCGCACGCTCTGGCAACCGCAATGCCGATGGTCGCATAGGTGCAAAGGCCGTGAAGGATCGGCGCGGGAAAACCCGCGCGACGCGCGAACTGCGGATCGAGGTGCAGCGGATTACGATCGCCGGACAGCCGGTAAATCAATGCGGCGCGGCGGGACAGCGGAGTGGAGGCGACAAGATCGGGCGCGCGTTCCGGGACCCGCCGCCGGGTGCGCTCCGCCGGCACACCCCCAAACCCTCCGTCCCCGCGTAGCAACAGCGTCTGGCGAACGGTGGCGTAAAGGGTCCCGCGTTCGGCGTCACGGATCGCTCGCTCCAGTACGAGCACCGCACCGCGCCCCTCACCACGATCGGATAGGGACGCGACTGCGGCGGTTCCAATCACGGTGCCGCTCGACGGCAGGGGGGACAGAAAGGTCGCGTCCTGCGCGAGATGCACGAGCTTGTCGAACGAGACGCCGAACGCCGGATCGCGGATCCACATGCCTGGAGACGCCAGCGTCGGCGCGAAGGGCGGCAGAACCTGTAGGCGCGTTTCGTCGAGATAGGCCAGATCTTCCTCGCCCGGCCCCAGTCCGACGCCAAGCGCGTACAGGATGGCATCCCGGGCGTCATAGGTCTGCCGAAGCTCGCCGAAGTCATGCGCGAGGATTCGCTCGGGGCGAAACGTCACACCGGATCCCAGGTGAAGACGTCGCCCGATTTGTGCAACGGGTAGAAATCGTTGGCGAACTGGTCGAACACGCGGTCGGCGATCGCCTCGGCCGTCCAGCCCTCTGCGGTGTGGGCGGTGCGGATCGGGCGGGGCTGGCTGAACAGATAGATCTCGTTGTTGCGAACGCCGAAGATCTGGCCCGTCACGGCCTTGCCCGCATCGGAGCAAAGCGCGACGACGAACGGCGCGATCTTTTCCGCGACGAGTTTCTTCAGGCCCGCGACCCGCTTCTGCTGTTCCGGGGTTTCGTTCGGTATCGAACTGACCATTCGCGTCCAGGCGAACGGGGCGACCGCGTTGGATCGCACGCCGAAGCGCTGCATATCGATCGCGATGGATTTGGACAGTCCGACCACGCCGAGTTTGGCGGCCGAATAATTGGCCTGGCCGAGATTGCCGATCAGGCCGCTGGTCGACGTCATATGCACGAACGCCCCGGAACCCTGCTCCTTGAAAATCGGCGCTGCGGCGCGGCTGGTGTTGAAGCTGCCGCGCAGGTGGACGCCCAGCACGGCATCGAAGTCGTCCGGCCCCATCTTGTGGAAAAGCATGTCGCGGAGATTTCCGGCGTTGTTGACCACCGCGTCGATCCGCCCGAACGCATCGATCGCCTGGCGGACCATCGCGCATCCGCCATCCCAGTCGGCGACGCTGTCATGATTGGCGACGGCACGACCGCCAGACGCCCGGATTTCGGCGACGACCTGTTCCGCCGGTGAGGCGTCATCGGCCCCGTCGCCCTTCAGCGCGACACCCAGGTCGTTGACAACCACGGCCGCGCCGGCCCGCGCCATTTCCAATGCGATCCCGCGACCGACCCCGCGGCCAGCGCCAGTGACCAGCGCAACGGTTCCTTCGAGCATTCCCATGTCAGTAACTCTTGGGCAGGCCGAGAACCTTCTCGGCGATGAAGCTGGAAATCAGCTGTTCGGTGATCGGGGCGAGGCGGGTCAGCGCGCTTTCGCGATATAGCCGCTCGACGTGATATTCCTTTGCATAACCGAAGCCGCCATGCGTCGCGACCGCCTGCCATGCGGCATCGTGGCACGCGCGGGCGGCGAGGAATTTGGCGGCATTGGCCTCCGCGCCGCAGGGAAGGCCGCTGTCATAGAGCTGCGCCGCCTTCTCGACCATCAGCCACGCGCTTTCGAGATACATCCAGCGTTCGGCCAGCGGATGCTGAATGCCCTGGTTCTGACCGATCGGGCGGTCGAAAACCACGCGTTCCTTGGCGTATTGCACTGCGCGGCGCAGCGCATCGCTGCCGATCCCCATCGCGGCGGCTGCGATCAGGATGCGTTCGGGGTTGAGGCTGTGCAGGATGTAGCCGAAGCCCTTGCCCTCCTCGCCGATCCGATCCTCGTCGGGGATGAACAGGTCCTCGATGAAGATCGCATTCGAATCGACCGCCTTGCGGCCCATCTTCGGGATCAGGTGGACGTCGATCCGGCTGCGGTCGAGGTCGGTGAAGAAGATCGTGATACCGTCGGTGGGCCGCGCGACATCCTCGAATTTCGTCGTGCGCGTCAGCAGCATGATCTTGTTCGCGACCTGCGCAGTCGAGGTCCAGACTTTTTGCCCATTCACGCGGTAGCCGCCGGGCACTTTCTCCGCAAAGGTCTTGATGCGGGTGGTATTCAGCCCGGCATCGGGTTCGGTGAAGCCGAAGCAGACCTGATCCGCGCCTGACACCAGCCGCGGTACCCAGCGCGCTTTCTGTTCCGCCGTGCCCTTCACGACGATCGGATGGGGGCCGAACAGATTGATATGGATCGTCGACGACGCGGCAAAGCCGCCGCCGCAGGACGCGACCTCGCGGATCATCGTCATCGCCTCGGTCACGCCCAGTCCCGAGCCGCCATATTCCTCCGGCATGGTGATGCCCAGCCAGCCACCGTCGGCCATCGCGCGGTGGAATTCGCGCGGGAAGTCGCCGGTATTGTCGTGGTCGAGCCAATAGTCGTCACCGAACGGCGCGCAGACGGCGCGGACGCCGTCGCGGATCGCCTCCAGATCTTCGGCGGTGGGAAGGGGGCGGGGGGCGGTCATGCCTGGTCTCCTGCCGCGGCGAGCGTGCGCTGCGCGGCTTTCAGGTGGGGAATGTCGTACATCCTGCCGTCGATGCCGAGGGTGCCGGCATCGGGTGCGGCGGCAAAGGCATCGACGATGCGGCGCGCCTCGGCGCGTTCCGCGTCGGATGGTGAGAAGCAGCGGTTGATCGTCGCGACCTGATCGGGATGGATCGCGATGCGGCCGGTGAAGCCGTCGGCCCGTGCGGTCCGGCAGGATTCCTCCAGTCCGGCGGCGTCACGAAAGTCGGCGAACAGCGTGTCGATCGGCGCCACGCCGGCACTGGCGGCGGCGAACAGGCAACTCGCGCGGGCGATCCGATACGGAAACGCCCAGTCGCCGTCCGGGCTCTTGTTGCCGGTCGCACCGATCGCGGCGGCCAGATCCTCGGCCCCCCAGGTCAACCCGACGAGGCGGGGGTGCGCCGGGGTGTAGCTGCCCAGGGCGAACATGGCCGCTGGCGTCTCGGTCGCGACGACCGCGATCTTCACGCTGTTCGGTGCCATGCCGGCCCGCGCTTCCAGGGCGTCGAGGTAATGACCCAGCCTGACGATGTCGTCGGCTCCGTTCGCCTTGGGCAGGAGGATGGCGTCGAGGCCCGGCTTCACGACCGCAACCAGGTCGGGAAGCGTCAGGCCGGTGTCGAAGGGGTTCACGCGCACGAAGAACGCCCAGTCGCGCGGCGCACCGTCGTCGAGCCACGCCGCGACCTGCGCCCGGGCGGCATCCTTCATCGATGGCGCGACCGCGTCCTCAAAGTCGAGGATCAGCGCGTCGGCACCGGCCCCGAATGCCTTGACGAACTTGCGCTCGCTGTCGCCGGGGACGAACAGGAGTGACCGCAGCCTCACTGCGGTCGCGCCAGCATCAGCGCGTTGCGAACGGTCCGGCACACGATCTCGTCGTCCTGATTCAGGCCGACATGCTCGAAGGTGACGATACCCTGGCCGGGCCGCGACTTCGACGGACGCAGTTCCAGCACGGTCGTGCGGCTGTGGATCGTGTCACCTGCGAAAACCGGTTTGGGAAAGGTCGTGTCGGTCATTCCCAGGTTGGCGACCGTCGTACCGAACGTCGTGTCCTGCACGCTGAGGCCGATGACCAGACCGAGCGTGAAGATCGAGTTCATCAGCGGCCGGCCGAACTCGGTCCCGGCCGCATAGGCATGATCGATGTGCAGTGCCGCCGGATTGAACGTCAGCGACGAGAACATCATGTTGTCCATGTCGGTCACCGTGCGCCGCACCTCGTGCGCGAACGTCTGGCCGACCGTGAACTCTTCGAAATACAGACCTGCCATGCACTCCCCCTCCTCAGTCGAGCCGGCCGAGAATCGAAACCGCGGCGACGCTGTTGAACGGCGATCCGCCCAGATTGTGAGTCAGGCCCAGCGTCACATCGTCGCGCTGTCGGGCTCCGGCACGTCCTTCCAGCTGCGTGTAGATTTCGTAGGCCATGCGTAGCCCCGACGCGCCGACCGGATGGCCGAAGCATTTCAGGCCGCCGTCGATCTGGCAGGGGATCGCGCCGTCGGCGTCATAGCGACCATCGAGAATGTCGGTGATCGCGTGGCCTTCGTCCGACAGGCCCAGGTCTTCCATCGTCACCAATTCGGTGACCGAGAAACAGTCATGAACCTCGGTCAGCGACAGGTCACGGCGGGGATCGGTGATACCGGCCTCCGCATAGGCGCGTCGGGCCGCGACCTGCGTATTGCGGACGGACGCACCGTCCCACGCACCATAGCTCATTTCCCACCCGTTGCTGGCGGACAGCTGAATGGCCTTGATCGTCACCGGGTTGAGGCGACCCAGCGACCGCGCGATCTCCGGTGTCGTGACGATCGCACAGGCCGCTCCGTCGGAAACGCCGCAGCAATCGTACAGCCCCAGCGGATCGGCGATCATCGGGGCAGACAGGATGGCGTCCATCTCCACCGCCTTGCGCAGATGGGCCTTGGTATTCTTTGCGCCGTTGCGGTGACTCTTCCACGAGACATGCGCCATCGCGCGTTTCAGATCGCCCGGATCGACACGGTGCTTCGCGGTGTAGGCGCCGGCAAGTTGCGCGAACGTGCCCGGGGCGGAGCCATAGGGCATCCAAAGGTCGTTCGCGAGGCCCTTGGTCCGCAGCGGCAGGCCGCCGTAGCCCGTGTCCTTCAGCTTCTCGACGCCGAGCGCGAGGGCGAAATCGACCGCGCCGCTGGCAACGGCATAGGTTGCCGCGCGCAACGCCTCGGTCCCGGTCGCGCACATGTTTTCGACGCGACTGACGGGAATCGTTTCCAGGCGCAGCGCATGGGCAAGGGGAAGCGCCGAATTGCCGACATTGATGTCGTCGAGCGCATTGCCCATCCAGGCTGCCTCGATCCGGCTGCGCTCGATGCCTGCGTCGGCGATCGCCTCCTCGAACGCCTCGACCATCAGGTCCTCCGGGCCGGTGTCCCAGCGCTCGCCGAATATCGTGCAGCCCATGCCGATGATCGCGACGCGATCCTTGATTCCGCTTGCCACGGCCTCAGCCCTCCATCCGCGGACGCACGGCGGGCGCGCCCTTCCAGAAATAGGTTCGCATCCCCCGGCGCCGATCCTGCGACTTGATACGGAACCGCATCGTCAGCGGGTCGCCGACGGCAAACCCGTCCGCATCCGCATCGGTGAGTTCCATCAGGATGCGCGCGCCGCCGTCGAATTGCACCAGTCCGAACCAGAAGGGCGGGTCGGGTGTGAAGTTCAGACGATCAGCCGTCACCGACACGACCTTCGCCGAAGTGTCGGCCAGTCGCACGTCCTCCAGGCTCTCCGCCCCCTTCGCACCCGGCCTGACCGGGATGCGCGTCTTGGGGAACTGGATGTTGCCGGCCTCGTCGCGACCGCCCAGGAAGGCCATCGCGTCGCGGGCGTGTCGTTCGGACACCGCGGCCTGCGCTTTCTGTTCGAACTCGGACCGCACACCGAAGTCGAGGTTCAGAGAGCCCGAGAGCGAAAGGAAGCGGACGAAGTCCGTGAGGACCATGCCGCTGTCCAGCGCAGCCACGGAATTTTCGGCACCCGGGACCACCCCGGTCACTTCGAGGACGAGAGCGTCGCATCCGGAGCCGAAGCCTGCCAGGAGGACGACGTCGCCCGGAGCGGCGGCGGCGAGCGCCATCGACAGAGCGAAGAGCGTATGCGCGGCGCCCAGGTCGCCAGCCTTGGCGAAGAGGATCTCGGCATGATTCGTCGCCCCGGTGCCGATGCGGCGCGCGATGTCCCGCCACATTCCGGGGAGCGGCTCATGCACCGCTGCGTGCCGTATCTGCGCGGGCTGCACGCCGGCGGCTCGACAGGCGGCGCGTGTGACATCGGCGATCAGCGCGCCTGCGGTGTCGCGAACGAACCGCTCTTCCGCGGCGTAGGGCGTCGGGACGTCACGCGACGCATACACGTCGAGCATGTCGTGACTGCGGCTGGCATGCCCGATGAGGCGGGCCGGGCCTTCGGCGCTGACCGTCACGGCTGCGCCGCCGTCGGCCCAGGCCAGGTTGGCGGGCTGGCCGGCGCGTGTCGGACGCTTCTCGCCTGCCGTGACGATGACGTCGCCGCTCGACAGAAGCGCGTCGAGAAGCGCGCCGACGCCGCAGCGTCGGGATCCCGACACATCGCTGGTCCGGATGGTTTCCGCGAAACCCAGGCCTGCCGCGACGAGGGTCGCATGCTCCCGCTCGGTAAAGGGGGCAGAGGTCGACGCGAATACCAACCGGTCAGACGGTGCGAACCCCCGTGCCGCCTCGACGGCGAGCGTGACGGGGTCCTCGTCCCAGCCGGCCACGGCGCGGTGCCCCGACGCACGGCCGCCCAGCCCGGAAAAGCGCAAAGCCTTTGCCGCTGCCGCCCTGTCGAGCCGCAGCAACGGAAGATAGCAGCCTACGGCCGAAATTGCCTGGGACATCCTCACCACGTGTCTAGTTGCGTCACCTTTTCAGCGTTTCAATGTTGACACCCTCCGGCACACTTGTAAACAGGTTCACGAATATTTGAGCCGCTCGGGCGGCCAGTGTGGGGAGGTGCGGTGTGAAAAGCGATCTGGTCCGTGGCTGGGTAAGCCTGAGCCAATCGGCTTCAGTAGCGTGTGGCCCGCAACTTCCGAGGCGCGGTGGCGCCCAAATCGACAGACCGGCTCGGCAGTGTGGCGTCGCCGATTATGATACCAATCAAGTACACTGGAGAACGGATCCGAGCGTTCCCGATGGTGCGGGCCTTTCGATCGGGTTGTCACGCGCATTCCCGGTATCACCGGCTGGAATGGGAGTGCGGGCATGATCGAGCGCACTATCTTTCGCGAAGAGCATGAGATGTGGCGCGAGACCGTGCGCCGCTTCATCGAGAAGGAGATCGTTCCGTATCACGCCGCCTGGGAAGAGGCGGGCGTTGTACCGCGCGACCTGTGGCTCAAGGCCGGGAAGGCCGGGCTGCTGTGTTGCACCGTGCCCGAGGAATATGGTGGTCTCGGCCTCGACTATCTTTTCGACGTCGTCGTCTTCGAGGAACTGTGGCGGGTCGGTGCGAGCGGCCCCGGATTTCTGATCCACACCGATCTGGTTGCGACGTACATCCTGTCTTTCGGGAGCGACGAGCAGAAGCGGCACTGGCTGCCGAAAATGGTCCGCGGCGAAGCAATCGGTTCGCTCGGCATGACCGAACCCCACGCCGGCAGCGACCTGAAGGCGGTGCGGACGCGCGCTGTTCGGGACCCGGACGCCACGCCGGGCGACAATGACGCCGATTTCGTCATCAACGGGCAGAAGGTTTTCATCTCGAACGGCCAGTTGTGCGATGTGATCGTCCTGGCGACCAAGACGGACACTGCGGCGGGCGCCAAGGGCGTATCGCTGTTCCTGGTCGACGCGGCCACCCCCGGCTTCAATCGCGGCAAGAACCTCGAGAAGCTGGGCATGAAGGCGCAGGACACGTCCGAGCTGTTCTTCGAGGACATGCGCGTCCCGGCCTCCGCCATGCTTGGCGAAGAGGGGCAGGGCTTCAAGCTGATGATGACCAAGCTGTCGCAGGAGCGGCTGGCACAGGCCATCCGATCGGCGACGGTGACAGAGACGATGATCGAGTGGACGGTCGACTACACCGCGGAGCGCAAGGCGTTCGACCAGACGATCGCTGATTTCCAGAACACACAGTTTGTCCTGGCCGACCTGAAGGCGCGCAGCGTCATGGCCCGGGTGTTCACCGACAAATGCATCGAACTGTTCATGGACGGCAAGCTCGATTCCGTCACTGCGGCGATGGCGAAGATGGTGACCGCGGAACTGCATTGCGAAACGGCGGACAAGTGCCTGCAGCTCTTCGGAGGCTGGGGCTACATGTGGGAATATCCGATCACCCGCGCCTATGCCGACGCCCGCATCGTCAAGATCGCCGGCGGATCGATCGAGATCATGAAGACGATCATTTCGCGCGAAATGTTCAAGGGCCGGTTGAAGGGTCGAGGGGCGGCCTGAGCATGGTTTTGGGTGTGCATGACGAGGGGGAAATGCTTAGCGTGACGGACTCCGTCTTCGCTGCAGGAACGCCTATGTCCAAGGACTTTGCCACCGCCGTCCGCTTCGGCTTTCTTATTCACGACGTGTCGCGGTTGCGGCGCATCGTGATCGATCGTGCCCTGAAACCCGTCGGCATCACGCGGTCGCAGTGGTGGGTGCTGTCCTTTCTCGGCCGTCGCGACGGCATGACGCAGACAGCGCTGGCGACCGACCTCGACCTGACAAAAGTTGCGATCGGGGGCCTGCTGGATCGGATGGAAACGGCCGGCTTTGTCGAACGTCGCGCCGACCAGCGCGATGGTCGCATCCGCCGCGTGTACCTTACCCCGGCGGGCAATCGCTTCCTCGCGACCATCCGGGTCAACATCGAACACGCCGAACAGGAAATTCTGGCCGACGTCAGCGAGGCCGATCTGGAAACCACCGCACGCACGATGCGCACGATCAAGAAGACGCTGCGCAGCATCGCGGGTGCGGACGACACCGAAGACTAGGAGATGAGCCGAGATGCGTGGACTTGAGGGCAAAGTAGCGGTCGTTACCGGTGGTGGCCAGGGAATTGGTCGAGCATTGTCGCTGCGGCTCGCTCAGGAGGGCTGCAAGGTCGCGATTTTCGATCTGAAGCCGGAAGCCGGCGAAGAGACGGCAGCCCTCGCCGGGGGCGGGGCGACCATCCGGACCTGGTCGGTCGATGTCGGCGACCAGGACGCGGTCAACGCTGCGGTCGCCGCGGTGGAAGCCGAACTGGGCCCCATCTGGGCGTTGGTGAACAATGCCGGCTGGGACAAGCCCGCGCCGTTCCTCGCCACCGACAAGGCGCTGTGGGACAAGATCATTCGGATCAACCTCTACGGCCCGCTCCACACCCATGCCGCCATCGCGCCGCTGATGGTCGAGAGACGCGGTGGGCGCATCATCAACATCGCATCGGACGCCGCCCGGGTCGGCACCAGCAACGAAGCGGTCTATTCCGCCTGCAAGGGCGGCGTCATCAGCTTCACCAAGTCCGTTGCGCGTGAACTGGCCTCCAAGGGGGTACTGCTCAACGCCGTCTGCCCCGGACCGACCAACACCCCGATGATGGCCAGCGTGCTCGGCGAGGGCGAGCAGGCGGTCAAGTGGAAGGATGCGATGGTGCGCGGCATCCCCCTGAAGCGCATGGGCGAGCCGGAGGATTATGCCGGTATCGTCGCATTCCTCGCCTCCGACGATGCGGGGTTCATCACCGGCCAGACCTTCTCGGTCGCCGGCGGCATGAACATGATCTGACATGGCGAGCGTCGTCCGCCCGCCATTCGCCGGACACTGGATCGAGGCGGAGCTCGGCAACACGGGTGCATGGTCGGTTGGCGTGGTCTGGCTGAATCGCGAGTCCAGCGCCTACTGCCTGCACGTCGGGCCGCAGCACTGCAACGCCTTTGGCGTCATGCACGGCGGGGCGATGGCGACCTTTGCCGACTCGCAGCTCTGCGCCGATCCGAGCTATCCCACCGATGCTGCCCCCCGGACGCCGACGATCACCTTGACCGTGGATTATCTCGCGCCGGTCGACGTCGCTGCCTGGCTTCTTCTCACCGGACGCGTGCTGCGTCGAACGCAGACGCTGATCTTCACCGAGGCCGCCGTCACGGTCGATGGCCAATTGGCCGCGCGGTCAAACGCGATCTACCGAAATTTCCAGCATGCAGGAGCATGAACGATGATCGATCCGACTGTTTTCGAGGATGTCCTCTACGAAGTTCGCGGCCGCGCAGCCTGGGTCACGATCAATCGCCCCAAGCTGTACAACGCCTTCCGCGCACAAACGATCGAGGAACTGATCGCCGCCTTCAAGCTTGCGGCCGACGACCGGGGCGTTTCCTCGGTCGTGCTGACCGGGGCCGGCGACAAGGCTTTCTGCACCGGCGGCGACCAGTCCGCGCATGAGGGGCAATATGACGGCCGCGGTATTGTCGGTCTGCCGATCGATGAATTTCAGTCGATCATCCGCGACATTCCCAAGCCGGTGATCGCACGGGTGAACGGTTTCGCGATCGGCGGGGGCAATGTCTTCGCAACGCTGTGCGATCTCACCATCGCGGCCGATACGGCGAAATTCGGTCAGGTCGGACCGAAGGTCGGATCGGTCGATGCCGGCTGGGGCACGGCGCTGCTCGCCCGCCATGTCGGCGACAAGCGCGCGCGCGAGATCTGGTTCCTCAACGAACAATATACGGCCCAGCAGGCTTACGAGATGGGGCTGGTGAACAAGGTCGTGCCGGCGGCCGAACTGGACGCCGCCGTCGACGCCTGGACAGAAACGCTGGGCCAGCGCTCGCCGACCGCGCTGGCGCTGGCGAAGCGGTCGTTCAACGCCGACAGCGACAACATCCGTGGAATCAGCATGCTCGCGCTCAATGCCGTGAAGCTTTTCTACGACACGGCGGAATCGAAGGAGGGCGTGACGGCCTTTAACGAGCGCCGCACGCCCGACTTCCACGCTTTCGTGAAGTAGATGACGCGACGCATCGAGCGGGGCGACCTGGCGTCCGTTCTGCCTGCGGGCGGGCTGACGCTGGTGTCGTCCTGCTCGGCGGAGTCCGGCGTGTTGGCCGATGCCGTTGCGATGGCCGGCGAGGCGTTGGGCGACATGACCTTTTGCGGGATCTTCGTGCCGGGCCTGAACCGTCGATCCTGGCGGGCGGGGGCAGCCTCGCGGGTGCTGACCTTCTTCCAGACGCCGGAGCTTCGGGCAGAGGGTGCACGGGTCGAATTCCTGCCCCTGTGCTATCAGGACATTCTGCGCGAGATTCGCCGCCGGCGACCGCGCGCCGCGCTTTTCACGTGTTCGCCGCCGGACGCTGCCGGACGGTGCAGCTTCGGAACGGAGGTGGCATTCATCGCCGAGCTATGGCGAGACATTCCGGTTCGCATCGCGCACATCAACCCGTCGATGCCGCAGACCGCGGGTGATGTGGGCATCCCCTTCGACGCGCTGACGGCATTCATCGAGGAAGACGCCCCGTTGCTGGGCACCCCCGCCCGCCCGGCCGACGGCACCGCCGCAGCCATCGCGTTTCATGTTGCGCCCTTCGTCCGGGACGGCGACACGCTCCAGACCGGGCTGGGCAAGGTACCGGACGCGGTGCTGGCCGCGCTGGTCGATCGTCGCGAACTGCGCCTTCATTCCGGGCTCGTCGGCGACGGCGCGCTGGCACTCGTCGAAAGTGGGTCGCTGCGCGCGGCCACGGTCGGCTGCGCAATCGGCAGCCCCGCTCTGTACGAGGCCGTCCGGCACCCCCCGTTCGACTTCCGACCCGTATCCGTCACGCATGGCCCCGCGGTGCTGGCGGGCCTGCGGCTCGTTACGATAAATTCGGCGCTGGAAGTCGATCTCTATGGGCAGGCCTATGCCGAATTGACGGCGACCGGTTGGATTTCTGGGCCGGGCGGCGCGTCCGATTATGCCCGGGGTGCGCGCACCGATGGCCTGCGGATCGTCGTGCTCCCGGCACGTGCCAGGGACGTGAGCCGCATCATACTTCCGGCGGATGCTGCCGGCCCGGTTTCGCTCGGGCGGATGGATGTCGATGTGGTCATAACGGAGCATGGCGCGGCAGACCTTCGCGGGCTGAGCCACCCCGCGCGCGCATCCGCGCTGATCGCAATCGCGGCCCCCGATCACCGAGCCGCCCTCACGCAAGGCTGGGACGCACTGAGCGTACGATTCTGACGAGGAACGATCCTATGGCAATGAACAAGGTCATCATCAGCTGCGCCGTGACCGGCTCGATCCACACGCCGTCGATGTCGCCGCACCTGCCGGTCACGGCCGAGGAGATCGCGCAGTCCGCGCTGGACGCGGCGGAGGCCGGCGCGGCTATCGTCCACCTCCATGCGCGCAACCCGCAGGACGGTCGGCCCGATCAGTCGCCTGAGGCATTCGAGCCGTTTCTGAAGGTCATCAAACAAGCCTCTGACGTCGTCGTGAACCTGACGACCGGAGGATCCCCCTACATGTCGGTCGAGGAGCGGGTTCGCCCCGCCGCGGTCTGGAAGCCGGAGGTCGCCAGCCTCAACATGGGCAGCATGAACTTTGGGCTGTTCCCGATGCTGAAGCGCTACAAGGACTTCAAACATGCCTGGGAGCCGGCGATGCTGGAAGGAAGCCACGACCTGGTCTTCCGCAACAGCTTCAAGGACATCCGCTATGCCCTGGAAACGCTGAACGAAACCGGCACGCGCTATGAATTCGAGTGTTACGACACCAGCCACCTCCACAATCTTCATTACTTCTGGACCGAAGGACTGGTGAGGGCGCCGCTGTTCATCCAGACCTGCTTTGGCCTTCTGGGGGGCATCGGCCCGCACCCGGAGGAGGTCCTGCACATGAAGCGGACCGCCGATCGCCTGTTCGGCGACAATTACCATTGGTCCGTGCTCGGTGCCGGGGCGTCGCAGATGAAAGTCGCGGCGCAGGCGGCGGCGATGGGCGGGCATGTCCGCGTCGGTCTGGAAGACAACCTCTGGCTCGACAAAGGCAAGCTGGCACCGTCGAACGCGGCACAAGTGGTTCGGGTTCGGGCGATCCTCGAAGGTCTGGGGCTTCAGATCGCGACGCCGGACGACGCGCGGGCGATCCTGAGCCTGAAGGGCGGGGACAGGGTCGCCTTCTGATGCGGGCACTCGCCGACGTTCCGGTACATTTCCCCGCGGATCGGGTGGCCATCGCCCACGGCGATGCCCGCTGGACGTACGGCGACCTTGATCGACGATCTGCCGCGTGGGCGGCCACGCTGGTCGCTGGCGGGGTTCGGCCGGACGATCTGGTCGCCTTCGCCCTGCCGAACGGACCAGAGTTTTTCGCGCTGACATTCGGTATCTACCGCGTCGGAGCGACACCCGCACCGCTCTCGCCCAAGCTGCCGGCCATAGAGCGCGCCGCGATCCTGCAAGTCATGAAACCGCGGATTTTCGTCGATCATGACTCTCGCCCGGATGTAACCTGCACGCACATCGACCAAACCCGGACCGCAGCCTCGTGGAAAGCGTGTACGAGCGGCGGGAGTACCGGCACGCCCAAGGTGATCGTCGACGCCCGGCCTGCGGCGTTTGCCGACGATATGGCGTTCATCGGCATCCCGGCCGACGGCGTCGTGTTGGTTCCTGGCCCTCTCTATCACAATGCATCGTTCAGCGCCGCGGTCTTTGCCCTGTGGCGGGGATCGCGGGTCGTCACGATGGACCGGTTCGATGCCGAGGGCGCCCTGGCGCTGATCGATCGAGAGCGTGTCGACTGGTCGATCACGGTGCCGACGATGCTCAGCCGGATTCTGGCGCTGCCCGCAGATGTAAGGGCGCAGTACGACCTGTCGTCCTGGACGATGGTCGTTCACACCGCGGCACCGATGCCGGAATGGGTCAAGCGGCGTTGGATCGACTGGCGCGGCCCGGACCACATCTGGGAAGTGTATGGCGCGACCGAGGGCCTGGTGCGATGCTGGATTGGCGGCCGGGACTGGCTGGACAGGCCGGGATCGGTCGGTCGCCCGATCGGCGGAGCGCGGTTGCAAATCGTTGCCGAGGACGGGCGCAGCGTCCCGGCCGGGACGATCGGTGAAGTCTTCGCAATGCCGCCGGGCGGTCCCGGCTCGACGTATCGCTACATTGGCGCGGAGCGGCGGGCCGATCCGGAAGGTTGGGAATCCGTCGGCGATTGCGGATGGCTCGATGCGGACGGCTATCTCTATCTTACCGATCGCCGCAACGATCTGATCATTTCCGGCGGGATCAACATCTGGCCAGCGGAGGTCGAGGCGGCCTTGCTTCGCCATCCCGACGTCCGGTCGTGCGCTGTCGTGGGCAAGCCCCACGCCGATTTGGGGCAAAGCGTTCACGCGATTCTCGAAAGCGATGTGGCCATAACTCTGGATCGGCTGGAGGGTGTTCTCGATGCACATCTCCTGCGCGCGAAATGGCCGCGTTCGATCGAGGTTCGCGCAACCCAGGTGCGGGACGACGCCGGGAAATTCCGGAAAAGCAGTGAGAAAGCGACATGACCGAGCATCCCGTGATGACCCAGTTTCGCATCGAGCAAGGACGCAGCGGCATCGTCCACCTGGTGTTCGATTGTCCGGGGCGGACGATGAATGTCTTCTCCGAGGCGGCGATCGCGGACATTGGCACCTTTGCGGCCTGGCTGACCGACGCGGACGTGCCCGGGGTGGTCATTCGGTCGGGCAAGGACAACGCCTTTTGTGCGGGCGCCGACCTGACCGAGCTTGGCGTCGCCTACGACATGATCGTCGCTGCGCCCGAGCGGCGGCGGTTCGACCTGGCGTACGACCATTTCTTTCCACTCAGTCGCGCGCTTCGAGCGCTGGAAACGAGCGGCAAGCCGGTCGTCGCAGCTATCGCCGGACTCGCGCTGGGTGGTGGTTGCGAGCTCGCGTTGGCGGCACACCACCGCGTACTGGTCGATGATCCGCGCATTGGCCTCGGTCTGCCGGAGTCCCTTGTTGGCCTGCTCCCCGGCGCAGGTGGGACACAAAGATTGCCGCGTCTGATCGGGATCGAGGCGGCGTTGCCTATCCTCATGGAGGGTGCGCGCCTGTCCGGTCAGGTCGCGCTCGACACCGGTTTGGTCGGCACGCTTGTCGCGGCGGGCGAGGAAATCGAAGCGGCAGAGGCATGGGTTCTGGCAAACCCAGCGTCGTCGCAACCCTGGGACGGACGTAACTGGCAACCAGCCGAACTTTGCGATGTACACGCGACGATTTCGATTGTGCGGGACAGGGTGCTGCAGCAGACGCAAGGCCATTATCCGGCGCCCTTGGCGATCCTCGATTGTATCGAACTCGGCCTGCCCCAGGCGTTCGACGCCGCGATCCGAACCGAGATGGCGATCTTCGCTCAGCTCATCCAGCGCGAAGAACCGCGCAACATGATTGCGACGATGTTCCTCGCCAAAACTGAATATGAGCGCCTACGCCGAAAAGGGGAACTGCCGCCGGCGCTGGAGCAACTCGTAGCGATCGCAACATCGGCCATCGCCGCCGAAGATCGCGATACGATTGGTCCAGCCGGTTTTGGCGGTGGTGGACAATCGATACGCCGGCGATCGGAAAATGGATATTGGATCGACACCGAATTCGGCCGTGAGGCTCGAACCGCGATCGATCGGATCGACGCTGCTATCGTTGCCGATCTTCACTTGCCACCCGAATACCATTCGATTGCGGACTACGCAGTCGTGGTTGGGGCAGGGTATCCGGCCTATCTGGGGGGGCCTTACGCGCGTTTGAAACGAGCAAAGGTGCAATAGGAAGCGGTTTTGGCGAGGCGCGGGAGCGGTATTACGCCGGGTAGATCATATCCTGCCCCCCCCCCGCTGCTCACGTATCTGGCATTGACGGGATCACATCGTTACGATCTCCCTCAGTGTAGCTCCGTTGACTCTGTCGACGCTGCGATCTGGGGTGGCTCGTCGGAATTGTTCAACGTCCGAAGTATCTTTCGGAAAGTCCGCGGGACTCCACTCCGGATGAAGTACGGCGCCGACAGATCGGTGTTGTTGTTCAAACGACCTTGCTGTCATTCACGCGAAACCGAGTTCTGCAGCGGTCAAATCCTGTCCCCGCAACCATCCGAAACATACAATCGGCGCCTTCGGGCGCCTTTTGTTGATTTGCGCTGTTGCGCGCCCCCGCAACCAACTCGAACATACAATCGCCGGCGGCGCCCTCAGGCGCATCGCCGCCCTCGCTGCAGCGACTTGTGCTGACCCGCGCAGTCACCGAACGGCCGCCCTGGCTCACGTCCGGGCGGCCGTTTGCAATGTGCAGGATCTGCGCAAGGCGACCATGCACCAGCAGGTCCAGCCCGCGACTTTCCGCCCGTGGCTCGGCCGTGATGCGCTCGATGAGGTTGCGCAGCGCCAGCCGCGCCTCGCCACCCTCCAACTCAGGCGTGTTGAGCGCCTCGACCAGCGTCTCGATGTTGCGCCGATAGGCGTCGGCAAGGTTCGGGTGCAGCGCGATCGCAGGAGCGACCTCGACATCCTCCAACTGCCGGTCGATCTCCTCACGCTCGGCGAGTGCCGCCAGCAGTCGCTTCTTCATTTCCACATAATTGCCGACGCCATCTGCCATCATGTCGGTCAGTCGCTCGATACGCCCGGTCACCTTTGCCCTGTTCCGCTCGATCTTCGCGTGACTGGCCGCAGCGGCCTTACGGCTCGCTTCGCTAGCAAGACGGTATTCTTCGATGAAGGCGGCGACGAGGTCGGGCTGGAGCAGACGATGGCGTAGCGCGTCCAGGATGCGGTGCTCGAGCTGGGCGGTGCCGATGGTGCGCGTGTTGGTGCACGTCCCCGTCGCCCGAGAGGTGCTGCAGCCCCACCGCTCTGCCCCGACGACCGTAAACGAACCGCTGCAGACGCCGCACGTGATGAGGCCCGATAGCAGGCGTTTGGAAGGTTGCCGGCGGATGCCGGCCGTCCGCTCGGGCGCGCCCTCTATCGCAGCGACCGTGTCCCACAGCGCCTGATCGAGGATGCGCAGCTCGGGAACCGCCTGTACCTTCCACTCGCCCTCCGGATTGGGGCGCGACACGCGTTTGCGCGTCGCCGGGTCGCGGACGAACCGCTGGCGGTTGAACACGATCCGCCCGATATAGAGCTCGTTGTGAAGGATGCCGTTGCGCCGCTGCCGGCTGCCGCAGATCGTCGAGATGCGCCACGGGCCGCCGGTCGGCCCCGGAACGCCCTCGCGGTTGAGCCGCTTCACGATGAAGCTGGTGCTCCGGCCCTCCGCGCGCCAGGTGAAAATGCGCCGCACGACTTCGGCCTGTTCCGGCACGATCCGTCGCCGCCCGCGATCGATCTCTCCGTTGGCGAGCACCTGGACGTCGGCCTCGTAGCCGTAGCACAGCCCGCCCGGGATGCGGCCAGCCGCGACCCGGCCAACTTGGCCGCGCCGCGTCTTGTCCGCGAGGTTCTTCAGGAACACCGCCGACATTGTGCCGGTAAAACCGACCTGGAGTTCGCTGATCAGCCCCTCGGACACCGTCACGAGCCGACAGCCCGCGAACTCGACCCGCTTCCAGATCGCCGCGATGTCCTCCTGGTCGCGGCTGATCCGGTCAAGCGCCTCGGACATGACGATGTCGAAATCCGCAGCGCGTGCGACCATGGCGTTGAGGCCGGGGCGGTCGCGTGTCGCGCCGGAGAGCGCGAAGTCGGGAAACACTTCGACGACGGTCCAGCCCTCGCGGGCGGCCCGTTCGCGGCAAAGCCGGATCTGGTCCTCGATCGAGCGCTCCGACTGCCGGTCAGAGCTATAGCGGGCGTAGATCGCCACTTTCATGCCGGTGGTCGTCATCCGAACGCTCCCATTTTGCTCGCAGGCTCGCCGGCCGCGGTGTTCAAAGATCGTCGGGTGATCGCACGACTGCGCGGACGCGCTCGGCATCCTTGCGCGCCAGGTCGCGAGCCAGCGCCTTGACGAACGCCAGCAGTTCGGGGGGCGTCGAGGCCGGGATAGGATGGGTAGGCTCCACGCGCTCGGCAATGCGGCGTTGCCATGTACGCCAGCCATGTAAGTCCCGCACGATATGGATGGGGTGGCTCTGCCGCCGGGAACGGCCTGGAAGCCGGAAGGGAAGAGCTGGAGTGATCCGGCGGGAGCCGGGGAAAAGGAGAGATCGTCATGTCCATGCTGCTCGTCATCGCCTTCGCCTGTCTTGCCTGCCGCATTGCGCCGCGCCTGCTCGCCGAGTTGGTCGCAACCATCGTCGGCATGGTCCTCGTCCGTGCCGGGCGTCGCGCCCGCCGGAGGCTGCTGGAATGCGCTTGTCCGGTTGGCGCCGCCGGCTGGGACCGAACGCCGACCCGTGCCGAGCGCCGGGCGTTGCGGCGTGGCTTAAAGGCTGCTCTCGACATGACGGTGTTCACGAGCCTGTTGCCGCACGTGGCGGTCCGCGCGCATAAGCTCGCTGCGTTCTGAAGCCGCTGCGATGGTGACGGGCGCGCCGGAGCAGACCAACGGGGCAGCCATGACAGGAGCAGGGGGTTCGCCGCGCGCCATCGCCGAACGACTGCTGGCGACGGTCGATCCCGCGGCTTGGCAGCTGACCGGCAAGGCCGCGGCGTTCAGGATAGCGATTACGGGAACCAGCATCGTATTCGATGCGAGCGCAGCTTCCGTCGGACAGGCGTTCGAGCAGCTCGCCTTCGCGGTCGAAGCGCGGATCGCGTTCGAGCGCGCCCACGCCATGCTGGCGGCGGCACCGACCGCCGGGCCGCTGCCCCTGTGGCTGGTCAGCGGATCGGACGTACTGGCACGCTGGCTCAGCTGGTCGGGATCGGGGAAGGCGCTCCGCAAGACGCTCCGCCTGAGCGACGCGCTGGGTCAGGCGCCTGTCTCCGGCCATCTGGCGCGGCGCGCGCGGCGGGAGCTTGGCCAGCACGCCGCCAGGATCCGGGTGCGGCAGGGCGTGGCCGTGGCCGAGGCGATCGAACTCGCCGAGCGCCCGGTCAGCGTCGCAGTGCTCGGCGACAGGGCGTGCATCCGCATCGATGTCGCCGCATTCCCGGATACATTGCTCGGTGCCCTGCAGCAGGACAGCGGGCGCAATGCCCCGCGCAGCCTCTCGGAAATCGTCGATCATCCGTTCATCGCCGCAGCCGACCTGAAGCTCGCTGGCGTGAACCATGATGGCGCGGCGGTCGTGTTCGAGGTGGAGAGCCACCAGGCGCCGCTCGCACCGGTGCCGAAGGAAGCCTGGGCCGTACTGCCGCGGGATGCCGATCCGGCGTACCCGTGGCGGCCGACCGCGCGCGAGATCCGCGAGCATGACCGGCTGGTCGAAGCGGGACGACGTCTGGTCGGCGGCCCGGCGTGAGACACGTCCGCTCGCTCACGCGCCCGCGGCGCGATCCGCGTTGATGATCGCGTTGCCGTCGGTCGCGTAAATGGCGTGATACTCGGCCTCGGTGTCGAGGTAGAAGCCGCGCATTTGTTTATACTGGATGACCGCCAGCGTGCCGGCGAGCATGTTGAGGTCGGCAACCTGGATGTTGCTGCGGTAGAGCGCGTCGTCCGTGTCCCCGGTCATCGGGATACGGTCATGCGCGTGGACGTGGTCGCGCATCATCGGGGTACTGGTGGTGACCCGGACCAGCCCCATCAGCCGGTCGTCGACGAGGCTGAGCCCGAGGCCGCAGTCGATATAGGGCAGGTCGCGAGTTTCGAGTGCCGGAATGATCGAGGCACGGGCAGCGACGCTGTCGACGCAGACGAACACGAAGTCGGCCTCGTTGAGCAGATCGAGCGTGTCGGCCGTAAGATGCACCGGATGCGCTTCGATGCCGGTATGCATGCGGCCATACACGCGCGCGAAATACTCGACCTTGGTCATCCCGGCCTGGATATCCTCGATCGCCATCGCGCCGGGCCAGCGAAAGGCATTGTGCTGCTCGGCCGCGTCGCCGTCGACCAGCAGGATGCGCGTCGCAGGCGTCTTGCTGACGAGATCGAGCACCACTGACCCGGTGCCGCCCAGGCCGACGATCGCGATCGTGCCGCCGGCGAGCCGGTCCGACACCGCCTCAATGCCGGCGCGCGTCGAGGCGGTGTCCGGGTAGACGAACGGGCTCGGGCGAATGCTGGCGTCCACGTCCTGCCGTCCTCAGCTGGCGAAGGTGGCGTTGACGTTGACGAGGAGGCCGTCGGCGAGCGGCACGACGTCGCCCGGCGTCAGCAGACCGGTCAGCGCGGTATCGTGCGCATGACGATACGAGACCGTCGCCGAGCCGGGGCTCTGCCCCTCGCGATCGGGATAGGCGATGCGCAGCAGCTGCGCGTAGCTGACGGTGCGGCCGCGCAATGCGGTCCAGCGCCCGTTAATCGAGATCATCGTGCGCCCCGCCGCGGCGGCGGGCTTCGGCGCGGAGCGTTCTGCCTCGCCCACGAGATACAGGGCGCGGCGGCGCGGCGCGACCGGCACCGGCAGGACGGACGGCAACAGGGACGTGCTTGCGGAAGCGGCGACGGCGGGCAGCATGGTCATTCTCCTTGTCTAGAAGGGCTCGGGGTCGGAACGGCTGTCGGTCGGGCGCAGGCATTCGCGCAGCGCATTGACCATATCGGCGTAGAGTGATTTGACGGAGGAGTAGGAGTAGCGGGACAATCGCGCGCTGATCCGCTCCCACGAACAGGCGCCGCTGCGCGGATCAACGCCGAGATCGCCCATCGCCTCCAGGCAGATCGACAGCGCCAGCACGTGATCCTTGCCCCCCGGGATCGGCCGCAGCGCGACGGCGTCCGCCTCCGGCGCGACCCAGGACGGAACACCGCGCTGGAGATCACGCTGAAGCACCCAGGTCACCTCGCCGAGATCGACATCGACCCCCAGCCGGTCCTCGCGCCAGCGGCGGCAGCGCGCCGGATCGAGCATTGCGTTGAGCCCGGCGAGGACGTCCTCACCGACCCGGTCGGCGCCAAGCACGGTGACGATGGGGTTGGCGCAGCGGGCGGTCGCCATTGCGATGGTGACGGACGACGCGCCGATCGCCTCGCCGACCTCGCCGGAAGCCGCGAGGTTGGCGGCGATGATGGGATCGGTGAGGTTGACCACGGCGTGCGGCACCCCGGCGACTCGGGCCAACCAGCGTGCGGCATGCGTGCGGCCCGCGCCGGGCACGCCGCCGAGGATCAGCGTGCCGCCGCCGAACCACGGCCGCTCGGCGACGAGCATCGCGGCGCAGCGTTCACGCACCCACGCCAAAAACTCGGGCTGGTGCTCGTGCATGACCAGAAACGGAATGCCGTCGGGCCCAAGCCGATCGCCGCCGAGCAGCGCGAACGGCTCGCCGAGTTCGAGCGGCAGCGGCTCGTCGCCCGAACCGTGGCCGACGATCATCGCAGGCGTCGCGGGCTGGAAAGTGGCGAGCGTCGCCATCAGTCGCCCCTCCACATCCGCAAGGGCCGCATGCCGCCGGCACCGCGGCCCTCTTTCTTCACGCGCCGCTCGGTCGCGAACATCTCGTCGACCAGCATCCGCGCGAGCGACTCGTCGCCATGTTCGGCAGCGTGATCGAGGAAGGCGAAGAACCGATCCTTTTGCCACCGCATCCAGTCGCACAGACGGTCGCGCTCGATCGCGCGATCGTACCGAATCGACCAGTCGGCCTCGTCGCTGCTCTTGCGCTGCAGTTCGAGCAGATGGCGGCCGTACTTGCCCTCGCGCGCGTAGAGATTGACGATCAGGCGGTCACGCGCGCGCTTCGCCTCCGCCTCCAGCGCCTCTGCGCGCTCGGCCACGGCCGCGGCGACGCGCGCCTTGGCAAGGTCATCCAGGGCCGCTCCGCCGAACATCATGGTGAGCCGTCCCAGGAAGGTGATGTCGAGCTCGCCACCGTTCACCGCGTTCAGCAGCGCATCGCGCCCGTCGTCGTCGGCGAAGCCGCAGCTCCAGATGACGACCGGTTCGGCATGGCTGCCGCGCGGCTGGGCGTCGTGGCGGGGACACGCGCGGTACCAAGCTACGGCCTGACGGTCGGGACGCGCACCGACGACGCGATCGGACCGCGCATGACCGGCGGCATCGATTCAGCCGCATGGTGGCGGACGGTCACCGGCGGCCCATTCTCCATGCAGTGGCAGTCGGTGGTCGAAGTTGGGGGGCTGGTCCTCATTGCGCTCAGCCAGGCCTACGCCGGCCTGATCGCCGAAGACCTGAGCGCGATGAACCCGATCGACGTCCGCCGCATGCGCTTCTTCGGCACGGGCTTGGACCAGGTGCTGCCCGCCGCTCTCAGGTCGAGCATCATGCCCTACGATGCGCGCCTCGACGCGTTGTGGCCCGGGACCCGGACCGACTTCGCCCAGCGCGCGCTCGCGCACTTCGCAAAGGCAGTCGTTCATTCCGAGGACCCCGCCGACGACGCCGCTGCCGTGTCGCGAGCGCTCCAAGACCACCGCGCGCCCGAAAGGATCGAGCGGCCGCGCGCCGGTGACGACGTGCTGATCATGGCGATTCGCCGCCACCTCCGCGCGACCAGCGGCATTGGCCGCATACTGCGGCGCCTCCGGGAGCAGGACCAGATCGCGTGCGAACAGCGCCGCTTCACGCGCCTGTACCATGCCGCAGTCCAGCAGGGTGCCGTCCAATGACCAGGCCATCGTGCATTTTCATGCATGCCGGAGCACGTCGATGAAATTCGTATTTGCCGACTCGCTCGACTTCGTCGATCCGGCTTTCGACTTCATCGCGGACCGCAACGGCGCGCGCCGCACGATCCACCGCGACGATCAGTTCCCGCACGAATACCTTGATGTCGCGCCATACGACGGGATCCTCGTGTCGCGTGGCATCGTCGGCGACGTCCTTCACAACGGAAAGTACTCGGAGTCGCAGCTCATGCGATTCCGGCGCGAGGGCGCGCGGCGCTTCCTCCGCTACATGGAGAGCGACTTCCCCGGCAGCATGATGGTCGGCGACTGCGGCGCCTTCACCTACCGCAACATGGCGGAGCCTCCGTATAAGGCGGCCGATACCGTGGAGTTCTACGCGGACGGCGGCTTCTCGCACGGCTGCTCGCCCGACCACCTGATCTTCGACTTCGACCAGGCCGGCGCCGACCGGCCGCGGTCAGAGGTGCCCACCGACGTGCTCACCCGCTTCGACGTCACCCTGCAGAACGCTGCTGAGTTCAAGGTCGAGGCCGCCCGTCTCGGGCCGGAGTTCACACCAATGGGCGTCATCCAAGGGTGGTCGGCTTCGAGCATGGCGGACTCCGCCACGGCCCTTGCACAGATGGGGTACGACTACCTGGCGGTCGGCGGCACGGTGCCGCTCAAGATCGACCAGCTTTGCCGCGCGCTAGCGGCGATCCGCGCCGCGATCCCGCCGGGCGTACGGCTGCACGTGCTCGGGTTCGGCAAGATCGAGAACCTCGCTGACATCGAGCGCCATGGCGTCGCGAGCTTCGACACGACCTCGCCGCTCGTGCGCGCCTTCAAGGACGCCAGGAAGAACTACTGGGCCCGGACCGAGGGGGCCCTCGACTATTACACCGCTGTCCGGATCCCGCAGGCGATCGAGAACAACCGGTTGAAGACCAAGGCTATGCGCGGCCAGGTCGACCAGGAGGAGATCAAGCTGCTCGAGGCGACGGCGCTCGACTCCGTCCGGGCGCTCGCCTCGGGAGGGGGCGGGCTCGATGCGGCACTCGACGCGGTCATGGCATACTGGGCACAGCTGAACTGGACCGAAGAGACGTCTGAGATCCAGCGGCGGATCACGATGGCGAAGCAGCGCACTGTCTACGAGCGCACGCTTGGAGACAGGCCGTGGGAGACCTGCTCCTGTCGGGTCTGCCGCGAGATCGGCGTCGAGGCACTAATCTTCCGGAACTCGAACCGCAACAAGCGACGCGGGATGCACAACCTCCACGTCTTCCACGAGCACCTCAAGACCTTCAGGACCAACGCCGAATGACCGACAAGCTGACCTTCACCGTGGTCCTCCCCCGGCAAAGCGAGCGCCACAAGGTCTTTACGTTCGCCGCATCTGCATCGGAGATCTCGCGCTTCGCGCGGATCCAGCGTGCGGGACGCGACGACGACGGTGCCCTGCGCGGCTTTCAGCGTCCGCAGATCGCCGGCCACATCCGTGAGATCAGGGATTACTTGGTCAAGCCGAATGCGATCTTGCCGAACCCGATCGTCGTTGCCTTCACGGCCGGGGCGAAGCTGACGCCGCTCGTGTTGCCGGAACCCGTGCCGCCGCGGGGCAGGCGCATATCGGTGCGCAGGTCGCCGAGACCCAGCGGACTGGGAACCCTCACCATCGATCTCTCGGCTGGTGCCCCGGGGCTCATCGTTGACGGGCAGCAGAGGTTCACGGCCCTGTCGGAGATTCCGGACGGCGACTTCGAGGTGCTGGTGTCCGGCTTCCTTTGCGAGGACGACGAGGAGCTGCAGAAGCAGTTCATCCTCATCAACAACACCCGGCCGTTGCCCAAGGCCCTTGTCTACGAGCTGCTCCCCCAGGTCGGGGACCTGCCGTTCAGGATGTCCAGCCGTAGTCAGGCGGCGCTCGTCACGGAGAAGCTCAACTACAGCGAAGGCTCCTCGCTCCGGGGCCTGATCAAGCAACAGACCAATCCCAAGGGTATCATCCGCGACACGGTTCTGCAGCGCGTCATCATGAACTCGATTAGCGATGGCGCGCTGGGGCTCTATGCCGACAGCGACCAGCTCCTGCTCGACCGCGGCGCGACGCTCATCAGCGAATTCTTCCACGCGGTCCGACACATCTTCGCGAGCGACTGGGACGGCAAGACACCCAAGACCTCCCGCCTGGTCCACGGTGCGGGCGTAATCGCGATGGGGTATGTGATGGAGGAGATCCACGCGTCGACGGGCGCTACGACGCGCGAGGCGTTCGCGGACGGACTGCGGCTCCTCAGGGGTCGGACCGCCTGGAGCGAGGGGGAATGGACGTTCGGCGACGAGCGCAGGCGCTGGAACGGCCTACAGAACGTGCCGGCCGACGTTCGTCAGCTGTCCATGCACCTCGTTCAGGAACTGCGCCGCGCGCATGCGCGGTCTAAGGTCCGGGTGGCCTGATGGGCTACGCCGTAAAGGAGGTGTTCTACACGCTGCAGGGTGAGGGCATGAACGCTGGCCGGGCGGCGGTGTTCTGCCGCTTCGCCGGCTGCAACCTGTGGTCAGGCCGCGCCGAGGACCGGCACCGCGCCGTCTGCGGCTTCTGCGACACCGACTTCGTCGGCACCAACGGTACCGGCGGGGGACGCTTCGGGTCCGCCGACGACCTCGCCGACGCCGTCGAGGCGACCTGGCGAGGGTCGGGCGCGGCGCCTCGCTTCGCGGTGCTCACCGGGGGCGAGCCCCTGCTTCAGGTCGATGACGCGCTGATCCGAGCGCTGCACGCCAAGGGCTTCGAGATCGCCGTGGAGACCAACGGGACGATCGAGCCGCCCGAGGGCATCGACTGGATCTGCGTCAGCCCCAAGGCGCTGCCGCTTGTCGCGCGGCGCGGGGACGAGCTGAAGCTGGTTTACCCGAACCCCCGTCTCTCGCCCGCGGACGTCGAGGGTCTGGGCTTCCGCCACCTCCTCCTCCAGCCGATGGACGACACCGATGCCGCGGCGAACACGGCCGCCGCCGTCGCCTTCTGCCTCGACAACCCGCACTGGCGGCTCACCCTCCAGAACCACAAGCACGTGGGGATCCGCTGATGCACGAACTTAGCAAGCAGTTTCGCTTCGACGCGGCCCATACCCTTCACCGGGACATCGACGCCGAGCCGAGCCGGCGCGTGCACGGCCACTCGTATCGTGCCGAGGTGGTCGTGAGGGGTAGGCCGGATCCCGAGACCGGCATGATCATCGACCTCGGGCACTTCGAGCGCTTGCTGGAGGCGGCCCGCGACGGCCTGGACCACCGGTTCCTCGATGATGTGCCGGACCTCGGCCCCGCGACCATGGAGAACCTGGCGGTCTGGGTCTGGCGCACGCTCAAGCCTACCTGTGCGGGCCTCTCCCGAATCGTTATACACCGCGACTCCAGCGGGGAGGCGTGCACCTACTATGGGGATTGAACTCTTGGATCGAACCGCTCTGGTTCTCTTCTCCGGCGGCCAAGATTCGACTACGACGCTCGCCTGGGCGCTCGACCGGTACGATCACGTTGAGACCGTCGGATTTGACTACGGGCAGCGCCACGCGGTCGAACTCGAGGTGCGATCCGTCGTGGCAGACGGCATCAGGAGAAGTTTTCCCGATTGGGGCGACCGACTCGGCGAAGATCACATGGTCGACCTCCAGGTCCTCGGCCGGATCAGCGAGACGTCGCTGACCAAAGGAATGGCCATCGCCATGGCCGACGACGGCCTCCCGAACACCTTCGTTCCCGGCCGCAACCTCATTTTCCTGACGTTCGCCGCAGCGGTCGCCTACAGGCGGGGGATTAGGCACATCGTGACCGGCGTGTGCGAAACGGACTACTCCGGCTACCCGGACTGCCGCGACGACACGATCAAGGCGATGCAGTTGGCCCTTAACTTAGGCATGGACACTCGGTTCGTTTTGCACACTCCGCTGATGTGGATCGACAAGGCCGAGACTTGGGCACTCGCCAAGCTGCTGGGCGGCGACGAACTTGTGGACGTCGTGCGCACGCAGACGCATACCTGCTACGAGGGCGACCGCGAGCACATTCACGACTGGGGCCACGGTTGCGGCGCGTGCCCGGCATGCGAACTACGCGCGACGGGCTACCGAGGCTACTTGGCTCGCCAACAAGCCTGAGATCAATGCAGCGAGCCGCGCCTAGTCGTCGACGTTCCCCGCCGGACTGAACAGCCTGACCCGCCTGACCGCGTCCGCGGGAGGCTCGCCGCCCTCGCGGAGCAGGCGCTTCATCTCGCGGATCCCCTCTTCGATGAGGGCGCGCCCGGCCGAGGTGTCGAGACTCTTAAGCGTCCACGGCTGCGTCCAGAACTCCGACGGGATGCCGCCGACCAGCGCCTGAGCCGTACGGGCCGCCTGCGAGCCGTTGTCGCCCATCACCGGATCGGTAGTGAACGCGGGGTCGAAGTCGGAGCGGAGCTTGTCCACGACCATCTCCGACACTTTCTGGATCGTCGCCTTGAGCATTAGGTTCGGGAACTCGCCGGCATTCGCAAAGGTGACACCGTAGAGCCCAAAGACCTGCTTCCAGATCGCGTAGAGCACCGCTAGCGCGTCGCCCTCGTCGTCCCTCGTCTCCGGGAACGCCCGCACGATCGCGCGGAGCGAGTTCTCCAGGGCGGTCGGCGGGACGAGGTGCACGCCGTCTGCGTGGCGGTTGTTCACCCAGTCCACCATCTTGTGGAAGGGGCTCTCGGGGTCCTCGTTGAGCACGTCGACCGCGCTCGCGAACTGCGGCGCGGTAATGGACGCCTGTGTCAGACGCGCTTTCAGCGGACTCTCGATTGCCTCAAAGTTTGCGATGAGCGACTTGAGGTTGCTGGTCGGGACCTTGTGCGACTTGTTGTTGATGGTGACGAATTGGAAGGCGCGCTCGATCGTCGGCAGGTCGATGAAGAGGCAAATCGGCACCAGCACGTCGCCGTCGACCTCCGACATACCTTTGAGGCGGTGCTGGCCGTCGATGATGAACGCCGAACCGCGAACCTCCGGGCCAAACGTGATCCGCGTGAGGCCGTCGCCGAGTTCCTCGAGCGCATAGGCCTTCCTGCCGTCCACGTCCGCGGCTTGGGCGACGCGCTCTACCGTGTCGTCGAGGGCGATTGTCACACTGGTCGGGATGACGTTGTTCGGATTGGCGGCGAAGAACTTTTTGATTTACGGCCGCGACCGCGCGTTGTACCAGTCCTACGAACGCTTGTTCGATCCGGAACTCGATCCGCAATATCTCCCCGTCGGCAATCCCTACGTGCTGAAGATGCAGGCGACCTTTGCCTTCTTGGACTGGCTCGCGGCGGAGACCTCCGGCTACGAAAAGGCATGGGCGTGGGACATCCTCAGCCGGCCGATCGACCAGCCTTCGGCTTCTTCTGCAGCGGTGCTTCAGCGGATGCGGGACCTGCTCACACGCCTGGTGCAGGGTGACGACGCGGCGATCGTGAGCCTGCGGTCCCATCTGATCGGCGCTCTGCAGGTCGACGAGGAGACCGCGGAGGGACTGCTGTGGGAGGCACCGCGCTCGCTGCTCCTCGAGGCGGTCCCGACCCTTGTAAGACGGCTGTTTCGCCGTTGGCGCTTGGCCCTCCCATCGGGCGGAGCCGCCCTCGACCTGCACGAGCCCTTTCACCCCCTCCCGGACTTCGTGCCCCGCAACTTGTTCAGCGATCTGAGCCTACCAGAGGTTCGCATCCTGGTGCCGCCAGCGACGGTGAACCACGACTGGCGGACCGACGTCATGCCGGTTCTCCAAGCGCTCCGGCAACTCGTTCCGGGGCGCGTCACACGACGGTTCGCATTCGAGCGTGGCGGCCTGTCACACTGGGTGCCGGTAGATCCGGCGCTGCCCGTCCAGCATCGCCGCATCAGCGACTACGCCGAGGAACACGAGTTCGTCGGCGAGTTCACCGCCTCGCTGAACGACGAGGGAGAGGAGGGGCCGCTCCTCGTCTTCCGCCCGTGGACGGTCAGGCTGGCCAAGGTGGCGCGTACCGAGGCGCTTCCAAGCAGCAATGCCCTGCTGACATGGCGGACCGATATCGTGGCGAAGGGCGAGCCAGTGAGCGTGCCGGTGACCCCTCGGTCGCCCTGGCGCCCGTTCGTCTCCAGCGTAGACTTCTTTTTGCATCGGTTCCGCGCCAGCGCGGCGGTCCGCCGCTTTGCCCCAACCGCGCATGCGACCGTCAGGACCCTCCAGGACGAGTTTCCCGTGGAGTTGACCTTCCGGAGCGACGACGATCGGCCAGCCGCGATCGGGTTCGAGATCGAGGTGGACGGTTTCCGGCTCGACCTGGTGCTGCCCTCCCACGCGAGCGTCGGCGGCCATCTCCTCAGCGCACGACTGCTCGGCGCGTCGCGGCTCTCCTACCTGCGAGACCGATTCCGGCTCGATCCTGACCTTCCGGCTGACCTGAACCCATTCCAGCGCGAAGGGATCTTCCAGATGCTGTTCGCGGTCATCGCCGCCCATGCCGCGGCCGGAGGCGAATTGTCGACAGCCGCCGCGGACCTGCTTGGCGATGATCACATCGATGCAACCTTCCTTGGCGCTATGGATGAATTCCTCGGGTCCGGCCTGTCGCCCGTCCCGGACGACGAGGACGTGTCCGAGGACGAGATTGATGACGACAATGAGCATGGATCGGCGTCGCAGCCGCAGACGACCCGAGCCGCCGGACGCCTGCAGCAAATCCTGACCTTCCACCTGTCACGTCCGGAGGTGCGCGAGCGATTGCGGGCGCTCGCGCAGGAAGCGCTTTCGCCCGACCCCGCGTTGTTTGGGCGCTGGCTTCGACGCCTGATGCTCGAGACGCTCGGCGAAGCGATGCTGCAGGCCTGCATCGCCGCGGCGCCGCGCCAGGCGACGCTCGACAACCTGCTAGTCGACATTCGCGAGGGGGCAGGGGATCAACCTTCCTCGATCTGGATTACCGAAACCACGCTCGGCGGCGCCGGCGCGCTGCAGTCGTTCGCCGAACGGTTCGCGGCCGAGCCCAACTCTTTCTTCGATGCGGTCGAAGCCGCGCTCGCTCCAACCGACCTCGAACTGGTCGATGGCGGTTTGCGGCGTATCCTGACACTGGCAGGCAGCGATCCTGCTGTCGCCGAAGACCTAAGCCGCCTGCGAGGCACGGAATCGCACGCCCAATCGGCCGAGATCTGGCGCGATTTCTCCCGAACACTGACTCAGCGCGGCGGCATCGACCTCAGCCACGCGCTGGTGGTGGCCTTCAACAGCCGTCTGCTCCGGTCCGGCGCCGGCCCGGCGCTCGACGCCCTCCTCTCGGACCTGACTGCCTGGTGGGACGACCTGGAAGATCGGCTCGGACTGTCGCTCGGTATGCGCGAATTTGCCTACGCCGCCAGCCGGGAGCAACATTGGCGAGGCCGCGTCGAGCAGTACCTCGCGGCGACACTGCCTGCCGGTGCCGCCTCGGGCACATCGGTGTACGCGGCTCTCCTCAGCATGCTCTGGGCGCGCGAGAGCGAAGTGCGTCGGACCAGCCTGCAGTCGTACAATCCCTACCGCGACGCGAGGGCGACCGACCCCGCCATCGTGCGAGCATTGGTCCTGCGGCGGACCATCAGGACGGTCGAACTAGCAGCGGCCGATTGGCAGGAGGCACTCCAGTCGGCGTTCGCCGAGGACGGCGCTTGCCGCTTGAGCGCGACCAACGCGCAGTCGCGCGACCTGCGCCGCGCGCTCGTGTTGTTGGGGGCGACCCCGGTCGATGTCGGGGTGCTACAGTTCTTCCCGGCGATCGAGCGGATTGAACGCGGCGAGGATCGGGTGCTCGTCGATCTCATCCTGCGCGAGCACGCCTGATGGCTCATCCGACCCGCGATCTACATGGTCCAGCGCAAGCCCGGAGCGTCCGTGATCTCTTCCAGACGCTCTTCGCCGCCGAACTCCTGAGCCCAAGCCGGAAACTCTGGCTCTTCTTCGCATGGATCTCCGATGTCGAAATACTCGATAACTCCGCTCGGCGGTTCGCCGCGATCGAGCCAGACTGGCCGGCTGCACCAATAAGGCTCTCACAAGTTTTGGGCGCGCTGCTGGCGCGCGGAACATCCGTCCGGCTCGTGATACGCGAACACGGCCACAACGAGTTCTTCATCGGCCGGCTTCGCACGCTTCGAGACCGCTATGGTGATCAGCTTAAGTGGGTCGTCGAGAAGGACTTCCACGCAAAAGGGCTGCTCGGCGACGACTACTTTCTCAGCGGGTCCATGAATCTGACGTTCAGCGGAATTTCAGTCAATGGCGAACATCTCGTTCTCCGGACAGATCCGGCGGCGATCGCCGAGCAGGCCGAGCAGCTCGAGTTCCAGTGGGAAGGAAGGATGTCGTGATCGCCTCCGAGGTGGAGGTGGCAAGAGCGGTCGCCACGCACTTGCGGGCGCGGGCAACTGCGTTCCTGCTGCCGGCGGCTACGGCCGAGCTCTGCGGCCGCCTGCTCGAAACAGCCGAACTGCCGACTTTCCCAGGCGCGCTGATCCCGGAGCAACTCTCCGACACCGAACTCGTTGTGGTCGCCGCCGCGACGCCCTCCGACTGGCGCCGCCTCAGCCCGGTGTTGCGTGCTTTTGCCGGCCCGACGCTCACCTCCTTCGATGGCCTGCCATCCGATGGCCTGCCCACGCCTGAGCTCGCGTCGATCCTCGCTGAGGCAGGGGCGCACGTTTCCGCGATCATCCGGCTACCAGCCGAGCCCGCCGGACGGGAGACGGCGCTACGCGCGCTCACGCGCGCCCGCGATACTTTGACGCGCGCGCCACTGCTGACCAAGAGTGCTCCGGAACCGACGAGCTGGCTGCTGGCCCGCTTTCAGGATCACCTCAACGTCGGGCGTCGTGATGCTGCCGAACGGGTCCTTGAGCGTCTTGGGGACGAACTGCGGCTCGACGCGCTCAATCTTCGAGCTCTCCAAGTCCAGCTCCTTGCGACCTTTGAAGACTGGAGCGGCATTGTCTCGCTGCAGGGCTTCGCCAATCTCGTGCAGGCGCGCCGTACGCCGGCGACTACGGCCATTCTTCTCGAAGCCTTGTACCGGGATCGGCTAGCGGAGTTCTTTGCTAAGGGGGATCGGGCGGCGGTCGAGCGACTTTACGTCGACGAGGTGCGCGCCCTTGCGGCACCGATGCTGCAGGCACCGGTCTCGCCCTCGCTACGCACGGGCGGGCTGCGGATCGCCGGCCTGGAAGCGCTGACTGTTCCAGCACGCGGCGACCTGAAGATCCTCGCCGCCTCCCGCATTGGAGAGCTTGGATGGCTTGCCGAGCGACTGGCCGGAGTGCCCGATCCCGCGCAGGCCTCCCCACCGGCACCGGATCAGTCACTGGTGTCGGACACGGCGGACAAAGCGCGAGAACGCTTGTTCGAAGCCGAAGCGGTGGAGAGCGTCGATGCCATGGCGATGGCGCTGGCCGCCCTTGCTCGCCTGAGCGAAGCGCAACGCGCGGAGATTGCCCAGGCAGAACCGTTCCGGTCGGCACTCCGTGCGCTCCAACACGAAGCAGGAGCGGCCGAGGTTCCGACCTCGTGGGCAACGTGGCTCGCCCGATCGTCAAGCCCTGACTTCGTCAACGCGCTCGACTTGGCGCGGATGGGTGCGGACGAGTGGTCGATGGGCGGCAACGCTGCCGACCCGCGAGAGGTGGGACTTCTCCTTGACGGACTGGATGCGGCGCAAGCCGATCCCCTCGCCGCTGAACGCACTTCTCAGGCCCTGCCATACTTGGTGGCGGCACTTCGCCGCGATCCGGCCTTTCCAAACTCCGCCTTGATGCCGGTCTACTCCAGCCTGCTCACCTTGCTGGCGCTGGGCAGTGCTCGAGGCGCGGCAACCTACGGGTCGAGCCTCGTGCTCGTCGATGCTCTGCTAAGCGTCGGCACGGATCGCGGACGGTATCGCGAACTCATCGCCGACGTCGACGAGATCGCCGGCCAAGGGCTCGGAGTGGACATGGCCTATTGGACGCTTGAACTGGTCGAGTTGTTTATGCGCTCTGCCGCTCCCGACGAAGTGGAACGGGAGCGGTTGGTACACTCAATCTTGGCCCGGCTGGCGCCGATCGGCGGACGACTCAGCAGCTTCCAGCAAGCAGCCGTGCGCGGTCTCGCCCAAGAGTTTGGCTGGTCGCTGAACGCCGCTCCTATCGCTGCGAGTGCCTCGAGAGACGATTTGAGTACCCGCCTCAGCGACAAGTCGATAGCGATCTATTCGCTTGTCGAGAACGCGAACCGACAGGCGAAGGCGGTGCTCGAGAGTCTGTCAAGTAGCGTCGACGTCCAGCTCAGCAGCGAACATGTGGGCACCTCACGCCTCCGCGCACTCGCCACAAACAGCGACCTTTTCGTGATCGCATGGGCTGCCGCTAAGCACGCGGCCACCGACTTCATACGCGAGCACCGTGGAGGACGCCCTCTAGTTTATGCAGAGGGGAAGGGTTTATCAAGCCTGCTCCGAGCCGTCGAAGACTTCTTCGGCAGATCAGCCGACTAATATATATTGGGCAGCGCGCATCTCCTTTGGTGGGCTCCTATGAACTCAATATGTCTACAAGATTTCCCGCGCCAACGATCGGCGGACGAACTTGGGAGTTGCTATAAAGTAGTCGCGCGACGATTCCGCATCTTAGGCCACAGCTACTTTCTGAATGACCGATGGCTTCGCGGTGCTTCAAATCGGACATGCGGCAATCCACCCATGAATGCAGGTCTGAGTTCCGCAAACTTTGCCGAAATGCAGACATTGAGCATCGGCAGGGACGTCACGTGACTGATGCTCGCCAGCTGTCGCGCCTCTTGGCGGGATGCGCCCTCGGTATAGTGGTTAGTCGTTCAGGCCTCCGATAACGGCTGCTACGATCAGCCCATCATCGGAAATGCGCGCGAGGCGGGATACCAAGGCACTTGCAGACCAAGCCGAAGTGCGGTTGTGCCGGGATAGATCGCGACCTCGGCCCGCATGATCCTGGTCGCCTTCGCCGCGAGGAAGATCCCACCATTGCCGATCAGATCGGCCAGGCGGCGGCTAGGCAGGGCGTCTACCACGGTGTCGGGCAAATACTCATTCCACAGCGTCAGCCGCACGTCGGCCGCGCCACGGCGCGGGCCGTCGTACACCAAGTCCTCGACGTAGCTGAACCGGTCGGTGTGATAGGTGAGCATGATCCTGCCGTAGCGCGTGCTGAAGAAGTCGCCCCTGCCGCCGTGGATCCTCGACTTGCGCGCGACCGGGAGGCGCTGCGCCGATGGCGTGGAGAGAGCGAGGCATTCGCCGCAGGTCCGCATCCTGAACCCGGCGCAGAATTCGCGGGCACTGATGTTCCCCATTAGCAGGAAGCGGAGGCCGCTGGCGGATATCCGCGGGTCACGTGCCATCATCCGCGCCGCCGCCCGATTCACGTCCGGCCCCACGGGTTCGGCGCGGCGTCGTCGCTTCGGTCGGCGACGTCCTCCGCGATAAGCCGTTCGCGGGCGTCGCAGGCGAGCACCGGGTCGGCATTGGACACCCAGGCGACGACGTTCTTCTCCGTGCAGAAGCAGCGCAGTCCCTTGGCGGTCAGATACCAGTCCTTGGCCGGGCAGCTCGCACAGGCGGGCACGGGATCGGGATACACGCTGACGGGCAGCTGGGCGAGGACGGGACTGTCGTGGCGTCCGACGAGCCGGCTGGCAGCTCCGAACCAGAGCTGGACCTCCTCAGTGGGTAACAGGTCGACGGCGCTGGATTGATTCGCCATCGTCAGGCGTCCTTGTCGAAGAAGGTCTTGATGACCTCGACCAGCTTCTCGTGGACGAGCCTCGCATATTCGAGCCGGTAGCTGGGATGCGCCTCGGCCATCGGCTTGAACTTGACGGTGAGGTCACCGCGGTGTCCCGGCTGGATGGTGGCGATGACGCGGTCGTGGCGGTTACGCACCTCGATCGCCGGGATCGCCACTTTGCCGGCGGCGGCGGCCTTCAGCTCGGCGGCGACGCGGGGTGCGGCATAGCCCTTGCCGGCGATCAGCGCGGCGCGGGTCAGGAGGGCCTCGCGGGTGTCGTCGTTCTCGATCAGCGGAGCGAGATCGGTCCACTGGCTGAGGCTGATCTCGCGGCGGTCGGCGAAGGCGGCGAGGATCGATTCGGGCGCCTTGCGGAAGGAGAGCCCACGCGACATCGTGGACTTGTCCACGCCGACCAGCCGGGCGAGCGCGCTGTCGGAGGTGACGATGCGCCGGCCGAGCAGCGTCTCCCAGCCGCCTGCCAGATCCCAGAAGCTCGGGCGGAGCGCCTCGCGGTCGTCGCGGTAGGCGATCCCGATCGCCTCATCGCGCGGAAGATCCGGATGAAGGCGGACGCGGAGCTGAAGCCCGGCGGCGAGGCAGGCGGCGCAGCGACGCGAGCCGGCGAGGATCTCCACGATCCCGTCGGCGGCGGTCTCGCCATGTGCGTCGTTGATCTGGCCGACCGCCTTCAACTCGTCTGCGAGCCGCTCGATTGCGTCGGGCGCGTGCGGCGTGTCGACGCGCGGATTGAGCGGCGAGATGCGTAACGCGGCGGGATCGACGAGCACGACGCGCGTCGTCGAGCGCGGGGCGGTGGTAACGAGCGGCAACTGGTCGGTCATCGGGCGGTCCTCTTGGCTGGTGGTCACCCAGCCTTGGTCGAGGTCGTCGTGCGGCAGCCATGTAAGTGCGAGGGACATCGTGATCGCTCAGCGGACATGCGCGTGATCGGCGGTGATGCCGGCAAGCCCGGTCCACATCGGCACCAGGATGCGGCTCTGCAAACCGGCCGGGATGGGCATCCCGAACAGCCGGGGCATGGCGGTCCCCACCGCCTGGACCTCGCGGGCGATCAGGCCCGCATGGACGACGTTGCCGAGCGCCAGCGGCGTCCACATCGGCGAACCGGCCGCGATCCAAGCGTGGATGTGCGTGTCGATCCCCGGCCTGAACCACAATGCAGGGATGAAGGTCTGCGCGACGGGCGTCAGCCCAGGCAGGACCTTTCGTCCCGTCAGAACCGCGACCAGCGGCCGGTCGTCGGCCACGGCCTTGCCCTTGCCGCCGGGCCAGATCCGCGCCTGGTCGACGAGACGCTCGAGCGACCGTCCCGCCGGTCCGCGGGCGCGATGGATTTTGGACGCCCGTCGGCGGACCGCGCCGCCATGATCGTCACGCTTTCCGACATGGCGGGCATGGCGAGCATCGAAATGGCCCAGCTCCACGTCGTCGGCGTTGCCCATCACGATCCCCGCCGTTCGCCAGGCATCGTCTCGCCCGTCGGTCGGCGTGTCGAGCGACTTCAGCATCGAGCGAACCAGTTCGCGGTTGGCGGGACCGGCGTCCGCGACCGACAGCGGCACGCTGCCGATGCTGAGCTTCCGGCGACGGGCATCGGCGAGCGCGGCGAACCGGTTGATGCCGGGATCACGCGCGCCGCCGGGGAAGGTATCGACGAGCGGCGCGGAAAGCAGGTCGGACAGCATCAGCCCCATATAGACCGGCAGATCGCGATGGTAGGTGGCGGCAGTGTAGATGGGCTTGGCGAGCTCGGTTTCGGAGGCGGTCGTCATCGTCGCCGGATCCTGCATCGCGGTGGCGAAGTCATAGTTCAGCCGACCTGCGACCAGCGTCGGCAGCGGATGCGTGGGATCGAAATAGCGACCGGCGAGCAGTGCCTGCACCATGTGATGCGACAGCGCACTGGAGCCGAGCAGGAAACCAGCGCGGGTACCGAGCCGTAGCGCGCGGCTGACCTTGACCGGATCGGCGAATTCGCGACGGCCCCGGCGCGCGTCGAGCCGGGGTCCGCCCGGAGCATCGAACAGGCGGCGCTTGAGCTCGAGACCGATTTCGCGCACTCGCGCCACCTCGAACAGCGATGCCATCGCCCCAAGCGGCCCGCCGAATGTGAGCGGAAAGGCGCCGCAGGGGGCCGCCATCCACGGCAGCGCCTCGAACACGCGATCGAGGCGGCGGGTGACGACGAGCTTGTAGACGAGATCGGTCCGCACCCGGGCAAGCAGATCGATCCGGGCTTGCGGGTCCGGGTTCTGCAAGCGACTGAGATCGCCCGTTAGCAGACCCGACCACGATGGTGGCGCGTTGGTCGGGATGCCCGCCATCGGTCGCTCGACCCGGTCGGCCAGCTCCTGCAGCTCGTCGGCGAACATCGCCGGGGCGAGTGGCTTCGGCCGTCCCCGGATGGGCAGCGCGTCGGTGATTCGGATCACGCGCAGACCTATCGTCTCGCCGACGACGGTGAACAGGCCAACGGCCTCGACGATCCGACGCGCGTGCTCGATGGCCGACGCGATCTTTTGCTGCCGGTCGTGGTGCAACAGTCGCGGCTGGGCTGCGGCTTCGAGCGCGGCGACACAGGACCGGAGCGGCTCAGCGATGGCCGCATTTGCCATACGGGCATTCTCACGATGCTTCGGGTTGGTTGTCCCGCGCAGCCCTTCTTCGACGACGCGGTGGAAGGCGCGGACCATGTCGATGGTCGCGCGCGCGACCTGTACCACGCCGCTGCCGGCGAGCGACGAACCGTTCCCCTGGCGCTGGACGATCCACGCGGCGCGCACCGCCGCGGCGGCCTGGCGCTCGGCGACAATCAGCTCGGCCATCGGCCCGCTCGCATACAGCCCCTCGAGCCAGTTCGCGGCCCAGCCGATCTCCCAACCGGCCACCTTCCAGAAGGCGGCGGGCGCATAGCGGATGCCGGTGATGTCGTAGAGCCAGCGCAAGATGTCGGCGCCGCTCTGCGGCCGGGTGATGTGGCGGTGCGCGGCATCGTCCATGACGATCGCGCTGCCGTACCCGTCGACGTATGCCGCGAAGTCCGGCTCGCGCGTGCCGACGATCGCCGCGCCGGTCCAGGTCGACACGGGTCCGTCGATCTCGCGATGCGGCAGGACCGCCTTGGCGAGCGACACGCCGGGCGGCACCACCGCGACCTGGTGGGGCGAAGCGGTGCCGTCAGGCAGGATGACGTCCGGCAGGATGATCCGCGCTCGGTGGGTGAGGCCTTCGATGTCGTCGCGGTCGTCGCGGTGAAGCGCGCGATCCGGGGTCATGCGTCGCCCTCCGTAAAGGCCTGGACGATCTCCCATCCGGCGATAATGTTGGCGCGAGCTATCTCGGCCTGATCCCAGCGCTCGACGATCTCGCGCAAGCCTTCGGCGCGGTTGACCAGCGTCACGATCTCCGCCTCGCGCGCGAGTAGACGCTCGGGAACGCGGGGATCGAACCGGTCGTAGATCGCGGCGAGCTGCGCCCGGACGGTCTGGAGCTCGGCGCGCTGCTGCACGACGTCGGTGATGACGACGCCGCCGACGGTGATCGACATCATGCCTCGTCCCCCCGGCTAAAGCGGAGGTTGGCGTCATGGTCGGCCAGCCAGTTGGCCGCGTGACCACGGGTGCGCTCGATCGGGACCGCCACGTCCGTCTGGCGCGCGGTGGTGACGGCGAGGTGGCCCTGGCGCGACAGCGCCGGTTTCCAGCGCCAGCGGCGGCTGGGATCGCGACGCTGGTGCTCGGCGAAGCGGCGGCAATCGTCGCGGTAGCGCGCCTCGCCGTCGCGGTGAAAGGCCGCGGCACCGCCCGCGGCGAGCGGCGCGCCGCCCGCGATGATGGCGGGCAACAGCAGCGCGCCGAACCGCCGGTCGGACTGACCTGTCGCGGCGTCGTCGAACAGGCAGCGCTTTGCCGCTGCGGTCAGGTCGTAGAGACCACGATGACCATCGGCATGTCCGGGCGCCAAGCCGAAGACCTTGGCCGCTTGGCCCAGCCCCAGCTTGGGACGCTTGAGCCAGAACGGATCGATGCGGCCCTGCTTCAGCAGGCCCAAGTCCAACAGGAGGCATTCGCCGGCGACTTCGAGCATCGGATCTGACGCACAGACACGGTGCAGTCGGCCGAGCAGATCCACCTCCCCATCGTCCGGCGATCCCGACGCTCCCAGCCGCAAGATCGCGTCACGCCAGTCGAGCGTGTGGAAGCCGAGCACGGACAGGATATGCTGGGAGTCGAAGCCCCGTTCGGCGAGCATGCCGCCATGGACATAGGCGGTGTAGTTGGGGTGGTAGCCAAGCGCCGCCTGTTCGGCATCGAGCACGGCTGTCTGTACCAGCGCAGTCTCGCGTGCGTCCCGCGCATCCGCAAGCTCGCGCTCAACCGCAGCGATGAGAGCGTCGTCGGAAAGGGGTGTGATGTCGTTCGCCATAGCCGTGTCTCCTTCGAGACACGTCGACCACGTCCGCCGGTGCGACAGCCATGAAAGTCCCCGTGGCGTGAGCGCCTCGCAAGGGCTGGGGGAGCAGGGCAGGGAGGTGTCAGGCATCGGCGGCATCCAGCGTGTGCGCCGAGCCCGTGCCCAGCCTTGAGCTTATGGGTTGAAGGGGCCGCATTGCACAGCTGATTTTCACCCGCTCCGCAGACGTCACGGATCGGCAGCGCCGCCACGACACAGGTCGGCACTTTCCTGGCTGCGACACGACCTGTCGAACGATGGTGCCGGGCATGACGGCGCGATCCACGATCCGAGCGACGGCGATACATCGCAACCCGACGAGCGGCGTCTCACATCAGCAATACACCGTCGCCGAGCCAGCAGTTAATCCGAAGGTGCGTGCGCAGGGGCAGTTTCAGTTTGGGGGTGGGGGGCGCATTAAATGAAATCGCCTGCGTCGATTTCGGGCGGCTCCGCCGGCCTGGCCCCACCCCCACCCCTTCCTGAGTTCTTTCTCGTCCTGCCCGATGGCAGTTGCACCCCGGCAACGCCGGAGACGTGCCGGATCATCATGAAACAGGCGCGTTCCGAGGCGCGCAAGCAGGCCAAGATCAAGCGCCACGAGAAGGCGGTCGAACTGCAGATGGCGCTCGAGGACCGCGCCGCCGCACGGCGGCTCGAGCAGGATCTGGCCGAGATGCACCGCGCATCGATCCGCTGGGGCGGACGGTTCAAGGTCCGATCCGAACCTTCGCGGCCGGCGCGACGGACATCGCCAGTGGCGAAGCATGGCGGCGGTATGTCCCCTGTGCGGTCCAGTGTCGTCGTCGATACCCCACGCGCGCCGTCGTCCTGGGTCGTCGACGGGCTCGGCATGCGGGGCATTATCTGGCAGCAGACCTACATTGGTCGCAGGTCGCCGGGGTTCCGCCGCGGCGCGGCGCGCGAGCATTGGAACTATATCGTCCGCGACGAGGCGGTGCTGTTGGGATCCGATGGCGAGCCCGTCATCGTTTCGAACATGGGCGAGGACTGGGTCGAGATCGGCGCCGCCTGGCAGGCGATGGAGGACGCGACGACCCGCGCCAACGGCAAGGTCCAGATCCGCTGCATCGCGCCATTCGACAGCGACATGAGCGAAGCCGAGATGGTCGATGCGCTGACGCATTTCTGCAAGACCGTGCTCGATCCGCTCGACCTGCCGTATTCGGCGGCGATCCATCGGCCGCCCCCGGGCGGGGACAGTCGCAACTTCCATCCGCACATCGCGCTCAGCTTGCGTCCGATGCGGCGGGTCGAGCCCTATTGCTGGGACATCGCCGACGAGGTCTGCGGCGAGCTCGACGGGCGCGACGGCGTGCAGATGCTGCGCCATCTGTGGTCGCATTCGATGTCGGAGGCGGCGGAGCGTGTGGGGAGCAACCGGCGCTATACCGGCCTCGGCTACGGCGCGCGGGGGCTCGATCTCGACGCCGGCGAGCACCTCGGCGAAGCGCGGTCGGCGATCGTGGCGCGCGGCGGACAGGTCTTGGCGCATGAGCGCAATCGCTTGAAGCACCAGCGCAATGCACTCCGCCGCGCCGTGCGCGACGCCGACCGCAAGATCGCCGCGCTGACGACCATCCGCGACGCCGCGCTGGCGCGGATCGCGCGGGCACAGGCGTCGCCGGTCATTGGCACGATCGTCCGCGCAGCGCCTCCAGTCAGTCAGGCAACAGTGCGTCCGCCATCCAAAGCGGCGCGACCGGCTAGCACCTGTGCGCAGCCGCGCATCAAGCCTGCGCAGATCAGGGTGGCCGCTCACGCGGCCGTGCCGGCACGAACGAGCACGCCGGCGGATGCTTTCGAGGAAAGGCGGGCGGCGCTGCCGCCGAGTGCATCGCCGCGCATTGCCGGCCAGTGCATCGCCGCGCCGCTCCCATGCTCCGTCACGGGGCTTGCTGTCTCCAATGCGCCAGTGGCTGAGCCACGGCGGACCGGCTCGATCTCGGCAGGCGAGGCGCAACACCGCACCGCTCATACCGCGGACGTCAGCCCGGCAGCGGAATTGATCGCCTCCCGAACGCGGCGCGAGCACCGGACACGCCGGGCTTCCACGCCCGTGCCCACGGCTACGCCGCTCATTGCCGCGACACCGCCACCGACATCGCGCACCATTGAGGACGACTTCCTCTACCGCCTCACCCGGGCTCGCGCCCGCCGCGAGCGCGAACGTGTCGCGAAGCGCCGGCGCGACCGGCAGATGCTGCTCTCCGACACGCCAACGCTCGCCGACCGGCCGCGGCTCGACCTGCTCGAAGCGTTCCCGGTGACGCCGGCTGTCACCATCCCGACCGCCACACTGGCGGAGGACCATGAGCGCCTGCGGCTGCTGATGCGCATCGATGCCTATGTCGCCGACTATGGCGGCGATGAACTCGACATCGGGATGGCGGCCTTGAAGACGATCGGGGCCGACGATGCCTGGCTGGCCCGACCCTGGGTTCAGCGCGGGCTCGCGGTCGTGCGCGTGAAGCAGCAGGCGGTGGTTGCGGCGATGGTCGCCGACGCCGATGCGCGTCCGCTCGCCTATGCCAAAGCCGGCACGCGCTTCTGGCCGCGCGACCTCGACGCAGACCGGTTACGCCGGCTAGACCGATGGGCGAGCAACCCCGGTTTTCAGCAGGACGTGTTCGACGTCGAGCGCCGCATCTATCGAGCGCATCAGGAGCGTGACGCGGCCGCACGACGGAACAGCCCGCTGTTCACTGAACGCGATACTGCCGTGCCTGGACCGCCCTATGCCGATGGCTTCGGCGGCTGGAGCGCCACACCGCCGCCCACGTTCGTCCACCGCACCGTCGCACCGCGCATCGCGCCGTTCGACGCCGCAACCGGCGCTTCGAGCCAGGCGCTGCTGCGATTGCTGCACCACTGCGGCACGCGGCCGGACACGCTTGCCTTCGCGGATGACGGCAAGCTGACGACGCTGCCCAGCGCATCCAAGACGATCGAACCGCTGCTCCAGCTCTGGCGCGACGACTCCCGCGTCGAAGCGCTGGTGGTCGAGACCGTCACCGCCAGCCGCGCCGCTGGCGAGCCGGTCTGGCCCGAGCCGTACCGCCAGGCGATCCGACAGCTCGCGGCTTCGGTCAGACCACACACGTCCAGGCCGAAGCGCCGGCGCGTCCCGCCCGCGCAAGAGCGAGACCGGTAGCCACACGCCGCCGGCTGAATGGCCCAGACGCCCCCCAAGAACAGAGACGTAAAGGGGAGGAAGTGAGCCGGAAGGTGATGGGAAAAATGCAGAAATAACGCATTTGACCCGTCCCTGACGGCTCCACGCCGGCGCGACGCCGCCTGCGTGCAATCACGTCGAAGGAAACCCCAATGACCGATACGATCACCATGCTCTGCCGCCGCGAGACGGCGGTCCAAGCCTTGCGCCCGCGACCGCCGTTCAACGCACGGCCGGTGTGCGCCGCCGGGCGCGAGAGCCGTTCCGCCGAAGGGCCGTTCGCCACCCACTACACCGCGACGGCGTCCTGGCTGTACATCAATCGGATCAGCGGCAGCGACCGCTTCGGCAAGGTGCCAGACGGCTATGTCGAGCGCGGCGACCTGCTGGCCGCAGGCCGCTGTCATCCGCTCAAGATCCCGCCGCAGCTGCGGTCGGGCGATGCGCTCTGGCGCGAGGCCGACGCGGCCGCCTCGCTCGAAGGACCGCGGGGGATCGCGGCGACGCACATCGTCGCCGATCTGCCGCCCGTCGACGACCCAGCACGCTGGGCCTGGCTCGTTGAGACCTTCGCGTTCCGGCATCTCGTGGACAAGGGGATGATCGTCGATTGGGCGGTCCATGCCCGGCGCGATGCCGAGGGCGGGTGGATCGGCACGCCGCATGTCCACCTGCTGGCGACCGCGCGCTTCTGGCGGCCGGGCGGACGCCACGGCGCGCGGCACTGGCAGTGGTTCGCCAACGCCGGCCAGACCCGCGCCGTCGAGGACGCCTGGCTCCAGTTCGTCGGAGCGCGCGCCACCGCCGGCTGATCCCACCAACCACCATCACACCGACGCCCGTCGCCTCACCCGAGGCGGCGGGCGTTGTCGTTTCAAGGACCATTCGCATGAGCTTCTACCACTGCAATCCCAACACCCCCGGCGAGCGTCTCGCCCGCAGGCTCGAGGCGATTGGCAGCCACCGCGTGCTGCGCCGTCTCCCCGATCCTGCCAACATCTGGTGCCGCTCGATGCCGGTGCCGGGCAACGTCTTCAAATTGGCGGTCCTCGACTGTGAAACGACCGGCCTCGATCCGGAGCGCCATCGCATGATCGAGTTCGCCATCGGCACGCTGACGATCGATCTCGATGGCGGCGACGTCGTCGCTGTGGAAGCGCCTCGGTCCTGGCTTGAGGATCCGACCGAGGATCTGCCGCTGGAGATCGAGCGGCTAACCCACATCACCTCAGACATGCTGATCGGTCAGTTGTTCAGGGAGGACGAGATTGCAAAGGTGCTGGCCGGCTGCGATGCCATCGTTGCGCACAATGCGTCGTTCGACCGGGCGTTCGTCATCCGGCGGTTTCCGGCGCTGGCCACGCTCCCCTGGCTGTGCTCGATGCGTGAGGTTGACTGGCCCGAATTGGGGTTCAGCGGCGGTCGCGGCATCGCGCACCTGCTTACCCAGGCCGGCTTCTTCCTCCCCGACGCCCACCGCGCCGGGGCCGACGTCTGGGCGACCATCTGCCTGCTCGCCTCGCCCACGAGCGACAAGCGTACGGTAGCTGCGGCGCTCGTCGAACGCGCCCGGCGCGTCACCCATCGGCTCTACGCCACCCGTGCACCCTTCCAATGCAAGGATGTGCTAAAGGCGGCTGGATACCGATGGTCGGCGGAGCGCCGCGCGTGGTGGATCGAGGGTGAACCCGAACGGATCGCCAACGAGGCTGGGTGGCTGAGGGGACTGTCCTCCGGCATCGATCCTCAAATTGAGAACATCGATTGGATCAGCCGGTATCAGTGACTGTCCTATATGCCGTATCGACATGCAAGGTAGCCAGATCATGGCGGCGGCGAGGTGTACGTAGCTGGTGAAATTAGCTTTGCGGTGATTGTAGCGCGTGCGAAGCGGCGGAGGCACCCGGTGTTTGAACGTGATGGGCCGCAGATCAGGCTGTCTCGAAGTCGCCCCGCTGCGCGCGCCAGGCCACCCTGGCGGACGGCAGCAGAGTGGCCCGGGGAAGGACCGCCACCCCGTTCGACAGCATTCCACCCGCGCCCTCGCGCGCCAGCCGCTGCACGGCCTCGCCAAACGCCGGCAGGGGCCGGCCGCAGGCGGCGTTGTCCCTACCCTGCCAATACCTCCCCAGAGCGGCCACCATGGTCTTGCGCTCGACGTCGAAGGCGTGCTCGTGGAAGAGCGCGCGCATGACGCGGTAGCCAACGTCATGGCGAACGCGAGCGGCGCGGGCATAGAGGCGGCGGACCGCCGGCGGGTGCGGTTGCCGTGTTCCGCGATGATGTCTGATCGACCCGTCGCCCTCAGCGCGGCGGCGAGCATGACAGTGCAGTGGCGCGACCTCTCCAGGCATTCCGACCCGAACGAGAACACCTAGTCGTCCGCCTGGACGCGTCGGGCCGCCGCGTTTTCCTAGTCGGTGATGCCGACGGCCGCGGTCGGCAGCCACCCGCGACCCAGCCGTCGCCCGTCTCCGTTGAGGAGGACTGCTGCGCTGCTGCGCGGCGGACCGGCGCGCGGACGTGCTGGCGTCGGCCATCATGGCAGCCACACCTCCTTGAGGCCCGTGTTCCTGGATGCGGTCGGCGCGACGGTGTTCGTGATCTCGTCGGGACCGTAGCCCTACAGCCGCGTCGTCCCCTCCGACGCGGCCCTGGTCGCGGAGTTGACCTCCTGTGGCAGGGTGCTGAGGACCGACGTCAACGACGAGGCGTGCGGGCTGGCCGAGCGTAAGATCGGACCTGACGTCGACGAGAGCCCGGGAGGATGCGGTAGCGTCACCGTCCGCCTGAGTGCGGCCGGGGTGACGGCCGCCCCGTCGACCCTGTCGGAGTGAAGCGCGAGGCGGGTGGTCCTGCCCGCCCGAAGCGGCCGGTGACCCGAGGTTGCGCCAGCAGCCGCCTGTGCTGCCCGGGGGCGCCAGCCGCTCGGCCTCGCGGCGGCAGCTCGCCGCCGTGCGGGCGAGGTTGTAGATGGTGCGACCATCGGTGGCGAAGCTGCCGGTACAGGGCCTGGCCGCGTCCTCAAGCAGGCTCGCCTCCTCGGTGTCTCCCTCCGCCCTGCGCAGCTCCGCGTCGAGGGGGTCCGCGCGGGCGGCCGACACAAGAGTGACGGCGCGCACGGCCATCTCGGTCCGCCTCTCGACCGATCGGTCGCAGAGCGCCTCCTCCTCGTGACCGTCTTGCGGGACAGGTGTAGGTTTCCCTCAATTGGTGGACGACTTTGCTCTGCGACAGCGTCCTGAAATGATGGACGTTCGACTATAACAGTGGACGTCCGGCGCTACGGTCTCTCTGTTTCGGCGAACCGTACCCAAAAGCACCTTGTGCGACTACTCTGCCTATGGCCGCACATTGGTGATGGTGATGCCTACATCGGCGCTAGCAAGTGGACCGTCCGTTGTGAGCATCTCGGCTCGCAGTTCGATCGCCAAGGCAAGGCATGCCCGATCGCCAAAGGACAGGCCGAGCGCCGTCGTCGCTGGCCGAAGGTCGCCTATAATGAGCGCCTGGGCAGGAGTGAGCGGCCGGACATCGAGATGTAGCCCGCCAAGTGCCTCACGCACCTGATCGAGCGGCAATCCCCGGTCCCGTAGCTTGGAGACGACCTCTGCGAGGTTGGGTGTTCCGATGATGCTGCGGGTTAGGACGTCGACTACCCGATCCGCCCCAGGTTCATCGTTCAGAAGGCAGAGCAGGGCGGAGGCGTCGAGTACGACTTTGCTACTCACGCTCCGCCTCACGCCGACGTTCCGCGATCAGCTCGTCAGCCAAGCCGACGCCTTCGGGCACATGATTGCGCAGGATCGCGCGAGCACGCTCAAGTGCCTTAAGTACGGAACGTACCCGTAATTCGCCATCGTCCACATCGACGAGAACGGTGTCACCCGTGGTGATACCGAGCTCACGGCGCATTGCCGCCGGGATCACGAGCTTACCACCGTCCACGATCTTGACCCTCTGTGCTTCCATCTGCACCAATCCGCTACTCTGACCTGCTAAACGGCCTTATACCCAACAGCAATGTCGGACGCCAGCGTGGAGGCAGGGATCGATGCACGGCCGATCACCAAGATAGCGTTCATCGATGACGGAGCAGCTACTTAGACCCGGTCCGCTTAGCTAGGCTACGTAGGACCGGTAGTTGCCGTTCTGAACCGACTGCTGCATGACCGGCTCACAAGGGTATACCCAAGAAGGCCGGGCTGAAGTGACGAGCAAATGGCAGGCATCGAGATGAAGGCGGCGCGGGTTTACCTGCGTGTGAGCACGGACGAGCAGGACCTGACACGTCAGGAGAGCATCGTGGCGGGCGCGCGGGCGGCAGGCTTCTACATTGCGGCGGTCTACCGGGAAAAGGCATCAGGCGCGCGGCCCGACCGATCCGAGCTGCTGCGCATGGTGGCGGACCTGCAGCCGGGCGAGGTGGTGGTGGCCGAGAAGATCGACCGCATCAGCCGCCTGCCTCTGCCGGAGGCAGAGCTTCTGGTGGAGACGATCCGGGGCAGAGGGGCGCAGTTGGCGGTGCCGGGCATCGTGGACCTGTCTGACTTAGTAGCCGACAGCGCCGGCGTGGCGCGAATCGTGCTCGAGGCGGTGCAGGACATGCTGTTGCGCGTCGCGCTGCAGACGGCTCGGGATGACTATGAGACCCGGCGCGAGCGGCAGCGCGAGGGCATCGAAGTTGCGAAGAGGGCGGGGCGTTACACCGGCCGCAAGCCGGATCTCGCCCACCATCGACGCATCGTAGGTCTGCGCGAGGCGGGCATGAGCATCGCGAAAACCGCGGAGCTTGCCGGATGCAGCATCGCGCAGGTCAAGCGGGTGACGGCCCTGGACAGAGCGAAAGGTGCCGGAACGACTTCTGCACCTGCTGCTGATCCCAAGTGATTCAGTTCGGCGTCTGACGCGCTTCGATGCAGGGTTATGACACCTATAAACCCGCGGAAAAGCGAAGGCGGGGGGCAGTGTCACAACCGGACGGCTCCGACACCGTCCCGATCGGGATGGTATTTCGGGATTATGGAAGTAGATCGGTTAGCCGGTTCCACCTGAGACATCAGGAGCCACTTTGGGGTCCGGGTCCTGCGCCTTGCCGGTCGCGGGTGCCACCTTCTGGCTCGGCATAGCGGTGAGATAAGCAACGATCGCATCGACGTCCTTCTCGGCCACTGGCGCCTTATACACCTCACGCATCTTGGTGACGGTCGCCTTCCACTGATCCGCCGATAGCGCAGGCTGGGTCAGCGCCATGCTGGCTGAGTGGCACGAGGTGCAATTGGCATTGATGACGTCGGCGTGCGGACCGTCGGGGTAGGTCGCGTCGTCGGCCGGCAGGTCGACGCTGGTCGAGGCAAGCGAGAAGCCGCGCGCTGACACGCTGGCGGCCGGTGCCGGCTCAGACATCTCGGAGATCGGAACGGGCGCCTTGCGGCTGCTCGGCGCGCCGATCGAGACGAGGATGATGCCGGTCAGGCCGATCAGGCCAGCAGCCATCATGCCGGGAGACGGAGTCTTCATGATTTGCTCGCTCCTCAGGCCGCGATGATGGTGGTGGTTTCAATGTTGCCGCGCATGAACCCGCCGGGATTCCAGATCGGCTTCATCGGCTGAGCGACACCGTTGGTGTTCCAGCAGCGCACCATGATGGGGTTAGGCCCGCGTCTCAGCGGCACCCGCCCGTCCCAGCGCCGGAAGCTGTACCTGCCCTCGTCCGCTCCGAGCGTCGTCCTGTACCAGGTGCGGCCACCGTCCGACGACACATCGACCTTGGCGACGCCGCAATCGCCGCCCATTGCGATGCCGCCGACCGGGATCGACGCTTCATAGGCGATCGCCTGACCATCGGGCAGGCTGGTCATCCAGCTACGCGGGATCATGCGATTGATCGGTACGGTCGGGAAGTCCTTGGCACCGGGCGCGACATTCGCGCCGGGTGTCGCGGGGATCTTGTAGGCCTTGGCCATCCAATACTGGTCGTCAGGGCCGGGCAGTACCTCGATCGCGTTCAGCATCTTGACCCAATAGGTCGAGTACCAGCCCGGCACGATCAGCCGGCAGGGAAAGCCGTTGAGGAGCGGCAGTTGCTCGCCGTTCATGCCGAAGGCGATCATGACCTCGCCGTCGCGGGCATGGTCGATGTCGAGTGCCTTCTCGAAGTCAGGAGCGCCCGCCACGACCGGCTGATCGAGAGCGCCGAAGCGCACCTGCACCGCGCCTGCCTTGACCCCGGCGAGGTCGAGCACGTCGCGCAGGCGAACGCCGAGCCACTTGGCGTTGCCCATCGCGCCATTGCCCCATTGCGCGCCGGCGACGCGCGGCTGGAACAGCCCGCGGCTGTTGCCCGAGCACTGGTTCACCGCCGCCATCTCGACCCGTGGAAGGCGCAGCAGCTGAGCGAGGCTGATCGACAGCGGCCGATTGACGTGGCCGAAGACGTTGAGGCGGAAACTTTCGACGTCGATCGAGGTCGGTATGTCGGCCCAGTGCCAGCGGACGAAGAACTGGTCGTTGGGCGTGAACACCGACTTGTCGAAGACCTCCATCGGCGTCTCCAGCAAGGGTGGATGGACGCGCTGGAGGATCATGCTGCCCTTGCCGGGAAAGGCGCTGGTCATCGGCCGCTCGGCATTGCCGCCGGGCAGCTTCAGGTCGACGAGCTGCTGCGCCAGTGCCGGCGCGGCGGCAAGGCCGGCGGTGCCGAGCGCGGCATGGCTGAGGAAGCGGCGACGGCTGGTCTCACTCGCCAGCCCGGCGTCGAAATTGTCCATGACAAGGCTCTCCTGTGGCCAGTCACACTGGCGGATCGAAGGGGCATTCTGCAAGTGATCGGACCGACTGATCCGATCATCATGGCGGATCAGTTCGGGGTGGCGATGCAGGGAGAGACGAACAGGTTGCCCCGCCATGCACCGGCTAGCGTCTTGGCACCGACCAGCAGCCACATCGCCGCGAGCGCAACCGTCAGCACCGTGCCGACGATACCGAAAAACATAAGGTTCAGCGTCGTGCCGAGGCGGAAGGTGGCGACGGTGTAGACGCCGAGCGGGAAGGTGTAGCCCCACCAGCCGAGGTTGAACGGCACGCCCGCGCGCCAGTAGCGGATGGTGATAAGCGTCGCGAGCGCCAGCCACCACAGGCCGAAACCCCAAAGGCAGAGCCCGGCGACAACGCCGATCCCCTGCGCGACGGTGCCGACGCCGGCTAGCCCGTGCGCGGTGAGGATCGCCGGCGCATCCGCGCCGAGCACCAGCATGCCCAGAGCACCCGTGCCGATCGGCCCCAGCGCCAGCCAGGAAGATGCCGCCATGCTTTCATGCGGCAACTTGTGGAGTGCCATGCGCAGGATGAGGATGGCGAGGATGCCAAACGCGACCGGCACCGAATAGGCCCACAGCACATAGGAGGTCGCGAGCGTCACTATCTGCGCGTGGGGATCGGTTAGATGCGGCGCGAGCAGCCCGCCGCTGGCGCCCGCCACTTCGGCAGCGACGACCGGCAGCAGCCATACGGCGGTCATGCCGTCCAGGCTGTGCTCGTGGCGGGTAAACATCAGGTAGGGGATCAGCACGCCGCAGGCGAGCGACATGGCGACGTCGATCCACCACAGGATATGCGCGACCGGCACGATGCCATTTCCGAACCGCGCGATGCCGAAGGCGAGACAGCCGTTGATGATCGTCGCCAGCCCCATCGGAATGGTCCCGATGAACATCGACACGGTGTTGTGCCCGAAGATGCGCCGCGCCTCGTGCCCGAACATCACCCAGCGCGCGCCATAGAGGCCGGCGAACAGCGCGAAGAGCGCGATATTGAAGAACCACAACACCTCGCCGACAGGTTTAAGCGAAGGCCCGATGCCGGGCACCTGCGGCAGCGCGAGGGCAAGGATGCCCGTGCCCATCGTCGCGGCGAACCAGTTGGGCGTGAACTGGCGGATCATCTCGCGGGGGTGATCGAGCCGGCTGAGCGGCTTGAGGCCGCTGAGAACGGAGTGCGTGTCGGCAGTCATGCGACCTGCTCCTTGATGAGATCCGTCAGCGCGTCGGCCGCGCGGGTGCGATAGCGTTCCTTGTGGCGCAGCGCGTGAAAGGCGCGGTCGGGCAGCCCGAGCGGCAGCTCGACGAGATCGCCAGCCTTGAGCGCGCGCGCGACGACCAATCGCGACAAGACGGCAACGCCGGCACCGGCCTCAACGGCGGTGCGCACCGCCTCGTTGGACGGCAGCGTCATCGCTATCGTCAGCTGGGCCGGATCAAACCCGCGCGTTCGCAGCACGTCCTCGAAAGTCGAGCGCGTACCCGATCCCTGCTCACGGACGATCCAGCGTGTAGTGCGCAGCCAGGCCTCGTCGATGCGTTCGGCTTCCTCGCGGCCGACCAGCACCATTGGGTCATGCCCGACATTCCAGTGGGCAAGCGCCGGTTCGTCCACCTCGCCCTCGACAAAGCCGAGTTCCGCCGCGCCGCTCAACACCTGCGCTGCCGCGCCTTCGGTGTTGTCGATCGCCAGCTCGACCGCGATCTGTGGGTGGCGTTCGTGGAAGGCGGCGAGCTTTGCCGGCAACCAATAGCTCGCGATCGTCTGGCTGGCGACGATCCGCAACGAACCACGCGCGAGCCCGGCATAGTCCGCGAGCATCGTCTCGGCATGCGCTGCCCGCCCCAGCACCGCGCGCGCTTCCTCCAGAAAGCCGCGGCCTGCCTCGGTAAGCTGGATGCCACGCCCGACGCGGTGGAACAGCGGAACGCCGTAGCGCGCTTCGAGGGCCGCAACCGCCCCGGAGGCAGCAGACTGCGTGACGTTCAGCGCCTCCGCTGCCTTGGTGACGTGTTCGCGCTCCGCGACACCGACGAATATTCTGAGCTGCTCCAAAGTCATGCAGCATATATCGCGTACTTAGATCGATACGACCAACCGTTTGATATGGTCATTCCAATCTGGATATCGGAATGGTCGGCAGCCTTTCGTCTGCGATGGTCTCGAAGACTTGAAGCGTTACGCGTGCCCGCGACGTTTGATCGTCCATGACCGATATGATCGAGCGCAGTTCTGATCCCTACAATGCCGAGCCGACGCCCGGTGCGTTGATCGAGCGGTTTCTGACGCCGCAGGCGCTGTTCTACGTGCGCAGCCACGGGCCGGTGCCGGATCTGCCCGCCAATCATCGGATCGAGGTGAGCGGGAGGGGCATGGCGAGCCGCTTCTTCTCGGTGCAGGAACTGAAGAGCACGTTTGCCACGCGCACGGTAACGGCGGTTCTCCAGTGCGCCGGCAACCGGCGTACCGATCTCCAGCAGGTCGCCAACACCTCCGGCGATCCGTGGGACGTAGGCGCGATCGGCAATGCGGAGTGGACCGGCGTACGCTTGGCCGATGTGCTCGATGCGGTCGGCGCGCCGGATGCGTCCGAGCTGTTCGTGGCGTTCACCGGCGCGGACGAGGTGGACGTGGAGGGTGAAGAAGCCTTGTTCGGGGTATCGATCGCCATGAGCAAGGCGCGGGAGCCCGACGTACTCCTCGCCTGGGCGATGAATGGCGAGCCGCTGACGCCCGAACATGGCGCCCCGCTCCGCATGGTGGTGCCTGGCTATGCCGGGGTCCGCAGCGCCAAATGGCTGACACGGATCGAGGTGCGTGAAACGCCCTCCGAGGCACCGATCCAGGCGCACGACTACAAGCTCTTCCCCGCCGCTGTGACGAGCGACACCGTCGACTGGAGCCAGGGTCTGACGATCAATGCCATGCCGCTCAACGCCGCGATCTGCTCGCCCGGTGCGGGCGAGAGTTTGGCCGCCGGAGAGGTGCGGATTGAGGGATATGCCATTGCCTATGACCGCCGTATTTCTCGGATCGAAGTGTCGGTGAACGGCGGTCGCGACTGGCAACAGGCGACCTTCGCCGATGATCCGGAGACGCGCTGGGGCTGGCGGCGCTGGATCCTTGACGCCACACTTGCCAAGGGACGCCAGCACCTTGTCGCCCGTGCCTTCGACGAGACCGGGCAGGGACAGCCCGAGCGGCCGGATACGATGTGGAATTTCGCCGGCTATCTGTGCACCGCCTGGCATCACGTTCACGTGCTGGTCGAATGATCGAAGCATCAGCGGCACCGGACGTCGCTTTCTGGATCGATGCGATTGGCCGGCTGGTGGTGGCGACCGCGGCCGGGATGGTGCTCGGCTGGGAACGCTCGCGTGAGAACCGGCAGATCATGGGCCTGCGGACGCTGGGTCTGGTCGGTCTGGCGAGTTGCATCGCCGTTCAGGCGATCGTGCATAGTGGCTTGCCGAACGTGAACGCCGATGCCGCAGGACGGGCGATGCAGGGCATTCTGTCCGGCGTCGGCTTCATCGGTGCCGGTGCGGTGCTGCGGGTCGGCCAGGGTCAGGAAGTGCATGGATTGGCGACCGCCGCGTGCATCTGGGTGACAGCCACGATCGGCGCGGCAGCAGGGTTGGCGGTGTGGCCGCTCATCATCGGCGGGGTGAGCCTTGCAATGCTCGTCCTGTTCGTCGGCGCGCCGCTGGAACGCCGCATCCGCGAGCGAGCCCGTCTGACGCCGGCCGAGACCGACAGGAAGGATGTCGAGCGCAAGCCGTGATCGCGCTGGACCGCCCGGTGCCCGTCGGCGCCGGGAGGCGGCAAGGCGCTATCAGGACACAAGCGCGGCATCTGCCTGACGCCGGACTTCATCGGCGATCGGATGCAGTTCGGCCGCGGGTCGCTCGCCCACCACACTATAGCCGATCCCGTCGACCGCCCATGTGACCCGGCCCATGGTCCCGCTGGACGTGCTGGTCATGCTCGCGGTCTTGTCGATCTGCATGGGCCTCGTCAGCACCGCAAGTTTCGACGCTTGCGGTCCGTCGTAGAGGAGCAGTGCCGCAGGGCCGTGGGGCGTCGCGACCAGTCGCCCCCCGCCATAGCGATAGCCGGCCGTGCTGAGGTCCGGGATCGTGACGCGCTCACCCAATCGAGCGGAGGTCCATCGGATCAGCATGGCGCGCTGGTCGGGGCCGATCTCCGCCGGTCGTATCCGGTCGGCGGCATAGACACGGAAATTATCACTCGCCTCGTTGGCCAGCGCCGCGATGCCCGCGCGGGGTTCGCCGCTCCACCGCGCGCTCGACCAGCCACCGCCAAACCCCAACGCCAGCAGAAGTGACGCGGCGATGGCGAGCTGCCAACGCGGTTGCCGTTGCCGTCCCCTGATCGCTGCCACGCGCATCGTCGCCGGGATCGGTTCATCCGCGACGGGGGCGAACAGGGATGCAAGGGCTCGCGCCTGCTCCGCCTGCTCTCGCACACGGGCATGCACGTCCGGCTGGCCTTCAAGATAGGCGTCGACCAGGCGCTGCCGCTCGGGCGACAGCCTGCCATCGATCCATGCGGCCAGATCGTCCTCGCCGATCGGGCTGGTCATTGCACGCTCCTCAATCGCGGCCGTTCACCCTCCCGGAGGAGGGTCGCCAGACGGTCGCGCCCCCGCGATATGCGCGACATTACCGTGCCCAGCGGCACGCCGACTACGGCAGCGACCTCCGCATAGGGCAGGCCCTCGACCGAGACCAGGAGCAGCACCGTTCGCTGTTCTTCAGGCAACGCATCAAGCGCGCGCAGCAGGTCGCGGTGGTGCAGGCCTGTGTCCTGATCGGCCGGGCGGCCGAGCGCGGCGTCGTCCACGAGGTGGAGCGGAACCGCCGTACCTCGCCGGCTATGCTGCCGCTGATGATCGACCAACAAATTGTGCAGGATCGCATAGACCCACGGGCGGACCTCCGCACCCCGTCGCTGTCGCCAGCGCCCGACCGCGCGCTCCAGGCAATCCTGCACCACGTCATCCGCCATCACCCGGTCGCGCAACCACGACCGGGCATAGCGGCGCAGCCCGGGGATCAGCGGTTCGATCGCGGCGGCAAGCGGGTCCATCTCAGTCGCGCTGCACCTGCACGATGCGCCCCGGCGCGCCGTTCACCACCTCCGCAACCGCCAGAAAGCGCCGGGGTGTCGCGGTGCTGCCCTGAACGATCTGGCGGATCGGACCCGATGCGTTGACGATCGCCGCACCTGCCGGGTTGCTCATGAAGTTCGCAAGCGGCTCTACAGCGCCGCTGCCGTCCGCATTGGCGGTCAGTACGAGCATGTAAGGCTTCTTGGGCTGCAAACCGGTAACGGCACTCTGCACGACCTGAATGATGCCCTGGTCGAAGAGGGTGATGCTGCTTGCCGTACCTTTGCCGCCAATCGGCCCCATGGTCAGATGCAGCGCCTTGCCCGCTGTGCCGAGCGGCTGGAGATTGTCGGTGCCGGGGCCTGTCGGAACTGCGTTCGACACATAGGCGATCGCCTGCGGTGCCTGTCCGACCGGCACGGTAGCGACGACCGTGTTGCCGGCAGTGTCGATCGCGGCCAGCTCATCGGAATTCTCTAGCCCGACATAAACGCGCCGGCCGTCGCCCGATGGCCAAACACCGTGCGGCATCTTGCCGACCGGAATTGTTGCCACCGGCGTGAAGTCGGACGTGCGGAACACCTTGACCACATTCTCTCCGCCGACCGTCACATACGCGAACTGCCCCTTGGCCGTGCGGGCGAAATTGACATGGTTCGTGATAGGCCCGGTATCCAGCACCTTCAGGATCGCGAAGGGTGGCCGAGCATCGAATGCGACCGTCTTGCCGATGTCCTTCAGCGTAAACCACACTTGCTTGCCGTCCGGCGTCGCGGCGATGTTGGGGCAGAAGGGGCTTGGCTGCGCCACCTGTCCGACCTGCGCGTGGGTCGCGACATCGAACACAGCCAATACCGGATTGAACGAAGAGCAGACATAGCCGTACCGGCCATCGGGAGAGAAGATCGTCATACCCGGACCACCGGGCGTCTTGATGCGCCCGGTTTCCTTGTACGTCGTAGGGTCGAGCACGGCGATATAGTCCTCGCCGCGGACGGTGACCCAGACTTCCTTGCCGTTCGGTGTAAAGAACGCCTCGTGCGGACTGCGCCCGACATAAGTCGTATGCTTGACGGTGTTGGTGGCGGTGTCGATCCACGACACGGCGTTCGATGCGATCGACACGACCGCGAGGGTCTTCCCGTCCGGCGAGAAGCCGAGTCCGTGAACCAGCACCTGCCCCTTGTAGAGCGGTGAAAAATTCATCGGCTGCGGATCGCCAAGCTTGATGACGCCGAGCAGCCGGTTGTCGGCCGGGTCGGTCACCGACACCGTGTTGGAGAATTGTTCGGATGCATAGACGCGGTCGCGGTGGCTGACAGGCACGTCCCTGGCGTTCCACGGCGCCTGCTGGGCCATGGCGATGCCCGGTGCGGCGCTTATCAGCAAGGCGGCCGAGCGCAGGATGGTCCAGATCATGTCAGTGCTCCATATGGCTGTGGTGGTCACCGCCCTGCGTCGGGGCTGGCGTCGAAGGCGGTAGCGGCTGGCCGATCGCCAGCTTCATGGCGGCGATCTCCTGCTGCTGATCGATGATGATCTCCTGTGCGATGCGCTTGAGCTGCTCGTTATGACCGTAGCGCAGCTCCGCCACCGCCATATCGATGGCGCCCTGATGGTGCGGAAGCATCATCGCGACGAAGTCGCGGTCGACGTCGCCGGACGGCTTGACCATCATGCCCGCCATCATCCGGTCCATCGCGGCAGACACCATGCTGGCGTAGCCATCGGCAGGGGCGGCCGCGGCTGCGCCGGTGAGCAGGGCTAAAGCCGTCAGACCCAGCATCCAGTTTCGTCTATGCATAAGCCTCCGGCGCATCGGTCTCGAAAGCGTAGACGATGCTCGTCGGGGTTTATTCCATGGGCGAGCCAATTATTTATCTTCACCAAAACAACGGTCTCATCGTGACCCTGCCGTGGTTGACCAGGTCGCCGTCGGACAGCATATGCTCGGGCACGGCGATGGATTTCCGCCGGGCCATTCGGCCGAACCGCCCTCGCAAGGGCCGATGATTCCTACCAGGCGCCGCAAGGCAGCAAGGAGGAATCGTGCACGCGACGTTTCGCAATCTCTACGACCAGTTCAACATGGCAGCGTTCATTCGCGAGCGCCGCACCCATGCCATGTCGGTGCTGCGGTGGACTTTGATTCTGGTCCCGATGGCCGCAGCGGTGGGAACGCTCTGCGCGGCCTTCCTGCGGAGCCTCGATGCCGTAACCCGGCTTCGCTATGCCTTTCCCTGGCTGCTCTACCTGCTGCCGATCGGCGGGTTCTTGGTCGGACTGCTCTACCATCTGACAGGGCGTTCGGTCGAAGGCGGCAACAACCTCATCGTCGAGCAAATCCACGAACCGGGGGGCGGTGTGCCGCTGCGCATGGCCCCGCTCATCCTCTTCGGCACGGTCGTGACGCACCTGTTCGGGGGATCGGCGGGGCGTGAAGGCACCGCCGTGCAATTGGGCGGCAGTCTTTCCAGCGGGTTTGGGCGCGCCCTCAAGCTGGATGCGGAAGCGACACGCACCCTCCTTATGACCGGAATCGCGGCGGGCTTCGGCGCGGTCTTCGGGACGCCGATCGCGGGCGCGGTCTTTGCACTGGAGGTTCTGGCGATCGGCCGGGTCGAGTATCGCGCGCTAGTACCGTGCCTAGTCGCGGCACTGGTGGGTGACTGGACCTGTCTTGCCTGGGGCATTCATCACGGCGCCTACCATGTCGATGCGATGGTGCCGGTCGACGCGTTGCTCGTCGCCAAAGCCGGCGTCGCGGGCGTTGTATTCGGATTGGTCGGGCTGGCCTTTGCAGAGGCCAACCATGCGCTCGGCGGATGGCTGAAGCGCGTGATACCCTATGGCCCACTACGACCCGCTATCGGTGGTGTCGCCGTGATCGCGCTGGTCTGGCTATTTGGCACGCGAGACTATCTCGGCCTGGGCACGCTGGCGGCAACGCCGGGCGACCTGACCATTGCCAGCTTTTTCGGCCCCGATACGCACCCGTGGAGCTGGGCGCTGAAGCTGCTCTTTACCGTCGTTACCCTGAGCGCTGGCTTCAAGGGCGGAGAGGTGACGCCGCTGTTCTTCATTGGCGCGGCGCTCGGCAATGCGCTCGCGCCCATGTTCGGAGTGCCGACAGGGGTTTTCGCGGTGATCGGTTTCGTCGCGCTGTTCGCGGGCGCGGCCAACACGCCGCTGGCTTGCACGTTCATGGGGATCGAGCTGTTCGGCGCGGCCTATGCGGTGCCGATCGCAGTCGCGTGCTTCGTCGCCTATCTCTGCTCAGGCCACAACGGCATCTACCTGTCGCAGCGCGTCGCCGTGCTTAAGGTGCCTGCCGCACACCTCACACCCGACGCCACCCTGCGCGATGCCCGCACGCGCCGCGCTTCTCGCCGGCGCGCGCGCGCCTGATCCCGCTTCCTGTCGAAAGCTCTACCATGCCCGACCTTTTCACCGTTCAGCACCGCGAAGTCGGGATGCTGCGCATCTATCTGAAGCCGTCCGACAAGATCGGCCCGCGTCGCTTCTGGGGGGCAAAGCCGCTCTATCGCGAGCTGATTCGCACCGCGAAGGCGGACGGCATCATCAACGCCGTCGCGCAAAATACCCATTACGGCTTCAGCAATCACGAACCGATCCGGGAGAACGGCTCGGAAATTGCCGATCCGCATCTGACGATCTGTGTTGAACTGGTCGGTGATCGCGATCAGCTCGACCTTTTCTGTCGCCGTCATGGCGATCTGCTCGGCGACAAGGTGATCGTCTACAACTAACTGGAGCATTGGACGATCACGCGCCAAACTGAGCGAGCCAGAGCTTGATCGGCGTTCCCGGTTGGGAAACGACCAACGACATGGCCAAGGCTTCCCCGCAAGGATGGTATTTCGGGAATTGACGTTGCTGCATTGCAGCGACATATATCTCTTCAAGGCGATGGATTTCCGCCGGGTCGTCTGACCGAACCGCCCTAGCAAGGGCCGATGATTCCTACTTGGCGCCGCAAGGCAGCAAAGGAGGAATCGTGCGCGCGACGTTTCGCAATCTGTACCATGAGTTCAACGTGGCGGCGTTCTTTTGCGACCGGCACGACCATGCCATGTCGGTGGTTCGCTGGACGCTGATCCTGCTGCCGATGGCGGCGCTGGTCGGGACGTTGTGCGCGGCTTTCCTATGGAGCCTCGATGCCGCTACACAGGCCCGCTTCGATCATCCGTGGCTGCTGTATCTCCTGCCCGTGGGCGGGGCAGCCGTCGCGTTTCTCTATCATCACACCGGGCGCTCGGTCGAAGCCGGCAACAATCTGATTGTCGAGCAGATCCATGAGCCCGGGGGTGGCGTACCGCTCCGCATGGCACCGCTGGTGTTCCTTGGCACGATCGCGACGCATCTGTTCGGCGGCTCGGCGGGACGCGAGGGAACCGCCGTGCAGCTCGGCGGCAGTCTCGCCAGTGCCATCGCCGGCCTGTTCCGTCTCGATGCATCCGGTATTCGCATCCTGCTGATGGCCGGCGTCGCGGCGGGCTTCGGCGCGGTGTTCGGCACGCCCTTGGCAGGCGCGGTGTTTGCTCTTGAAGTGCTGGCGCTTGGCCGCGTCGAATATGGCGGGATCATTCCGTGCTTGCTCGCCGCGCTGGTCGGGGACTGGACGTGTCATGCCTGGGGCATCCACCACACGCCTTATCACATCGCCTATGCCGCCCCCGCCACGGGCGCGCTGCTGGTCGAGCCGCTGATGCTCCTCAAGGCGACGATCGCGGGCGTCGCCTTCGGGTTCGCCGGCCTCGTCTTCGCCGAAGCGAACCACGCATTCGGCGGTTTCCTCAAGCGCCGCATACCTTACGGACCGGCCCGTGCCGCTCTGGGCGGCGTCCTGGTCATCGCGCTCGTCTGGATCGTCGGCACCCGCGCCTATCTGGGTCTGGGCGTATGGTCCGCCATCCCCGGTGATCCTACGATCGCGGGCTTCTTCAGCGGCCCGGTCGATCGGTGGAGTTGGGCGCTCAAGATGCTGTTCACCGTCGTGACGCTGAGCGCAGGCTTCAAGGGCGGCGAGGTGACGCCGCTGTTCTTCATCGGTGCCGCGCTCGGCAACGCGCTGGGGTGGCTGCTCGGTGCACCGCTCGACCTGTTCGCAGCGCTCGGTTTCGTCGCCGTGTTCGCCGGGGCGGCCAACACGCCGCTGGCCTGTACGATCATGGGGATCGAGCTGTTCGGCGCCACCCATGCCGTGCCGATCGCGGTGGCCTGTTTCGTCGCCTACATCTGCTCGGGCCATAACGGCATTTACCTGTCGCAGCGGATCGCCGTGCCCAAGCGTCCCGCCCGCGCTCATACCGGCACCTTAACGCTGCGCGACGCCCGCGCATCCCGCCGTAGCCGGCGTCCTTCCAACACCGTCAAGGAGCATAACTGATGCCCCACAAGGTCACGCCCAGCGAGATCGGGATGATCCGCATCTACATGAAGCCGTCCGACAAGGCTGCGGGCGCGCGTAGCTTCTGGTCGCGCAAACCGCTGTACCGCGAGCTGGTCGCGCAGGCGAAGCGCGACGGCATTATGAACGCCGTCGCCCATCACACCCATTACGGCTACAGCAATCATGGCCCGATTCGGGAAAATGGCTCCGAGATTTCCGATCCGCACCTGACCATGTGTGTCGAGCTGATCGGCCAGCGCGGCGAACTCGAACGCTTCTGCGAGGGGCATGGCGATCTGCTCGCGGGCAAAGTGATCGTCTACAAGCATCTGGAGCATTGGAGCATCGGTCCGGGCGGCGTCCGGCATGAAGATGCGGTGCCCGCCGAGCTGGCCGATGAAACGGGGCAGGCGTGAGAGTGGGAAGCGTCAGCTCCTCCTCGTGGCTCGTCTGGGCGCTGGGTTCCGCCGGATTTGCCGCGCTGACCGCGATCTTCGCCAAGATCGGGGTCGAAGGAATCAACTCCGACCTGGCGACCCTTTTCCGCACGCTCGTGATTGTCGTGGTGCTGACCGCCCTGCTCGCGCTTACCGGCAAATTTCAGCCCCTCGGGACCATCGCGCCACGTACCTGGCTGTTTCTCGGGCTGTCCGGCCTGGCGACCGGCGCGTCATGGCTCTGCTATTTCCGCGCCCTGAAGATCGGCGACGCAGCGCGGGTCGCTCCCATCGACAAGCTGAGCGTCGTTTTTGTCGCCGTCATCGGCGTGACGCTTCTTGGTGAACACCTCTCCCTGCGGGGCTGGTTCGGCATCGGTTTGATCGGTGCCGGCGCCGTGCTCGTCGCGCTTGCCTGATGCCTTTCGAACGGAAACCAACGATGCGCTATCTCCCGATCGTCGCCGCTGCCGTCGCCATTGCCGCTACACCGGCACTCGAAGCTCGCACCGCAAAGCGCGCCCGCACTCCGCACAACGTCATTCTGGTCGTCATCGACGGGTTGAGAGGCAAGATCGTCACCCCTCAAACCGCGCCTGAACTGGTCCGGCTACGGGATGCCGGGACCTACTTTCCCAACAGCCATTCGGTATTCCCGACGTTCACGACCGCCAATGCCTCCAGTCTCGCGACCGGCCATCAGCTTGGCGATACCGGCGATTTCAGCAACACGATCTGGACGGCCGCCCCGATCGCAAGCGCGGCGGGCAGCGTCACCCCGTTCCTCGAAAACGATGCCGTGCTCGGCGAGGTCGATACGCACTTCGGCGGCAATTACCTCAACGAAACGACTGTTCTCGAAGCCGCACGCAAAGCGGGATACGGCACCGCTGCGATCGGCAAGCTCGGCCCAGCGCTTATCCAGGATCACCTCGCTCGCGACGGTATGACGACGATCATCGTCGACGACTCCACCGGACGGCCGGGCGGCATCGCGCTTTCGCCCGACACTGTCACAGGAATGACCAGGGCGGGGCTGCCGCTCGTCGCACCGGACAGGGGTGCCAACGGCCGTTCGGGGGACGCTCGCACACCCGGCACGCGCGAGGCCAATCGTGCGCAGCAGGACTATTTCATCGATGTCGCCACCCGCGTGGCGCTGCCGTCATTCAAGGCACGTCACCGGCCTTTCGCGATGGTCTTCTGGTCACGCGATCCCGATGGGACCCAGCACAATCAGGGCGACAGTCTCAACCGCCTGACGCCCGGAATTAATGGTCCGACGACCTTTGCTGCGATCCGCAACGCGGATGGAGATCTCGCAAAGCTGCGAACGGCGCTCAAGCGGCTTGGCCTAGATCGGACGACCGATATCATCGTCACGTCGGACCACGGCTTTTCCACGATCTCGAAGCAAAGCGACACGAGCCGTGCAGCACGGACGCGGTATGCCGATGTTCCTGAAGGCTTCCTCCCGCCCGGCTTTCTCGCGCTTGATCTGGCGTCGGCGCTGAATATGCCGGCATTCGATCCCGAGGCCGGCAACGCGCCGGTGACAACGGGTGCTCATCCCAGTCGCGGCAACGCACTGCTGGGGGCCGATCCCTCTCATCCCGACATCGTGGTTGCCGCCAATGGCGGGTCGGACCTGTTGTACCTGCCTGGACGCGATCCGACGCTCGCGCGCCGTATCGTCACCGCGCTGCTTGACCAGGATTATATCAGCGGAATCTTCGTCGATGATCGGCTCGGCTCGATCGCCGGCACGCTGCCATTATCGTCGATCAACCTCAAAGGGGCAGCGCTGCCCCCCGTACCGTCGATCGTCGTCATCTTCCGCTCGGCAACGACCGGCTGCGCAATACCGACGAACTGTCAGGTGGAGGTGGCGGATACGACGCTGCAGCAAGGCCAGGGCATGCACGGCAGCTTCGGCCGCGGCGACACCCTCAACTTCACAGCGGCGATCGGCCCCGATTTCAAACGGCGTTTCGTCGATCCGGCACCGGTCAGCAACGCGGATATCGGACACACGATGATGGCCTTGCTACGCCTCTCCCCGACGCCGCATGGTGCGCTGACCGGCCGGGTATTGAGCGAAGCGATGCCCGGGGGGCGGATGACCCCCTATGTCCGGGGCGAGCAGCGATCCGCTGCCGCCGGGAATGGTCTCGTCACCCTGCTGCGCTATCAGGAGGCGGCAGGCATTCGTTATCTCGACGCCGGGGGTTTTGCGGGCCGCACTCTCGGCCTGGCTGATGTGGCAGCACCTGAAGCCGCTGGCCGGGGAGCGCGTCGATGACGGGGCTGCCGCAATTCTGGCTTGTCCGTCATGGTGAGACGGCCTGGAGCCTGACACGTCAGCATACGGGTCGAAGCGACATTCCCTTGACGAAGGGCGGGGAGGAAGCTGCCCAACGCCTGAGCGAGCGCCTGCCGACACGTCCCTTTTCGCAAATATGGTCCAGCCCGTCGCAGCGCGCGCGTCGAACCGGCGAACTGGCAGGCTTCTCCCGGAAGATCGCAATCGTCGATGACCTCGCGGAGTGGGATTACGGTGCCTACGAAGGTCGAACCACGAAAGAGATTCTGGCCGATCGCCCGGATTGGATGCTGTTTCGCGATGGCTGCCCGCAAGGTGAAACACCTGACGACATCACGGCGCGGGCGGATCGCGTCGTCGAACGCCTGCGGGCCTCCACGTCCGACATCCTGATCTTTTCCAGCGCCCATATCCTGCGGGTGCTGGCTGCGCGCTGGCTGGGGCTTCCCGCCGCGGCCGGTGCGCTCTTCATCCTCGACACCGCCAGCATCAGCATTCTCGGTTACGAGCACAATGATGCCGAGCGGGTCATTCGCGGATGGAATCTGGCATGAACCGGACTGCCCTCCTCGCATGGGCGATAGGGGGCATCTTCGCACCGCTGGGCGGGATCAGCGCCGGCATCATCACTTACGCCGAATATAGCCAGCACCGGCTTCCCAAGGGGCGGGCAGCCCGTGAGGCCCTGCGAAGCGGGGCGGTGGCGACGGTCGTCCTCCTGACGGTCACCGGCCTGTTCGGTTGGTGGGTGGGCCGGTCATGACGAACACGCATGACGATGCCTCTCCGCTCATTCTTGAGGGCGTTGTGACCGAACTGAGCGGCCGGATCATCCACGACGGTGTGGACCTCGTCATGAAGCGTGGCGGGGTTCTTGGCTTGGTCGGCGCGTCGGGATCGGGAAAATCGGTTCTGCTTCGATGCATTATCGGCCTGCTGCCACCGAAAGCGGGCACCGTCAGGCTGTTCGGAGACGATCTGTACCAGGCTGACGACCGGACGCTGGCCGCGATCAAACAGCGCTGGGGCGTGCTCTTTCAAGCCAACGCACTGTTTTCCGATTTCAGCGTTCTGGACAACATCGCGATGCCGCTGCGCGAACATCACGGTTTGCCGGAAGAGCTGATCCTGTCGGTCGCAAGAATGAAGGCGCTCGCATCGGGACTTCCCGAGGATGCGCTGTGGAAGTTCCCGTCCGAGCTTTCCGGCGGGTTGCAAAAGCGTGTGGGGGTGGCGCGGGCGATCGTGCGCGACCCGGATCTCATCCTCCTCGACGAACCGACTGCCGGTCTCGATCCGATCATGGCAGCACAGATCGATGCCCTGATCGGTGGTCTGGCAAGCGAACTAGGCCTGAGCGTGGTGGTCGTGACCCACGACCTCGATACCCTCTACACCATCTGCGACCGTGTCGCGGTTCTGTCGGATCGCACGATCCTTGCCGTCGCCCCCGTCCGTGAGCTGGAGCACAGCCAGGACCCGTGGCTCCGCAACTATCTGCTGGGCACACGGACGCGGGCCGGGCGCATAGCTGATCCAAAAGTCGTTCATCCCTCGCCACAGGAGATCATGTCATGAAGCTGCTTGCTGTCATCGTGGGCGCGGACAGCGCGCCTGCCTGTCTGGATGCGGCGGTTCTTGCCGCAAAAGCATTGGGCGACGCTTCGATCGAAGCACTCAACGTCGTCGTCGATCCCGATAGGATTCACGCCTCCAGCGATGAGGAAATCCAGTTCCAGCGCATGCGCGAACGTGATGAAGGGACCGCGCAGGAGCGTGCCGATGCGGCCCATGCCGCCTTCGTCGCGTGGAACGCCGGGGCAGGCGAGGACACGCCACGGGTATTCTGGCGGTCGGTCGTCGGCACGGAAGAAGCCGTCGTTACGAGCGAGGCCGCGAACGTCGATGCGCTGATCGTGGTCGCGCGCGAACAGAGCATGGACAGTGGCGATGCCATTCACGCAGCCCTCTTTTCCACCGACAAACCGGTCCTGATCGTACCACCGCACTGGCAGCCCGGTGCCGTCACCGCATTCAGCCATATGGCTGTCGGTCTCAGCGACAGCGATACGGCCCGCCATGCGATCAGGGAGGCGGCACCATGGTTGCGGGTGGCAAGCCGGGTCACCGCGATCCGCATCGGCGAGGATGGCGATCCGGCGCTGAAGCTCGAGGCGCTGCTCGACGAACTGTGCGTGACGCACGAACTTCATGTCGTCCCCCGACAGGGTGACAATCTGGGTGCGCAGCTCGTCGCGGAAGCCAAGGCTGTCGGAGCCGATCTACTGGTGACCGGCGCCTACCGGCACAACCAGCTCGTCGAATGGTTCATGGGCGGCACCACGCGGCATCTGCTCGCCGCAGCCGAAATCCCGTTGCTGATGGCCCATTGAACGATGAACGGAGCTGCCCATGCGCGCCTGATCCTGCTTCGACATGGAGAAAGCGAAGCCAACGCCGCCAATCGCTTTACCGGATCGGCCGATCCCGCATTGACGGCAAACGGGCGCGGACAGGCCGACGCCGTTGCCCGTCAGTTGCTGGACCGCGGCATTCGGCCCGCCCGCATCTTCCGGTCGACGCTACGCAGGTGCGCCGACACCACTGCCATCGTCACGGCCGTGACCGGCAGTCAGGACGTTCCCGTCATCGCAAACCTGGCTCTCAACGAACGCGATTACGGCGCGCTGACAGGGCTGAACAAGGCGGAAGCCGCAGATCGGTACGGCGTCGAACAGGTGCTGCGCTGGCGCCGCTCCTATGCCGATGCACCGCCCGACGGGGAGAGCCTGCGCGATACGGCAGCGCGCGTGCTCGCCTACCACATCCACGTCATGCTGCCTGCCATTATGCAAGGCGGCGCCACGCTGGTCGTGGCGCACGGCAACAGCCTGCGCGCACTCGCCATGGCGCTCGACGGCATCGATGCGCTCGGGGTCGAGACGTTCGACATCCCGACCGCCGGTGCCATCCTCTACGAATTCGCCGCAACGACCGCGATCCTCGATCGCGCGATCATCTCCTGACAGGAAATTTCCCATGTCCATCGACAGCCAGATCGCCCGTCTCCAAGCCCTGGAAATCCTGGATTCCCGGGGCAATCCGACCCTGTCCGTCACGGTGACGCTGACGGACGGAAACTCGGCAACCGCCTCGGTCCCGTCCGGGGCTTCGACCGGCCTGCACGAAGCCGTCGAACTTCGCGACGACGACCGTAACCGTTACGGCGGCAAGGGCGTGCGGCGCGCTGCCGCTCATGTCGAAGGCGAGATTGCAGATGCACTCATGGGGTTGGATGCCCGCGCGCAATCCGACATCGATCATGTGATGATCGCACTCGACGGCACCGACACCAAGGGCCGGCTCGGTGGCAACGCCATCCTGGGCGTTTCCATTGCCGTCGCGCGCGCCTCCGCGCTGGCACAAGGGCGACCACTCTACCGGAGCCTGAACGACGCCGATGACTATCTCCTGCCGGTGCCCTGCATGAACGTCCTGAACGGCGGCAAACATGCCGACAGCAGCCTGGACTTCCAGGAATTCATGATCGTGCCGCACGGTGCGCCGGGTTTCGCGGAAGCCGTGCGCTACGGTGCGGAAACCTATGCCGCCCTGCGTAGCCTGTTGCACGACCGCGGGCTTGCGACCTCGGTGGGTGACGAGGGTGGCTTCGCGCCTCGGCTCGACAGCAACGAGGCCGCCTGCGAGCTGATCGTCGCAGCCATCGAACGTGCAGGGTATCGCCCCGGGGTCGATATCGCGATTGCGCTCGATCCCGCCGCATCGTCCTTTGCCGAGGGTGAGAGCTATCACCTGTCGCGGTCGCGCACCGGACGGCTCGATCGGGCGGCACTGCTCGCACTCTACGGGCGCTGGATCGATGCCTATCCGATCGTCTCGATCGAAGACGGCTTTGGCGAGGAAGACTGGGCCGGGTTCATCGATCAGACCGCCGACCAGGGCGATCGGATACAGATCGTCGGGGACGACCTGTTCGTCACCAACCCCCGCATCATCCGTGAAGGCATCGCCCGACACGCTGCCAATGCCGCCCTCATCAAGCCGAACCAGATCGGAACGGTGACGGAGACGATCGAGGCCGTCCGCATCTGCCAGCAAGCGGGATGGGGGACGATGGTGTCGCATCGCTCCGGTGAAACCGCAGACGACTTCATCGCCGACTTTGCGGTCGCGATGGGTGCAGGCCAGATTAAGTCGGGCGCCCCGTGTCGCGGCGAGCGGCTTGCCAAATATAACCGCCTCATCGCGATCGAGGCGGAGCTGGGCGATCGTGCCCGCATGGCGGCTCCGTTTGCCCGTTACGTCGAGAGGCGGGCATGATCGATCCTACCGCATTGGTCGCACCCGTCGTCCTCGGCATTGTCGAGGGCCTGACCGAGTTCATTCCCGTCTCCTCGACGGGCCACCTCATCCTCACCGAGCGTCTGATCGGCTATGAGGGACGGCAAGCGGGCATCGTCGATGTCGTCATCCAAGTCGGCGCGATTCTGGCAGTCTGCTGGCTCTATCGCGCAAAGCTGTGGTTGGTGGTGACCGGATTGAAGGGCGATGCCGGCGCACGACGCTTTTCGCGCAACGTCCTCATCGCCTTCATTCCGTCCGTCATCGTCGGCGGACTGGCACACGACTTCATCAAACAGGTGCTGTTTTCGCCCTATGTCGTGGTCGTCAGCCTTGTTGCAGGCGGGATTGCGATCATCGTGATCGAACGGTGGGCCAAGCGCCGTGCGGTCGTTGCCGGCGACGTCGAACACCTGTCGCCATCGCTCGCGCTCGGGATCGGGCTTTGCCAGCTTCTCTCGCTCATCCCCGGCGTGTCTCGCTCCGGCGCGACCATCATGGGCGGCGTTGCGTTGGGTGTCGAGCGTCGAGCGGCCACGGAATTCTCGTTCTTCCTGGCGATCCCGACCATGTTCGGCGCCGCTACGCTCGATCTCTATAAGAACCGCGACATCATCGGGGTCGATGACGTGATGGCGATCGGTGTCGGGCTGGTGGTGTCGTTCGTCGTCGCGATGGCGGTCGTAAGATGGCTCGTCCGCTACGTCGGTCGGCACGGTTTCGAGCCGTTCGGGTGGTATCGGATCGTCTTCGGCTTCGTGGTCGCCGGGTTGCTCGCCTCGGGCTGACCGACGCGCTGCCTTCCGTCGGCTTCTTTGCCACTCTGCAAGCAACGGAATGACAATGCCTCTTTGGACAGGTTTCCTGGTCGTGTTCCTTGGCTCGGGCATCGGCGGAATGCTGCGCCACGGGGTTGGTCTGCTTGCCCTGCGTTTCACGGGTGCGAACTTTCCCTGGGGTACGCTCGTCATCAACGTCGTCGGCTCGGCGTTGATGGGCCTGATGATCGGCCTGTTCGCGGCAAGGAGCATCAACGATCCCGAACTGCGGCTGTTCGTGACGACCGGACTGATCGGCGGCTTTACGACATGGTCGACCTTCTCGCTGGATATCGTGACGTTATGGGAACGCGGCGAGATCGGCTCTGCCATTGCTTATGCCGCTGCCAGCATCGTGCTGTCGTTGACGGTCCTGGCAATCGCCCTTCTCGCCGCGCGGCGCTGGGGATGATGCGAACAGCTGCACCAACGCACGGTGTTGACCGATACTGATATCGATCAGGAACGCTCTCGAAAGAATGACGTTTGCCCGGAACTGCAACGGGAGAATTTTCATGAAGATGCTGCTTGCGGCAACGGTCGCGATCGCGTTGGCGACGCCTGCTTTTGCCGATAATGACATGCCCACCAAGGCGCAGCGCGCATCGGTGATGAAGGCAATCCGCGCCGCTGGCTGCACCAATCCGACGAAGGTCGAGCGTGACGACGGTGGATTCGAGGTGGACAACGCCCGTTGCAAGGACGGCGTGTACGATCTGAAGCTGTCAGCGGACTACAAGATCATCTCGCGCGAGCGCGAGGACAACGACTGACCATGCCCGGCGCTCGCGCCGGCAGGCCGGGCGCCGCATGACTGACTATTTGCTACTCGTCCTGGGTGCGTTCGTTGCAGCCGCAATCTCGGGGTCTGCGGGCTTCGGAGGCGCATTGTTGCTCCTGCCGCTCCTCAACCAAGTCGTCGGCGTGACCGAAGCAGTGCCGCTGCTGACGATCGTCCAGATCATCGGTAACGGTGCCCGTGCCGTCATGAACTGGCAGCAGATACGCTGGCGCCCGGTCTTGCTGTTTCTCGCGGCGGCCATTCCGCTGTCGATGCTGGGGGCATTGTCCTTCGCATCACTTCCGACCAGCCTCGTCACTCGCCTGGTCGGTGGAGCGATCCTGTTGCTCGTCGTTCTCAAGGCGACGGGTATGATCGCGTTCAAGCCATCGCGCCGGGTTCTGGTCGTCGGGGGTGGCATTACCGGCCTGCTATCCGGCCTTGTGGGCAGTGCCGGACCGCTCGGCGCCGCGGTCTTCCTCAGCCTCGGCCTGCCCCCGCTCGCCTATGTTGCGAGCGATGCGACTGCGGCCATTGCCATGCACGGTGCCAAGACCATCGTTTATGGCGCGACGATCGATCTTGGACCGGCTTTCTGGCCCCTTGCGATTGCGATGGGCCTCGCGATGATCGCCGGCACCTGGGCCGGGCGCTCGCTTATCAAGCGACTGCCCGTCGACCGCTTTCGCCAATTCGTGATGGTCCTGCTCGCACTGATCGCGGTGCAGATGATCGTCATGGGCTGACAATAGGGGATCGGCGCAATAGCCGTATCCCGTCACTGCTTATCCGAAAGTCCGTGCGATGGATGCCTCCACCGTACTGCTGCTCGCCCTTCTGATGATGGCGGGTGCGGCACTCTACACCTCGGTCGGCCATGCCGGCGCATCGGCCTATCTGGCGATCATGGCGCTGTTCTCGCTGCCCGCCGAGACGATGCGCCCGACCGCGCTGATCCTCAACATTCTCGTCGCAAGTTTCACGACCTGGCGCTTCGTGCGCGCCGGGCAATTCAATGCAAGGCTGCTGCTGCCGTTCGTGATCGGCGCGATCCCGGCCGCCTATCTGGCAGGGCAAGTCCATCTGCCGGGGTACATCTACCGCCCGATCGTCGCGGCCGTGCTGCTGCTTGCCGCGATCCGCCTGTTGTGGCCGTCGAAGCATGAAGCGCCGGAACCGGTGCCGCCTCGCCATGGAATCGCGATCCTCTCCGGAGCGGGCATCGGCGCGCTGTCTGGGCTGACCGGGACAGGGGGCGGCATATTCCTCAGTCCGCTCGTGCTGCTCCTGGGCTGGGAGACGCCGCGCCGCACGTCGGGACTGTCGGCCGCCTTCATCCTGTGCGTCTCGATCGCCGGGTTGCTTGACAACCTCACGTCGGTCGGCCGGTTGCCGCGCGAGTTGCCGATCTTTGTCGTGGCCGCCTTTCTCGGCGCGCTGATCGGCACCCGGCTCGGTGTGTCGAAGCTCGATTCCCGGCGCCTGCTTCAGGCGCTCGGCGCTGTCCTTCTGATCGCAGCCGGGAAACTGGCGCTCACCTGACGTTGCCCCCGGAATCACGCTTGGCCCATCGCAGTGTGAAATAGCCGAGCAGACCGGAAATCAGCGAGCCGGCAAGAACACCGATCTTGGCCTCCGCCTGGAGGAGGGGACTGCTCGGAAAGGCGAGCAGCGTGATGAAGATGCTCATCGTGAACCCGATGCCGCACAGGAGCGCTACCCCGAGCATCTGAAGCCGCCCCGCATGTGCGGGCCTGTCGGCCAGTCCCAGCCTGACCGCGATCGACGCAAAGCCGAAGACGCCTCCGACCTTGCCGAGCAGCAATCCTGCCGCGACGCCGAGCGTGACGGGCGCGACCAGCGCGCTCGGCGGGAGCCCCAGCACCGGCACCGCGGCATTCGCCAGCCCGAAGACGGGAACGATCAGAAAGCTCACCGGCAGATGCAGGGCATGTTCCAGTCGATGCAGCGGGCTGACGCAGGCATGGTCGGATCGACCGGGAGTGCGCTCCATCGGTATGGTGAAGGCCAGCATGACACCGGCGAGCGTCGCGTGGATGCCCGAGCGCAGAACCAGTACCCAAAGAACGATGCCCACGAGAAGATAGGGCGACAGGCGTCGTACCTTGAACAGGTTGAACCCGATCAAAACCGCGAGCGCCGCTCCCGCCCCCGCTAGTGCAGGCAACGAGAGGTCGGCCGTGTAGAACAGCGCGATGATGAGCACCGCGCCGAGATCGTCGATGATCGCCAGCGCCGCGAGAAACACGCGCAACGATGCAGGCACGCGATTACCGAGCAGTGCGATGACGCCCAGCGCGAAGGCGATATCGGTCGCCGCGGGGATCGCCCATCCGGCCGCGGTCGGTCCGGCATTGAATGCGAGATAGATAAGAGCGGGCACGATCATGCCGCCGGCGGCTGCGATGCCCGGCAGGACGCGCCGCGGCCATGTCGAGAGCTGGCCGTCTACTACCTCGCGCTTGATCTCCAGCCCGACGAGCAGGAAGAACACCGCCATCAGACCGTCATTGATCCAGTGTTCGAGCGACAGCGGCCCGACATAGGCGTGCAGCATCGCTGCATAACCCGGTCCGAGAGGCGAGTTGGCGATGATGAGCGCAACCACCGCGGCGGCCATGAGAACCAGTCCGGCTGATGACTGTGCTTCGAGAAAACGGCGGATCGCACTGGGGTGCGATTGGGCATGGTTCATCAACAGGGTATCCGGACGTGAGAATTCGGACGCTGGCGGCCCGACCAGCGTAAGAACCTGCCCACCTCCGAATATGGCGGCGAACACCCGGGGAGAGCTATCGCATCGTCACATCATCAGGGCAACGTCATGTCGTGCCGTGAGCCCATCGTACAATTGAAACGATCCAAGCAGGCCCATGAGAGCTGCAGCGGCCGCTATCATCAAACAGGCGGTCGACATCCGATCGGTATCCGAGGTCTTATCGCTCGTCCCACCAAGGAACGGCCAACGAGACGAGGGGACGTTCTCGGAATCGATCGCGCTTCGGGACAGTGTGAAAGCGATCAGTCCGGGATCAATGCCCAACCGCGTATCTGCAACGTCGCCATCGTCGTAAGCGCCGACACATCGACTTCGACGACCTTGTCGACCTCAGCAGGGGCAATCCCGTTCCCGACCAGAGCCTGGCTGCACACCCGAACGGACACGCCTGCTCGTTTCAACGCCGCTATCAGGGCAAGATTAGGGTTCGTGGCAGCGCCGGTTTTCGTCGCATACGCCCCATTTTCAGCAATAATCGGTGTCGCCGGGCCGTGGACGATCACGACCACATCTCCCTGTGCTGGCCGCACGTTGTCCGCGCCGAGCAGATTCAGAAAGCGCGCGACCTTCTCCAGCGAGGGATTGACCTTGTCGGGGGATGACGCCGCCTTCGTCACGCTGAACAGTACCCGATAGCGCAGGGAGCGGTCCGGCCGCTCAACCGCGCCTTCTACCGGCGTGATCTTGCCATAGCCGGCAATCACGGGCTGTTGAGCGGTGCCTCCCGCTGACCCGGCACTGCTCATGACGGCAAGGCATCCTGCAACTGCGATAACGGGAAGCCGCATCTCATTTTTCCTTCCACAACCGGAATGATCATCCGACCCTCGCAAACACGGCCGCGCCCATGTTTCGCGGCCGCGCGGCAACCGACGCCCCGCGCGCTCGCGCCGGACGGGGAGCGGGAGCTGCTTCCTCCACGGCTGTATCGTCAGCGCCGAACATCGCTTCCAGCGTGCGCACGCACAGTGCAGCTGCGTCATCGGCAAGCCGGTAGTGAACCTGCTTGGCTTCACGTCTTGTCTTCACCAGATCGGCGCGGCGCAGCTCGGCAAGCTGCTGGCTGAGGGCCGGTTGGGTCACGCCGGTAGCAGCCTCTATGTCCGCAACCTGACGCTCACCGCCGAGCAGATAGGACAGGATCATGAGGCGCTGAGGCTGGGCGAACACGCGCAGCTTTTCGACCGCCGCATCGGCGATCGCGCGGGATTGATGGATCGCTGTCATCGATCGGCCTTTAACTGATGAAACCAGTCGTCACCGGCGCTACCCGGCAAGGCAGGCGGCAGCAGGACATCATCACCCGGCTGCCAGTCGGCCGGCGTATAGGCTTGCCCATCGGCCGAACGCTGCAATGCCCTGACTGTGCGGAGCATCTCGTCGACGGATCGCCCGACGTTCATCGGATACCAGTTGAGCGCACGGATAATGCCTTCGGGATCGATGAAATAAGTCGCGCGGACGGCTGAGGCGTCGCCGGCCTGTTCGTCGAGCATGCCGTAGGCGTAACCCACCGCCATCGACGGGTCTTCGACGACCGGGAACGGCACCTCTACACCGAAGACATCCTTGATCGCGCGCAACCAGGCGACGTGCGAATACAGGCTGTCGACCGACAACCCGAGCAGGACGCAATCCAGCTCCTCGAATTGCGGTGCGGCCTTCGCCAAGGCCACGAACTCGCTGGTGCAGACCGGCGTGAAATCAGCCGGGTGCGAAAAGAACACGACCCAACGACCACGATACTGATCGAGCGACATCTCGCCCTGCGTCGTGCGGGCAATGAAATTCGGGGCCGCGTCCCCGATGCGCAACGAGCGCGGTACGTCTGCATCCATCGTTTCCATGCTTTTCAGATGGCACGGGCAGCCCGTTGACGCAAGCAGATTATACAACTACATAAACCATGAAATCAATAAATGGAGACGATCGTGGAGTCGGCGTTAAACAAGGCAGTTGCGCAGATTGAACGTGCGAAGGCGGCAGGAGCGCCGATTGTCCATTCCTTCTTCGATGAGCCGACCAACACCGCGACCTACGTCGTCTGGGACCCTGCCACGCGGAAGGCGGCGATCGTCGACAGCGTCCTGGACTTCGACGCCGCGGCAGGCCGCACCGGGACGACATCAGCGGACGCGGTCATCGCATATGTGCGGGAGCACGGCCTCTCGATCGAATGGCTGCTCGAAACCCATGCCCATGCCGATCACCTGTCTGCGGCGCCCTATCTGCAAAAGGTGCTGGGTGGTCAGCTCGCGATCGGCCGCGAGATCATTCGCGTGCAGAACGTCTTCGGCAAGATTTTCAACGCCGGAACCGACTTCGAACGCGACGGCTCCGAGTTCGACCGCCTGTTCGACGATGGCGACCGTTTTGCGATCGGCGACATCGAGGCCATCGCGCTGCATGTGCCGGGGCACACCCCCGCCGACATGGCCTATGTCATCGGCGACGCGGTCTTCACCGGCGATACCCTCTTCATGCCGGATTACGGCACCGCACGCGCGGATTTCCCCGGTGGTGATGCGCGCCAGCTATTCCGCTCGATCCGCCGGCTGATGCAGTTGCCTGACGAGACGCGACTGTTCCTGTGCCACGACTACAAGGCTGCGGGTCGCGACCGGTATGTCTGGGAAACGACCGTGGGCGCGCAGCGCGTCGGCAACGTCCATGTCCACGAAGGGGTGAACGAAGACGACTTCGTCGCGATGCGCACCAGTCGGGACGCCACCTTGGCGATGCCCAAGCTCATCCTGCCGTCGGTGCAGGTGAACATGCGCGGCGGCCATCTGCCGGCGCCGGAAGCCAACGGCACCCGCTACCTCAAGATTCCACTGGATGCGCTGTGATGCCCGAATTTTTTCCCCATGCCATGCCGCTTGCCGGCTTCATCGGTGGCCTGATGATCGGTGTCGCTGCGGCGATCATGTTGCTGGGCAACGGTCGGATCGCCGGGGTCAGCGGGATGTTCGCGCGTGTCCTCGGCCTCTCCGAAGGGGGCGCTCCCTGGATGACAGCACTGCTTTTCACGGCAGGGCTGCCGCTGGGTGCGGCGCTGGCCGCGGCCGATGTGGATGTGGAAGCCCGCTTCCCGACATCCCTTGGGCTGATCGCCGTCGCCGGGCTGATCGTCGGGATCGGTACGCGGCTCGGCGCGGGGTGCACCAGCGGTCACGGCGTCTGCGGCCTGTCGCGCCTGTCGCCGCGGTCCATCGTTGCGACGGGTACGTTCATGGCGACCGGTATCGCCACCGTGACCCTCATGCGTCTGGCGGGAGTGGTATCGTGATGCGCCAGAGCCTCCTTTCGCTCATGAGCGGCACGCTGTTCGGCGCCGGCCTCGCCGTGTCCGGCATGATCGATCCTGCGCGGGTGCGGGCGTTCCTCGACGTCGCCGGTGCCTGGGACCCGACCCTCGCCTTCGTCATGGCCGGAGCGATCCTGCCGATGGCGCTGGCCTGGCTCATCGTGCGTCGGCGCTCCACGCCGATCGTCGCCGAGCAATTCCATACGCCCGCCACGTCGCCGATCGACGCGCGCCTCATCGGCGGTGCCGCCCTGTTCGGCATAGGCTGGGGCCTTGTCGGCCTGTGCCCGGGCCCTGCCATCGCCGCACTCGCGATCCAGCCTGCCCCCGCGCTGCTCTTCATCGCTGCAATGGCGCTCGGCGCAGCCATCCACTGCTTCGCACTCACCCCACGCCGTTCGGCGTGACCGGATAGGAGACGTCACATGGCCTTCAAGAAGATCACATCGTCCTTCTCGGCTGCTCCCCAACTTACCCGAAATGACGTCGCTGCTGCCGCACAGGCAGGATACCACTCGATCATTTCGAGCCGGCCCGATGGCGAGGAGCCAGGGCAGCCGAGCGCGCACGAAATGGCCCGGATCGCCGAAGAACATGGCCTTGGGTTCGCCCATGTCCCGATCGTGCCGGGCAAGGCGACCGATGCCGATGCGGACCGGATGAAGGAAGCGCTGGCCTCGCTGCCGGGGCCGACGCTCGGCTTCTGCCGAAGCGGCACGCGGGCGGCCACCCTATGGGCGCTGGCGGAGGCGGATCACGCCGATCCGGCGACGATCATCGGTCAGGCCAAGGCAGCCGGATACGATCTGGCCGATCTGAAGTCGGCGCTCGCCCGCCGTTCCGGAAAGGCCGGCAAATGACCTACGACATCGTCATCATTGGAGGCGGAGCCGCGGGTATCGCAACGGCCGCCAGCATTCTGAAGCGCAACGCCCAAGTGTCGACCGCGGTCGTCGATCCGGCCCAAGATCACTATTATCAGCCCGGTTGGACGTTGGTCGGGGCGGGCGTTTTCACCCCCGAACAGACCCGCAAGGCGGAAGCCGATGTCATGCCCAAGGGCGTCGAATGGATCCGGCTGCCGGCGATCACCATCGACCCCGAGCGTCAGGCGATCACCCTGGGCGACGGGGATACGATCGCCTATCGTGTCCTGATCGTCGCCCCCGGCCTGCGTTTGGCGTGGGAGAAGATCGCGGGGCTTACCGAAGCGTTGGGCCGCAACGGGGTCACGTCCAACTACCGCTACGATCTGGCGCCCTACACCTACCAGCTTGTCCAGGAATTGCAGCGGGGACGCGCGCTGTTCTCGCAACCGCCGATGCCGATCAAGTGCGCCGGCGCGCCTCAAAAGGCGATGTACCTGTCCTGCGACATCTGGCGCGAACGCGGTGTTCTCCCCGCGATCGACGTCGAATTTCACAACGCCGGTGCGGCGCTGTTCGGCGTCGCGACCTATGTCCCTGCGCTGATGGAATATGTCGAGAAGTATAGGATCAACCTCAAGCTCGAATCCAACCTCGTCGCGGTCGACGCCGATCGGCGTATTGCCACCTTCGAGCGCAAGCAGAACGGTGTCAGCGAGCGGATCGAGCGCGGGTTCGACATGCTCCACGTCGTGCCGCCGCAGGTGTCGCATGACGTCGTTGCCAAAAGTTCGCTCGCGGCGGCAAACGGCTTCGTCGAGGTCGATGAGGCGACGCTGCGCCACAAGCGATACGACAACGTCTTTGCCTTGGGCGATGCTGCCGGGACGAGCAATGCGAAGACGGCCGCGGCAGCCCGCAAGCAGGCACCCGTGGTGGCGGTCAACGCGCTCGCCGCACTGGATGGTAAAGCCCCAGTCGCCGACTATGACGGTTATGGATCGTGCCCGCTTACCGTCGAGCGCGGCAAGATCGTCCTTGCCGAGTTCGGCTATGGTGGAAAACTCCTCCCCAGCTTTCCGTCGTGGCTGCTGAACGGCACGCGCCCGACGCGCGCGGCCTGGTTCCTGAAGGAGCGGATGCTGCCCCCGATCTATTGGCAGGGCATGCTGAAAGGCCATGAGTGGATGGCGGCTCCGCATGAGATCGGCAAGGCGGCATGACCCTCGAACCGATCCAGTATCTGCTGGGCGCGCTGTCGGGCAGCCTGGTGGGCTTCACCCTCGGTCTGGTCGGCGGGGGAGGCTCGATCCTCGCTGTCCCGCTCATGGTCTATCTGGTGCGCGTGCCCAACGCCCACCTCGCCATCGGCACGAGCGCGTTCGCGGTCGCCGCTAACGCTGCAACCGGGCTGATCGGTCATGCAAGGGCGCACACCGTTAAATGGCGCTGTGGCGGCATGTATGCGACCGCCGGCGTCATCGGCGCCCTGTTCGGCTCTACCGCGGGCAAGGCCGTCGACGGCGGCAAGCTCCTGTTCCTGTTCGCACTGGTCATGGTCGTCGTCGGCGTCCTGATGCTGCGCGGGCGCGGTGACACGGGCAACCCGGGGGCGGAGTGCAACCGGGAAAAGGCGCCGAAGGTGCTGGGCTACGGCCTCGGCACCGGTCTGTTCTCGGGCTTCTTCGGCATCGGCGGGGGCTTTCTGATCGTCCCCGGCCTGATCGGATCGACGGGCATGCCGATCCTGAACGCCGTCGGCACGTCATTGATCGCCGTCACCGCGTTCGGGCTGACGACGGCCGCCAATTACGCATTTTCGGGTCTGGTGGACTGGCCGCTGGCTTTCGTGTTCATCGCCGGTGGAGTTGTCGGCGGCTTGATCGGCACGCGCATCGCGAAGCGCCTCGGTACGGGCGGCACGCTCACCACGGTCTTCGCCGTCCTGATCTTCGTGGTGGCGGCCTACATGCTCTGGAAAAGCGCGGCCGCGTTTCTCTGATGGCGGGTGCGATTGCCATCGGGCCGCTGATGCTGGCCGTCGATCGCGGGCTTGCCGTGCTGTGCATCGTCGTGTTCCTTGGCCTCACGACACTGGCCGGTCGGTTCCGCTTCCCTCGCGTATCGACGGTCTCCACCAGCGCCATCGTCGCTGGACTGGTCACGGCACGGATCGGTTACGTCGCAGCGCATTGGTCGAGCTACACCGGCGCTCCGCTGTCCATCCTTGCCGTGTGGCAGGGTGGCTTTTCCCCCGTTGCAGGGCTTCTGGGCGCTGCGGCGATGCTGGCGATCCGGCTTGGCCGCTCAAGCGCGCTGGCGGCAGGCTGGGGAGCGTTGGCTGTTGCGGGTGGCCTCTGGTTCTCGCTTCAGGCGCTGATCCCTCCCGTGACCTACGGCCCGTTCCCCTATCATCTCAACCTGACAACCCCGTCCGGCGCGCCGCTTCCACTCGATCGCTTCCGTGGCAGGCCCTTCGTGGTCAACCTGTGGGCGACATGGTGCGGTCCGTGTCGGCGTGAGCTGCCGATGCTCGATGCGGTTGCGTCGCGCCCTGGCGAGGTCCCGATCCTTCTTGCCGATCAGGGCGAGGCGCAAGCGATCGTCAGCGGTTTTCTCGGCCGTGAAAATATCGGAGCGCGCCATGTCGCGCTCGACCCCGATCGTGGCCTTTCTCAAGCCCTGAAGGTGGCGGGGTATCCCGCAACGGCCTTCGTTGCGGGCGACGGCACGATCGTACAGCTCCAGCTCGGTGAATTGTCACGCGCTGCGCTCGCCGATGGAATCGAATTAGCAAGGAAACACCGATGAATCGTCGCAACCTGTTGTCTCGGGGCCTCCTGGCCGCGCTTGCCTTCGCCGCGCCGATCACGCCTCTCATGGCCCAGCAGCCCGATCTGTCGCGCAAGGCGGTCGTTGACGATCCCGTGGCTCCCAAGCGCGCCGGCAGGACCTACGACGTCACGGTTGTCGAGTTTTTCGACTATAACTGCCCCTATTGCCGTCGCATGGAGCCGGTGCTGAACGCCCTGCTTCGCTCCGACCCGAAGGTACGGGTCGTGTACCGGGACTGGCCGATCTTCGGACCTGCCTCGCGTGAGGCGTCACGCGCGGCTGTCGCGAGCCAATGGCAGGGCAGGCATGCCGCCTTTCACGAGGCCCTGATGACCTCGCCGGCGCGGCTCGACAGCGCGGGCGTCAAGGCAGCGGCTGCCAAAGCCAAGGTCGACTGGCCCCGTCTGCAACGCGATTTGAAGAACCGTGGCGCCGAAATCGACGCGCTGCTTACGCGCACCGATAGCATCGCCCAGGCGATCGGTTTCAACGGAACACCAGCGCTGATCGTCGGCTCGCAGGTCGTCGCCGGTGCTGTCGATCTCCCGACGTTGCGTCGTCTCGTCGCGGAAGCGCGCAAAAAACCAGCGGCGCGCTGACCATGCCCGGGCCGCTCAATCGGAGACAGCTTGCCGGCTTGGGCGCGGTGGTCGTGGGTGGTTGGGCAGTCGGGCAGGTTCTACGGCGTACCGCCCCGATCGGGCGCGACGTCGGGCCGACCGCCGACCTGATCCTTGCCGGTAACGGCTCGCCCGAGGACGGACCTGCCGATGCTACGCTCCGGCTTGCCGTGTTCACCGACTATCGTTGCCCGGCCTGCCGTCATGGATTTTCCGCCCTGGAAGAGGCTGTGCAACGCGACGGCAAGGTGCGGGTCATCTACAAGGATTGGCCCATCTTCGGTCCGCCATCCGAACGTGCCGCAAGCGTGGCGCTCGCGTGCGCCGAACAGGGAGTTTACCCGACCGTCCATCGTGCGTTGATGACGGACAGCCGCACGATCGACGACGACGTGTTGCGGGACGTCGTGATGCGCGCTGGCGGCGATTGGCTGCGCGCGATGACCTGGCTTGCCGCCCACGCGGACGCTGTCGCAGCCCGCCTGCGGGCGAACGGACAGGAAGCCTATTCGATCGGACTGGCGGGCACCCCGGGTTATCTTGCCGGTCCCATGCTGGTGATGGGCGCGATCGACGCCAGCGATTTCCAACGGCTGTTCGCGCGTGCGCGGGAAGAAAGCTGACGATGCGAGAGGATACGAAACATGATCGAGTATAATCACAAGGGCATGACGGTTGCGTCGCTCCATGACGAGCGCACCGGCAGCTTCCAGTATGTCGTGGTCGACGAAGCCACGAAGACCGCCGCGATTATCGATCCGGTCCTCGACTTCGATCCCCGTGCCGGTGCGACCGCAACCGACAATGCCGATATGATCCTCGAATATGTCCGCGCCAAGGGACTTACTGTGGAATGGGTGCTCGATACCCATCCCCATGCCGATCACTTCTCGGCCGCGCCGTATCTCGCGGAAAAGACAGGGGGCAAAACCGCGATCGGCACCAAGGTCGTGGAGGTGCAGAAGCTCTGGCAGGACATCTACTGCCTGCCCGACCTGCCCGTCGATGGTAGCCAGTGGGATCGCCTGTTCGCCGATGGCGAGCAGTTCAGGATCGGCTCGCTCGACGCGCACGTCATGCTGTCGCCCGGCCACACGCTCGCCTCGATCACCTACGTCGTCGGCGACGCGGCGTTCGTCCACGACACGCTGATGGTGCCCGACAGCGGCACCAGTCGGGCTGACTTTCCAGGCGGCAACGCGCGCGCGCTGTGGCGCTCGATCCGGGCGATCCTCGAACTGCCGCCCAGCACCGCGACCTATGTCGGCCACGACTACGGCAAGGACGGGCGCGAAGTCTTTGGACGATCGACCGTGGCGGACCAGCGTCGTGACAACATCCATGTGCACAACGGCATCGGTGAGGCCGAGTTCGTCGCCACCCGCGAGAAGCGCGACGCAACCCTGCCGCTGCCGGACCTGATGCTTGCCGCGCTCCAGGTGAACATCCGCGGCGGTCGCCTGCCGGAGCCGGAGGCGTGCGGCACAGCGTTCCTCAAGGTGCCGCTCAACCACTTCGGCGCGGGCAAATGACCGAACCAACGCCGCCAACGCCCGGTGATGATGGCGATGCCCAGCGTATCATCTTCGCCATTACCGCCGCGCTGCTCGTCCTCGTCGTCACCTACAAGGTAGGGCAGTCTGACGCGCCCGTGCAGGCACCCGTCGAGGTAGCAGCGGACGCCGCCTTTTCGCCACCGGCGGAAAGCACCATCCCCGCCGGGCCGGACGGCGACGCGATCCGGCGCGGTCGACTGATCTTCACCGCGAGCGCGGCTCATGCCGGCCAGTACGTCGGCAACGGCCTGACGTGCAGCAACTGTCACCTCGATGCCGGGCGGAAGGCCGATGCGTCCCCGATGTGGGCGGCCTGGGTCAGCTACCCAGCTTATCGCGCGAAGAACGGCCGGGTGAACACGATGGAGGATCGCATCCGCGACTGCTTCCTCTACTCGATGAACGCGCCCGCCTCGAAAGCCGGCGCCCCGCCGCCCTATGGCGACGATATCTACCGCGATCTCCAGAGCTATTTCGCCTGGCTCGCGACCGGCGCGCCATCCGGCAAGCCGCTGCCCGGTCGCGGGTTCATAAAGCTCGCCACAACCCCGATCGGGCACGATCCGGTTCGCGGCGCGATTGTGTTCGCCGGCCAGTGCGCATCATGCCACGGTGCGAACGGCCAAGGGCAGGCGAACCCGGACGGCAGCTATACTATCCCGCCGCTGTGGGGAGCGCGCTCCTACAATTGGGGTGCGGGCATGACCGGGCTGGCGTCGGCTGCCGGGTTCATCAAGGCCAACATGCCTTATGGTGAGGGCAACACGCTGACGGATCAGCAGGCGTGGGATGTCGCCGCCTATGTCGATAGTCGCGAGCGACCCCGCGATCCGCGGCAGACCGGGACTGTCGAGAGCGCACGTAAGCAGTTTCACCCCAAAGGGGACTATTATGGTCAGGAGATTGACGGAAAAATGCTTGGCAGCTGATCGCTCGGCTTCCTAACCAGTGTCACAACCGAACGTGGCTGTTGAAAATCTCGCGTTCGAATTGATGTTGCGCGATTAGGGCACTGAGCGCTCTTTCAGGCCCCATTCGGCTGGCGTGTGTTAAAAACCTATCGAACGATCCCGATTTGATGCGCCGGCCCGCCGGGGGGATGGCCGGGCCGGCGCCTGCAGCTGGCTTAGCGACGGGGGAGCTTTGCCAGGGCAGCCTTGTAAGCCGCGTAATGCGTGCCTTCGTCGACCGCGATCTGGCGGAACATCTGCGCCACCTTCTTGTCGCCGGCCGCTTCCGCCTCCTTGGCGAAATTCACGTACATCGTGACATTCTCGTAGTGCTCGCCCTTCATGGCATCTTCGAGGTTCACATTGTTGCTGCTGCCGAGCCGCAGCGCCTGCGCTTCGCGATCGAAGTGCTCGTTGGCCTCGACGTTGGCCGATGCGCGGAAGAGCTTGGCGAGTTCGGGCTTTCCCGCCGCCTGCGCCTGGTCGGCGTACCGCAGATACTTCAGGTTGGCATAAGCCTCCCCGTGCATCGCGGCTTCGAGGTTCGCCCGCGTGCTGGCGGCTAGCGGGCGGGTCGGCGCCGACGGCGCGGCGGTCACGCTGACGGCGAAAATGGTCGCGGCACCGGCGGCAGCGACGATCAGGGACTTCATCATGGTCGATACTCCATTGCCGCCGGAAGTGCGGCTGCCCCGCTATCGACCCCGGTCCTGACGACGACCTGACAGGTCCGCGGCAACCGCATTCTCGAGCCGTCGGAAAAACTCGCTGTGCCGTCAGGTTTCGGTCAGGCGGTGCTGCGATCTCCCGGTCATCGAGGCTATCCCGCCTCTGACAGGAGCTCGTTCGATGATCCGATTTGCCCCCTTGAAGGTCGCAGCCTTTCTCGCCGCCGTCGCAGCTGCGCCGATGGCGATGGCGTCGCCCGTCTGCACCAAGGCGCCTCAGGCCAAATGGATGACGCCGGCACAAATGAAAGGCCGCATCGCCAAAATGGGCTATCGCGACGTCAAGGTCTTTCAGGTGTCCGGCAGCTGCTACGAAATCTACGCTCACACCAAGGACGGCAAGCGCGCCGAAGTCTATTTCAACCCGGTGAACGGCGCGGTCGTTCAGAACAACGTCGACTGACGATGAGCCACGTCGCTCCAGCGGCTCCTTCCCGAAACCCTGCTCGCAACCGCGGCAGGGTCAAGGTCTGGGACCCGATCGTCCGCATCTTTCACTGGACCGTGGTAGGAGGTGTGATCGCCAACCTGACGTTCCTTCGGCATGAGGAGCCGCCGCATATCTATGTCGGCTACGTTGTCGTCACGGCGCTGGCGATCCGGCTGATCTGGGGTGTTATCGGCCGGCGTCACGCGCAATTCGCCAGCTTCGTGCCAGGCCCGTTCGTGTTGCTGCGCTATTTTCGCGCGCTGGCTGCCCGGCGCGAGCCGCGCTACATCGGGCACAACCCGGCCGGAGGCGCAATGATCGTCGTCCTCATTGTCCTGCTGGCGACGGTGGGGACCAGCGGATGGATGATGGGGCTCGACCAATTCTGGGGTGTGGGCTGGGTCGAGACGTTGCACGAAACCGCCGCCAATGTTCTGATCGGCGCGGTAGCCCTGCATGTCATCGGTGCGATCGTCGAGAGCGTGCGGCACCGGGAAAACCTGCCGCTGGCGATGGTCACTGGCTACAAACGTGCACCAACGGGGACCGACATCGACCATGCGCCTGCTGCTGATTGAAGACAACGCCCGGCTCGGCAGCCTGGTTCGGGACGGCCTGATCCCGCAGGGTTTCGCGGTCGATTGGGTCGAGACCGTCGAGGACGCCGAGCTGGCGATGAAGGTGGCGACATATGACCTGCTACTGGTCGACCTTGGCTTACCCGATGGAGACGGCTTGGACATCGTCCGCCGTTCCCGCCGGGACAAGAATGCGACGCCGATCCTTGTCCTGACCGCGCGAGGTGGCCTCGACGATCGCGTCACCGGACTCGACGCGGGCGCTGACGACTATCTGGTGAAGCCGTTCCAGATTCCCGAGCTCGCGGCGCGGTGTCGTGCCCTGCTGCGACGACCCGGGGCGTCGCTCGGCACCCAGCTCGCCGCGGGCAACGTCGTGCTCGATTGTGCCTCACGGTCGGCCGACGTGGGCGGCGTCGCGATCGACGCGACGCCGCGTGAAATCAACCTGCTCGAAGTTCTGCTCCGCCGCGCCGGACACGTCGTCGCCAAGCCGGCGCTTGAGAATACGCTATATGCGATGGACGCCGAGGTAACGCCCAACGCGTTGGAAGCGGCAGTATCGCGGCTGCGCAAGCGCCTGACCGCCGCCGGGGCGGACGTGCAGGTCCGCACCGTGCACGGCGTCGGCTATGCGCTGTTCGCGCCAAGCGTATCTGGTGAATAGGATGGATGCGATTCGGCCAAGGCGACGGCCCCCTACGCTGTTCCGACAGATTGCGGCGCGTCTGGCGGCGTTCACGCTGCTGTTCGCAGCACTCGACGTCGGGATCGTCGTGTTCACCTACAGTCGCCAGCCCGAATCGCTCGCGCAGGAATTGCTGACGCTTGAAGCGACGAAGGCTCAGGCAGGCGGCGTGCTGTCGCCCGACCTGCTAACCGGACCGCCGGGGGCCGAATCCTGGTCCGCGCGCTATGTCGAACCGGGATCACCCGAACTCCGGCGGGTAGGGGAAACCGGGATCGACGGCGCGTCAACCCTGGTCGACTGGACGCGGCGCGAACAGACTCCTCGCGGCTATCGGATATCGGGCGTTCGCGCGATCGATCGCGGCGAGGAGCGGCGATGGCTGGCGATGCAGTTCGAGGGCGACGGCATCCGCCCCTATGTGCCGGTGATCGTGAACGAGATCATTCAGCACGTGATGCTGCCGCTGATCCCGTTGTCGCTGTTGCTGTTGCTGTTCAACGTCTTCGCCGTCCGCCGGGTGCTCCAACCGCTCCGCCATGCCGAGCGCGAAGTGGACGCGCTGGAACCCGACAACACCCTGCTTCGCCTTTCGGAGCCGAGTGAGCCGCGAGAGGTCAACACGCTCGTCAGTGCCGTCAATCGGGCGCTCGGTCGGCTCGATGCAGCGATGGCGACTCTGCGGGAGTTCACTGCCAACGCCGCACATGAGCTGCGCACACCGTTGTCGATCATGCAGCTATCGCTCGATCGGCTCCCCGCAGGCAAGCAACGGGACGAACTGCAGGCCGATGCGCGGCACCTGACCCGTCTCGTCGAACAGATGCTCGATCTCGCCCAAGCCGACGCGCTGGCCCTCGATGGCCACGTTGCCATCGATATCGCCGACATCGGCCGGGACGTCGTGGCCGCGATGGCGCCAAAGGTGTTCGCGGCGCAGCGTGATCTACGTTTCGAGAGCTTCGGCGACACCGCGGCGATCGGGCACCCGGAAGCGATCTTCCGCATCTATCGCAACCTGATCGACAATGCGCTGTCACACGCGCCCGGCGTCACGCCCATCGACGTAAGCGCGGGACCCGGTCCACAGCTGACGGTCCGTGACTACGGGCCGGGGATTGCAGAGGTCGATCTTCCGCACGTGTTTGACCGCTTCTGGCGCAAGGATCGCCGCAGCTCTACCGGAGCGGGCCTAGGCCTTGGCATCGTGCAACGGTTGACCGAAGCGCATGGTGGAACGGTCAGCGTCGAAAACGCGACAGGCGGGGGTGCTTCGTTTCGCGTCCGACTCGAGGTCTAGACTTGAAATTACGGGAGCCATCGCTTTCGTCAGCTGTTCGTCAGGCCCGTGCCGCAACGCACCTGGCGTAGCTACATCGCTCCATCATCCCTGCACTGCTGTCCGGAGCCAAATACAATCCAATTCCCGCCCACTCGGCGGCTCACCGAGTTCGACATACTTTAGGATAGCCAATGACGACCGACGCCATCGATCACGCGCCAGGAGAACATCATCTCGTCCACCGTACAGGCTGGCTTCGCGCAGCGGTGCTCGGTGCCAACGACGGAATCATTTCTGTTTCAAGCCTGATCGTCGGTGTCGCAGCCGCGCCAGGCTCGACTGCGAGCACAGTCCTTGTTGCGGGGGTAGCAGCATTGGTCGGGGGTGCACTGGCGATGGCGGCGGGCGAATATGTTTCGGTCAGTTCGCAGGCGGATACCGAGAACGCTGACCTTGCGCGGGAATCGGCCGAGTTGGAACGTTCGCCCGTGACCGAAACGCGGGAACTGGCCGCAATCTATGAAGGGCGTGGCGTCGAGCCGTCGCTAGCGATTCAGGTGGCCGAACAGATGATGGCACATGACGCTCTGGGAGCGCATCGCCGTGATGAGCTTGGCCTTGCTGACGACGGCGCATCGCAGCCGATGCAGGCCGCGGTATCCTCGGCCTTGGCATTTGCCGCCGGCGCGATCCTACCCGTGATCGCTGCATTAGCACCGCGTAGCGCTGTGCTTTATGCGGTACCAGCAACGGCATTGGTGCTGCTTGGCGTGCTGGGTGCGCTTGGAGCGAAGGCGGGCGGCGCCCCGATCGGGCGCGCCATGATCCGGGTGGTTTTACTGGGTGTCCTTGCGATGGGGATGACGGCCCTTATTGGGGCTTTCACCGGGGCGGTGGTTTAAAAGCTTTTCGTTGCCCGCGGCGATGCGACACTAGTCCGCACCGCTACGTCCCGAAAACGAGTAAGCAAACGCATCGCCACCCACGCCTATGGTCAGCCCCCCCCTTTCGCAAAGCTGATCGTATCCGGCACCACGCTAATTTGTTGCCGAAGTTTCCCGAAGCCTCCACCGTAACTGTCTTTGGCCGTGAAGCGACGGGGCACTCACAGCGCACACCAACCGCCAGAAAAACGACCGGTTTTCTGGCGGTCGAGGATTTTGCCTCCTCAGCGCATTCCGAAGATCGGAAAACCCGTTGCGGAAACCACCAGCACATTGCAGGGTGTCAGATATCTTTTCTGGCGGGGTGGCGATGCTCATCGGATATGTGAGGGTGTCCAAGGCTGACGGATCGCAGACGCTGGCACCGCAGCGCGATGCGCTGCTCGCCGCAGGCGTCGATGCCTCGCGCATTTATGAGGATCTCGCGTCGGGTCGTCATGATGCACGTCCCGGCCTGACTGCCTGTCTCAAGGCATTGCAGCCCGGCAATACACTGGTGCTCTGGAAACTGGATCGCCTCGGACGCGACCTGAGGCATTTGGTCATCACCGCCGAGGCGCTGCGTGAGCGCGGCATTGGGTTGAAGGTGCTGACCGGCGCCGGCGCGCAGATTGACACCACCACCGCCAACGGCCGCCTGGCCTTTGGCATCTTCGCCGCTTTTGCAGAGTTCGAGCGCGAGTTGATCGCCGAGCGCACACAGGCCGGCCTTGCCGCGGCACGCGCGCGGGGGCGCATGGGAGGGCGACCCCGCAAGATGGACAAGGCAACGCTGGCGATAGCGATGGCCGCCATGTCCGATCGCAACGCGATCGCAGCCGATGTCGCGCGCCGTCTCGGCATGACCACGACGACACTCTATATGTACGTGAACGGTGACGGCACGCCCAAGGCGCCGGGCCAGGCACTGCTCGACGGTGTGCCATACCGCAAAGAACGGCTGCAAGCCGCGTGATAGATCACGCCGCGCCTCAGCGATCAGGCATATCGTCGAGCAGGCGAGGCGATCACGTCGTGTTCAATCGACCGGGCCGAGATCGCAGCCGGCGTCAGCGCTGCGGGGACGCATACTCCCCGGCGCGGCTTGCCCGTCAGCCGCTGGGGTCGCGCCAGGACCATCAGATTCATCACCGCCGCGCCGATCAGGAACTCTTCTTCCGCTCCGCGGATACCGCGCAGGTGAAGCCGCCTCATGCCATGCTTACCCTTGGCGTCAGCGAAAAACCGTTCAACCCCGCGCCGCAACCGCATAGACCGCTTGTAGAGCCCGGTTTCCACTTCGGCTCTGGCAAGATCGCGGACGTCCTCATCGTCCAGCCGAACCAGGGTACGACGCCGCGCCGTCGTGCATTTCTTCCGAAGCACGCACGCCTCGCAGTCACGCGCATCGGCTGCATAACGGTGTACGCCGGTGGGCAGATGGAAGGCATGATGTCGGAGCGGCTTTCCGGTCGGACAGGTAAAGCTGTCAATGTCACGATCATAGCTGAAGGCCGTTCGCGGCAGCTTGCCCTTGGTCTGTTGCGTACGGTCGATTACCGGAATGTGCGGGATTGCGCCGTGATCCCTTACGAAGCCGAGGAAGTTGGCGCTGCCATAGGCTTTGTCGGCCGCAACCCGCTTGGGACGATAATCAAAGCGATCGGCCGATCGCTCGAGCATGACGCGCCCCGCATCAACTTCCTCCGCGAACCGAGCCGGTGTCGCCTTCACATCGAGAGCGACGCCACTCGGGGTGTCGACCAGCGCATTCAGGGCGTAGCCGAACCGGCCACGCACCGTTCGCGCCGACCAAGCCGCGGCAGGGTCCGTTCGAGAGACGCCTTGGCAGCTTTTCGAGCGCGCCATTTCAAAGACGGCATCTCCTGTGTCGTGCACCCACTCCCTAACCGCGCGCGACGCGTTGGCGACATACGGCAGGTAGCCAGGAACGGTCTTGCGCTGCCAGCTCGCATCAGCCGCTATGAACGATGCATCGATCGCGGCGTCTTTTCCGCCAATCAGTCCTTCACTGATGCAGCGTCGGACCGTGCTTTCGAACAGGATCCGGAACACGTCGGCATCGCGGAAACGACCGTGCCGGTTCTTGCTGAACGTCGAGTGGTGCGGAACCTTGTCTCCCGGCGCGAGACGGCAGAACCAGCGATAGGCCAGATTGTAGCGCAGCTCCTCACACAGGCGCCGTTCGGACGTGATCGCGTAAATGCGGCCGACCAAGGCCATGCGGATGAGGAGTTCGGGATCGATCGATGGCCGTCCCCTTGCGCTGTAGTGACCGGCCAGTGCCTGTCTCAACTCGCCGATGTCGAGACATCGATCGACGCGACGCAGCAGGTGGTCTGCGGGCAACATGGCTTCTATGGTGCGGCGGGACGCCCCTTCCCGCTTACCGCGACAGGCTGGTCCCATCATAGCGACGCTCCTTTCGGCAGGGGTGAAACGAAGGAGCAACCCGGCATGTCCGGCATTTTTCAACAGGCCCGAACGGTTTTGACACCATTCCTTGAGTAGCCAAGTCAGCTAATCGCTTAGTGACCTAGCCGTAATGGATAAGTTGAGTCACTGCTGTTTTCTGCTTTCGTTCTCCACGATACTGAATCATAGAATTGTTATGCCAATCGCGCGTGAACATCGCTGGCTCTACCCGATTGACTGGCGTGAACTATCTGTCTTCATCCGGTTTGGCCGCGCCAAAGGGGGCACCTCAAGGTTTGTCATATGGACAGCGGCAGTCGGAACAAATGGTCAACAAAGGCCTGAGCG
>NZ_JBHUFC010000022.1:0-28543 GCF_042681125.1 Sphingomonas floccifaciens | reverse complement strand
GTCACGCTGCTCGACAAAGGGGTCCCTTTTGCACGCCGATAGGGGGTCCTTTTTGGACGCCGATTGACAGTCATGATCGACGCAACCTATCTGAAGGCGCACCGCACGGCATCAAGCCTGCGGGTAAAAACGTATGGCTCGCCCCGTCGGCAAGCGGTTTGTGTCTGATGCTCTGAGCAGTCTGCGAAAACGTATCCGGCCTTCCAACACCAGGTCGTTGGCCAAGATGGAGATCCGCGCGTCCTGGTCCTCATAAAGGGGCCGGCATCGAGTGCCATTTTTAGCCAAAGGTTTCCGGGACACCGGTCGACTGTCAGGCCATCTTTCACTCACCTCCCGCAGACATCATCCAGCTGGCGCAAGGAGCGCCGACCGAGCTTGTTCAGGCTGCCTGCGCAACCGGATCGTAGGTGCGCTGGTGTCGCAGCAGCGCCCACACGATACGCGCCATCTTGGCGGCCAATGCCACCACGACGGTGTTGTGATGAGAACGTGAGAGGAGACCGCGCAGCCAGGCGCCAAGTCGCGTATCGCTCTTGCTCATTACCGGCAGGGACGCACGCGCACCTTGGATCAGGTTCTTGCGCAGGTAGCGGCTCCCACGTTTGGTGATACCGAGCAATCGCGGCTTGCCTCCGGTCGTGGCCTGCCGCGGCACCAAGCCCAGCCATGCGGCAAGGTCGCGCCCACGCCCGAAGGTCCGGGCATCGCCGACCGCTGCCACCAGCGCGGTGGCATTAAGCGCGCCAATGCCTGGAATGGTCAGCAATCGTCGTGTCCGTTCATCCGCCCGAGCCGCATCGGTGAACTCGGCGTCGAGATCTGCGATCCGTTCGTCGAGCGCTCTCCAGCGCAGGCGCATGTCGCTCATCAGCCGGTGAATGCGGGAGCCGAGTACCGGTTCGTCACCATCCAGCATCTCACCCAGCCGAAGGGCAAGCTTTGCACGCCCCTGCGGGACGATGTAACCGCGTTCGAGGAGGAGGCTCCTGATCTGGTTCATCAAGGAGGTGCGGTCTCCAACAAGCTGGTCACGGATACGATGGAGCGTCTGCATGTCGAGTTGCTCCTCGGTCTTTAGCTCGACAAACCGCATAGTCGGCCGTGTCGCCGCCTCGGCGATCGCCTCGGCATCACGATCATCGTTTTTCTGCGCCTTGACGTAAGGGCGGACGTATTCCGGCGACATCAATCGTACCGCATGGCCTTGTCGCGCCAAGGCACGTCCCACGTGGTGCGCACCGCAGCAGGCCTCCATCGCCACAACGCAGGCCGGCAAGGTCGCCGCGTAGGTGATGACCGTCTCGCGCCGCATTCGCCGGCGGACGACGACCTTGCCAATGGCATCCAGCCCAACCACGCTGCAGCTATTCTTGCCAAGATCGATCCCGAGCACAGAAATGTCCATGACCTTCGCTCCTTCCGCAAACGACCCGCTGTCGTGAAGCGACAACGGTTCAGATAAGGGGCGAGCCATCCATAAAGGGGATCTTGGCCGCCTGATCGGCCGCACCAAAGGCGGTATGAATACCAAGCTACATGCCGTCGCCGATGCAAACGGGCGCCCCTTGAGCTTTTTCATGACCGCGGGCCAGCTCAGCGACTACACCGGCGCGGCAGCGCTGCTGGATGACATGCCGAAGGCGCAGTGGCTGCTCGGCGACCGCGGCTACGACGCCGACTGGTTCAGGGACGCCCTCCAGGCCAAAGGCATCCAGCCCTGCATCCCGGGCCGGCGATCACGCAACGAGCCGGTCAAATACGACAAGCGCCGCTACCGGCGCCGCAGCCGCATCGAGATCATGTTCGGCCGCCTCAAAGACTGGCGTCGGGTCGCTACCCGCTACGATCGCTGCCCCACTGCCTTCTTTGCCGCCGTCACCCTCGCTGCCACCGTCATCTTCTGGCTGTGATCAACGAGTCCTGACCCTAGTGAGCGCGAAGAACGGGTAGGCCATCAGTGACTGCTCGCCGCGAACTTCTGTCAGCAGCGGGCTGTCAAGGACGAATAGGTCCCCTTGCGATCCAGCCCGCCCGGTCACGCGGCAACCTCCCGCACCAGCCTGATCGGCAAGGTCCGCGAAAGCACGAAAGCGAAGGGGCGGCGGTCCGTGAAAGCACCAATTGGGGCGCTCGCTCCCTCGTTGGAAGCTGTCGGCACACCAAGCCGACGTAGGTTTTCGTGCTTTCGCGGACCCGTCGGCGGAGTGGCGACGCTCGCACGATCCCGTCTTGCAAACGATCTGATTTGCGACGCCCTCATGGGAATACCGCCGCTCGTGACCGCGATCGGCCGATCCCGTTGGAAGTTGTCAACAAAGCGCACTTCTCAAAACCCATTTCCGTTAGTAACTCAGTGGCAGGGCCGTTGTCGATGAGTTTCGGGAAAATTGCATGTTGATCGGTTATGCGCGGGTGTCGACGGCCGACCAGGATCTGACGCCCCAGATCGAGGCATTGAAGCAAGCCGGCTGCGAGCGGCTCTATTCCGACAAGGCCAGCGGCGCGAAAGTGAATCGTCCTGGCCTCGCCGAAGCGATTGCCTATGCGCGATCGGGTGACGTGCTGGTCGTGTGGAAGCTGGACCGCCTCGGCCGCACCATGAAGGGGCTGGTCGATTTGTCGGCCGACCTCGACGAGAAGGGGATCGGGCTGCGTTCGATCACCGATGGAATCGACACTTCGGGAACGGCGGGGCGGCTCGTCTTCAACATCCTGGCGGCGATGGCCCAGATGGAACGCGAGCTGGTCCGCGAGCGGACCACTGCTGCGCTGGCCGTCGCACGGCGCAAGGGCCGGTTCGGCGGGCGAAAGACGATGATGACCGAAGAGCGCCGGAACGCGGCCACCAAGCTGCTCAAGACGGAGATGTCGTCGCGCGAGATCGCGCGCGCGATCGGCGTCTCGATCTCGACCTTTTACAGGCATTTTCCCGCGCGATAGCTGCGGTGCCGACGCGTGCGGCGTATCACGGGAATGGGCGCGCAGCTGGCTGCTCAAGAATAACCCGGTTGCCCAAGCCATTCGAAGCCCGTGCCAGCGCATCGGCTGCGTCTGCAATCAGATCCTCGGAGACAGCGTTGGGGGCGAGTACGAGACCCGCCGAGCATGTCACCTCGCCGATCGGCGTCTCATTCTCGACGCGCTGCAGCTTTCGCCTCGAGAATGCCTTGCGGGCTGCGTTCAGCATATCGCGGGCGGCTTCGGGGTCGCAGTTGTCGAACACGATGGCGATCCGCTTTGCCTCCCAGCGGCCGACCCGGTGCGGCATGCAATGATCCCGCAATGTCTGGCCCAGCGCGCGCAGGACCCGCTCGACGACGCCGATCCCATGAGCCGCCCCGATCGAGGTGACCTGATCGAGCGCAACCAGCGCAAGAAGGGTAGGGCCTTCCCGCCCGAGTGCGGCGGTGAGCACCGAGTCGATCGCGATGCGGTTGAGGAGCGAGGTAGCAGGATCGATGTCGGTATCGACGCCCAGCGAGCGTAGGCGCTCGCGGACTAGCGCCGTCTGAAGGCTCAGCTGCTTCAACCGCTCTTCGGCGCGCTCGGCCTGGGCAGTCATCCGAGCGACCGCGCTGTGAATGTTGCCGTCTGTCGAGACCAGTTCGGCCGCGGTGAGCGTGAGCGATTTGACGAAGGCATTGGCTTCCTGGGCGGTTGCCCCGATGATGTGCATGACCTCCGTGGAAAGCTCACCGATCGTCGTCGCGGTGCCATGGAGATCCGCTGGTGCCGAAATTGCTCGCACGTCTTCCTGTCGGAGGCGATAACCGCCGTCGATCAGATTGGCGACGGCCATGAAATGGGCCTCGTCAGCACCTTCGAAATAGGTGTGAGCGAAGCCGTAATTCTCGGGGCTGTGCGGCAGTCGATGCTCGTCGAGAAAATCGACAATGGCATGACCCGATTCGTCGGCTGGCGGACTGGTGCGCAGATCCATCAGAAGCCTCTATCGCCGTTCCGACACAAGGATGTCGTGCCACAGGAACAGATCGCGGTCGATGAGTTCGAGAAGTGCGTTGATAGCGGCCTCGCGGGAGCCAAGTTGATAGCGACGCTGGATCTCGTCCGCGACTCGCAGCGATGCAGGGGAGAGCGCGTAGGTGGACCGCTTGTAACCCGCAGCATCCTCGCGTTCTTTTTTGCGGCGCATCGATAGGGTCGACCGCGCGGGTTTCGGCTGAGAGTCCATATCGCCCTCTAAGCGAAACAGGTGTCACTCTCCAAAGCTCGTTTGATGGGAACGGAGTTCACCACCGGAATTGGTTCAGTTTGCTCCGGTCCGGGGCGGGGGAACCGAATTGAGCATGTTCATCAGGATGGATTGCAAAACCCGCTCGATCGCTTCGGGAGCAAGCCCATCGCCTTTCACCTGCTCGGCGAGCGACAGTAACTGGGGGCAGGAAGCTTCGACGAAGCGGCACGTGACGAGGTAGATCTTGTCGAAGCTGTCATCGAAATAGGCGAGGGGCGTCTTCATCCAGACTGCGGCAAGAAACGCACGTTGCCGGTCGATCTCCAGGATCTCCATGACCCTTATCTGCATCGCGGCCGTAAAGCTGGCGCGACCGGATTTGACCTTTCCGATGAGACTGACGCTTTTCCCGAGTCTCCGGGCCATTTCGACATTGGTTACGCCACGGCGATTCCACTGCTCGATGATAAGCGGATAGTAGAAGTCTGTCTCGGTCTGTCGGCTTGCTGCATTCCTCTGGTCAGTCATGACGACCCCCCTTCTGGGCGCTATATACGGTTATAGCCCGAGAGGCTGTCAATATTTTTTTTAGCGTTAGTCGGAACTTCTCGACGAATCGCACAATCGAAGACGCACAGCATCGACACGGTGAGCAGGAAACGCGCTGTGGCAGGGGTGGTGGGGTCGGTAGTGGCCCTGTCCCGCGCGGCCTGGAAAAGCGCCTTCTGATCGATCTGAATGCGGAAACCGACCCGGTTTTCACCATTGTCCTCGATCGTCGAGGCGCGTTCGAGCATCAGCTCGAAATCCGGCATATCCAAGAATTTCTCCAGTCCATACAGGGCGGTAGAGGAAACGGTCTCAAACCGTCGCGTTGCCAGCGACCGGGTTCTGATCGCTTCTGTTGTGAGACGGAACAGCTCATCGCTGACCCGGAAGGCGTAGATCACATTCGACATGGGGAACGGATAACCCGAGTGCGGGCGAGCGCATACCATCTGGATTGATAGTTTCTCGAGCAATCAATCATTGCCGCACGACCGGGGGTGGTCATTCCAGTTTCGCAACGAAGGCGGTAAAAAAATTCCGCAGGTGGTAAAAAAATTACCTGCTCTATGTTTGTCTGCAGACCCATCGCGTCAGTTTTTTGGCGGAAATGCGTAGTCGGGCTTTCCCGCAGTCAAAGTCGATACGGTAATTTTTTTCCGTCTTGTCGAGGGTCAATACTTGCGAAATCCTTAGGGAGACGACGCGCTTGTGCTTCGTCTTCCAAGGGGAAAGAGCATGTCTGCACTTTCAATGCCGAAGGGTGGCCAGATCAATGGTGTCCTTCTCGGTCTGGCGATCATCGCGATGGTGATGGTCCTGGGCGCGTCGGCGGCGTTCGCCGGCGCCGACACGACGTTCAATACCGCGCTGACGAAGTTCACGGACTTCCTCGAGGGCTCGGGCGGCAAGATCATCACCGTCATGAGCCTCGCGGGCGGCATCGTCGCGCTGGCGTCGGGCCGCTTCAGCCTGGGCCAGGTGGCCGTTCCCGTCGCCGTCGGCGTCGGCGCGGGCACGGGTATCCCGATCGTCACCTCGACCGTCACCGCGACGATCTGAGGCGTCGGCTGGATCAACCGCTGGGAGGGCGGCTTAGCTTATGGACCGGTACACCATCCCTTCGCATCTCGACGACCCGGAGCTGATCGGCTTCTGGACGCTGGACGAGTTCCTCGCGATGGCGATCCCCTTCATCTGGGGGATCCTGTCGCAGCACGTCGTGATCGGACTGATGGTCTCGTTGCTCGGCTGGTGGGGTTTTCGGAAACTCAAAGCCGGCAAGGCCACGTCGTGGATTCTCCACATGGCCTACTGGCACCTGCCGTCGAGTTTTACCGGGCTGAAGGCGACACCGCCCTCCCACCTTCGCGTGATGGTGGGCTAAATGGATTATTCTGTCGGTCTCGCGCAGTCGCAGCGCGTCCTCAAGCAGCGCAACATGCTCGGCATCGTCGCGCTGGTCCTCGCGGGCCTCGTGGTGCTGCTGTTCCTGGTCGGCGCGACCCGTGACCGGGAGATCGTCCTGCAGCCGATCGTCCGCTCCCCGTTGACGCTCTCGTCGAGCGGGGTCAGCGAGCAGTATCTGGAGATGGTCACGCGCGACACCGCGCTGATGACGCTCAACCGCTCGCCCGAAAATCTCGAATACTGGATGGACTCGATCCTGGCGATCGCCACGCCGGAAGCACATGGTTCGCTCAAGCGCGACCTGATGAAGATCCTCAACGAGCAGCGCGGATCGAGCATCAGCCAGTATTTCACGCTCGCCGGCATGAAGGTCGACACCGAGAAACTGACCTCGGAAGTGACCGGCACGCTGCACACCGTCGTCGGCTCGAAGTCGGTCACCGCCGAGCCGAAGACGTTCCGCTTCTACTGGGCGTATCGCGGCCTGACTCTCCAGCTCAAGGGCTTCGGGATGGTCACCAAGGCCGACAAGGACGCCGCGGCAACCATCGGAGACGACGCATGACCGCCTGGGTCGCAGTCGGGCTGATCGGGGGCGGGACCGCCTTCGCATCGCGCCTGTGTTCGCTATCGCGCCTGATCGGGGCAGGGATGATCGTCGCGGGCGGAATGGTGCTCGCCGCGCCGGCCTTTGCCGACGAGCATGTGCTGGCGAAGGACAACAGCGAGGTCGCCTGCACGATGTCGAAGTCGGGGCTGACCCGCGTCAGCCTCAAGGACGATCGCTTCGCCAGCGTCTCGAAGCTGACCACCGGGGTCGATACCGACGATTTCACCGTGGTCAACGAACCGACCCGGGGCGACATCTATGTGTCGGTCCCGGAAGCCTATTCTCGGCCGAACGTGTCGTTCTTCGGCACCACGTCGAAGGGCTATGTCTACAAATTCTCGTGCCGCCTCGCCGGTGACGACGCGCAGCAGGTGTTCGTCGAGAATAAGGATATCGGTGGCGCCGCGGAAACGCAGGTCGCGGCCGTCGCGGCATCGCCGCAGGAGGCGTCCGCCACGCTGGTCCAGGCGATGTTCCAGTCCGCGCCGCTCGAAGGGTTCGAGGTCAGGCCCGCGGTCACCGACCCGGTGATGATTGGCTCGCTCAAGGTCCAGATGGTCGCCGAGTATCGCGGCGCCAGCCTCGCAGGCCGCACGCTCAGGATCGAGAACCGGGGCAAGGTTCCGGTCGCGCTGGGCGAGGGAACGATCGCACCGTCGAACGCGATCGCGGTCTCGGTCGCCAACCCCAACCTCAAGCCCGGTGAAGCCACCACCGCCTATATCGTCACGCCTTCGGGCCTCGCCAACGGAGTGCGGCCATGAGCCTCAAGGACATCTTCCAGCGTAACCGTGCCAAGCAGCTCGATACCGAGCCGGAGGAGGGCGGGGACAGCGAGCTGATGGCCGGCAACGATGCCGTCCGCAAGAAGCAGCTGCTCTACCTCGGCTGTGGTGGCGCCGTCGCGCTGGTGCTGGGCTCCTGGTACGTCATGGGCGACGATGCCAAGCTGAAGCCGGTCGGCACCGACGGGAAGGAGGTGAAGATCACCACCGACGACATGGTCAACCGGAACATGTCGCAGCGTGAATGGCAGGCCGCATCCGAAGCGCAGATGCAGTCGATCAACAATCAGCTGAAGGGCGTCGACGGCCAGCGCGCGCAGATGGAGCAGTTGCAGGCGCAGATCGCCGCGCTCCAGGGCGAGAAGCAGTCGATGGCGAGCGATGGCCAGCGGGTCATGAGCGCCTATCAGCAGGAGAACGACCAGCTTCGCCAGCAGATCGCGCAGCGTAACGCCGCGCCGGCCGCGCCGGCTCCGACGCAGATGTATGGCCCCGGCCAGCCCAATTACCGCACTCCCGGCGCGCCGATGACGGCGGGCGAGGCGGCAGCGGCTGCGGTGTCGCAGTCGCGCTCGATCAAGCTGGTGTCGTTCGAGGGCGGCCCCTCGGGCACCGCGACTCGGATCTCGGGTGGCACGACCAGCTACACCGACAGCCCCAATTACCTGCCGCCCAACTCGATCGCGAAGGCGAAGGTCATCGTCGGCGTCGACGCCTCGGCGGGGGTGCAGTCGCAGACCGATCCGCTGCCGGTGATCCTGCGCATCACCGGCCCGGCGCGCTCGGTCTACCAGAACGGCAAGCTGCTCACGACGCGGATCGAAGGCTGCGTCATCAACGGCGCGGCGCGCGGCGATCTCTCTTCCGAGAAGGTCTATGTGAAGCTGCAGCGGATGACCTGTCCGCAGGCCAATGGCCGGTTCGCGGTGTCGGACGTGAAGGGCTTCATCAGCTTCGCCGGCAAGACCGGCGTGCGCGGCCGTGTCGTCAGTCGCGAGGGCTCCTTGGCGATGCAAGCTTTCTTTGCCGGGCTTGTAGGTGGTGCAGGCAATGCGCTGAACACTGCCTTCAACCAGCCACTCGCAACCTTCGAGACAGACGGCAAAGGAGGGATCAATCGCACCCCGAGCATCGGCAACGTCGGTTTGCGCGCTTTGGGCGGCGGCGCCGACCAGAGCGGTCGAACAGTTTCCAAATACCTGATCGAGCGCGCCGAACAGTACCAGCCCATCATCGAGATGCCGACCGGCATCGATGTCGAGATCGTCTTCCTCGAAGGCGTCTTCATCCAGAACTGAGCCCGGAAGGAGGCGGTCACATGGCAAATACTATCATGATCGGCGCGATGGCGGGGGCGGCGATGCTGCTGACCGGCTCGGCCGAAGCGCCGATCGGCGCGCAGGTCCAGGTCGCGCTGCAGAAGCGGCTTCCCAAGACCAAGGTCGATGCGATCGACTGCTCCAAGGTCGACGGGCTGTGCGAGGTCGTGGCGGGTGCGAACTTGTTCTACGTCGACAAGTCGGCGCGCTATCTCGTCATCGGCCGCGTCTATGACATGGAGACGCGGCAGGATCTGACCGCCGCCAAGCTGCTCGCGCTCAATCCCGATATGCTGGTGGGCGGCGCGGCAAAGGCCAATGCCACGGCCGATGCGCCCGAGGCCGGCGCGGCGAGGGCGGGTGCGCGCGTCACGACCCAGCCCGCTGTCGCCCGCACGCTCGATGTGACGCGGCTGTCGAGCAAGGGTGCGATCGTGTGGGGTTCGGGCACGCAGACGGTCACCGTCTTCTCCGATTTCCACTGCGGCTACTGCCGCGCGCTCAGTCAGGCGCTCGAGACGATGAACGTGCGCGTCATCGAGCGCCCGATCTCGGTGCTGGGAAGCCGCGAGATCGCCAACCAGGTGCTGTGCGCCCGCGATCGTCATGCGGCGGTCCGCGCGGCCTATGCGCAGAACCCGGTCCCGGCAGGCCCGAAGTGCGACACCAGCGGTCTCGATGAGAACGAGGCGTTCGCCAAGGCGCACGGCATCAACGGGACGCCCGTCATCGTCCGCTCCGACGGGGCGGTGATCGAGGGTTTCAGGCCCAAGGCCCAGCTCGTCGAATGGTTGAAGGGAGCCAAGTCGTGACCCGATCCGTGATCCGCCTGCCGGCCTGCCCGGTTTCCGACTATCGCCCGCACGCCCGCGCGAAGCGTATTGCGGCGCTGGCGACGACCGCGAGCCTGGGACTGCTCGCCAGCTGCACCACGCTGGGGACCAACATCTCGGGCAAGTTCGCGTGCGGCGCGCCCGAGGGCGGCAGCTGCTCGCCGGCGACCGTCATCGATGACAAGGCGCTGGCCGAGATCACCGGCGACAGCGGCTATCATCCGGCAGGCCCGTACCAGGCACCCGCGCGCAACAGCGGGGGAACGCAGCGGATCGCCTATGCCTCGACGCCGGTGCCGGCGCAGGCGGCGGGGGTCGGGCCGCAGAAGGTGTTGCGGATCGTGTTCCCCTCGCATGTCGACGCGGCTGGGCGCTTCCACGAGACCGCGGTCGTGCAGGCGGTGGTCGACAACGGCCAGTGGCTGGCGGCGACCGACGGCCACGGTTCGGCGCTTGCCGCGACGCAGACGCTCAACGTCAGCCCCGAGATCCTCTCGCAGCTCGGCGCGCCGATCGCCGCGCTTCCCCCGGTGCCCGCCGAGGTCGCGCAGGTCGCCGCCCCGGCAGCGGCCGCAGGTGCGGCGAGCGCGGTCGGCGCACCAAGTGCGGCAGCGGTCGCGGCCGCGCGGGCCAGGGCGCGCGACGCGGCTGCTGGCAAGGGTGTGCCGATCGCCGCGACGCAGAAGCCGGCTTCGCCCGAACTCGCGTCGAGCACGCCGGGTAACCGCCCAGCGACCTTCTCGCCGCGCGTGGAGGACTGATCGTCATGGCGAAGACCGGCTTCATAGCCCGCCTGCTCGGCGATACGCGCGCACCCGACCAGGGAACACCCTCGCATGGCGCGCCGATGCTGTCGCAGTGGCTGCCGTATCGCAGCTACGACGCGCGGCACGACCTGTTCTACCAGACCGACAGCATCGCGTTCGCGCTGGAACTCGCGCCGCTCATGGGTGCGGACGAGCGCACCGGGGAGATCATCGCGCAGATGCTGTCCGAGAGCGTCCCGCCCAGCGCGCGGGTCCAGCTGCTCGCATTCCAGAGCCCGCGTGTGGGCGCGCTGATCGCGCAATATGCGCTGCCGCGCTACAAGGCGGGCGGCATCCATCGCAAGATCGCCGAGCGGCGGTCGGCGTTCCTGCGTCACGGCGCATGGGTATCGATGTCGAAGGACGGACCGTTCCACGTCCGCAACCATCGCATCTTCCTGTCGGTCTCGATCCGTAGCGGGAAGGCGACACCGGAGGAGCTGACCGGCGTCCGCGACAGCATCGTCTCGACGCTGCAGTCGATCGACATGCCGGCAACCCGGCTGAAGCCGGTCGATCTGATCGCGCTGATCGACGACATCACCGCGCCGGCGTTCGACGTCTCCGACCACGTCTCGGAATATTCAGAACTCGATCCGATCGCCGACCAATGCGTGCGGCGCGACGTCCAGACCGTCGTCCAGGCCGACCGCCTGCTGGTATCGGTCGAGCCGCTGCGCGCGGTGACGAACCTGTCGGGCGAGACGCAGTATCAGGAGATCCGGCCCGACACGTTCGACTATCGCTTCTTCTCGGTCAGGAACCTGCCGAACCGCTGGGCGCCGTGGGACGTGCAGAAGCTGATCGGCGACATGTTCTCCGACAAGCTGCGCCCGGGGTGCCCGACTCTCACGTCGCTATGCCTGTGCTACCAGGACGAACAGGCCGCCTCGTCTAAGGCCGGTTACAAGTTCATGCGTACGTCGAGCCTGGCGGACTCGAAGTCGGCGCGGCTGCTCCCGCAGCTGAAGGACCAGAGCCGCGAATGGGAGCATGTCACCCAGGAGCTGCGTCTCGGCAAGAAGCTGGTGCAGGCCTATTATGCGGTAGGCATCATCAGCCCGAAGGGGCAGGGGGACGCTAACGAGCGCACCGTCAAGTCGATGTACAAGGCGGCCGGGTGGGACCTGCTCGACGAGCGGTTCCTCCAGATCATGGCGTTCATGTCGTGTCTGCCGATGACGCTCGGCAACGGGCTCGACAGCGACCTGAAGCGCATGAAGCGGCTGCGCACGATGCTGACCTCGACCGCGGCGAATATGCTGCCGATCCAGGGCGAGTATCTCGGCGGGCATCTGCCGCACCTGATGTTCATCGGGCGGCGCGGCCAGCCCTTCTTCTGGTCGCCGTTCGAGAACAAGGCCGGCAACCACAATGTCGCGGTGTTCGGCAAGTCCGGCTCGGGCAAGTCGGTCGCGCTGCAGGAGCTGTGCGCGGCGTTCGCCGGCGTGGGCGCCAAGATCATCGTGATCGATGACGGCCGCTCGTTCGAGCATATGGCCAAGAGCCTGGGCGGCAACTTCGTCGAGTTTCGCCTGCGCGACGGGTTCAGCCTCAATCCGTTCTCGATGATCGACGAGACGCTGGTGGCGCAGGACGAGGATTATCTCGTCGACGCGCTGGCGATGCTCAAGTCGATCATCGGGCAGATGGGCCGTCACATCGACAAGCTCAACGACACCGAGCGCGGTCTGATCGATCGTGCGGTCAACCAGGTGTGGGAGGCCAAGGGCAGGGGAGGGTGCGTCGACGACGTGATCGAGGCGCTCGGCTCCGACGGCTCTGTGCAGGGGACGGATCTCGCGATCGCGATGTTCCCGTTCTCGGGAAAGGGCACCTACGGCAGCTTCTTCACCGGTGAGGCGTCGGTGGACATGTCGAACGCGCTAACGGTGTTCGAACTCTCGGACCTGTCGAGCCGCGAGGAACTGCGCTCGGTCGTGCTGACCGCGATCATGTTCATGTCGTCGCAGACCATGCGCCGCATGGACCGCCAGATCCCCAAGGCGCTGCTGATCGACGAGGCGTGGCAGATGCTGCGCGGTGGGTCGATGGCCGATTTCGTCGAGACCTACAGCCGAACCTGCCGCAAATATGGCGCCTCGCTCATCACCGCGACGCAGAGCCTCAACGACTATTACAAGTCGGAAGGGAGCCTCGCGGCGCTGGAGAACTCCGACTGGTCGGTCATCCTGATGCAGAAGCCCGACACGATCTCGGACTTCCAGAAGCACGGCCGCTTCGACATGGACCCCTACACCGAAAGCCTGCTGCGTTCGCTGAAGCGCAACGGCGCGGAATATTCCGACATCCTCATCAAGGGGCCGGAATCGATGGCGGTCGGGCGGCTCGTCCTCGATAAATATTCGGCGACGCTCTATTCCTCCAGCCCGCAGACCTTCGCCGATATCGAGCATCTGATCGACCTCGGCTGTTCGATGGACGAGGCGATCGAACGCGTCGCCTTCCCCGAGGAATATCGCGACAATCCTCCGGGCGAGCCCTGGGTGGAGGCGGCGGAATGAACGCCTTCACGCACGAGCGCGACTGGCGTACGCCGACCGCGACCGACTGGAAACGCACGGGCACGCGCGCGATCGGCGACGCCTGCTACATCCTGTTGCGGGTGTCGGGCTGGATGGCGATGACGCTGCTCGCGACCTTCGGCGTCGCGATCCTGTTCTTCCTGATGCTAGGCGACTTCACCGCGCTCGGCTTCTTCTCGCAGGTCGCCAACCTCGGCACGCGCTTCGTCGCGGCCGACCAGGCACGCCGCGCGGCGTTCGGCGACCAGCTGTTCGTCGTGTGGCTGGTCGCGTTCGGCATCGTCGCCGTGACCCGCGTGCGCCTGCTCGGCGCGATCATCACTTCCACGAAAGGCCCCCGTCATGGTTGATGTTCTCGATCGTCCCGAGGTCGCGTCCGCGGCGGTGCAACCGTCCGCTCCGGCCCCGGCACCCCGTGATGACGCTGCCGGTGCGGCACCGCGCCGTCCGGTCGCGGACAAGGTGGATCGCCGCAAGCCGCAGGGCCTGCCCGTCATCGCCTATGTCGCGGTCGCGCTGGCGGTCGCGGTACTGCTCTGGGGGGCGTGGGTGACCAAGCATCTCCTTGCCCCGCCCGCGACCGTGCCGATGGCGAGCGTCCGGCTCGAAGGCATCGTCTCGGAATATGTCCAGGCGCAGAGCCACAGTAACGGCCAGCCCCAACAGGTGGCCGCGCAGACCCAGGCCTTCATGTCCGCGCTCGACGACGAGATGAAGAAGGTCGGCGCGAGCGGCACCACCGTCCTCGTCGGCGAGGCGGTCCTCTCGAAGAACGTCCCCGATATCACCGACCAGATCCGCCGCGCGGTCTTCGCGCGCGTGCCGCTCCCCGCGGCCGCGCCGAACACCCCGGCCGGTCCCGCGGTCGGTGCGATGCTTCCCCAAGCCTCCGGGAACGTCGCGCCGGCCGCGCCAGGGGCGGCGGTCCCGACCGCTTCGCCGTTCGGGCCTGCGCCGGTCTCGCCGGTCGAGGCGACGGTCACCCAGTCCGCGCCGGGAGGGGTCGATGGCAGCGGCAACTGAGGCGCTGGCGCGGGTCGGTCATGCGGCTCCCACGGCGGTTGACGTCGCCGGGGACCGCGCGGCCCGCAAGGCGCTGATCGTCAAGCGGGTCCGCCAGTGGAGCGCGGTCGCGCTGCTCGGGATCGTGTGGGGCGGCTACAACTCGATCGCCGCGTGGCGCGAGACGCACGCCTTCATGATAAACGCGAGCGAGAGCCTCCCCAACTGGGCGTTCTTCATCCAGCGCGGCCGCGTGCCCGCCAAGGGCGACTATGTGTTCTTCGCGCCGCCCGAGGGCGAGCTGGTGCGCCGCCACTTCGGACCGGATTCGGGACCGTTCGGCAAGCGCGTGATCGGCGAGGCCGGGGCGCTGGTCGAGCATCGCGGGAAATGGGTCTATGTCGACGGCGTCCGCGTCGCGCACATGAAGCCGCGCTCGCGCTTCGGCGAGGTGCTGACGCCGGGACCGGTCGGGCGCGTTCCCGAGGGCTGCTATTATGTCGGCACCGCACACCCCGACGGGTTCGACAGCCGCTACGGCGAGATCGGCTTTGCCTGCGCGAAGCAGATCATCGGCACCGGGACGCCGATCCTGTGATCCGGCGCGCGGGCCTTTTCGGCGGAACCCTGGGCGTGGCGCTGGTCGCCTCGTCGTCCTGGCCGATCGTGCAGGGCGCGCTCGCAAAGGATCACGGCGTGATGGGCCAGACCTGGGCGATCGCCGAGCCGGATCTGCTGGCGACGATCGATACCCGGCTGAAGACGCTGCAGGCCAATGGCGGCATCGAGCGCATGCAGACGGCGCTGCGTGAAAAAACCGAGGAACGTGTCCGCAACCCGATCCCCGTCGCCGGCATCGGCGCGGTGCGCGAGAGCCGCAGCTGGACGTTCGACCCGACGATCGTGCTCGATCAGGACATCCAGGACCAGAAGGGCCGGCTCGTCGCGCGCGCCGGGCAGCGGGTCAATCCGCTGTCGTTCGTCGCGATGAAGACCGACTTCGTGTTTATCGACGGCCGCGACGATGCGCAGGTCGACTGGGCGCTGAAGCGGTGGACCGCGCAGAATGCCAAGATCATCTTCGTCGCCGGCTCGCCGTTCAACCGCATGGGCGAGAAGAAGCGCCGCTTCTTCTTCGACCAGCAGGGCAAGCTCACCAGCCATTTCGGGATCGCGCGCGTCCCCGCCGTGGTCGAACCGGCGGGCCAGGTGCTCAAGATCAGCGAGATCGAGATGTCGGGAGCGGGCGCATGATGTGGCTCGATATTCTCAGGACGCCGATGGCCGCGCCCGAGACGCCGGCCCTCAAGGCGATGCGGCTCGCGATCCTGTGGTCGGCGATCGGGCTGGCGATCGCCATCTGCGCGTTGCAGCCGCTGCGCGCGGTGCTCGGCGCCGGGGCAGGGGGCGCGCTTGCCGGACTGGTGCTGGCGCTGGTCGTGCTGGTGCCGGTGTATGTGATCGCCAAGAACCGGGCCGATAACGCTTTCCTTGACGCAAGCCTCGCGGCGCAGCCGGACGGGGAGGGCAGGGCATGACGACTGAGCGCATCAGCCTGATCGCGCGCTACGCGCTTCTGTGTGTCGCGGCAGTCGGCTTCGGGTGGACATATGTTCTCGCCATATTCGCGCTGTTCCCGGCCTGGATGTTCTTTCCCGTCGTCGCCTTGTCGATGGTCGTATCGATCGCGACCGTGGCGTTGCTCTCGAGCGTCCCTGCGCTGCTGTTCCTGTCCCGCGTGCATTGCGAGATCGAGTCCCTCGTACGAAGGCTTCTCGGGGGCCGTGCCGATCCGGTGACCGCCGCGTCGATCGGAAACGAAATCGATGTCGTCCTTGCCGAAAGCGGGCGGACGATATCGGTTGGCAAACGCCGTGCGCTGGTGCGCGCGCTGGCCGATCAGTCGATAAGCTTCGATGGACGCGACCGCGCCCGGATGGTGCCCCTGGTCATCGCTTTCTCCGAGGAGCCCGGCGCATGATCCGCCGCCTGCTCACCCTGCTCGGCATGATCGCCGCGTTCGCGCTGCTGCCGGCGCCGGCGAGCGCGCTCCCGGCCAACTGCACCGGCAAGTTCGTCAACCCGATCACCGACGTCTGCTGGTCGTGCCTGTTCCCGCTGTCGGTGGGCGGCGCGCACATCTGGCCGGGGAGCCGACCCGATACCAAGAACCCAAGCCTGCCGGTCTGTGCGTGCGGTTCGCCGATCCCGCGCATCGGCATCTCGATCGGCTTCTGGGAACCGGCGCGGCTCGTCGATGTGACCACCAAGCCGTGGTGCTTCCCGAATCTCGGCGGACTTCGCCTCAATCCGGGGCTCGATATCGGGCAGGGGCAGTATACCGGCCCGCTCATCAAGGGCGGCGCGACCCAGGCCAGCGCCAACTGGCAGGCGCATTATTACGTCTATCCCTTGCTCTACTGGATGGAGATCCTGACCGACTTCCTGTGTTTCGAACAGGCGTCGTTCGACGTCGCCTACATGACCGAGATCGATCCCTTGTGGAACGACGACGTGCTGACCACGCTCATCAACCCCGAGGTCGCACTGTTCAACAATCCGATCGCGGTCGCCGCCTGCGCGGCCGACTGCGTCGCGGCGAGCGCGAAGCTGCCGATCGACCCGATGTTCTGGTGCTCGGGCTGCAACGGCTCGATGTTCCCGATGAACGGCAACATCGCGGCGCACAATTCGCCGGTCCAGTCGTCGCGTCTCGCGGCCGAGCGGCTCCTGTTCAAGATGCACCGGCAGGGGCTGGCGTGGGGCACCGCGGGATCGAAGGCGCTCTGCAACAAGTACGTCATGCCGATCCTGAAGAAGTCGCAATACCGCATCCAGATGACCAATCCGACGCCCACGGTGAGCGGCAAATATGCCTGCTCGCCGATCGGCGCGACGACGCTCCCGCCCGACGCGGGCCGGGCCTTCCCCGTCAAGGGCGAGGACTTCGGCTACCTGCTCTGGCGCAAGCGCAACTGCTGCATGCTGTGAGGATCTGACATGAAGAAGTTCCTCCTTTCCGCGCTCGCCATCGCCTCGATCGGCACCGGCTGCGCCGTTCTCGCCCAGACCGTCGAGGGGCTCGATCTCGACGCGATCCGCGCGCGATCGGCCAAGTCCGAACAGGACGCGACCGCGCTCGTGAATGAGGTCGAGCGCCGCGGCGACGCGTTCCGCAAGGATGCGCAGACCGTGCAGGCGGTCGCGCTGGAACAGATGCGCACGATCGACAAGGCGAACCTGCCCAGGGGGCCGGCGGGCGCGGTCGACTTCGACGAGATGATCCAGGCCGCCTCGGCCAACCTCAAGGAGGCCCAAGGCACCGCGCCGCAGTTCATGGTGTTCGTGTCCACCTCGATGCCCGAACAGGCGCTGAAGCGGATCATCGCCGATACCTCGGCCGCTGGCGGCGTCGTGGTGTTCCGGGGCTTCCCCGGCAATTCGGGGAAGGCGTTCATCGCCGCGCTCTCCAAGGTGGTCGAGAAGGACCAGCAGTTCGCCTCGATCGGGATCGACCCGCGCCTGTTCCGAGCGTTCGACGTCACCGCGGTCCCGACGATGGTGGTCTCGTCGAGCGACTTCACGCCGTGCGACGGGCTCACCTGCAAGACGACGCCGCCTCCGTTCGATCGCATCGAGGGCAATGTCACCGTGCGCTACGCGCTGGAGACGTTCGCGGGCGAGAACGGCCCCGGCGCGCTGGTCGCGCGGACCGCGCTCGCCAACCTCGGCCGGAATCCCTGAGCCATGCGAGGGGGGCGCCTCCTCATCGGTCTCCTGGCGCCGGTCCTGGCAGCGCAGGCGCTCGCCCAGGCCCAGTCCACCCAGCAGGGCCAGCAGGGCCAGCAGGGCACCGGCGACTTCTACGGCCTGGGCGATTACACCTACTTCAGCGACACGACCCCCAAGCCTACCCCGACCCCCACACCCTCATCCGCGCCGGTTGCAAAGACGACGGTGACCAGTGTCGCCGAGCCGAGCGCGGCTCCCGCGCGGACCACCGCCAGCACCGCCCGCACGGTGCAGCCCGCGGCATCGAGCAATGCGGTCGCGGCCGAGCCGAGCGCGCAGTCGAGCAGTTCGACCTATACCTATCCCAAGGGGGATATGGCGGGCGCGCGCGCCGAGGCGAAGGCCCTGGCGACCCCAGCGCGACAGGCATCGGGCGGCATCATCTCCTCGACCGACCTTCCCTCGACGATCCCGGGCTTCAGCAGCGGCACCCAGCCCGGAGAAGCCTATGCCGACGATCCCGACGCGCTGATCGCGGCGGGTGGGTCTGCCGCTGGCGCGAACGAGGCATGGCAGCTCGTCACCGATCCGGGCCGCAAGGTCGTGACCGTGCCCGCCGGCGACCTCACGCGCGCGCAGGACGTGGAGAAGGACCCAAACAGCTATCTGGCCGGTCAGTCGGTGGGCGGCACGGAAAGCAGCTGCAAGCCACTGCCACCCAATGGCACCACCGATTATTATGAGGCGACCTGCAACAAGGGCGCGAAGGTCGAGGATACGCCGGCGACCTGCACCGGCAGGATGGACCCGGTGATCGTCGATACGTTGCGGTACTTCTACTACGGCGTACGTGACCAGAACGAAGGTAACGGGTTCGCCCGCAACAGCGTGATGCAGGCCAAGGTCAGTGCCGGCATTTGCCGGGTCGAGGCGGGGACGCCGCATATCTGCGATGCGCAGATCGAATTGGGGGCGGGCGGCGGCAACGTCGAAGACTATCGTCGCTGGTGCAAGAGCCTGTCCTCAATGCGCACCACCGCGCAGCTTTATTCGTGCTCGGCCGAAATCCCCCAGGCGGAGATCCCGGCGCACCAGAATTACGCGACCGGCACAGTGTATCTCAGGAAGGAAGGTACGCGCGAGATCACGCTAAAGCGCAACGAGGGAAGCTGTCCGGCGCTGGTGGCCGACACCGCCTGCACCGCGACGGGACCGGAGGTCTGCACCGAGGGGCCTGAGACGCGGATCATTGACGGTGTGTCGGTCACGGCATCGTGCTGGGCGTGGTCGCGCCCGTTCACCTGCCAGCGCATCACCCAGGCGTCCGATTGCAGCGATCTGGAGAACGGCGGAAAATGCACGTTCCTGCGTGACGAGTGCCTCGACGATCCGCAGGTTGGTGCGTGCCAGGTAACCACGAAGGTCTACAAATGTCCGGTTCCGTCGCCTCCGACGAACGATCCAAAGCAATATATCTGTGGTGACGACGTCTACTGCATCGACGGTGAGTGTGAGCCGGTCGAGCGCGAGGCATCGACCGAGTTCAAGGACGCCGTGGTCGGGCTGCACGCGCTGGGCCAGGCCAATGCCGAATTCGACCCTGATACGCTGACGCTGTTTTCGGGCAAGCGGCAGACCTGCCACAAGCCGGTGTTCGGGCTGGTCAACTGCTGCGCTGGCAAGGCGTCGGGCCTCATCACCACGGCTGCCGGCGCGGCCGCGATCGCGGGCGGGCCGGTGGCGATCGCCGCGCTCGCGACGCCATTCCTCACCATGTTTATGTGCTCGAACGACGAGAAGCTTCTCGACGTGCAGGACCGCATGGGGATGTGCCACAAGCTGGGCGACTATTGCTCGGACAAGGTGCTGGGCATCTGCACATCGAAATCGACGGCCTATTGCTGCTTCGAAAGCAAGCTGTCGCGCATCCTGCAGGAACAGGGACGCCCGCAGATCAACAAGCCGTGGGGCAGCGCCAAGAAGGAAACCTGCAAGGGGTTCACGCTCGACGAATTCTCGCGGCTCGACCTGTCGGTGATGGATTTCACCGAGGTCTATGCCGAGTTCGTCGACGCCGCGAAGCTGCCCGACGAGATCGAAACCTCGCGCCAGATCCAGGAGCGGATCAAGGCCTATTACGACGCGAAGAAGAGCAAATGACCGGCGTGACGCAACTGTCGGACCATCGTCCCTTTCCCGACCTGTCGGTCGCGGAATTTGCGGTCCTGATCGCGCTCCTGCGCGCCGGACCGCACCCGGCCGGGTTCCTTATCCCGACGCTCGACAGCTGGTTCGATACGAAGCTGTGCGTGGCCGATCTCGAACCGACGATCGCGCGGCTGATCCGCGCCAACCTCATCCTGCGCCGGGGCGAGACGCTCTACCCGCGCCGGCACGCCCGCAACCTCATCATCGGGGTGTACGGCAACCTGTTCCGCATCCTCGCCGACGACATGGCGCAGCTCGTGTCGCTCAAGGAGCCGTCGCTCCTCGGAACGCTCAAATCCTACCTCACCCGCCGCGAACAGGAAGATCGCGAAAAGCAGAAGAAGAAGGACGACTGACATGCGCAAGGCCCTGACCCTCGCTCTCATCCTCTCGGTCGCATCGCCCGTGCTGACGCCGGCGACGGCGCAGGAGCTGACGCCGCTGCCGGATTCGGTGTCGTCCACCCGCGATGCCGGTGACGACGGCCGCGATGGCGGTCAGGATAGCTATGGCAGCGCGGACGATCTCGGATCGGCCGACCGCGTCGCGGCGCAGACCGGCGACGACTTCTACTGCCGCGAACGGCGGCTCGGCACCTGGTTCTACTGCGACAAGCCCAAAGCCAAGCCCGCCGAGCAGCGGTCGGCGCAGCCCGCGCGGTCGTCGGCCGAGCAGCTTGCGGCGATCTCGAAACAGCTGGAGGAGTTGAAGGCGCGGGCGATCCTCGAGCCGACGCCCGAGAACATCAGCCACTATATCGCCTTCCAGCGCGAGCAGCTCGATCGCGCCTCGTCGTTCGCCGACATGTGGCAGCGCACGGTGTGGCAGAACCCCGACCTCGACTACACGCTCCAGCGCCCCGTCAGCCAGCTGGGCAAGCGAACCTGGCTCGACACGCGCAACGCCGATCGCGAGCGCGTGTTGTCGCAGATCTCCCAGCGGTACGGCGTGTTCTATTTCTACTCGTCGGCCTGCGCCGCGTGCGAGACCTTCGGGCCGATCATGCGCAGCGTCTCGGATCGCTTCGGCCTGACCGTCATGGCGATCTCGCTCGATGGCGGGCCGACCCGTGCCTTCCCGAACTACACGGTCGACACCGGGCAATACAAGGCGATGGGCATGCGCGGCCAGCAGGTGCCCGCGCTCGTCCTGTTCGACACCGTCACCAAGCAGCCGATGCCGATCGGCTACGGCGTGATGGCGGCCGACGAGGTGATGAACCGCATCTTCACACTGACCAGCGTCAAGCCCGGGAGTGACTTCTGATGGTCCGCTCGATCGTCCGCTTCTGCGCCGCGGTTCTCGCGCAGGCCAGCATGATCCTCGCGCTTGGCGGTCTCGTCGCGACGCCGGCGATGGCCGACGTCCAGGGCGAGATGAACAGCTATTTCAACAAGTCGGGCGCGGCCGCGAACGTGACCGGCCCGACCGCCTTCCAGGGGCAGTCGGCGGGCTATTACTCGGGTGGTTCGCTGTGGAGCCGCTTTCCGCAGAAGTCGATCAACCCGGTCAGCGTCGCGCTCCCCAGCGCGCGCGGCGGCTGCGGTGGCATCGACCTGTTCGCGGGGTCATTCTCGTTCATCAACGCCGACGAGATCGTGGCGATGCTCAAGGCGACCGCCAACAACGCGATCGGCTTCGCCTTCCAGCTCGCGATCGACAGCATCTCCGCGCAGATCGGCGGGGTGATGAAGGACATGAGCCAGCGCGTGCAGCAGCTGAACGCGTTCAACATGTCCTCCTGCGAGGCGGCGCAGCAGGCGGTCGGCTCGCTGTGGCCGGCGATGGACGGGGCGTCCTCGACGATCTGCCAGCAGGTCGGCGGGGCGAAGGGCTTCTTCTCCGACGCGGCCGCGGCGCGCCACGGCTGCACCAACAAGGGCGAGCGTGAGGATACGATCGCGCGTGCCGGCGACGACGCCGAGCTGGTCCAGTCGAAAAATTACACCTGGTATGCGCTCAATGCGAAAAGCGCGACCAAGCCGTCCCGGGAATATGCCGAGTTCCTCATGACGATGGTCGGCACGATCATCTACGACGCCACCAAGTCGGAAAGCAGCATGGGCGCGTTCCAGTTCATCGCGCCGGCAAGCTGGGACACCTATCAGGCGCTGCTCGACGGCACCGCCTCGGCACCAACCGACGTGTGGCAGTGCGACACGACCGACGACAAGGGGTGTCTGAAGCCCACGCCCACCAAGCTGAGCATCTCGACCAACGAGGCGCTGCGTACGCGCGTCCTGAAGGCGATGGACAGCATGTCGGGCAAGATCCGCTCCAACGCCGCGCTGTCGGGTGACGAGATCGCGCTGCTGGGCATGACGTCGATCCCGCTCTACAAGATCCTCGTCGTCAACGAGGCGGCGCACATGGGCCTCTCGGGCGGCGATCGCGCGACGCTCGCCGAGATGGTCGCGATCGACATGCTGATGTCGATGCTCGACCGGATGCTGGACACGATCTCGCAGGCGCAGGCGGGCGCGAAGTTCGTCTCGACCGACGAGTTCAAGGCGTGGCGCGCCCAGGTCGACAGCGTGAAGACCGAGCTGTCGCGGCGCAGCGAGAAGATGGCCGGGCAGATCTCCAATACCTACCGGGTGATCCAGTACACCCAGTTCATGGAATCCACCCTCAAGAACACCATGAGCCCGCAGTTGTCGGCTTCGCTCCGGTTCGGACGCGGCCTCAGCGCGCAGGGCTTGCGGTAAACGGCGGCAAGGGAGCGACGGCGATGGGCGGGCTCGAAGTCTTCACGATCGGCGGGGGCGAATACATCGTCAACGTCTTCAATGCGGTCGCGGCATGGACCGGGGGCGGGGGCTATCGCTCGATGCTCCAGGTCGTGATGGTGATGGGCTTCATCTACTCGCTGTTCGTCGTCGCCTTCTCGCTCGACTGGCGGGCGTGGTTCAACTGGTTCCTCCAGTCGACGCTTATCTACATGATGCTGATGGTCCCAACCGTCACGGTGAAGGTGACCGACCGGATCAACCCCGCGCTCGCGCCGGCCGTGGTCGACAATGTGCCGCTGGGGCTTGGGGTGATGGCCTCGTTCACCAGCCAGGTCGGCGACTGGATGACGCGGTCGGCCGAGACCGTGTTCGTCATGCCCAACGCGCTCGCGCTGACCAACAACGGCATGATCTACGGCGCGCGGCTGATGGACAAGGCGCGCACCTTCCAGATCACCGACAGCGTTTTCCGCGCCAACCTCGACGAGCACCTGAAGCAATGCACCTTCTATGACGTACTGCTCGGCTTCAAGGCGATGGACGACCTGACCAAGACCAATGACCTGTGGGCGTCGATCGGGCCGGGGTCGCCGGCGCGCAGCCAGCGCTGGATTACTTCCACCGGCCCCGGCACGACCGAGAATTCCATCATTCCGTGCAACGAGGCATATTCTCGCATGGATGCGCAGTGGCGGGCTGCCTACGACAAGGATCTGCTGCCGTTCGCGAAGAGCGCCTATCCCGGCATCGCCGACACGGTCGCGGCCCAGCGCATCCGCGATGACCTGCCGATCGTCGCGGCGCAGATGCACGGCAGTTCGACCGATGCCTATTCGTACCTCAAGCAGATCTCGATGATCGACGCGTTCCTGGCCGCGCGGGAGAGCTTCTCCGACGCCGGGTGGGACGCCTACGCCTCGCAGCGCGCGGATGCCCAGGCCAAGAACACCTACACCTCGATCGCGACGCAGGCGATGACCTGGGTGCCGCTCCTCGGCATCGTCCTGACGGTCGTGTTCTACGCGATGTTCCCGGTGCTTTTCCCGCTGTTCCTGTTCCCCAGGACCGGCCTGCAGACGCTCAAGGGCTATGCGACCGGGTTCTTCTATCTCGCCTCCTGGGGGCCGCTCTACGTCATCCTGCACATGTTCGTGATGAGCAGGGCGGCGAGCCTTTACCATGCGGCATCGCCGATCGGGCCGACGCTGCTGGTCTCCGACGGCATGGCGAGCGTCAATGAATCGATCTCGACGCTCGCCGGCTTCCTGATGATGAGCGTGCCGTTCATCGCGGGCGGGATGGCGCGCGGCGCGATGGCGATCGCGGGCCATGCGACCTCGATGCTGCAACCGGCGCACAGCGCGGCCGAGCAGGCGGCGACCGAGCGCACGACCGGCAACTATTCGTACGGCAACACCTCGTTCCAGAACCTGACGTCGGGCATGACCCAGGCGAACAAGTTCGACGATCAGCCCAAGTTCAATTCGGGCTATTCGGTCGGCACGTTCACGAACGCCGATGGCGGGGTGACATACGGCTTCGCGGACGGGACCAACGCGTTCGATACGCGCCAGGGCATCTCGAACCTCGCGTTCACGCCGACGCGGACCGCCGGGTTCGACAGCAGCATGAGCCGCGCGCTCTCGGACGGGCAGACGCACACCCAGTCGCTCCGCAGGGCGGCATCGCAATCCTGGAACGCTACGGCGACGACGGCGACGGATCTGTTGACGGCCGCTGAGCATCGGCGGGGGAGTTCGACCGAGACGGGGTCGGGGTTCAATAACAGCATCACCAGAATGACGGAGGCATCTCGGAGCCTTTCCACCGGGCTGACCAGTCGCTTTGGGCTTAGTGAGTCCGACAGTCAGAGTATAGCACGAGCGACCCAAATGACGGGAAGTGCGGATGCAGGCCTTTCGATTGCGGCGAAGTTGTGGAAGGTCGATACAAAAGCAGGCTTGGCAGCCAAGATCGCATCAATCGCCAGCGAGAATACGGACAGACGCATTTCGGGCGAACAGGCGTATTCTGAGCTCTCGGATTATCTTACTAAGGAGACGAATTCGACGCAGGCCCGGGCAGCACGCGACGAATTCATGCGTGAATCGAGCACGAGCGGAGATAGCGAGGTTCGGTCGCTGTCGCAGAAGCTCGGCGTCAGCGTCGGGGAGTCGCGGTCGGCGTCGTTGGAAGCAACTCGAGCCGAAGAGACGTTCCAGCGGGTCAGCAATGATGTGAGGGAGTCCTCGGCGCGGGGCTGGTCCCTCAACCGGAACGAGAGCCAGGAGTTTGTCGTGTATGCCCAGGAGCGGCTTCTCGGCGACGACACGCTGTCGCAGTTCGGGTGGACGCCGGGCATGGTCATGCCGCGCACGCCGCAACAGGAACAGGTGCGCGATATCCTGCTGGGCGAGTTCATGGAGCGCCGCGTCGCTTTGGTTCGCGACGAACTGGGTGTAAGCGTGCCTGAGCGCCTTTCCGGGCAATTGCATGGCCCTGCATCGGCGACGCCGGGTGCGGTACAACAATGGGGCAATCAGCGGGCAGCGGGTGTCAGGGCGCAAGGGCCAGATGTTTCGATCCGCGAGAGTTCGCGCGACCTTGACCTGGCCGGCAACGTCGCTGACGCGATTCCGAACGCGTCAGCGCGCATCACGCGTGGCGCATTCGAGGTCGGCAATGGTGTCGACGAGGCGAGAGGGACGGCGGGTCAGCTAGTTGACCATGTCCAAGAGCGCAATGACGCGTGGATCACGACGACACTTCCGGGTGTTGAGGGCGCGCGCAACTGGGTCCGTGACAATCTGGGCATAGGTGCTGGCACCAGCCATGTTTACGAAGTCCCTCGCGGTGAGCGAACGATGCTGCCGATTTCGGGGCGGCTGAGTTCGGGAATGGGTGGTCGGATCGATCCGGTCACGGGCGAGCCTGGACGGCATCACCGAGGGGTGGATATTGCAGCGCCAGCCGGGACGGAGATCCGCGCGCCTGCATCGGGTCAGGTCATTCGGAACGACTTCCAAGCCAACGGTGCCGGGAATTATGTGGTCCTGCAACACGGCGACGGCTCACAGAGCAAATACTTCCATATGCAGGACCGGTCTGGCTTCCAGGTAGGAAGTACGGTCGAGGCCGGGGCTGTGATTGGCCGCGTTGGCAGCACAGGGAAATCGACCGGGTCGCACCTTCATTATGAATTATGGAGGGATGGCGCTCCGGTCGATCCGAGGCGGTGGCAGTTGAGAAACTAATGGAAAGGAAAAAAGAAAACGATGAGGATTACGGCAATAATTGCCATCGCGGTCCACTTCGAATTCCCGTGACCCTCAACCACAGCCGAGTTTGACGGATAAGCCTCATCCATCAGCTCTCGGCCGTAAGGAGTGGACATATCATACATGTTCTGCGGATTGATGTAATAGGACGAAGGCGAGGGAGGGGACCCACCGATCGGATACCGATCCCAGTCCATTTGGCCAGTTTCGTGGTTCAACATGGCCGCTCCTTCCTTAATCCGTAGCTGACCGAGCTGGTCAGAATTAGGCTTGCAAAGCCTAGCATATCGGATTGAGTCTGACGAGGATTTTCACCCGCACTGACGGAGTGAAGCATGACGGAGCAGAGCGGCGCGAACCCGCGCACGGTCGAACGCTACGAGGCGCTGCTGCGCGATCATCTGCTGTTCTACGATGCGCTGCGTCTGCGCGAGCGCCGGCCGAGGAGCGCGGCGCAGCGCCAGTTTCAGGACGTGGCGTGGGGCAAGGCCCCGCCGGTAACCGATCACGAGTGCGCCTATGTCTGGCACCTGAAGGCGCGCGGGATCGCGCCGTTCAACACGCCGGCGCCGGCACCGCATATCGACGACGTGATGGCCGGATTCGACGTCGGCGCGCGGCCGGTTAGTGGCGACGTCGGCACGAAATGGGATAATGCCTGGCGCGAGTATCGTGGTGGCCGGGAGTTCTTCTAACCTGGGCACGATGAAGGAGCCGATCGATCTGCAACCGATATCGCCTGAGCGCCAAACAGGCCGCGGTGATGCGGGCGGTCGGATTCGAGCCGCCTTATCCCGAGGACGAGACCTACCCGGTGCCGCGCGAGATCTTCCCGACGGGCAAGAAGACAGCGCGCTACGGACTGGTCGTCAGGCGGGCAGGGGAGGGTAACCGTCCGCTCGAACCGGTCGCGATGGAATGGGGCTTCCCGACCAAGGTAGCGAGCAAGCGCGACCCGGCGGTCAAGCTGGACAAGTTCGTCACCAATGCGCGGAATCTCGCATCGTCGATGTGGAAGCCGTCGATCGCGAATCCCGATCGGCGCTGCCTGGTCCCGTTCACGCACTTCGCCGAGCCGCATCCCGACGGCGGGACGGGCGACGATGGCAAACCCCGCCAGATGTGGTTTTCGCTGCCCGACCAGCCCATCGCCTTCTTCGCCGGTCTGTGGCGGCCGACCGAGCGCGGCGATGCCTATGCCTTCTGCACCACCTCTCCCAACCCCACCGTCGATCCCTGGCATCCCAAGGCAATGCCGGCGATCCTTCACCCTCGCGATCTACGGCATGGCTCGACGGCAGCTATGAAGACGCCCTGAAGCTCGTCCGCCCCTACGAGGGCGAGATGAGCGCGCAGGAGGCAACTCCCGATGGCGGCGCGACGTGAACCGGGCTAAGGCCGGTCCAATCATTCACCACCGGGACGTGTTCATGACGACGACATCCGATCTGGCCGAACAGCTCTCCAATACCCATGGCCTCGCAAAGGCGGACGCCAGGAAGGTCATCGATGCGATCCTTGCGAACATCACCGCGGCTGTCGCGACCGGCGAGGAAGTCAGCCTCAACGGGTTCGGCAAGTTCAAGCTGAAGGACACCCCAGAGCGCCAGGGGCGCAACCCGTCGACGGGCGAGGCGATCACGATCGCGGCGTCACGCAAGCTGACGTTCGCGCCGGCGAAGGCGGTCCGCGATCGGATGAACGGCAAGTGATAAACGGGCCAGGGTTTTAGAACGCTGGCCTAAACTGAGGGGACTTCATGGCCGATACCGCAGCCGACTACCGCGCGAGGGCAGCGGCCGACCTTGCCGAGGCCCAGCAGCTCGTTCTGCCCCATGCTAGGGACCGTATGCTGCATTCGGCCGATCGCTGGTCGAAGATGGCTGATGCGGCCGATCGCCGTGTCCGGTAACGAAAGCACGACGGTCGCGCTCGACGTGGCTAACTGGTCAGCGGTCCAGGCAATGGTCGAGCGTCTCGACGACAGGGCTGTGATAGCGATCTACGAGCTGGCCGAAGGCGCTGGTCCGGTCGCGGACCTCGCGGCCGCACAGATGGAAAAACGCAACCTCGACTATTGAGCCAAGTTAAGAGTTCGGCCGCTGGTTAAGCCGCTGTTGCCAAGCCGGCACAAGCCACGTTCCTGTTGTTCCTGTCAGTTAGAGAAGACACGTTCTTCGCCAAGTAGACATGACACCGTCTGGTAGCAGCGGGGGCAGCGTGGAGCCATCCAAACAGCGCAGCGCTGCCCCCGCTGATGCGATGAACTTGCGGCTCCTGCCCCCGGACCCGCTGCGCCAGCAGCGGGCTCGGTCACGCCAGTTTTCGAGCGCTCGAGCTTTCCCGAAACTCCGTCTCCGACGCCGCATTTCGGGAAAAGGCAATCGGGAACATATTTCGGGAAAATCAGCCCCGGACCCGCAAGGCGTAGCCGGTTTGCGACCCAGGATCTCGATCGCCGTTCGTTTGAGGGGGCACCTCAAGGTTTGTCATATGGACAGCGGCAGTCGGAACAAATGGTCAACAAAGGCCTGAGCG
>NZ_JBHUFC010000021.1:0-4939 GCF_042681125.1 Sphingomonas floccifaciens | reverse complement strand
CCAGGCCGGTCTCACCGCAGCCCGCGCTCGCGGCAAGAAGGGTGGCCGGCCGGCCGCACTCGGCAAGGAAAAGCGCGACCTGCCCGTCAGGCTCTACCACGAGAACACGATGCCGATCGCCAAGATTTGCTCGATGCTCGGCATCTCCAAGCCAAAACTCTACGCCTATGTGCGATCGGCCGAGACCAAGCCGGTAGCCGCGTAGCGACGCTCGCCGACAAATAGCGCGATCAGAATGCCGCCACTTAGCGCGAGCGTTTACACCGTTCGCGGTCCCGATCGGCCCAGCGTCCCCCGGAACCGTTCGTTATCGGGAAGGCATCTAAGCGGTCTGCACCATCCTTCATCTAAAGTTCTCCAAGCGCTTCTGAGGATTTTCGGGCGCACCAAAAGCACTTGCTCCTCCAGTGGCTGGAGCATGTAACCGCAATTTGCTCTCCTGCGGACGGGGGGCTGGAGGTGGCTTTTTGACGGCCCGTGTTGAAGCAATCGGTATGTCTCGACGCTCATTAGTGGCGCGGCTGGTGGCCTGTGGAACCGGCTTGGTGCTCGGTTCTCCAACGCTCGCGCGACAGACTTCCCGGTCTGCGGGCTCGTGGAACTTCGGTGCGGCTCACCTCGAATGGGAGCCGCTGGAAGTCGGCACGGGTGATACCCTCCTTGTTTCGGCACAAGTGCGCGGAGTGCCGGTGCGGGCGGTGCTCGACAGTGGCAGCGGCGCGTCGATCATGAGCACGGCGCTCGCGGCGAAGCTCGGCTTGAACGATGGTGAGCGGCGCATGATTAGCGGGCTGAGCGCCAAGGCCCCGGTGCTGCTGGTCCGCGACATCGACGTACAGCTCGCCCGCGAAACCCGTCGCTTACCCTTTGCCGTCGTTGGTGATCTGAGTTCAGTGTCGGCGGCCTTCGGACGACCGATCGATATCCTCCTCGGTGCCGATATGTTCACGGGTAGCTGCATCGCGCTCGATTTCGCGAAAAGGCGTATGGCGGTCGTCAAGTCAGGCACGTTTCTCGCCGGTCCCGACTGGCGCGCTGTCGCGCTCGGGCGCGGTGCCAAGCAGGAGCTGTTCATTCGAGCTTCCGTCTCGGGTTTGCCTCCCGTGCCCTTGATGATCGATCTTGGCAGCTCGGCCGCGCTGATGCTCTCGTCGGCCTATGCCCGCGATCAAGGGCTGTTGAACGGGAAGCTCGTCTCGACCGCGGCGATCGGCGGCGTCGATGGTGTGCGTATCAACGATGCTTTCACGATCCAGAACATCAACATCGAAGGGCTTGGCGTCTCGAACGTCCCCACACTCGGGATGAGAGCTTGGCTCTCCACCAGCACGGTTGGCAATGTCGGCCTACCGCTGATCGCTCAATTCGACGTGGTGTTCGACGTGACCGCCGGATTCGTGTGGCTCCGGCCACTCGGTCCTCGTCGTCGCCTGCCGATGCTGAAGGACCGTAGCGGCCTTGGCCTCGCAGCCTCACCAACGGCGCTCACCGTTGTTCATGTGGCGGCGAACAGTCCCGCGGAAAAGGCTGGCTGGGCGGTCGGCGACCGGATCGTGGCGGTGAACGGCCATTCGATCGATGCGAACTATACGCGTGGGGAGCTCTGGCAAGTGCGCTCCCGGCCTGCTGGCACCCTCGTAAAGCTGACGATGGCCTCGGGTGATGTGCGCGAGCTCAGGCTGGCCGATTATTATTGATCGGCTTGAGGGTGGCCTTTGCCGATCGCCTTCATGATCCGACAATCGGCCATGCGCGCCTTGGTGCAGCTCTGGCTGAGCATTGCCAACTCATCCCGCAACACCGCGAGTTGCGCCAGTCTCTCCTCCACATCCTTGAGGTGCTGAGCAGCGATAGCTGAGGCGGCACCACAATCCTGGTCCGGGTTCTGCGCCAGCCCCATCAACGAACGGATCTCGTCGACGGAGAAGCCAAGCCGGCGACCGTTGCGGATGAAGTGCAAACGCTCAATGTCACTGGCATCGTAGGTTCTGCGACCCGACGCCGTGCGAGGGGCGGATCGGAGCAACCCGATCGACTCATAAAAGCGGATCGTCGTCACCTTCGTCGAGGTCTCGCTGGCGAGCTGCCCAATCATCACCGGCTTCATCATGCCATCCTTGCTTATGCGAACGTGTCGCACATTTCGCTTGCTTCTACAGCGACTGGAGGTGGTAAGGAAGGCCGCATGAATGCTTCTACCGAAAGCTGCGGGTGCCACGGGGAGCCCGCGCGCGCGCAAACCGATCCGGCCTATCGCCGTGCGCTGCTGACCGTCGTGGTGCTCAACCTCGGCTTCGGAGTCGCCGAGCTGTTCGGCGGGTTCATCGCCGATAGCCAAGCGCTGAAAGCGGATTCCCTCGATTTTCTCGGGGACGGGTCGATCAGCCTTATCGGTCTTCTCGCGCTTGCCTGGTCCGCACGGGCGAGGGCAAAGGTCGCGCTGACGCAGGGGTTGTTTCTCGGTGCGCTTGGCGTGGGCGTAATCGGTTTCGCGATTTGGCGCGCCCTGAACGCAACCGCGCCCGATGCCGAACTGATGGGCACAATCGGCGTTGTCGCGCTCGCGATCAATGTCGTGTCCGCCTTGGTGCTTGCGCGTTTCCGGGAAGGGGACGCCAATGTTCGCGCGATCTGGCTGTTCAGCCGCAACGACGCGCTCGCCAACGTGGCGGTGATCGCCGCGGCCGGTCTGGTGGCGTGGACAGGAAGCGCCTGGCCGGACCTCGCCGTCGCCGGCCTCATCGCCCTCCTGTTCCTCCACTCCGCTTATGAAATCGTCACTGGCGCTCGGCGCGAATTGGGAGAGCGGTAGTGCGTCTGCTCGCGTTGATCCGGGCAATGCTCTCGTTGCGGCTGCTCTCCGCGCTCGCGGCGCTGCTGATCCCTGCTGCGGCAATCGCCGAACCCGGCGACGTGCAAACCGCATGGCGGCTGCTCGACTATATGGCCGTCGATTATGGCGGCGCGGTCGCCAACGGTCGGATCAAGAGCACGTCGGAATATGCCGAGATGACGGAGTTCGCCGCGTCGGTCTCGACACGGCTTCAGGGCCTGCCGGCGAAGCCGGAGCGTCAAGCCCTCATCCAGCGGGCTGCCAACCTCCAGGCGGTGATCGCGGAAAAGGGACCGACTGAACAGGTGGCAACATTGGCGCACGGGCTCGCGGCCGATCTGTTGCGCGCCTACCCGGTGCCGCTCGCGCCCGATAAGGCTCCGAACCTCGTCTCCAGCGATGCCCTGTTCCGACAATCCTGCGCGTCCTGCCACGGGATGACGGGCAACGGCCGTGGCCCTGACGCCGCCAAGCTCGCTACGCCCCCGATTGCTTTCACCGATGCCGAGCGCGCGCGCCAGCGCAGCGTGTTCGCGCTCTATCAGGTGGTGACGCAAGGCATCGACGGGACCGCGATGCAGAGCTTCGCCGATCTGCCCAACGATCAGCGCTGGGCGTTAGCATTCCGAGCCGGGAGCTTCGCCTTCACGGATGCGCAGGCGCGCGAAGGCGAGCGGCTTTGGAAATCCGACCCGACCCTTCGCCGGCGCATTCCGGACCTGAAAACCCTGGTCGCGCTCACCCCGGCCGCGCTCGGCGCGGCGATCGGCGACGCCAAGGCTGACCCAGTGCTCGCGTTCCTGCGTCGTCATCCCGAACAGGTGATACAACAGGCTCCCGGCTCGCTCGCGGTCGCCCGCGCCAAACTCGCCGAAAGCGTGGCGGCTGCGCGGCGCGGCGATGCGCGCATGGCGAAAGAGCTGGCGCTGTCGGCCTATCTCGATGGGTTCGAGCCGATCGAGCCAACACTCACCGCGCGCGACGCGACGCTGATGGGTCGAATCGAGGGCGCGATGGGGGAGTTCCGCGCCTCGATCGACCGGGGCGCGTCGCCCGATGATCTCGCGGAGAAGGTCGCAGTACTGGGCGGCCTTTTCGACGATGCGGAAGCGGCGCTCGCGCCTGATGCCGCCACCGAAGCGTCCACGTTCCTGGGCGCGTTCACGATCCTGCTGCGTGAAGGGCTCGAAGCCCTGCTCATCGTTGTCGCCATGATCGCGTTCCTGCGTAAAGCCGAGCGCGGCGAGGCGCTGCGGTACGTGCATGGCGGCTGGGTCAGCGCGATCATCGCGGGCGGGATCACCTGGGCGGTCGCCACCTATGCGATCGGGATCAGCGGTGCGAGCCGGGAGCTGACGGAAGGGTTTGGCTCGCTGTTCGCCGCGGTCGTGCTGCTCTCGGTCGGGATTTGGATGCACGGCAAGGCGCAGGCCGATCAGTGGCAGCGCTATATTCGCGAGAAGATGTCGCGGGCGCTCTCGGGCGGGTCGGGCTGGTTCCTGTTCGGGCTGGCGTTCGTCGTAGTTTATCGCGAGGTCTTCGAGACGATCCTGTTCTATGCCGCGCTTTCGGCGCAAGGTGACAACGGGATGCTTCTCGCGGGGGCCGGGTCGGCGATTGGACTGCTCAGCCTGATCGCTTGGGCCATGCTTCGCTACAGTCGCAAGCTGCCGATCGCGCAGTTCTTCCGCTATAGCTCCTGGCTCATGGCGGTCCTGACCGTCGTGCTGGCGGGTAAAGGCGTCGCCGCGCTCCAGGAAGCCGGCCTTATCAACATCGCACCGCTCGCGGACGTGCCACGGCTGTCGATGCTCGGCGTGTTTCCCACTTGGCAATCGGTGCTGGCGCAACTCCTGATGGCGGTCGCCATTGCGGTCGGGTTCGCCTGGAACGGGCGCGACCGATCCCGCTCGGGTTCCGGCTCAGTGACCCTTGGTTCGAATTAGTGCAATGACATGAAAACCCTTCCGTGATAGAGGCAAGCTAGTGCGAGCCTTTTTGCCTTTCCTGACATGCCTGATGCTGGTCCTGACCAGCTTCTCCGGCATGGCCCATGCCGCCGATCTGGCGGGGGGAAGCATCGCGGGCGTTGAGTTCACGGTCCAT
>NZ_JBHUFC010000020.1:0-37958 GCF_042681125.1 Sphingomonas floccifaciens | reverse complement strand
CCTGAGCCGCCCTGTTCGCCACCTGTTCAGCTTACCGCTGTCCGTGCCACAAACCTTGAGGTGCCCCCATCTTCGCGACGAAGTTTTGACACTTGAGAACGCGAGGAGCCGCGTCGGGCTGCCGGCGTCCAACCGGCTGGTTGTGACACCGTTTGTAGGCAGCGCGAAGCTGATAATCGGCTTGTCGTGCTACGCTATAAAGCCAGAAAGGCACCTTATCGGAGCTCCTGCCTTATGCCGTGTGCTTCACTGAAAGCCTCGTTGACGTGGCTGGTGTTCGGTTGCCTGGCATCGCTATCGACTCCTGCGCTCGCGGGGCCTGACGATGATTATATCAATCCCGATCGGCCGGGGATCGCGGACGGCAGCACCACGGTCGGACGTGGGCACTTTCAGATCGAAACCGCATTCCAGCGGGAGTTTCGTCAAGGTGGCGACGATCGCACCACCTTAATCCCGACGCTGCTCCGCCATGGCTTTGCGGAAAAATGGGAGGTGCGGGTCGAGGGCAACGGCTATACCTGGGAGAAGCAGGTCGATCCCGTGCTAGGCACGACGCACTCGCATGGGTTGGCGCCCACATCGATCGGCCTGAAATACAACTTTGTCGATGCGGTGGGATCGAAGCAGCCTTCGGTGGGCGCGATCGTGCGTGTGTTCCCGCCCTCGGGTTCTGGCGACTTCCGAAACACGCGCGCCACCGGCGACTTCCGGATGGCGGCGGACTGGAACTTCGCGGACAAATGGTCGCTCAATCCAAACGTCGGCGTCGGTGTATATCAGGATGAGTTGCGACGCACTTACACAGCGGGGCTGTTCGCCGCGACGCTCAATTTCAATCCCAGCAAGGTCGTTAACTTTCTCGTCGATACGGGTGTCCAAACGCCCGAGGAAAAGAACGGCAAGACGTCGATGATCGTCGATACCGGGGGCGCCTTCATCATCGGGCACGATATTCAGCTCGATCTCAGCGTCGGAACGGGCGTGGCAGGATCGACACCGCCTCATCCCTTCGTTGCCGCCGGATTCTCAAAACGCTTCTGACGGTTTCATGTAGAGGGCTGCGAAGCCCTTGATCCTCTAGTGGCTAGAGCATGTATCGGATTCTCGCTCGCTAAGGCGAGAGGTGGGAGACGGCTCGTTGGCGACGGCTCGTGTTGAAGCGATCGATATTTCCCGGCGGTCCTTGTGTGGGCAGGTTCTGGCCGGCGGGGCAGGGCTCTTGATCGGCCCGCCTGCCTTCGCGGGTTCGGCTTCCGAGCGCTCGTGGAATTTCGGTTCGTCTCCGCTCGCATGGGAGCCGCTGGAGATCGGAACGGGCGGTATGCTCCTGGTCGCCGCGGACGTGGGCGGGGTGCCGGTGCGAGCGGTGCTCGACAGCGGCAGCGGGGCGTCGATCATGAGTCCGGCACTGGCGGCGAGGCTCGGCCTGACTGGCGAGCGCCGCATGATCAGCGGGCTGAGCGCTAAGGCTCCTGTGATGCTGGTGCGCGATATCAACGTGCTTCTCGCCCGTGAAACACGACGGTTGCCTTTCGCCGTCGTGGCTGACCTCGGCGCGATTTCAGCGGCCTTCGGTAGGCCGCTCGACATCCTGCTCGGCGCCGATGTGTTCAAGGGGAGCTGCATCGCGCTTGATTTCGGAGATAGGCGGTTGGCGGTCGCCAAGTCGGGGACATTTCTGGCCGGTTCCGACTGGAAGCGGGTCATGCTTGGGCGGGGAACGAAGCAGGAGCTATTCATTCGATCCTCCGTTGCGGGCTTGGCTCCTGTTCCACTCATGATCGATCTGGGCAGTTCCGCGGCGCTGATGCTCTCGTCCGCCTACGTCCGCGATCAAGGTCTGCTGAAAGGCAAGGCCGTTTCGACTGCGGCGCTTGGCGGCGTCGATGGCGTCACGATTAACGACATCTTCACGGTCCCCGACATCAAGATCGAAGGATTGGGCGCTGCGAGCATCCCCACGCTGGGAATGAGGAACTGGCTCGGAACAAGCACGGTCGGCAACATCGGGTTGCCGCTCATCGCGCAATTCGACGTCGTGTTCGATGTGACGGCGGGATTCGTGTGGCTACGTCCGCTCGATCCTCGTCATCGTCTGCCCATGCTGAAGGATCGCAGCGGCCTCGGGGTCGCCACTTCCTCAACCGCGCTCACTGTGGTCCATGTCGCGGCGAACAGCCCCGCGGAGAAGAACGGCTGGGCGGTCGGGGAACGGATCGTCACAGTCAACGGTCATCCCATCGATGCGGATTATACCCATGGCACGCTGTGGCGATGGCGGTACGGCCTTCCGGGCACCCGCGTAGAGCTTGGGACCGATACGGGGTCCAAGCGCGACCTCACACTCGCCAACTATTTCTAGTTTGCCTGGGCGCGCATGCCACCGATGCCCTGAATGATCTTGCACTCGGCGGCGGTTGATCGGTTGCAGCTATGCGCGAATACCTTCAACTCGTCCCGGAGCGCCGCGAGCTGAGACAGTTTCTCTTCCACTTCCGCCAAATGCCGCGCAGCGATCACGGATGCTGCGGCGCAATCTCGAACCGGATTCTCCTGCAAGTCGATCAGGGAGCGGAGTTCGTCGATCGAGAAGCCTAGCCGTCTGCCATTGCGGATGAAATGAAGTCGCTCAACGTCGCTCCTATCGTACGTTCGCCTGCCTGAGTCCGTGCGAGGCGGCGCAGGCAGCAACCCGATCGACTCATAGAAGCGGATGGTCGTCACCTTTGTCGCAGTCGCGCGCGCAAGTTGGCCGATCATCACGGGCGCGGTCATCATTTTTGATCCTGCTAATGCGAACGAGTCGTAGATTTTGCTTGCTCCTACAGCAGCTAGAGGTTTTAGGGAAGTAGCCATGACGTCCAACGAAGCAAGCTGCGCCTGCACCGGCTCGCCGGCCCGCGCTCAACATGACCCCGCCTACCGCCATGCCCTGCTCATGGTCGTGGTGCTGAACCTCGGCTTTGGCGTCGCCGAGCTGATCGGCGGGTTCCTCGCCGATAGTCAGGCGTTGAAAGCCGACTCGCTCGATTTCCTCGGGGATGGGTCGATCAGCCTACTCGGCCTGCTCGCGCTCGCTTGGTCGGCGCGGGCGCGCGCGCGTGGCCCTGTCCCAAGGGCTGTTCCTTGGCGCACTCGGGGTCGGCGTGATCGGCTTCGCGATCTGGCGCGCGCTCAACGCGACCGCGCCCGATGCCGAGCTGATGGGCGCGATCGGCGTCGTCGCGCTCGCGATCAATGTCGGCTCGGCGCTGCTGCTCGCCCGCTTCCGGGAAGGCGACGCCAATGTCCGCGCGATCTGGCTGTTCAGCCGCAACGACGCGCTCGCCAACGTAGCCGTGATCGCCGCGGCCGGGCTGGTGGCGTGGACGGGAAAAGCTTGGCCGGACCTCGCCGTCGCCGGCGTGATCGCGCTGCTGTTCCTCCACTCCGCCTATGAAATCGTCACCGGCGCGCGGCGCGAGCTGGGGGAGCTGTGATGCGTGTGCTTCTGATCCGGCTCGCGGCCGTCCTCCTGGCGCTGTTCCCCGCCGCGGCGTTGGCCCAACCCGCCGACGTGCAAACGGCTTGGCGACTGCTCGACTACATGGCGGTGGATTACGGCGGCGCGGTCGAGGGTGGCCGGGTCAAGAGCGCGTCGGAATATGCCGAGATGAACGAGTTCGCCGCGTCCGTCGCGGCGCGGCTCCAGGCGCTGCCGCCAAAGCCGGAACGGCAAGCGCTCGTCCAGGGGGTCGCCAATCTCCAGGCGGTGATCGCCCGAAAGGGCTCGGCCGAACAGGTCGCGACGATCGCGCACGGGCTCGCGGTCGATCTGCTACGCGCCTTCCCGGTGCCGCTCGCGCCGGACAAGGCCCCGGACCTCGCTTCGGGCCAAGCCCTGTTCCGGCAAACCTGCTCGGCCTGCCACGGCATGACGGGCGACGGGCATGGCTCCGATGCCGCCAAACTCTCGACTCCGCCGATCGCGTTCACGGATCTAGGGCGCGCGCGTCAGCGCAGCGTGTTCGCGCTCTATCAGGTGGTGACGCAAGGACTCGACGGGACGGCGATGCAAAGCTTCGCCGATCTGCCGAACGATCAACGCTGGGCGGTCGCGTTCCGCGCCGGGGAGTTCGCGTTCACCGACGAACAGGCGCGCGATGGCGAGCGGCTGTGGAAGTCGGACCCCTCGCTGCGCCAGCGTATTCCGGATCTGAAAACCCTTGTCGGGCTCACCCCGGCCGCGCTCGCCGGCTCGATCGGCGACGCCAAGGCGAACGCAGTCATGGCCTATTTGCGCCGTCACCCGAAAGCGGTCGTGCAACAAGCGCCGGCCTCGCTCGCGGTCGCGCGCGCCAAGCTCGCCGCCAGCCTGGACGCGGCCCGGCGCGGCGACGCGCACGGCGCAAGGGAGCTGGCGCTGGCGGCCTATCTCGACGGGTTCGAGCCGGTCGAGCCGACGCTTACCGCGCGCGACGCGACGCTGATGAACCGGATCGAAGGTGCGATGGGCGAATATCGCGCCGCCGTCGATCGCGGCGCGTCGCCCGACGATCTCGCCGAACGGGTGTCTGTGCTGGGCGGCCTGTTCGATGACGCGGAAGCCGCGCTCGCGCCCGATAGCGCCACGCAAGCCTCCACCTTCCTGGGCGCGTTCACGATCCTGCTGCGCGAAGGGCTCGAAGCCCTGCTCATCGTCGTCGCCATGATCGCGTTCCTCCGCAAAGCCGAGCGCGGCGAGGCGCTGCCCTATGTGCATGGCGGCTGGATCGGCGCGCTCGTCGCCGGCGCGCTCACCTGGGCGGTCGCCACCTATGCGATCGGGATCAGCGGTGCGAGCCGCGAACTAACGGAAGGGTTCGGGTCGCTGTTCGCCGCGATCGTGCTGCTCTCGGTCGGAATTTGGATGCACGGCAAGGCGCAGGCCGATCAGTGGCAACGCTACATCCGCGAGAAGATGGCGCGGGCTCTAGGCGGCGGGTCGGGCTGGTTCCTGTTCGGGCTCGCTTTCGTGGTGGTCTATCGGGAGGTTTTCGAGACGATCCTGTTCTACGCCGCCCTTTCGGCGCAAGGCGACAATGCGATGTTGCTCGCAGGGGCCGGGTCGGCGGTCGCGTTGCTCAGCGTGATCGCCTGGGCCATGCTCCGCTACAGCCGCAAGCTGCCGATCGCGCGGTTCTTCCGCTACAGCTCATGGCTGATGGCGGTGCTGACAGTGGTGCTCGCGGGCAAGGGCGTCGCCGCCCTCCAGGAAGCCGGCATCATCGACATCGCGCCGCTGGCGGACGTGCCGCGCCTGTCCATGTTGGGGCTGTTCCCCACTTGGCAATCGTTTTTGGCGCAGCTCCTCGTGGCTGTCGCCATCGCGATTGGGTTCGCTTGGAACCGGCGGAAGCAGAAGGCCGGTCTCCGGCGTGTTGCGTAAGGTCGCGTTACGATGCGTCGAACGCGGTTAGGATGGGGCAGGGGCCTTCTGAGCCCCATCCGCATTCGCGCGCGAGGCGACGCAGCGACGCGCGCACCCGCTCCAGCTCCTTAATCTTGACCTCCAGCGCAGCGACGCGCTCTTTGGCGAGCTGGCGTGCGCGGGCTCGATCGTCGGTCGCGTTCAGCGCTAGCAGTTCCCTAATCTGCTCCAGCGTGAACCCGGCCGCCTGCGCCGATCGGATGAAGCGCAGCCGTCGCACGTCTTCGGCGCCGTAGCGGCGAAAACCGCCGCTCGATCCCGATCCGCCCGGCCGCTCGGGTGTGGCGAGCAGCCTGCAACGCTGGTAGAACCGCACCGTCTCGACGCCCACGCCGCCTTCGCGCGCAAGCCCCGCGATCGTCATGCCCGCCATGCCTTGACTCCGGACTATGGTACAGACTCTATATAGGGTGGGTAAGCAGTTGGAGAAGCCACATGGCGACCACCGCGCCCAAGAAGGCGGTGCTTTACCGCATGGTGATGCCCGAGCACACCTGCCCCTACGGCCTGAAATCGAAATGGCAGCTCGAGCGACACGGCTATGAGGTCGAGGACCACTGGCTGCGCACGAAGGAGCAGACGGAAGCGTTCAAGACGAAGCATGACGTAAAGACCACGCCGCAGACCTTTATCGTCGGTGAGCGAGTCGGCGGTAACGACGACCTGACCCGCTTCTTCGGCGGCCATGTGCCCGCCAAGGACGAGACCAGCTACAAGCCGGTGATCGCGGTGTTCTCGATGACCGCGCTGATGGCGCTCGCCGTCAGCTACGCCGTGCTCGGGACACCCTTCACGATCCGAGCGGGCGAATGGTTCATCGCCTTCTCGATGTGCGTGCTCGCGCTGCTGAAGCTGCAGGATGTCGAGAAGTTCTCGACCATGTTCCTCAACTACGACCTCCTCGCCAAGCGCTGGGTGCCCTACGGCTATATATACCCCTTCGCGGAAGGGGGCGCGGGCGTGCTGATGATCGCGAGCGCGATGACCTGGCTGTCGGTCCCCGTGGCACTCGTCATCGGCACGATCGGAGCGGTGTCGGTGTTCAAGGCGGTTTACCTCGACAAGCGCGAGCTGAAGTGCGCGTGCGTCGGAGGCAGCAGCAACGTGCCCTTGGGCTTCATCTCGCTGACCGAGAACCTGATGATGGTGGCGATGGCGCTGTGGATGCTGTTCGCCCCGGCCGCGCTGTCGATGGCGCATTGAGAGCCTGTGTGAAAAGCCGGCGCCGGAATGATCGGTTGCAATATGAATTTCATTGCAGCGGTGTCGCGCGTTGTTTGCGAAACGTGGGCACCTGATTGGTGATCCTTTCTGAGGTGACGGTTGCGGTCCCCCCAGGCGAAGGTCTTTCGTCTTAGTCCAGGTCAGGCCCGTGATGCGGAACGTGCGGTCGCGACGTTTCACGATGACGAGCCACCAGCCCGCGCGTGATGCCGGACTTGAAGCACCGATCGGGGACGGGGCGGGCAACCGCCGCCGTTTTCCTCGTCCCAGCTATGCCTTGCGAGCCGAGTAGAGCGAGATCGACCCGGCCGGCGTAGAAATCACCTCGTGCTCGACGACTTTCCGAAAGCCCGCCTCGGCGAACAGGCGGGGCAGCAAGCCATCGGCATTCGGTTGCGTGTTCGCGTAGCCGTCGAGCCGCTGCACCTGCCGGAACAGAAGGCGCATCATGCGGCTGCGCTGCTCGCCGTAATCGGCGACGAACAGCGCGCCGCTTGCGCGTAGCGTCCTGTGCATGGCGACGACGGTCGCGCGTTTCATCGGCATCGGGCATTGATGGAAAACGAGGCTCGACGTCGCCTTGTCGACCGGGCCGGTGCCGATCGCGGCCAGCTCGTCCCCCATCGCTTGCCGCGCTTCGATCGCGACGCCGGCTCGCTCGGCCTTGCCGCTCGCGATGGTCAGCACTGCCGGGTCTGGGTCGACGCCGATCACCCGCGCGTCCGCGCATCTTTGCTTCATCAGGATAGCGAAACTGCCGGTGCCGCACCCGACGTCCAGGATCGTCTCGCCGGCCGCGGGCGCGACAAGGTGCAAGAGCGCCGCTCGCCAGCGTCGCTCGCGGGTCAGTAGCGCAATCGCGCGGTCGTAAAGGCCGGTCAGCTCCGGGCGGCCGAGCGCCGGCACGAAGTCGCGCTCAAGGGCTGGCGACTGCCGCTCGCCCACGGCTCTCGCGCTCGCCTCACGCCCCGTGGTGGGCGTAGCGGCGTTGCCCGGCTGGACCGAACGCGATCACGTCGTAGGACTGAGATCGCGCGCCCGGAACTTCCATGCCCGGCGAGCCAAGCGGCATCCCGGCGACCGCCAGCCCGCGCATTCCGCGGGGGCGCTCTACCAAAGCGCGCTTCATGTCAGCGATCGGTACATGGCCCTCGAACGCCATGCCGTCGATAATGGCGGTGTGGCACGACGCGAGCGCGGCCGGTACGCCCACGCGGCGCTGGAGCGTCATTCGGTTCGCATCGTCGACGATGCGCACCTTGCGGCCGAACTGCTGGCGCACCTGCGCAGCCCATTTCTCGCAACAGCCGCAACCGGGGTCGCGGTGCATGGCGATGTCGGCCGCAGCCGACGCGATGCCTGGGAGGGCGATCAGGAGAACAGCAGCGAGTGCGCGGGCGCTGAGTGTCATGGGCGAAGCTCCGAAGGAGGAAGGCCCCGCCCTGCCGCGGGGAATGGGGGGGATCGGCAGGGCGGGGGCAGCGCGCCTTACTGCGCGCGCTTGCCGTGCTTGCGAAGCCACGCCTGAAGCTCCGCAATGTCTTTCTCCTGCTTCGAGATCGTCATCGCGGCCATGCGGCGCGTCTCGGCATCCTTCGCGTCGCGCTGCGCGATCCGGGCCATCGCAATCGCGCCGCGGTGGTGCTCGATCATCTTGCGGGTCCACATCTCGGCGGCGTCGCCCTGCTTCGCGGCCATCATCTTCTGATGCATGTCCATCTCGGCCTGACCGTAGGGATTGCCGGCCATCATGCCGGCCATGTCGCCGTGGTTCATGCCCTGCATCTTGCTGTGGTCCATGCCTTGCATCTGTCCCTGCGCCACAGCCGGCGCGGCAATGAGGGCGGTTCCAAAGAAAGCGGTCAACAGCTTGGTCACGTTTGTCTCCTTGCTTATGGATACGTGCGGGAGCGTAGGAACCCTCGAGTAATTTCCCGGCCGACACGCTCCGTGTCTGTTGGCAGAACTGGAGGTCACTCCAGCGCTCTGAATGCGGTTGCAACCTGAGTGTTCCGCTTCAGGCTTCGAAGCTATTGAGCTTTCGTACATCCGAGAGATGCGAATCATTCTGAAATCGGACTCTCAATGCTCCCGAAAGGACGACCAGAAGCTGCCCACCAGTGGCTCCAGCGCATAGTCGAGCGCTGTACGCCGGCGAAGCGGGATGAGGATCTGGGCGGGCATGCCAGCGCGAAGCGAGAAGCCTCGACCCCGCACCGCTTGCACGAGCCGCAGTTGATCGCGACCAACAGTCACCTCGCCGGTAAAGAAACTTTGGCCGCTCTTCTCATCGGTAAAGCTGTCCGCTGACAGCCTAGTCAGTGCCCCATGCAGGTTCGGCATAGTCCGGTCGTGAAGCCCGGAAAACTTCACGAGGGCTTCCTGCCCGACCGACAGGTCGTCGGCATCGTCGGGAGCAATCCGCACCTGAATAACGAGCGCAGCTCGCTCCGGAACGATGTCCATCAGCTTCTGCCCCGCAGCAACAACCCCGCCGGGGGTAAAAACCGACAATCCTACCACCGAGCCTGTCGCGGGAGCCCGGATCTCCGTCCTTGCTAACTGGTCGCGTGCGGCTGTCAGCTTGGGAAGAGTCTCGCCCAGTGCTGTTTCCACTTCTCGCAGCTCCGATGCCGTCCGCTCCCGAAAGCTGCGCTCCGCCTCCAGCACCTGGATCTCGTTCTCCCGTGCTGCGCCGCGTGTTTGCGCAACGCTGGCCACGTATTGACCGCGCTGCCCTCGAAGCTCAGCGCGAGTACGCTCGAGCTCGCGCATGCGCGTCTGCGACACGAAACCGCGTTCCGCGACCGGCTTCAATGCCGCGATCTGCGCATCAATCAGCCGAAGCTGCTCGCGCGCAGCAACTGCCTGCTCGCCATAGCCTCGCCCCTGTTCGCCCGATTGAACGACGCGCTGCCGCAAAGCACCACGTTGCGCGGCTAACACCGCCAGACGGGCATCGAGCTCCGTTTGCTGAAGACTCAAAGCTAGTGCGGCATTCGGCCGATCCTCGGCGGGAAGCGTCCCAAATTCAGCTGGCGGGGTAATGCGTGACCGACCGAACTGCTCGGCTTCCAGACGTGCTCGTTGCGCCAGAAGTCGGATCGCTTGGGACGCGAGAGCGCGCTCCTGCGCCTGGACGTCAGCGGCGGCGAGACGGAGCAGCAGCTGGCCGCGCCGTACCCGCCCACCTTCCCGCACGAATATGCCGCCGACCACGCCGCCGTCTCGGTGCTGGACGGCCTGACGCTGGCCGGATACCACCACCGTGCCGGGAGCATAGGCGGCTGCATCGAGCCGGGCGACGGCAGCCCAGCCCACAAAGATCCCAAAGAAACCAGCCGCAATCAGGGCGCCCGTTCGAATGTCCCGTGACGGATCCGCAACCTGTCGGAACGGCGGATCAGGAGCGTGCGGATGCGGCAGGATGCCTGTTGTCATCAGCTGTTCGCCGTGGCCGGCACTCGGCGCAGTCGCGCTGGTGCTATCTTGGGGAGCACGGCATCTCTCGGACCGAAGAGCTCGATGGCTCCTTCGCGCATGACCAGCATGCGGTCGACGACCGGCAGGATACCCCGTTTATGAGAGACGACCAGGATCGTGCGGCCCTCCGCCTTAAGCTGCGTCAAGGCCGTAAGCAGAGCTGCATCGCCCTCTGCATCGAGGTGGGCATTGGGTTCGTCCAGGATCAGGATGGAAGGATTGTCATAAACAGCCCGCGCCAGTGCGATGCGCTGCGTTTGACCGGCCGACAGGCCGCGGCCCCCCGGGGCGATACGGTGATCATAGCCGCCGGGTAGACGGCGGATGAGGTCATCGGCCCCGACCTTCTTGGCGGCGGCGATCACCGCAGAGTCGATCAGGGCGCGATCCTCTCCACGATCTGCGGCGAACCGAGCGATATTTTCAGAGATCGAGCCCGCGAGGAGCAGCGAATCCTGCGGCAAATAGCCTAGGTGTCGGGCGATCTGCTCTGGATCCCAGTCGCGGGCATCAGCGCCGTCGAAGCGAACCGTACCCCGGTCGGGCGTCAACGCTCCAGCAATAACACGAGCCAGCGTGGACTTGCCGGCGCCACTCGGACCCACGATGGCGACGACTTCACCCGGTGCGACGCGCAAAGAAACCGATCTCAGGGCCACGCTGTCCCGAGCCTCGTTGATTACGGTAATGCCTTCGAGGTCCAGTGCGCCAGTAGGGGCGGGGAGGCGCGTCGCATCAACGCCGACCGGCTCGTCGGCTAACAGAGCTTCGAGCTTGCGGAAACTTTGACGAGCCTGGGCGATCGGTCGCCAGGAGCCGACAAGTTGCTCGATCGGCGCCAGCGCGCGCGCGATCAGGAAGGAGGAGGCGAAGATGGCGCCGCCTGAAATCTGGTTGTCGACCGCGAGGAGCGCGCCCAAGCCCAAGGCCAGCGACTGAAGCGCGAGCCGGGCGAACCTGGTGACGGAGAGGTAAGTGCCGCCCTGGAAGCTGGCTCCCGTCTGCGCGACGAGCATGGCCTCCCGATGTCTCAGTTGGCGAGAGACCATCGCGCGACGCATGCCGAGCGCGCGCACGCTCTCGGCGGCAGCAAGAAGCGCCTCCTGGTTCAGATAGCTCGCATTGGCGATCGCCTGCGCCCTATCGAGACGCGTGCGAGTGGCACGCTCATTCGCCCAAGCGATAGCCGGCAGCACCAACCCACCCGCGAGAGCCAACAGTCCGATCAAAGGGTGCACGAGGAAGCAAACCAGAATGTAGATCGGTACCCAGGGCGCGTCGAAGACCGCAAGAACGCCCGGCCCGCTCAGCGTACCCTTAAGAGCGTCGAACTCCCGGATCGCCTGCCGGGCAAATGGTGCGTCAGGCCGGCCCAGCGTCGCGTCGAGGACGAGGGGAGCGAGTACGGCGTCGAGTTGGGCGCCGGCCCTCACCAGGAGCCGGATGCGGATTCGATCGAGCAGGGCTAACGTCGCGAGCGCCAAGAGGAGGGCAAGAGTGACGAATGCGAGCGTCTGCAATCCTTGCGTCGGGACCACCCTGTCGTAGACCTGCAACATGTACAGCGTCGGCGCGATGTAAAGCAGGTTGACCAAGGCGCTGAAGACGGCCGCCGCCACGAAATGGCGGCGACACAGCGCGAATGCCGCGACCGGGCCGCTGCGAAAAGGCTGATCGATCATTGCCGTTCGACAGGGCTCCGGGCGCGGCGGGTACACATCAGGCGAACAACAGCTCGGTGCCGGCGTAGGTGATCGCCGGATTGTTGACGAAGCCACCGCCCTCGACGCTGCTGAACATGAAATCGTCCTGCGACATGTCGGCGACGTGAATCCCTTCGATCAGGATCGAACCTCTGCCCGCATCGGTGGCCCAGGAGACCAGCACGCCGTTGCTTTGATCCTGCACCTTCACTTGATTCGGCAGGATGTCCTCGAAGGCGATATGGTCGAAGGCACCGGGTCCTGCGTCAAAGCCACTGAAGATCACGTCATTGCCGCTGTCGGGCCGAACAACGAACGCGTCGGCACCGTCGCCACCGTTGAGGCGATCGTTGCCTGTCCCCCCATCGATCATGTCGTGTCCAGCGCCACCGTAGATGATGTCGTCACCGGCTTCGCCCATCAGCCCGTCAGCCATCGCGCCGCCATAGAGCTGATCGGCGCCATCGCCACCCTTGAGCATGTCGCTGCCGTCGCCGCCATCCAGCACGTCGGCACCTGCTCCGCCTTCGAGATGATCGTCGCCGGCGCCGCCGTATAGTTTGTCGTTACCGCCGAGTCCGAAGAACACATCGCGATCATCGGTGGCCTGGAAGACGTCGCCCCGCGCCGATCCGTACCTTACGTCGAAATCGTCGAAGCTGTACGCGACGCTCGGATTGGTCTCGCCGGACACAGCCGGCGCCGAAACATCTCCGCCCTCGCTTTTCGCGTAGCTAATCGCTTGCAGCCGATCTGCACTGGGGCTTGCCGGCTGCAGCACATAGCGGTCGTCAGTGAACATGAAATCGTTTTGAGCGAGTTCGCTCTTCTCAACGCCGACGAGCAGGACGGAACTCTTGCCGTCGTTCCAGCTCACCCGCGTACCGAGCGCCGTCTCCTCAAACCGAAGCTCCTCGGGCGCGATGTCGCGCAAAGCCAGGTGATCGAACATACCCGGGCCAGGGGTAAAATCGTAGATGATGTCGTTGCCACTGTCGCGATCGACGACAAACGCATCAGCGCCTCGACCGCCGAATAGAATATCGTCGCCCTTACCCCCTTCGACGTCGCCATGCCCGTCACCTTCGTTCAGAATGTCGCGATCGTCGCCGCCCCGCAAGGTGTCGTCCATGGCGCCGCCGAGCAGCACATCCATCCCGGCACCACCGTCGAGATGATTCATGCCGTTGCCGCCGAGCAGCACGTCGTTGCCTCTGCCGCCCCACAATGCATCGTCCATTGCGCCGCCGGTCAGGACATCGGAGCCACCGCGACCGAAGGCGATGTTCATCTTCGACCCTTGGCCGAATTGGACGTCGGAGCCGTTATCTCCGATCGACAGCTTGTAATCATCGATCACGCGATCGACCCGCAGTGAGTCTCGATCCTGTTTCCGCGCCATGACCTGACCTCCTGATGTAATCCCCGTCGGTAAGGCGACGGATTGCGTCAGAATACTGCGGGAAAGACAAGGTTCCCACTCGGCGTGGAATAAGTAAATTGCGAGATCCAGAAGGTGTGGGCGGAAGCCAGATTACAACATCGATTAGAACTACTATAGATGCGCACAGAAAATCACCGCTTAGCGACCCGCTTATTTGCCTGGTCTTTAAACGGTGTGCTTTTGAACAGGCGGACGACCATCAAGGTCGATCGATGACCGTTCTTCACCTCCTATAAGCGTATACGCGCACAGCCAGCTGAGCCCTCACTCCCGGCAAAACTTTTTTCTGCGCTACGATCGCACCCGCGGCGACGAGAAGGGGCCGGACCACTACTGGCTGGTGCCGCGATTGGAGTTCGGCTCCGCACGCAACCTTCAGCTCACCGTCGAGGCCTCTATCGGATCAGCAACGCCACGCAGACGAAAGAAGGCGAGGCGACCGGCCAAGTGCTCTACAACTTCAACAATGAGGGCGAGTTCGCGCCGGCCTTGGAGGTATAGGCGGGTGTCAGCAAACACTTAGGACAGGACGGCCGCGACGGCTCGGAAACGAGCTTGGCGCTGCTCGCCATCAAGTCGATCGGATCGTTCGGCCGAAGCTACGTTCCGCGCTGGGTCAGCATCGCCTATGCGCAGCCGATCGCCAACGACTTCGTGCTGGTCGCCAACGTGTATCGCGAAACCCAAGATTTCGCCTGATAATCGGGTTCCAGCGGTCGCTAAGCTTCCCTTAGTCACGACCCCGCTGACGAGTAAGCCGGGACGCGCACTCGCGTTCCGGCCTGCTCTTATCGGATCGGCTGAAGCGTGTTGATGCCGGTGCTCTCGTCGGTTTCGGGCACGGGCGGGGGAACCTGCTTGTCGCGGTAGGAGGGCAGGTCGGGCGCGTTGTCTGGCGTCGGGTTGGCCTCGAGCCGCGCGATGTAGCGCTTCATTTGCGCGATCTCGCGGACCTGCGCGTCGATGATGCCGTCGGCGAGTCTGCGAACCTCCGGGTCCTTGATGTGGGCCCGCTCGCTGGTCATGATCGCAATCGAGTGGTGCGGGATCATCGCCCGCATGTAGCTTACATCGCTGACCGTCTCCTGGCTGCGCACCAGCCAGAGCGTGAGCGCGAACACGATGATGCTGCCGACGACGATGCCGATGTTGGCGCGCATGTTCTTGTACATGCCCCACATCAAGCCGATCATGATCAGCGCCATCGTCGCGCCCATCACGAACGCCATCCACATGCGAGTCTGACTGTATTCGACATGACTCAGCGCATAGGTGTTCAGATACATCAGGCCATACATCACGATCGTCGACGTCGCGATCATCGCCGCGAAGCGGCCGTAGCCCATGCCCATCATCATCTTGTCTTGCTTGTCATCCATCATGCGTTTTCCTGCTGGAGTGTTGATCGCCCCCCGGCAGATCGTCGCAGTCGCATGGGCCAACGCATGTAGAGGAGGACGGCTCCCCCCAGCCTAAGCGCCAGCCCGCCAATCGCGAACACAAATAACGACGGCGTGTTGGGATTCTCGTGATTCTTCCAGTCCATGATGTGCAGACCTTAGAAGAAATCATAGAGCCGCCAGGTTTTGGTGCGGACCGCCGCGATGCGACCGGTCGAAACCGGGATGAAAACACGCGTCGCGTCGGGGTCCGCAAAGGCGACCCGCCACGCTGGGAGCGCACCTCTGTACTCGGCGCTTGCGTTGGCCACCAGCGTCGCGCGCGTCGCAGGCCGGGCCGTCCCACGCCAGGCGTCGCGCGCGATCTCCTCGGCACCGCCCGCGTCGAGCGGCGGAAGCGGCGAGGCGGTGATCGCATCGACGAGCGTGACGCCCTTTGCCGTCAGCACTTCGGCAACTGGTTTGCTTCCAAGCATCCGGATGGTGATGCTCTGGACCGGCTCTCCGACGGACCGCAAATATTCCGATGGTACGGCGAGCCCGACCCCCGGGTTCAGCGGCATGACCGTGATGCGGTCGACGAGGTGGTCGCCGTGGACGCGGTCGATAGGCAAAAAGCTCATCAGCGCGCCGCTCGCGAACCAGAGCAGAAGCTGCGCGCCGACGACGATGGCCAACCATTTGTGCGCGCGGCTGGCAAGCAGATGCAGCCTCGCGCGCGGGCTCCTCATAGAGTTGTGCCCGAGCGTGTCGCGCGGATCTCAGTCATGTCCATGCGGCGCTGCGGGCATTGCCATCCCCTTCATGCCGCCCATGTCCATCATCATTTCATCGTGCTCAGCCGGCGCACCGGCGATCAGGGTCTTGTATTCCTCGCCGGTCATGCCTGGAAGCTTGCGAACGAACGCAACCATGTCCCAGATCAGCGGGTCGGGATGGGTCTTGCCCCATGCCGGCATCGCGCTCAGCTTCACGCCATGCTTGATGATCCAAAATTGCTGCGCGGGCGAAAGATCGGCGGTTTCGGCGAGCTCGGGTGCTCGCGGATAGAGGCCCTGGCTCATCTCGCTGCGCTCCACGCCCGGTCCCAGATGGCAGCCTGAGCACATTTCTTTGTAAAGCGCAGCGCCCGACGATATGCGTTTGGCATCGGCGAGATTGCCCGGCACCGCGATGTTTCGCGAGCGGACGGCAATCGAACGCTCGCGCAGACCGTCGAGCATGGCATAGACTGGGCGGGTGTGCGGAGCGTCGGCGGCGATATTATAGGCGCCGAAATAGATGAAACCCGCCGCAGCGATGACCAGCACAACCGTGGCGATCGCGACGAAGGTCAAGCTGGGAAAATGGTGCCTTATTCTTGCGCGGTCCATCATTCCCTCCCTTTATCGAACGTCAGAACCAGAGCCGAACGCCGGCAACGAAGCTCGTGACCGTCGGATCCTCACCGTCCGCACGTGCATAGCGGGCGGTTTGCCCGGTTTTCGCTGAGTAGGAGACACCGATATATGGGGCGAACTGCCGCGTGATCTCGTAGCGAAGCCTAAGGCCAAGCTCGGCGCTCGACAGACCCGCGCCCGTGCGCGTCTCGCGTACATCCTGCGCGGCCAGATTGAACTCGACCCGCGGCTGCAAAACCACCCGCTGTGTGATGCGCTGGTCGTAATAGCCTTCCAGTCGGCCGAGTAGGTCGCCCTTGTCCGACAGGAACAGCGCGCCCTCGACCTCGAACCAATAGGGCGCTAGACCCTCGAAGCCGACGGTCGCGTAGGTGGTCGGCCGGCCCGGCTTGAAGTCGTGGCGGACACCGCCCTGCAGGTTGAAATAGGGGCCGATCGCACGGCTGTAGAGCGCCTGGATCTCCGCTGCTTCGACGCCTTGACGGAACGCGCCTTCGCCTTCCGACTTCAGCCACAGTCGGTTGATGTCGCCGCCGATCCAGGCCTCGCCGTCCCAACGATATCCATCGCGCCCTTTGCGCGCCTGAAATTCGGCGAGATTGAACATGACCTGATAGTTGGTCTGGCCGCCCTGCTCCCGCATCATGTCGCGCCGCGCCGCCGCCATGTCGTGAGCGGGAAAGAGCTTCTCCGCATAATGGTCTATTGGCGGCTGCGGCGCGGGGGCGGTGCCGGCGGGCAGGTTCGTTCCCGTTTGTGCCATGCCGGACATCGCCGACATGTCGTGACCTGCTTGGCCGGCAGGCATGTCCATTCCGGGCATCGACGACGCCCCCGTTTGAGACTGCATGCCGGGCATGGAACCATGGTCCATCCCTTCCATCGTGCCCGACTGCGCCGGCGCGGCGGGCATCGTCATCGCGCCATGATCCATCCCGGTCATGGCGGGTTGCGCCGGAGTGGCCGACATTCCGGGCATGTCGCTCATGGATTGATCGCCGGGTTTCGTGGCCGACGTACGGGTAGACGACCTTTTCGCCGGAGCCGCCTTTTTCGCTGGGAACTTCTTCGTTGCCGTCGGTTTTTTGGGCGCCGGTTTCTTCGCAGGCATCGGCATCGACATGCCGGGCATGCCCTGCATCGACTGTCCCTGCGCGGGTGCGGCAACTAGAGCAGCGAGGGCGGTGGTGGCCGCGAGCGCGGCGGCGAGCCGGATCATGCCGCCTCTCCCTTCGGCCGGACGCTGACGACGCGCATCATCCCGGCGTGCATGTGGTAGAGGAGGTGGCAGTGGAACGCCCAGTCGCCCACCGCGTCGGCGGTGAAATCCCACGTGACCTTGCCGCCCGGCTGCACGATGACGGTGTGCTTGCGCGGTGCGCGGTCGCCATGCCCCGTGACCAATTCGAAAAAGTGCCCGTGAATGTGGATCGGATGCCCCATCATGCTGTCGTTGATGAGGTTCACGCGGACGCGCTCGCCCTCGATAAACGGGATCGGCTCGTGAACGTCCGACATTTTCTCGCCGTCGAACGACCACATGAACCGCTCCATGTTGCCGGTCAGGTGGATGTCGATGCTGCGCGAGGGCGCGCGCACGTCCGGGTTACGCTCGAGCGCCATGAGGTCGCGGTAGGTCAGCACTTTGTGGCCGACATCCTCCAGACCCTGGCCGGGCTCGCCGGTGCGGTCCATCGGCATCGGCGAGATGGTCTGAACGCCGGGTCCCTTCTTGACCTGCGGCGCCTTGGAGAAGTCGCGCATCTTCATCGAGCCCATATCCATGGAGCCCATGTCCATCGAGCCATGGTCCATCCCGGGCATGCTGCCCGACTGCGCCGGCATCGTGCCGTGATCCACGCCAGCCATGGCGCCTCCGTCAGCAGTCATGCCCGAATGGTCCATCGGCATTGCGCCATGATCCATCCCGGGCATGGCGGCGGCGCCCGCGGCCATCGCGGTGCTCGCGAGCTTCGCCGACGGGTTCTTCTCGGCAGTCAGATCGACCCCGCGCATCGCACCACCGGACATATCCATGCCCTGCATGCCGCCCATCGACATGTCGCCCATGCCCATGTCCTTCATGGTCGCAATAGGCCGCTTCCTGAGCGGCGGAACCTCTGCAGCCATGCCCGCCCGCGGCGCGAGCGTCGCCCGCGCCATGCCCGAGCGGTCGACGGCCTCCCCGACAAGGGTGAACGCCTTGTCCTCCATCGGGGTGACGATCGCGTCGTAGGTTTCGGCGACGCCGATCTGAAATTCCTCGACCTCGACCGGCATGACGTTCTGGCCATCGGCCTGGACGATCGTCAACCTGAGTCCAGGAATGCGGACGTTGAAGGTTGTCATCGCCGAAGCGTTGATAACGCGTAGCCGCACTCGCTGGCCGGGTGTAAACAGCGCCGTCCAGTTGTCGAACGGGCCATGGCCGTTTACCAGATACGTGTACGCGGGCCCGGTTGCGTCCGACACGTCAGTCGGGTCCATGCGCATCTTGCCCCAGTCGAAGCGTTCCTTCTGCGTCTGGTCGCGCCCGGCGAGCAGACCGGCCAATGTCTGCCGCTGAAAATTGAAATGGCCGGGATCGACCTTCATTCGCCTGAAGATGCCCTCGGGCGAAATCTGGCTGTGGTCGGAAAGTACAATCACATGCTCACGGTCATATTTGACCGGATCCTCGCCGGCCGGATCGATAACGATCGGACCGTAATGGCCGAGCTGCTCCTGCAGCCCGGAATGGCTATGATACCAATAGGTGCCGTTCTGCCGCACCGGGAATTCGTAAAGATAACTCGAACGACCCTTGATCCCGGGAAATGAGACGCCGGGGACGCCATCGAACTGAGGGGGCACGAGCAGCCCGTGCCAATGAATCGAGCTGTCTTCCGCAAGGTCATTGACGACATTTAGCCTAACGTTTTGGCCCTCACGCAGCCGGATGAGCGGCGCCGGCACCGTGCCGTTGATGCCGATCGCTGGCGACGACCGCCCGTCGATCATCATTGTCTGCCGGGCGATGCGCAACGTGATATCATTGCCCGATACGGTCGGGAGCGGCGTGGTGATGCCCGCCGACACCGGCTGCGCCCAAGCCGGAAAATAACTGGACAGCGCTAGGCTGCCTCCGACAACGGCGCTGCCGCGTATGAACTGACGTCGACTATATGGATGCTGCATGGTCTCTCTGGCCTGACGAGCGTTCTGTATTCTCCTAGGGATACGCGGCCCGCGCGCGCGTCCCTCATAAAAGTTCCCGACCGAGCAATTCGTTGCCGAACTTGTCGAGCAGCGGTAGCTCATTCGCTCCCGCGGAGCACCGGGGCGGTGTCTCTGCGTGTCCATCGTTCCATCGGCCAGGCCGCGGGTGTCCGCATGCGGGAATGCGCACAGTCTGAAAAGGATTAGCGCAATGCGGGTCCCGGGCGCGGCGACAACCCGGTCAGACCGGCTGATGACAAATTTTGGTGGTATGCGGGCTCGAACACGCCGATTAGGGTCATCGGCCGCAACGTAGTTTTAACCTCATTTCTTCACCACGACCTCGAAGAGACTCTTTTGGGGGATGTGATGACGCTGAGCGCCTGGGACACCGTTGCGAAAACCGACAGTCTGGCACTGATCTGCGGTGCCATTGCTCTGGTTTGCGTCATGTCGTGGCCCTATGCGGCAAGTTACCGCAAGACGGTGGCAGTGCAAAGTCTAGGCGCGGCAGCATTTTCGGTGCAATTCGCGTGCTTGGGCGCTTGGACAGCTTCGGCAACCTCGATCCTGTCCCTCACGCAACTGGTTTGCGTGGCTATGATTGGCGGCCGCAGGTGCGTGCGCGCGGTTTGCGGTTTCAGCATTGTCGCGCTTATCGCCATCACCATTTTAACGTGGCATGGGACGCCATCGCTGCTTGCGGTATGCGGAAGCCTCGCGGGATCGCTCGCGCGGGTGCAAAAGTCTACCACCCGCATGAAGATCATCTTCGTGCTCGGGGCGCCGTTCTGGATCCTTCACAACATTGCGGTGGGCGCGATCTTCGCGCTCTGCGTCGATGCGGTGTCGGTTGCCGGCAACGTCTCCAGTTTGAAGCGAACTGCTCGCCGCAACGCGCGACCGCTCCTTGATCCGCTCCGGCTTGCACAGCGCATGTTCGAGGTGCCCCCGGCTGCCACCGTCTCCTCGACTTGGGCTAAGACCCTACGTTTTGGCTACGCTTAAGTAGACAAATAAACGGCATCGGAGCTCAAAACCCTGGAACGACGGTCAATTATTGGGCAATATCTGGAAACCGACGTCTCGTGCCGGTCGCATCTACCGGGCTAGTCGGTTCAAACCTTCCAGCAGTCGCGCGCGCGACAGATGCGCCTATCGACGGCCTTTGAGGTGATGGCGAAGACCTCGGTTTTAGCCTGGCTTCAGCCTTTGATCGTTCACAGCACGGAGGGTTTTTCCAGCGTCGATGACTTGGTCGCGAACATCGGCGGATGTGGCACGCGGCATCCGCCGGGGACGCGGACTGCGATCGAGAAGGCCGGCTCGGCCCTCGGCCCGGTAGCGTGCCAGCCACTTGGCCACCGTTCGGCACGATGACGCGCCGCTCAATCTCGGCTCGACAAAAGGGCGCGTTTCGGGCATCCCTATGAATGGAACTCAGTCAATTGTCGAAGCTGATTTGTCGCAACATCAGGCTTGTCCGGCCACCCCGGATGAACAATCTCTGGAAAGCTCACACCTAAAGCTTTCTACGTCGGATTTGCCACCGGCATTATCCCGAGCCGCCATGCGACGGCAATGCGGGTCGCGCGAGAGCTTTTCCCTTTTGCAGCCGATCCTGCAGTGCTCGATCCGTTCGCTCCAGATAGCGCATCACTCGCCGCCGGATCATCAGCTGCGCAGAGTGCGCTAGCCATCCGCTGAGACGCACCTCGTGCAGAACCTGCGCGCCATCTACCAAAGCGATAATCTGGTAGGTTTCGTCGATCCATAAGAAACGGCGAATGCCAAGACGCCAACCGATCAGTTGGGCAGGTAGATACCAGATGACCCGGGCGGGAAGCATCGGTTGGTCGGGGCCCGGCCTCAGCGCAGTTGGCTCGATCGCCAGGGTAGCGTTAAACTCGGCGTCGCCGTGCATCGCAACCAAGGGATGCCATTCGCGATACACCGCAAAATTACTGAGAAGCATCCAGACGTCGCCCACCGACGCCTTGGTGTCGATCGTCGTAATCATCTGACGCATAATTCTGTCTTTCCGCCAATTACGCCGTTGCAATACCGCCTTTGCTGTTTCCGCCGATCATAAGCCGGCAGGCACAGAGCGTCTGACGTGATCCCAGTCTTCCATCCGGCGGCAACCGGATACTTGACGGGTCCTGAGGGTCCCCGGTTCTTCATCGGGGTAGAATGCGAGTTTTCGGCCTGGATGGCGGGGCAGCAGAACGCGCCCTGCTTTAGGCACTTCGCCATCAGTCAAAGCCGAGTACCGTCCACCACACCAGTTTGTCTCTAGCCGCGCGCGTCGCCTGCAGCACGTAGACTACGCCTGACAACGGTCCGCGTCGCTCGCGGCCTTTATCAAAGCGACAAGCGCATCCGCTCCCTTGCGGGATTCCACGGGCCTGTTCGCCATTCTAGCTTTGGAAACCTTGTTTCATTTACCACTCGTGGCCGACCCCATTTGCTTCATCATGGCGTCGTGATCCGCTGGCGCCCCGGCTACCAGCTCCCGATACTCCCCAGGTGAAAGGCTCGGTAGTTTGCGGACAAACGCGACCATGTCCCAGATCAGCGGATCGGAATGCGTCTTTCCCCATGCCGGCATCGCGCTGAGCTTTACGCCATGCTTGATGATCCAGAACTGTTCGGCTGGCGACATCGGGTGGGCCTTCGCAAGCTCCGGCGCCTGCGGATAAAGACCGTGACTCAGCTCCGACCGCTCGACCCCCGGTCCAAGATGGCAACCTGAACACATCTCACCGTAAAGCCCAGCACCCGTCGCTATGCGCTGGGGAGATGCCAGATCCGCGGGCGCAGAGATCCCGCTGGCGCGCACCGATATCGAACGCTCTCGCAGGCTGTCGATCAGCGCATAAACGGGTCGGATGTGAGGCGCGTCAGCTCCGATATTGTAGAGGCCGAAATAGACAAATGAGGTGCCGAGCAAGACAATCATCACCCCAAGCAGCGCTAAAAATGTCCAACTTGGAAGATGACGTTTCCACGTATATTCGCGTTCTCTGGTCATCAGACGCTCCACGACCGCATTATGTCTTAGTCACGATTTCGGTTCGAGCAGCCCTACGAGGTTCAGAACCAAGTCCGCACGCCTGCGACGAAGCTAAACCCTCCTGTTTCTTGATTGCGCAAGCGGGAGAAGCGGCGCGTATCGCCGAACTGACGCTCCCACGAGATGCCGATATATGGCGCGAACTCACGCCTAACTTCGTAGCGAAGCCGCAGACCCAACTCTGCGTCGACCAGCCCCGAGCCGTACCCTTCGGCACGTACGTCTTGAGCCGACAAGTTGAACTCGGCGCGCGGCTGCAGGATCAGCCGCTGCGTGACACGCTGGTCGTAGTAACCCTCGATGCGCCCGAGGACGTCGCCCCTGTCCGAAAGGAACAGCGCACCTTCCACATCGAAATTGTTCGGAGCCAACCCCTCGATGCCGATGGTCGCGTAAGTACGAGACGGGTTGGGTTTGATGTCGTACCGTAGACCTCCCTGGACGAACCAATACGGCCCAATCGATCGCGAATAGACTGCTTGGATTTCGGCGCTCTCGAGGCCTTCACGGAAGGCACCTTCGCCCTCAGTCTTGAGTGTCAGACGATTGATGTCGCCGCCATACCAAGCCTCACCGTCCCAGCGGTAACCGTCACGGCCTTTTTTCGCCTGATATTCAGCGAGATTGAACAGCACCATGTAGAAGGACTGCCCACCTGTCTCGGTCCGGAGGTCCGCGCGCGCGCCCCTCATCGCCTCCGGATCCCAAATCAGGTCGGCCGCGTGATCGCTGGGCGGTGGCGGTGCCGTCGTGCTGCCGGTCACGGGCTTCACGGTCCCGCTCGGCCCCATTTTCATGCCTGCCATGCCGCCGTGGTCCATGCCGGGCATTTGGCTATGGTCCATGCCCTGCATCTGCCCGTTTTCCATGCCCTGCATGGCGGACATGTCATGGCCCGGCATCGGCTGAGCAGCCTGTCCGCCGCTCGGGCTCATCCCCGGCATCGCTGACATGTCGTGGCCGGCGTGGGGGTCAGCCGCTGGCTGCTGGCCCATTTCCATGCCGGGCATCGCCGACATGTCATGTCCTTGCGCCGGCTGATCAGGCGCGGCCTGAGTGCTGCTCGATTCCATGTTCATGCCCGGCATGTCGGCCATGTTGTGCCCCGCATGGGGATCGGCTGCCGGGCTCGCCCCAGCCACGGGCTTGCTCGCTTGGGGCGAGCGCGGCGGAGCGGCGCGTGCGCGCCTCGGGGCGGACCGCTTGCGTGACGCCGAGCTGACGGAAGTTTTGGGCTTCGCCTTCGGCTTGGCCGCGGGCTTCGATCCCATCTTCATGCCGGGCATCTGCATACCCGGCATGTTGCTGTGGTCCATCGATTGCGCGGTGGCGGGTACGCCGAGGCCAAGCAGCGGCAGCGCCAGGAACACGGCACGCATCAACCTGCTCCTCCTGGCCCAGGAAGAGTTCTCGGCGCGTCCAGCGGGCGCACGGTCACGACCTGCATCATGCCGGCGTGCATGTGGTAGAGAAGGTGGCAGTGAAACGCCCAATCGCCTGGCGCGTCCGCCGTCAGGTCGAACATCGCGATGCCGCCCGGCTGCACCATGACCGTGTGCTTGCGGGGCGCGAAGTCCCCATGGCCCGTCACCAGTTCGAAGAAGTGGCCGTGAAGGTGGATCGGGTGTGACATCATCGTGTCGTTCACCAGCTTGATCCGGACGCGCTCGCCTTTGGTGAACGGGATCGGGTCCTTGATCTCCGACAGCTTCTCGCCGTCGAAGCCCCACATGTAGCGCTCCATGTTGCCGGTGAGATGTATTTCCATCTCGCGGTCGGGCGGGCGCGTGTCGGGGTTGCGCTCGGTCGCGACAAGGTCGGTATAGACCAGCACCTTGTGGCCGACCCGCTCCATCCCCTGGCCGGGTTCGTCCATACGATACTCGGGCATGGGCGAGATGGTCTGGACGCCGGGGCCGCGTTTCACCTGCGGTGCCTTCGAAAAATCGCGCATGTTCATGGCGCCCATGTCCATGCCCGCCATGTCGCCATGGTCCATTCCAGCCATGGCGGAACCAGGGTCAACGCTCTGCATGCCAGCCATACCGGCCATGCCCGTCATCCCGGACGCCGTCGATGCGCTCGAATGGCCCATCGCCGCATGGTTCATGCCTGCCATCCCGCTCATAGGTTGCTGCGAAGCAGCGGAAGACGCGGACGCCGCAGAACCGCTCCAGCCCGTCAGCTTCGCCAGCTTGGCCGATCGATTCTTTTCGACAGTCGGATCCACCGGTCGCCCGGAGGAACCCTCCATACCATCCATGCTGCCCGTGGTCTGGTCGCCCATGTTGCCCATGCCCATGTCGCGCATCGTCGCGAGTGGGCGGGCGCGCAGAGGCGGAACGGGCGCGCTCATGCCCGCGCGCGGCGCTAGCGTCGCGCGGGCCATGCCGGAGCGGTCGACCGACTCCGCAACGAGCGTGAATGCCTCGGGCTGGGCCGGCTCGACGATGACGTCGTAGGTTTCGGCGACACCGATCTGGAACTCGTCCACCGGAACCGGCCGGACATTCTGCCCGTCGGCCTGCACCACCGTCATTCTCAGGCCGGGAATTCGAACGTCGAAGTGCGTCATCGCCGAGGCGTTGACGAAGCGCAGCCGCACCCGCTCGCCAGGCGTGAATAGCGCGGTCCAATTGTCGAACGGGCCGTAGCCGTTGACGAGATAGGTGTAGGTCGAGCCGGTCACGTCGGAGGAGTCCGCGGGGTCCATGCGCATTTTGCCCCAGTCCCAGCGCTCCTTGAACGGCTGATCGGCACCGGCAAGGAGACCAGCGAGCGTTTGGCGCTGATAGTTGAAGTAGCCCGACTGCTGCTTCAGCTTCCGCATGATGGCGTGTGGATGCATTGGGCTATGATCGCTAAGCACGATTACGTGCTCGCGATCGGATTGGATCGGGTCCGGGCCTTCTGGGTCGACGACGATTGGGCCGTAATGACCAAGCTGCTCCTGCAGACCAGAATGGCTGTGATACCAGTAAGTGCCCGACTGGATCACCGGAAACTCGTAGACAAAGGTCTTGCCGGCACCGATGCCCGGGAAGCTGACACCGGGCACGCCGTCATACTGGAAGGGGACCAGAAGCCCGTGCCAGTGGATTGAGGTATCCTCGTCTTTCAAACCGTTCGTGACGGAAAGACGTACGTTTTGGCCCTGACGCAAGCGAACGAGGGGACCCGGTACGGTGCCGTTCAAGCCGATCGCATGCTGCTCGCGTCCATCGATGGTCATCATCATGTGCGCGATGGTAAGGTTGATGTCCGGTCCGACCACCGTAGGCAGCGGCTTGAGAATGCCGCCGGACACCGGTTGCGCCCAGGCGGGCATATACCCCGCCATGGCCAAGCTACCGCCTGTGACGGCGGCACCACGAAGCAGCTCGCGACGATTCAAGGCGTGTGTCATTCGTTCCATGCCATGACTGAGGAATGGGCTACTAACTTGTTTACGCATCCAAGAGGTCTACCCCTCGCGCGATCCCAATTTTTCTAACAGTCGCAAGCGCGCCCTGTAGACGCGGGTTTCGACCGCTTTTTCGCTGATTCCGAGCAGACAGGCCGTTTCGGCCTGGCTGAGCCCCTCCACCGTTCGGAGCACAAGCGGCTCCTTCAAGTTCATCGGCAATCGGGATATGGCCCGCCGAACGTGATCGAGCTCCTCGCGACTGGATGCCGCCTCCTCGATTCCCACCTGGTCGTCCGGAACAGCCTCGGCCTCCTCCGCGATCGGTGTCGCAAAGGACAGAAAGCGGCGCACCTTCTGCTTGCGCGCCCAGTCGCGGCACTTATTGAGCGCGATGGCCGAGAGCCATACACGCATGGACCGCGCTCCGTCATAGCGGCTGAGCGCCTGATGCGCCGAGATGAAGGTCTCCTGAGTCAGATCCAGCGCCTCGTCGGTGTTGCCGAGGCAACCACGAGCGAGCCGGAACACTGGCTCCTCGTACCGCCGGACGATCTCGGCAAATGCCGCCTGGCGGCCGACCTGACTGAGTGCAGCAAGCTCACCGTCAGACAGACTCCTCCAATCAAGGCTCACTGCGAGTCTTCGGTCAGCGCCTTCACCACGGCACGGTCGAACTGTGCAGTCTGGTTCGGTCGGAGAAGCTGGCGCATGCCGAAGATGTGAGCCAAAGTCGCTTTCTGCAATTCGCCCATCGCGGCGTGATTTTGATCCACCGCAGCCGTGACGCGCGGGCCGTTGCCGTGCTCGGCCTCGATCGCCGCGGCCAGCCTTGCGTTGCTCGCCCGCAACTCGAACTCTAATGCGCGGCGCTGAACGCCATAGAGGCGCTCGAGACTGTCGAGCTTCGCCGACTGCCGTTCGTCAAGTGCTAGCCGATGATGCAGCACCTCATGGAGCTCAGCGCCTGCCCTAGGACGTGCCGGCAGGAGTTCCCGCCCGAGGAAAACACCGGCCAAAGCTGCCAGGAAAGCCGTCACGCCGATCAGGGCTGCTTGGCGACGCATGGTCACGGTGTGCCGAACAGCAGAGAAGAAGGTGCGAGCGGTTGCTGAGGCCCGAGGGGAGCCAAGGAAGAGGCTCCGGTTGCTGCCGCCGGTACGCCACCGGCCATGCCCATGATGAGCGCCGCGATGGCCGTTACCAACCCAAGCCCGGCACCCGATCGGGCCATGGGGGCGGATTTCAGGCGCGCAAGGACGCGTTCTTCCATATGCTCCAGCGCTGGAGGAGCGGGCGCGCGCGCCAGCCTCCCAAGTAGCTCATCGAGGTCGTTCATGTTCATCTCTCCTCTTGCTAACATGAATTACGCGCGATCCGCACCTGTCCCTCACCGCCGTCGCGACGGTTCGTTGACCTTTCAGTTTCGATGCATGACGGGCCGAGAGACCAGCCGCTGAATGTCGAGCCTGTTGTTTCTCAGGCCAAAAGTATTCGGCTGACGCTTCTGGAGGTGACCGACCGCCCGACTCAAGCCGGAGGTAAGGGCTAAGCCAACGGCAACACAAGACTTTTGCGTCAACCGGTATACATAGACAAAGCGGCCTGTCGCAGCGACGCGTTCTTCGTCGACCCTCACTCCTGCTCGCGAGGGCGGACTGTCGCGAGAGCGCCATGCCGAAAGTCAGGACACACGCTTCCACATCTGGCCTTCTCGCCGATCCGAGATCGCATCCCAGCCTTCATCCGACACGCTTCGACCGGCCCACAGCTGGGTGCATTGGTGCCGGTTCGAACGGTCGACTAACCAAGTCCTGATCTCGCAGTTGATTATGGACCGCTGTGGCGGCAGTCGCTGCCTGGCCCAGGGCTACGCTGATTTGATCCAAACCTTCGACAACGTCACCAACCGCGTATACTCCCGCGACCGTCGTTCGTTGGTGCTGATCGGTGACGATGCAGCCCGAGGCGCTTGTTTTCGCCCCCAAGGATATGCCGAGCTGCGAACGCGGCGAGGAACCAAGCGCGGGGTATAGCGTGTCGAAGGTGAGCCGCTGATCGTCGGTCAATACGGCTTCGATCCGCTCTTGTTGGACGAAGAGTCTCGCGACCGGCGTTTGGACGACCGATACTCCGTCCCGCTGCAACGCCGCAATTTCGTCCGCCTCGAGCTCGAGAGCTCGATAGGCCAGCAGCGTGACGTCCGCTCCGAAACCGCTCAAGAACCGCGCCTCTTCGGCACCGTGCCGGTCAGCACCCAACACTGCCACTACGCTGTGCCGTGCTTCGTAACCATCGCAAATTGGGCAGTAGCGGATGAGGCCACGGGCAACGCCGGCATCATGCATCGCGGCGGGAATCGCCGGCCGATGATTGACAACGCCAGTCGCGAGTATGACGGAGCGGGCTTTTATGACATCTAGCCCTTGAGAGATCAGGAAAGCGTCGCCCGACGACGCGATGGCATCCACTTCGCCCCGCCGGATAAGTCCGCCGTAGCGTTCAAGCTGCGCTTCAAGACGCACGAGGAAGTCGACGCCTGCTATCCCGTCAGGAAAACCGGGCAAGTTTTGGGACCGCGGAATAGATGCAGCGCGTCCGAAACCAGCATCGATCACAGCGCAACGCCGCATGAAGCGCGCAAGGTAGACGGCGGCGGTTAACCCGCCGGGGCCACCTCCGATAATGGCGCAATCGACGATCTGGTCCGGTTCACCATTCCATTCCCTGTCGCGCAGCCACACGCCCATGCCTTGCTCCCTTCGCCAACATTGTCGTCAGTCTGCAGCCGTCTCATGGCCGTTCGATCGTGTGACGTCGTACCGTCGTTAAGGAATACGCGGCGGAGACCATGACCCCTCGCGACGAGCGCCAACCGCCCGCGGCCGTGCAGAAAAAACATTGTGAGGGGTGGTCGCCGCGCCCGCGTAACATAGTTGAGCCCACAACACGGAGACTCGCTCAATGCGTCGCTTGATTGTTCCCGCCGCCGCTGCCGCCCTTGCTCTTCTGAGCGGTGCGGCGCAGGCACATCCGAAACTGGTCGCTTCGAACCCCGCCGCCAATGCCGCGGTCGCAGCCCCGGCGAAGATCACTCTTCAGTTCAGCGAGAAGCTGATGCCCGCTTTTTCGAAAGCGGAGTTGATCATGGCGGCGATGCCGGGGATGCCTGCCATGAAGATGGCGAGCTCGGTCGCCGTGGCGCCGGACGGGCGCACGCTCGTCATCACGCCAAGCGCTCGACTCTCGCGTGGCCGGTACACGATCGACTGGAACGTCGTTTCTGCCGACACGCACAAGATCGCCGGCCATCTCGCGTTTGCGGTGAAGTAAGGCATGACCGATGGGCCGACCATTTTGGTCCGTTTCGCGCTATATCTGGTGCTGGCGGCGATGTTCGGCCTGTCGGCATTCAGCCTGTACGGTCTGCGAGCTGGAGAGAGGGATGATGCGATCGCGCTACGGCCCTGGCTCGTGGGCAGTTCGGTTCTCGGCCTGCTTTTGTCCGCCATCGCTTTAGTAATGATGGTCTCGAACATGGCGGGCACGCCGCTTTGGCCGGTCGATCGCGCGGCGGTCGCCATGCTGCTCGAGGGCTCGCCGACTGGTACGGCCTGGCTGGTTCGAATTGCTGCGTTGTTTGTTGCAGGTGCTGCCGCGCTGCCAGCCAGAAAAAGTGACCGGGCTTTGGTCCTCATCATGGCGGCGTCCGGCGTGGCAATGGCATCGCTTGCGTGGACGGGCCATGGCGCAATGGACGAAGGCGGGGCGGGGTGGATCCACCTGATTTCAGATATCCTGCACCTGGTCGCAGCTGCCGCATGGGTGGGCGCGCTTCTGGGCCTCATTCTCCTTCTGGCTCAACCCGCCGAGCGCGTGGATGGTGATCACCTTCGCCTGACCCATCGCGCCCTCCACGGGTTCGGCGCGGTGGGTACGGTAGTGGTGGCAACCATCGTTCTTACGGGCCTGATCAACAGCTGGCTGTTGATCGGGCCGGCCAACGTCGCTGCCCTCGGCATGACCACTTATGGCCGATTGCTGCTTGCTAAGCTCGCGTTGTTCGTCGCCATGCTCGGCCTGGCTTCGCTCAACCGCTTTCGGCTGACACCCGCATTCGAAGAATCGATCGCTGGGGAAGACCACCGCGGCGCTTTGAGGTCGCTTCGCGTCAGCCTCGGGGTGGAGACGGCCAGTGTTGTCGCCATTCTTGCGCTGGTCGCGTGGCTTGGCACGCTTGCGCCTCCGACATCGGGCATGTGACGCCGATGGATCAGTCTCTTCTACTGGACGAGGCTGGTCGAATGCTCGTGGTGATTTGGCTTATCATGATCGTGCTACTGATGCCCATGATGATTATCAGTCTCATCATCGGCATTGTTCAGGCGGCGACGTCGATAAACGAGCAGACCTTGAGCTTTGTGCCGAAGCTGGTGGCGCTGTTCGTCTGCCTCCTCGTTTTCGCGAGCGCGGTGACGGAACTGCTCACCGGGTTCACGAAGGAAATATTCGGGGTGATCGCAACGATAAATCGCTGATTCTGCGTAGAGGAAGCGATCAATTCTTCCCCAGATACCGCACGCGCCCCGGGGAGGTTGTCGGCCCAGGTTGGGCGATAATTCCTCGGCAGAAGCTCGGCGGCGCGGCGGGCTGGGTGGTCGGCGCTATGGTGATGGTGCAACTGCGCCAGGCGCTCCGTTCGACGCCCTTCAGCTTGGCCGTCTCGAGTAGGCTGTAAATGCTGGCGGCAAGAAGACCACCCTGGTCGGACCCGGCGAACAGCGAGTTCTCGAGACCGATGGTCATGCCCCTCCGCAAACGCCCGGCGGAGTTGTTGTCGAGCTCCCGCCGGCCGTCGTCGCCGTATCGGGTGGGCCCATCGGGCGCGAAGGCGCGGGCGATCGATCATCGCCCGCGCGCGCGTTCTTAGGCGGCCATTGTCTCGCATGCCTCGGCACAACGAAGGCAGGCTTGGACGCAATCCTCCATCCCGTCGAGCTGGCGGCAGGTCTCGGCGCACGCCCGGCAGATCTCCGCGCATTCGCGGCAGATATGCTGATGGTGGGCGGATTTCCGCGCCATGAAGTCGATCGCGACCGCACACATCTGGGCGCAATCGGCCATGATTTTCATGTGTTCGGGGGCGGCGTGCTGGCCGCCCATCTCCAGGCAATGGTTCATCGCCATGTGGAGGCAGGTGACATGGCATTCGTGGCAGGCGTCCATGCACGCCTTCATGTCGGGGTCGATCTGGTGCATCGTAGGTCCTTTCGCTGATTGCCCGCTCATTAGAAAGTACGCGTCCGAGCGCCCGATCCCTTGGGATTACTCCCGAACCGAAAGTTGGTGCTGTGCCCTACATCGTCCAGCGACCGCCGATCGTCGCCACGAGGATCCCCGCGCCCAGCGCGAGCACGGTCAGCCCCGTCATCGCGACGATCTGCGCCAGCGTCGCGGTCGGGGTCATTGCCATTCCCTCCATCGCCGCTGCGCGATCGTGGCCATAGGGATGGACCGTTGCATTTCGTTTCTCGGCCGCAACGGCATGGCCGCCATGCTCAAGCGCACGCTCGATGACCATTCCATGCTTCAATCACCGCCACTAGCCATAGATTGAAAGGGTAGGCGACGACGAAGCCGATGAGGGTCGCGAGCGACATGACACCCCAGAAACGAAGCGAGTTGGCGTGCATCGCGGTCATGTCGCGGCTCATCAATATGACCATCGTCGGGATCATCCCGGCCATGACGGCAATCATCGACAGCCACTCCGGGATGAACGACGCACGAAGCGCACGCCCGTAGGAGCCACCGAGCATGTCGCGCATGAACAGCGCCGGGAAGATAAGGAGACCGAATCCAAAGCTGAACAGGTATTCAGCCGTCACGTCCAGCCACATCGGCAGACCGAGCGCCGGAGTCATTGCGGCGGCGACAAATACGCCGGTCGCATCGCCGGCCAGGGAAAGGATGGCGGACCCGAATCCTTGCTTCCAGAGCGGGCGGATGAAATCCTCGTGTCGCTCGTGGGCGGGCTTCTGACAGGACAGCACATAGGCCGCCGCCATGATCGGACCGCCATAGAGCGTCACCAGGATCCAGCCCCACCTCATCACCTTGAGTTCAGGATTTCGAGCAAAGGCGTCCCAAGCTACGTAGGCGACGGACAGTGCAGTCAGCACGAACCAGCCTACCAGTATTGAATCGAGCCAAGCGTAAGGGGAAGTGATCATCATAGAGGCCGGGCCCGCCGCTTACCATGATGGCTATAGCCGTAGTCCCCCACATCGAGCTGCAAGAGGCAATTTGAATAAGCCTCGCTGCCCGGAGTGAAGCCGTAGCGCTCACACGCGGAACGATGTCGGAGCGCCATTTCTTGGGCGCTGATACAGCCGCTCAAGAGCAAGCCGGCAGCAGTGACGCCGAGAAGCGCAACGTATCGAGGCATGTCCGGTCCTCCTACTGCGGAGCAGGTCCATACCCCTGATACGCGCGCGGCGCGCCGATCCCTCGCCGGGTAGGCTCAAGCGAGCTTGCTAGCGACCGCCTTGATCGCCTTCAACCCCGACCCGAACCGACCGATCGCCTCGCGGTTCTTCTCCAGCTCACCATAGGGCAGGTAAGAGATATCGAGGTCGGCGACGCGACTGAACGCGGGGCGTTGGAGCTGGGCGCGAACATCGGCCTCGCGCGCGTCTGGTGCGACGAGAAACAGGCCCGCGGTCGCGTGAAGCTCGCTGCCGCTGAGCGCCAGGTCGAGCATCCTGACGATACCCGAATAGATCGAGGTCGAGTGCTCCACCTCGAATGCCGCGGCAACGTGATCGCTTCCCTTCTCAAGCCACAGCACGTCGATCAGCCGGATCGAGTCAGCGCCCTTTGACGTGGCGATCGTGTCGGGCAGGCGCTCAAGGCACCCTGCGCCCAAGGGTGATCCGTCGAAGACGCGGCTGCGGTCGTTCGCAGCGATCCAAACGTCATAACCGAGCGCCAAACCTAGATCGCGAAGCCATGCCTGGATTTCGGTATGGGTGCGCTCGTTCTCGCCCTCGCGCAGCGCGGCCTTACTAAGCGTGCGCGCCTCCTGGCGCGCCGCCTCGAGCCGCTGCCCCCAGCTCGCCAGCGCCCCGCCGCTCACGTCGAGGGGAGGGGCAGGATAGCGATCGGACCCGATGTCGAACAGCAAGCCGCCGATCGCGCCCAGGTCGTTCGACAGAAGGTCGCGGAAGCGATCGTTGAGGTCGAGAATGCCGGCCCGCATCGCCAGGAAGTGCTCCCAGCTTCCAAGCTTCACGTTCGCCCCCGTCAGCGCGTTGTAGCCCTTAACGATCGCGGTATTGAAGGGCGGCACCAGCGTCGGGTGAAGGAAGTAGAGGAGGTTGGCGACGGCCGGCCCCAGCCCTTTGATCTTCAGGCGGTCGATCGCGTGGATGTGGCCGATGATCTCCTCGGCCGTGTCGCAGCACGAACAGGCGTCGAGCAGCCGGCCGAACGCGCGCTGGTTACCGGGGCTCTCGTAAATGTCGGGGATGCGGAGCTTGGGCTTCCACAGAAACGCGTGATCCGCGCCTTTAAAAATCTGACGCTGCTCGGCGACGGAATGGACGACGGTCTCGAGCGACGATCCTCGATAGGCGACGCCGAAGGTGCCGCGTTCGATCTCACCAACGACCTGGATGATACCGCGCCGGATTGAGCGGAAGTTCTTCAGCCGCTCATCCCAAAGAAACCAGCTATTGTAGGTCGCGCTAGGGTCTTCACGCCAGCGGGCGATCAGCCGACGGACTAGGCCGGCGTGCGTCTCGCTTTGGACGTGCTGGTCGCTGATGATCGTCATCGGTACGCAATGTCCTTTGGAGGCGCGAAGGTTATATCGGCCTCTCGACCAATCCTTATAACCGCTAGTCGCTATTCAGTGCCGCAGCATGATCTTCTGTCGCCGCTCCGCAAGGCGAGCGGTTTCCAGTGTGTCGGGGGGTGAGAGAACGGTTGTTCGTCGGCTACTTGCCGGCCGGCGGCTTTCGGCTCGACGTATGGAGAATCACGATCCGCCAATTCCCTGCGATCTTCTTGAGCACACTGGTAGCAACGCCGCGTCGTTGCACCGTTTCGCCAGCCTTGGTCGTGATCGTGTATTCGTAAGCCTCATCCGCCAGCGCCAGACCGTTTTCGAGCTTCACGGAAGCGCGGTAGTTACTGAAGCGAAAGGCGGAGAACTCCTTGAGCTCGGGACCGAGGTGGTGCGCGAGATACTGCGCATAGGTTCCCTCGCTGCCCCCGCTTTCGAAAACCTTTGAATCGGACGAGAAGAGCCGCTCAGTGCCGGTGGCATCGAGGCGCTCGATCGCCTGCTTATACTGTTCGAGAACCGTCTGAACCGCCGCCGTTTCCGACGGAGGCGATTGGGCGAAAGCAGGTGGGCTCAACATTGCTGCGAGCACGAGCAGCCGGGGTAGGCCGCGTCGCAGGGCACGCCGACACCATGCCGGCGCATTTGGGGGTGCCGCGGTACGATAAAGCGTTGCGCGCATGATCCTCGCTTCAGAACAAGCAGTTTCAATAATCGGCGCAGATTGGCGGAGTTTATTCGCCTGCGTCAAGTCGCCGCTCGTACGGCGCTTTCAGCCGACGATCCCGCCGCTCGCGAAAGCTGATCCGCCTGAGCGACATGTGTCGAGGGATCGCCCGCGCCAGCACGTAGAAGGGGTATGGGGGAAAGAACAAACTGGACAACGCCATTCGGCAAAGCGTCGGTTCACGCACGACTGCTGTCCGGCGTCATGACGACCTCGGGCGCGTCGCGGAACGACGTTAGATGGCCTGAGCCACCCACGGCCAGGTCGGCGCCGAGCGGCGGATCCGTCAATCCGGCCTATTCGATTGTAGACGCACTACGTGCAATCTTGGCCGGCATCGTCACGTTCTCGCACGCATGGTATCTCCTTATCCGAGACTACCGACCCGGAGACGGTATCCTAGCGGGGTTGGGCTATTTTGCGGCAGGTTTTGCGCACGCGTGCGTCGTGCTGTTTTTCGTGCTGAGCGGCTACTGGATCACGCGGTCGGTTGTTAAGCGGTTGGACACGGGCTGGTCGTGGCCGCACTACCTCGCTGACCGGCTTGTCCGGCTATACCTCGTCCTGATTCCGGCCTTGGTTCTTGGCGGGTTGCTCGACGCGGTCGGTTACCATGTCTTGGGCACCGCGACCCATCGCGCGATGACCGACACCTTTGTCCTGAAAACGGATCTGGGCGACACGCTATCAGCGACAACATTTCTCGCGAATGCGTCGTTTTTGCAAAGCATTCTTGCGAGACCGTTCGGTTCAAATGGTCCGCTTTGGAGCGTCGCCTACGAGTTCTGGTATTATCTCTGGTTCCCGGCGCTCGCGTTGACGGTGCGGACCCGGCGGATGTCAGCATTCCTGCCGACCCTGCTGCTCGGCGCAATCGCTTCGCCTCTGGCTATCGGCTTTCTCTGTTGGCTCGCTGGAAGCGCGGTGTACTTCGCGGAGAAACGCGACGCGTTGACGAAGAAACCAGCCACGCGAACATCCGCGACCACGCTTTCGTTGGCGGCCGCGGCCGCGGCAGCGTTGCTCATTCTGGTAAGGCTTGTTGATTTCGCATTCGAGGATGTCGTGCTCGCGGCGGCTTTCGCAGTCGTGCTTCGACTTGTCCTCTCCGCGCGGCTGAGACTGCCCCGCTGCATGAATGCCCTGGCCAGATTTGGGGCACAGGCGAGCTTCACGCTTTATGCGATTCATTTCCCGCTGATAGCGTTCGCGGCCGGTTTGATGATTAGTAGTGAGCGAATGGAACCGGGCACTACCAGCCTAATATGGGTTGTAGTCGTCGTGACGACTGTGGCCTGGCTGGCCTACGGGCTGTCAAGAGTGACTGAAGCAAGAACCGATATCGTCCGTCGGTGGGTCTCGCGCTATCTGCCGAGCGCATAGTGATGATGTCTGAACGCAAAAGCATCGCACTTGCGAGCGCCGCGTTCTCATGAACTCCGCCAATTGAGCTCGCACGGGCGCAACCGGTGCTCGCCGGCATCAGCCCGCCTACCTCGCTGCGCGTCACGCGCGCGGTCCTCGACAGCGTGGGCGCCCGGACCAGCCTTGGCGGATCACCGGAGCGAGAAACGCGCACCCGCGCGCCAGGCTGGTCGAGGCGGGCTGACCGCACCGGCTGCCGGCGCGGGAGGAGCGGCGGTACCGCGAGCGGATGGCGAACCTGCCCGAGAAGATCCGGGCCATCGGCTGGAAAGCGCAGGTGCGCCTATGCCAGCTCTTCCGGCGGCTATCGGCAACCGACAAGCCGCAGCACAAGGTGAACACCGCGATCGCGCGCGAGCTTGTCGGCTACGCTTGGGACATCGCCCGGCGCTTGGGGGCCGCAGCTAGGGCGTGAGCGCGTCCATGCGAACGAGAGGAGGCGCCCGCCGCCCAACAGCGTAGACCTGGCCTGTGTGTAGCGGGCATCCAACTGTGATGGGCAACCCTCGGTGTAGGGTGGGGCAGGCATGTCCGTCGCCCGAGCTAGAGAGAGGAAGGCCCAGCGACGGACACGGGTAGTGCGATGACCAATCCGCGGACTAGAGCTTGATTAATCGTCGTCGATCAGGAACCTGCGGCACTCCTGCCAAGTCAACGCACCCGCCGGTTGGAAGGCCGGTGACGGGGTAAACACGCCCAGCGCTCCATATGGCAGTCATGACATGAGAGCGTACGTTTCCGGGCCTTCTCTCACCGCCCCCACTTCGGGCTTCGTCGCAAGGCGCGCCCGCTCGACATCCTTCTCGGCCCTTAGCTGGAAATAGTCCGTGTCGCTCTCGGACACGCCTTCGTCTCGCCGCTGAATACTTCTATCAAACTATACGCGCCGACGCCGGGCAGACAATCTTCCGATTTACTGCGACAGGGCATCAATGACCCTGCAGTCGGCAACGGTGCTGGCGGTGCAAGTTCCACCCCAGCGGGCAATTTCCCCTCGTAGCGCCGAGAGGTCGGCCAGTTTGCGATCGATCTCCGCGATGTGGACCGCGGCGATCTGATCGGCCTCGGCGCAGGATCCCCGCGGATCATCTGCAAGACGCAGAAGCGCGCGGACCTGATTCAGCGTGAAACCCAGATCACGCGAGCGTTTGATGAAGGACAGGCGATCAAGGTGCGAGCGATCGTAGAGCCGATAGTTGCCGCCGCTGCGGATGGGAGCGGGAACCAGCCCTTCGGCTTCGTAGAAACGAACCGTTTCGATCTTCAACCCGGTGCGCCTTGCGATCTCACCGATTTTCATATTCGATCCTTGACCCTATAGTGGGGTGAGGGTTCATATAGGGCGTCTGATCCACGAATCGAGCTTCGATAATGGCAGACGCTTGTTGCTCAGGGAAACGCGACACGATCGCGGAACTTGGTCGCAAGGCCGAGCAGCGCCGCGTGCTCATCATCGTGATGGTCATCAATCTTGCGATGTTCGTGGTCGAGTTTGGCGGCGGCGTCGTCGCGCGTTCCTCCGCCTTGATGGCGGATTCGGTCGACATGTTCGGCGACTCGGTGGTCTATGCGCTCAGTCTCTATGCACTGCATCGGGGCGAGCGCTGGGAAGCGGGCGCGGCGCTGGCGAAGGGCGGCATCATCCTGGCTTTCGGCGTCGCGGTCATTTTCGAGATCGCTGACAAGATTGCGAACGGCGTTCCTCCGGCATCGGGCCTGATGCTTGGAGTTGGCAGCGCCGCGCTGGTTGCGAACTTGATCTGCCTCGTGCTGCTCTGGCGCTTCCGCCGCGAGAATGTGAACATGTCGAGCACGTTCGAGTGCTCGCGCAATGATGTCGCATCGAACGTCGGGGTTCTCGCGGCTGCCGGATTGGTCGGCCTGACCGGCTCGGCTTGGCCGGACATCATCGTCGGCGGACTGATCGCCGTGATGTTCCTGCATTCGGCATGGCGCGTGCTGCGGGAAGCCTGGCCGGCATGGCGTGCCGCGAAGACATCGGGGCGCGAGTTATTGCGATGACATGGAAACCTATCTGTGGTACAGTCGGTTTCGTGCGAGCCTTTTTGCCTCTCCTGACATGCCTGATGCTGGTCCTCACCAATTTCTCCGGCATGGCCCATGCCGCCGATCTGGCGGGGGGAAGCATCGCGGGCGTTGAGTTCACGGTCCAT
>NZ_JBHUFC010000019.1:0-87708 GCF_042681125.1 Sphingomonas floccifaciens | reverse complement strand
GGATGAGGGGTCCCTTTTCGACGCCGATCACCCCGCTACCGGGGTCCCTTTTCCACGCCGATCCACAGGCTCGAGCCGAATCGCCGTGGACTGAGAGGTTCCATCTCTGACGCTGTGCCCGCCAATCATCTTTGAGATGATTCGCGTTGCTGTGAATGCCCGTTGTCTGAGCTTCGAAGTCGGACAAGACTTGAGGATAAGTCCTCAAGCGGCGCGTGCTGGCGAGTGACTCATCTTGATTTTCGTCCGGGTTTATAGGCGAAATGATACACACGCGGATGGTCCGGGACTCGGGGGCAATAAGAGGGCTTGTCCCTGCGCACGCCGGGTCAGGTCACCCTATTTGACTAACCACCCTGCATTTGGCATATCTGTCCGGGATTAGGGGCCATTATGCGGTGCTTTTCACGAACCGTGGCCGGTTTGGGTTCAAAAAGGGGACATGCCCATGCTGTCGGGTCAGATTCTCGATGCGATGATTACCTCGTGCGAGAATGCCAAGACCGTGCTGCGACAGGCGGCCATTGATCCATCCGATCGCAAAACGCTGAACATTTCAATGGGGGCGACAGTCGCCGCTGAATTGCTCGGCCGAACGCCGGAAGCGCTTTCCAAGGCTGAGGCGCGCGGACGCTTGCCCGCCCCCAAGACGGCCACCAACGGACGCCGATTCTACACGGTCGAAGATTTGATCGCCATTCGCGAGAAGCTCGGCATCAAGATGGGTAAATTGCCCTCCGAGCGCGCGGTCGTCATCGCCGTGCAGAACTTCAAGGGCGGCGTCAGCAAATCGACGACGGGCAAGCATCTTGCAGATTACCTTGCGCTGCGGGGATATCGCGTTCTTGTTGTCGATTGCGATCCCCAGGCGTCGATGAGTGTTATGTTCGACGTCAATCTAGAGGCATTGGTGGACGAGACGCACACGCTCTCGAACTTCCTCTCCCCCAGAATCGACGAAGCCGATTCGCTGCGAAAGACGATCCAAAAGACCGCGTGGCCGAATATCGATATCTGCCCCGCCAACCTGGGCCTCCAGGACACCGAGTGGGAACTGACAGCAACCATCGAGGAGGGCCCTACCGCCATTGCCGGCGCGTTCCGCATGCTGAGAATTGGCCTGGAAGAGGTCCGGCACGACTATGACGTCGTTATCCTCGATCCTCCCCCTGCCATGGGCTTTTTGGGCGTGAACACGTTGACGGCCGCGGACGGCTTGCTGATCCCCGTGCCGGCTCGGCAACTCGATTATCTTTCGACAATCCACTTCATGCAGACCTGTCGCGAAGCGATGGACCTCGTCTCGAAGTTCGACACTTCGATCGACTACGGGTTCATTCGCGTCGTCTGCACCATGTTCCAGCCCAACAGGACCAACGAGGCTCAAATGCTTCAGGTCATGGAGAAGACCTACGCTGGCCAGATGCTGTCGACGCCGATACTCCTGTCGGAAGAGATCAAGAATGCCGGGTTGTCGATGTCGTCGATCTACGAAATCAACAAACCATATGGGTCGCACCAGACGTACACGCGGTGCCGTGACAACCTCAACATGGTGTTTCGCGAGATCGAAAAGGATATTTGCAAGCAGTGGCCGTCGCGTATGGCGCAGGTCGGCACCGACAGACTGACGGAGGCGGCATGAGCAGCGCAGGGGGCCGGCGTCGCAGCCTACTGGCGAATGCCATCGAAAGCATCGGCACGACCCCTGCCCCCACGTCCGTGGCCGAAGTCGCGGATGCCGAGGCGCTGGTCGATCGCGATAAGCCGGTCGACGAACCTTCGACGCCCTCATTCCTGGAGCGGCGTGGTATTGCGTTCGATGAAATCGCCCGCACGGTCAAACGTCCGACTATCCGTCTGAAGCCCTCGGAATGCTCCATCTGGCCGGGCAATGCTCGCGATCATGCGGCGCTGAGCCACGAACGCTGTGCCTCGCTCATTGATTCCATCCGCGAGGAGGGGACGAACCGCGAGCCGGTTGTGGTGCGGCGGACGCCGAACGCCGAGACCCCCTACGAGTTGATCGTCGGCACCCGCCGGCATTTCTCGGTTTCCTGGCTGAATGCCAACAACCATAGCGAAATCGAGCTCGTAGCGCGTATCGAGACGCTCGATGACGAGGCCGCTTTCCGGCTCGCCGATTTGGAAAATCGAGAGCGCGAGGACGTCACCGATTTGGAGCGTGCGCGCAATTACAGGCACGCTGTCGACGCATATTACAACGGGGTTCGCACGCAGATGGCCGATCGCTTGGCCATCGCCAAGCAGAACCTCCACAACCTCCTCCAGCTCGCGGAGTTGCCGGACGAGGTCGTGGCAGCGTTCGCCGAGCCCGGAGACCTCAAGGTCCGACACGGCATGCGGCTCTCGCCCCTGCTGAAGAACGAACAGCACCGCGACGCGATCATCGCCGCAGCTATAGCCCTCGGTGCCGAGCAACAGGCGCTGAAGGACGCTGGAAGCGACAAGATTGAGGGTATCAAGGTCTGTGAGCGCCTGGCCGCAGCCGCAGTGGCTCCCGCGGCGTCGAAGAAGCCTGTACCCCGTGCCAAGCCGGCCCTCACCGCCGCCTCGGGTCGCGAGATCGGACAGGTTCTTGCTGATACACGGGCCAAGGGAATTACGATCAACATCAACCCCAAGGGCACAGCGTCGGTCGACGAGATCCTCGAAGCGCTCCGCCCTGCCCTTGAGAGTGCGAAGTTCAGTCGAAATTGAGTAAAATCTAGTTTAACGCTTTATTTTCAATTAGTTGGCTCCCGGTAAAATGCGTTTTACCGATGCCACGGGACACGAGATGCAACAGGATCACCGCGAAGACGGTCAAGTAGACCTCTTTCTCCCTCAGCTGACTGCGCTTCCTCTTCGGGATCAGCGCGAAACGATGGAGCGGCCCTTTTTCTCGCTGTCGAAGCGCAAGCGACTCAAGCCGATCGACTATGTCAGTCCGGATCGTAAGATCACCGTCCATGTCTCCGCTAATTCGGAATATGGTCTGGCGACTATCTACGACCTCGACATACTGATTTACTGCGCGTCAGTTTTGATCGAGCACAAGCGGCGAGGTGCCAACGACATCCCGCAGACGCTCCACGTCGTCCCATACGACATGCTGAAGACTCTGAAGCGCGAGGTTGGTGGACGCGCTTACGATCTTCTGGGCAATGCCCTCGACAGGCTCCAATCGACCACGGTGAAGACGAACATCCGCTCAGGAGATGCCGTCGAGACCACCTTCTCCTGGATCGACAGTCACAGCCAGCTTAAGGATCGGTCCGGAAACGTGCGGGGAATGAGAATTACCCTCGCGAAATGGTTCTACGACGGGGTGTTGATGGACGGCGGCGTGCTCGCCATCGATCCGGCTTATTTCTCGCTCACAGGCGGGCGCGAACGCTGGCTCTATCGGGTCGCGCGCAAACATGCGGGTGGGGCCGGAAGCGACGGTTTCGCCATCTCGATGCCAACGCTCTTCGAGAAATCCGGCGCGGAAGGCGATTATCGGCGCTTCAAGTTCGAGATGACCAAGATCGCTCGGGAGAACGATCTGCCAGGCTACTCCCTGGACATCGAACAGCGTGACGATGCCGAACCGCTGCTGCGCATGACCAGGCGCGATCGCGAGCCGTCCGAGGAGGGCAAGCCCTCCCCTGCCCTCGCCCAAGCCTCGCCTGCGGCCGTCAAGGAAAAGGCGCCCGAGGAACCGGCTATCTCCTTCCCCTCGAGCGGGCATATCTCGCATTCGGCATTCGGTGCGATCGCCCGCGCCAACCTGCCCAGCCCCCAACGCGACCACGGTCTCGTTGGAGACGATTTCCGGAACTTCCTCCGGCAGCGCGAGATAGCGTTCGACGCGAAGAACATCACACAGATATTCGCGACCTTTTGCGCGAAGCAGCGTCCGGTCAACTGATCGACGCCGTAGGCGCAATCCGCCAAAACGGTCTTTCAGGAACAGGGTCGAGAATGGCTCGCGCGCGCACGTCAACTTATCCGTGTGGACCGTTCCCGAAGTAACGAGCCGGGCCCCGGACCCGTCTGTATGGCGCCCCATCAAATGTGCGTGGGCTGCGAAGATCCAACCACGCGCGATCCTTTGCCAGCCTTCTTCTCGGATGAGCTTTGCCGGGCACAGCTGCGCCAGCGGGAGGATCGCCCGTTCCACCTCTCCAGGCAGCCGTCACGGTACTTAGAGAACGGCGCTTATAGGGTGGGATTTGTGATCAGATTGCCCGGATCTGATAGCTGAATCACTGACCGGCTGACGCCGGTAGGATCAAGCGGTGGGGCTGAAGCCGTCCTTGTGGGTATGTCGGTCGAGGTAACGCATGATGATGTCATCGGTGATGTTGCCGGATGTGGTCGAGAAGTAGCCGCGCTGCCAGAAGCGTTGGCCCCAATATCGTTTGCGGATGTGCTCGAATTCCTGTTGGATCTTGCGGGATGAGCGCCCCTTGGCCCGGCGCACGAAGTCGCTGACCGAGACGTGCGGCGGGATTTCGACGAACATGTGTACGTGGTCCTTCGACAGCGCGCCGTTGATGATCTTCACGCCCATCTCGGCACAGACCTGACGGATGATCTCGCGCACCCGTAGCCGAACATCGCCGATCAGCACCTTGTACCGATACTTCGGCGCCCAAACGAGATGGTAGCGATGATGGAATGTGGTGTGACAACCGGACCGATACGCCATAGCCTGTAACCTCGGGAAAAGCGGAAGCTTCACGCCTTCGGCGGCTTCCGCTTTTCCCGAGGTTACAGGCTAGCACGCGAGTCTGTGGCTGAAGCCAGTATCCGACTGAAGTCGGAGGGGTTCCTCCTTGCTAGAGGACTCTAAAGGTCAAACTGTCGACGCTCCAAAGAGGCTGGGGAGGGGAGGGGGAGTCATCCTCGCTGCTTCGATGCCGTTCCTGAAATACCGTGAATGCTTCGACTGCAAACGCCTCCGGGAGCGCTAGACATCCACAATCGGCGCCCATCGCCTGGCCAAGCCCCGTTCTCAATGTACCGTCGAGATCACTGGCCGGCTCCCGAGAAACCTCGAAACTTCGCGGTCCAGGCAGCCGAGCGGGATGCGCTCAAGGCAACAAAACGTCGAGATCATCGCCGTTTTAGGTCAGTTCCGCAGGGTCCCGTTCCTAAAAGACCGTCAATGATTCGCCCAAGGACTCGGGAGGGCCGCGGAAATGCCGCTCGACTCCTCCGAACACAGGGCGGCCTCGCCTGACGCCTATAGTTCGACAACGAGCGCTGCCGGGTGTAACATGCCTGAAAGGCTCGGAAAACAGCCACTTTGCGGACGAGTAAAACGCGTTTTACTCCCTTGGAGACGTCCTGTGGCCCGCGCCGTGCCCACGGTATTTCAGGAACGGGGCACGGTACATGAGGAACCGAATCACGGTTCAATGGGAACGCCCCGCAGGGTATTTCAGGAACGGCCAAACGGTATAATGGGAACGGCGCTGAACTCCCGACTCGCGCTGAATCGGCGAGTCGCGAAAGATCCATCCACAGCTTAACTTTTTATCCTATTCTCTAAAGAGATTAACACGCCTGCGGCGCTCCCTTCTTTTGAAGAATTGATTGGGAAGAAGGGGAAGGGACGATCGCCGCGCACTAAGCACGTCGTCCACCCAAAAAGCTCCGTCGCGTGCGTCGCCTCACACACCCGACCGCAGATCGACGTCGATTATCGCGGCGCCTAGACTCCTTGCAAGCCAGCCATCGCGGAGCACCTCACTACGCTCAGGTCGCCGAGGGCACCGTGACAGGAGCCATTTTCCAAGACCCGAACGAAGTCCGACCTGCACTGAGCGCCGCCAGCAGCCCGCACAGCGTGTTTCCGCTCTCGGCTATCCCCACGGCAAGCAAAGCGCCCAGAAGGCCGCTGTGGGGCCTTCCTGCCAAGCCTGATCACGAGAAGCATGCCGTTGTGGGTCAGAGAACCCGTGGACTGGACATTGCAGCTACCGCCTTCAACTATCGATAGACGATAGCCGCCGACTGCAGAGCTCGTGTTTCACCACTGGGACAAGGGGAACGAGACCGCGCTCGCCGGCAAATCAGTTCTTGCTGCATCCAGCGCTATGAATTGCGAACAGGGGAGGGGAGGCAGCTACCCCTTTGGTGAAAGGTTTGCCGGCGCACCTCGGTAGAGAGGCCCCGGCCAGCCGACGACATTCCAATCGTTCGACAGAAGGATGCTCCGGTTGATAGACCGGTTCATCAGACCGGGCGGCAAGCGAAAGATCCTCCTGCGGACTGTCGTTCACAAACTCTCGGCGCGATGCTGGAGAAGCTTGTCGATGTTCTCCATCTCGCGATCGAAGGCATCGAAGACCTCCGACAGCTCGCGGCTCGCTGGCGGGGGAGGGACCACGTTGCGCGGCCGTCCACGCTTGGGCGCTGCAAAGCCAAACTCGATGGCAAGGTCCGTGCTCAGGAACACGCGCCAGGTCCGCCGCTGGGTGATCTCCACGAGCAAGCCGCAGTCGACGGCACGGCCCAGCAGTTTGCTCGCGCCGGCAACGCTCATGCTGAGCAGCTCCGCCAGCGACTGAGGCGAGAGCAGTGGCCGGTGATGGAGGAGGGCCGCGAGCCCCGGGAGGTGGCCAGGTCGATATTCCGCGACGATCGCATGCTGGGCCGCGCGATGGAGCTTTTCCAGCTCGTGCAACCGTGCGAGGTTTGCGGTGGCGCTTGCCTCAAGGCTGCGCATGGCCGCATACCAGTCCTCGTCTCCGACAGTTCGCTTCAGCCTAAACGCCTTCACGCCGCCCACGAGGCAGGGCAGGGGAGTGGTCACCATCCCCTTGTCGCGCAGAGCGAAGGGCAGCGAGAGCCAGGGCAGGGCGGTGCTGTCGAGACGCGCATGCTGGCGGACCCGATCGAGCGCGCGGATCAGCGGCGAATGGTCCGCGGCTATCTCGATCTCGCCGATCGCGGTCGGGAGCGCGTCGCGCCAGGCGAGGGGGTCGGGATCGCGCAGCGCCGCTTCCCAGGCGGGAAAGCGATCGAACAGGTCGAGGTTGGTCGACCGCAGCGGCCGGCCGGGGATTTGCAGCCCGCAGCCCCAGGAAAATACGTCAATTTCGTCGATCTCGGCCGATTGCAGTTGCAGGGCCCGGGTGTAGCCACTCCAGGCGGCGCGGCGTGCCCAGGCCGATGCCACCGAACTAACGCAAAACCGGGCATCGAGACGCGTAATGGCGGCCGTGCAGGAGGCGATCGCGGAGACCATCTTCGCGCTGTAGGCGGGGCCGTAGCGGCTGTTCGAGAGAGGCGCGTCCACGCCGTCTTTTAACCCAGAGCTGCTCTCAGTCAAATTGGCTCGTATGCGTAGTCGTGATAATGGGAGATTATCACGACCCTATTATTATGAGAAGGACCGGGCTATGTCTCGCCGTCATGGCGAAAACGGCCCTCACCCGCAGGCAAAGCACGCCGCCCGCCGGCGCCGACGACGTCGTGGGCGAGGTCCGCGCGCTGGCTATCGACAAGGCGGCGGTCGATCCGCAGGTCATCGCGGCCGCGGCGCGGGCCTGGTCGCCGAACACGATCCGCGCGTTCCTTTCCGACATGAAGCTCTGGGATGCTTGGTGCCGGCGCACCCGAGTGCGGGCAGGGGAGGCGACCGCCGAGACCGTCGCGGCCTATGTCCGCGCGCTGTCGGGTCAGGATCATGATGAGGCGACGCGGGCGACGCCGCAGAGGGCGGCCGCGACGATCGCGCGCTATCTCGTCAATATCGGCTGGGCCTATCGCATGGCGGGGCTGGACGATCCGACCGCAGCCCCGCTCGTGCAGCTCGAGCACAAGGCGGCGCGCAAGCTTCTCGGCACCCGCCAGACGCAGGCGCGGGGTATCCGCTACAAGGGCGATGTCAGCGATCTCGACGCGCCGGCGAGCGGCGTGAGCCTCGCGGTCCTCCTCAAGGCCACGCGCCGCGATCTCCTGGGCGCGCGCGATCGCGCGCTACTGCAGGTCAACTATGATACCGGCTGCCGGCGCTCCGAACTCGCGGCGATGCGTATCGAGCATATCGACGGGCCCGACGTCGACGGGGCAGGGGTGGTCGAGATCGGCCGCAGCAAGACCGATCAGGAAGGGCAGGGGGCTCTCGCCTATCTCTCGCCCGCGACCATGCGCGCGATCGCTGAATGGTGCGACAAGGCCGGGATTGCGCGCGGGGCCCTGTTCCGGCGCGTCGAAACCTGGTTCGATGGCTCGATCCGCGGTGTGGGAGAGGAGGCGCTCAACCCCGGCACGATCACGCTCATCTACAAGCGGTTGATCCGCCAGGCATTCGACAAGAAACTGCTGGGGGCGATGAGCGAGGCCGAGCTCGAGCGCTGGGTCGCGGCCGTGTCGAGCCATTCGATCCGGGTTGGCGTGGCGCAAGACAATTTTGCGGCAGGAGAGAGCCTGCCCGCCATCATGCAGGCCTATCGCTGGCGCGATCCCAAGACGGTCATGCGCTATGGCGCGAAGCTGGCGGCCAAGAGCGGAGCGAGTGCGCGTCTCGCGAAGCGTTTCGGCGGTGAATGACAGGTTTTAGCTGTCCGCGTTTGGACAGTCGCAAACCGATGACCTGGCGCGGTTGGGCAGTGAGCGACACCGACATGCCTCAACGACCGAAGAAGCGAGCTCGCCGTCGGGCCGGCCCTAGCGCGCACCGATGGGGGCGAAGCCGCCGACCGGCGGGAACGCCTGTGCGCACTGCGACGTTCTTCTCGTCAGCGCGAGCATGCGTGACTGAACCTCTCCGGCTCGAAACCAAATCCCAAAGTGGAGGGCGGCATGGCCCGCATGTCGAGCGATTTCTTCGTCCAGCGCCTCAAGGATTGGGGCGTGAGCCGAATCTACGGCTATTCTGGCGATGGCATCAATGGCGTGCTGGGGGCGCTCCAGCGCGCCGAGAAGGAAGGCTCGGGCATCGAGTTCATCCAGGTCCGCCACGAGGAGATGGCGGCCTTCATGGCGACGGCGCATGCGAAATTCACCGGCGAGCTCGGCGTCTGCCAGTCGACCGGCGGTCCGGGCGCGACCCACCTGATCACCGGGCTCTATGACGCCAAGCTCGACCATGTCCCGGTCCTCGCGATCGCGGGCCAGGCCGAGAGCACCGTGCGCGGTGCAAGCTATCAGCAGGAGCTCAATCTCGACCGACTGTTTGCCGACGTCGCCGCCTATGTGCAGGAGGCGAGCGCGCCGGCGCAGGTCCGCCATGTGACCGATCGCGCGATCCGGATCGCGGTCGCGGGCAACGCGGTCTCAACCATCGTGCTGCCCAAGGACATACAGGATACGAAATATGAGGAGCCGGGCCAGGCGCACGTCTTCACCCGCTCGGGCACCGGCTATGCACATCCGATCGTCGTCCCGCAGCCCGCCGATCTCGCGCGCGCGGCGGAGGTACTGAATGCAGGCGCCAAGGTCGCTATCCTGATTGGGGCGGGAGCCCGCGGCGCGTCGGCCGTGGTGACCGAGGTCGCCGACCTGCTTGGCGCCGGCGTCGCCAAAGCGTTGCTCGGCAAGGATGTCCTGCCTGATCGAGCAGATCGAGGTGATGCGCCTCTGGCGCTCCCCGCGCCAGGTTGTCGCCGAGGAGATCGAAGACGCCGGCTTGCGACAAGTGCTGGACAGCCTTGCCATCGCTATCGAGAAGCAAGAGTCTCAAAAAAATGGTCAACCGCTCCTAGATTCATATGATCTGAGAACGAATGGAGTTGGCCTAGTCGGCCAACGCCCTAACGCCTGACGGCGAGTACAGTCCCAACCGACCGGACCGCACAAACCACAAACGGCAAGACCAAGCGGCAAGGTTGGACGCGCCGCTTCGCGTCGCGATGCTCCCGAGGGGAGCAAGCGTTTACCGTTGCGCTGAAATTGCCGCCTTTGTGCCCGGTGCAGCCGTTTTTCGTGCGTCATCGCGACCGTAGCGCCATGCTGAGCACCAACTTGCGATTGAAAACGCAGCCCACCTGGTAACTAATGCGCGATTCAGCGGTTAATGGACCGTCAGCATCTTGCTGCTAGGTGGTCGGCATGCCCCAAGCGACCCTTCAGGCCTGGCTTTCACTCTATGCCGCGGTCGGCGTCATGGTGGCGCTGTGCGCTGTCCTCGCGATGATAAAGACCGCCTACGATTATCGTCTGGGAACTAGGAAACTCCCAACTGCGACCGTCCTCGATAAGGTACTCGTTGCACCCCGGTTGTGGATACGTTGGCAGATCAACTATCTGCTCGGCGCGCCGGCGATCCTCGGAATTGCGATCTATTACGCGCACTACCTCGGGTTCGATACTCTTGTAGATGTGTAAGCGAGTAACTGGACCCCCCTGCCCCGGAATTCCTGTCGACCCACTGCCAAACCGGCGGTCTGAATCGATGCTGTCCTGAACGATCCGGTGCTCCACCCTCGAGTGATCGCTGCGACATAGTCCATCGTCTCGCGAAACGGCGGAATACGGCGCATCGATCGAACGCGTCCTGGACCTGCATTGTACGCGGCCAAGGCTAGATCGACCCGCTTGAACTCATCCAGATGCGCGCGGAGGTATCTGGCCCCTCCCCTCAGGTTCGACAACGGATCTCTCGAATTGAAAACCCCAAGTCCACGCGCTGTACCGGGCATCAATTGGGTAAGGCCAACGGCGCCCTTCGGTGATACGATCAATGGGTCATAGCGGCTTTCCTGGGCCACCAGTGCATCGAAAAGCCCGACTGGCACACCAGCTTCGCACGCCACGGCCTGGATCAAGGGGTAATATTGAGCCCGCCGAGCTTCGAGCCAGCCTGGAAAATCGCCGCGTGGACGGTAGGGTGTGATTGAGCAAGCCTGTGGGGTGTAGAGATAACTTGCCATATCGGACATCGCTGCCCGGCCAGCTCCCCCCGAAACCTGGCCAGTCTGCATCCAAAGGGGCACCGATATATGCGACGTGCTTATTGCCTCCTCTTGGGGTTCCATTACGGGGCTGCCGAATGATCTGAAGTCATTGCCTAAAACGGCTTCCATGCTTGGTACTGGCGGCGTTCCGTCTGTTGGCATACCCCGCATTCTCGGGCCCACATCGATGACGGCTTCAACTGCCTGCCCATCAAATGTCATTACCTCGGCCTGCTTAGCTGCCGATGTTTGCGCCCATAGCAGTGCCATAACACTACCCACTACGCATAAGCTCGAGTTCGATCGCGTGTTCATCGATCATTGAACATCATGTTTCGATCAACCGCACAACGTGGAAAAAAATTCCACTATCTCCCAGTGCTTGATCCAGACTAGGTCAGGCAAACCCCCGTGGGTAGCAGCTAGCTCACAGATATCTGCTGGTTGGGTATCAGCTAGCTATCACATAGGTAGCGGTTGCCAAACTGCTAGAGAGCGGCTAGCTATCCAGTTGTTCGAACTATCACAGGATCGGTCATGGCTGCTGTCGTAGCATTCGTCTCACAAAAAGGCGGTGTAGGAAAAAGCACCTTGGCAAGAGCCCTTGCTCGCGAGGCGGCGGCAGGCGAACTGCGGGTTAAAATCGCCGATCTCGATACTCAACAGGGCACTTCGGTCGATTGGCACCGAGCACGCCTTGGCATCTCCATCGAGCCGATTGTGTCGGTTGAGGCATTCAAAACCGCGTCTCAGGCCCTGGCCGCTGCAGACGGCTTCGATCTGCTTATCATCGACGGCCCCGCTCGGACCAGCAAAGCTACACTTGAAATTGCACGGTCATCGTCACTCGTGGTTCAACCCACCGGCGCATCCTTGGACGATCTCAGGCCTGCCGTCCGCGAATACCATGCCCTTGTTAAGGAGGGTATCCCGACTGGACGGCTCGTTTTTGCGCTCAACCGCATTGGAACTTCGGCTGAAGAAAATGACGCGCGGGCGTATTTGACCGAAGCTGGGTATAATGTCCTCGACGGTTCGATCGTGGAACGACCAGCATACCGGCAAGCGCAGAACCAAGGCCTGTCAATTACCGAAACCAAATTCTCCGGCCTTAACCAGCGTGCTGATACTCTGATCCAATCCCTAATCGACAAAGTAGCGGGGTGAATGATGGCCGATATCTCGAAGCTAAAGAAGGCTACTCGATTGGGTTCACCCCCACCAATCAGTGAGGCGAGCCAGAATTTGGATGCACCCGAAGTAGCCCCCGCCCCTCCGGCTGCACCGCTGATAACCGCAACCCGCATTGATGCCCGCAGTTCGCGCAAGACTAACCGCACTCAACAATTTGCGACTAGGGTCACACCCGAATGGGACAATCGAATCCGCGAAATAGCTCAACGTGAGGGTCTGCTTCTTACAGAAGTGCTCGAGAAGGCACTCGACGCTTATGAGAAACTGCTAGCTCAAAGGTAGCTAGCCGCTAGATACCAGCCATCTCAACGCTAGATAGCGGAGGTCTAACTGCTAACACGGGGATCTTCCGCTAGCTGCTAGCCAGCAGCTACTGAGTCACCTAGGAAGGGAGAGAAGGGGGTCAGAGGCAGCGAGAAAGGATCGGTCATGCCCCTCGTTGCGCTGAAACCCACCCAGACCATCGTGGACATCGTCGGCGCCCTCGGCGGCACCTGGCACGGCTACAACGCCATGTGCCGTTGCCCGGCCCACGCCGACAGCGATCCCAGCCTCTCGATCCGGCAGGGCCATGACGGCATCCTCGTTCACTGCTTCGCCGGCTGCACCGCCGAGGACGTGCTCCGCGAGATCGCGCGCATCAGACCCGGACGCACCTACGACCCACCCGCTGAACAGCGCACCGGCAGACCCGCCAACATCGAACGGCTGTGGAACGAGGGGTTGCCGATCGCCGGAACGCCCGCGGAAGCCTATCTCCGCTTTCGCGGCATCACCGGCGCCTTCGACGACCTGAGCTACCACCCGCGCTGTCCGTGGGGACCGAAACCGCATACCCGGTTCCTCCCGGCGCTGCTGATCGCGGCGCGGGAGGGGCGCACGCTGCGCTCGATTCAGCGCATCTTCCTCGACCTCGCGCATGGCGGCTATCTCGACAAGGCGACGCTCGGCACGCCGGGAGGTGCGACCTGGCAGGGCATGCGCGTCACCGACACATTGGCGCTTGGTGAGGGGTTCGAGACCTCGGCCGCCTTCACCCAGATCCACGGCATCCCGTGCTGGGCGACGCTCGGCGCGGCGCGGCTCGACCGTGTCCACATCCCCGATAGCGTCACCACGCTGATCTTCGCCGAGGACAATGACTTCGAGGGCCGACGCGCACGACGCAAGGCGTGGGCCGCCTATCGGCCGCGCGGGCTGACGCTGAAGCGGATGCCGCCACCCTCACGTTATGGCGACTGGGCCGACGTCGTGAAACCCGGAGCCTGAGAGGGAAGGGGGGTCGGGGTCGTGAGCTGCACGAGCAGCCACAGACCCGGAGACCCCCATGACCGACCTGTTCGACCCTGCGCCCGCGCGCGCCGACCATGCCACCGCTGCCGCCCGCCTGCTGCTCCCCGCGATCGCCGGCGACGCGAAGATCACCCGAGCGATGCTCAACGACGCGATGATCCGCGCCTATGGCGGCACCGACGCCGATGGTCACTGGACCCAGCGCGAGAGCTTCGAGGTGCTGGAGCATGCGACCGCGCTGGCGGTATGCGCAGCAGGCACCACGCCGGCGGTCGACGCCGCGATCGGGCTTATGGCGCGCCTTCCTACCCAGACCGTGCGCAGCGAGGAGCAGATCGACTGGCAGCAATTCTCGACCCCGCTCGATCTCGCCACGATCACGGTCATGCTCGCGAACGCACGCGCGGATGACATCGTACTCGAACCGAGCGCCGGCAACGGTCTCCTGGTAGCGGGCCTCCCGCCGATCGCGGCGCTCCAGCTCAACGAGATCGATCCCGCGCGCCGCGAGCGGCTGTCGGCCACCTTCCCGAAAGCCAGCGTTACCGGCCACGACGGCGCGCAGATCGCCAGCGTCATGGCATCCGCGGAGCGCCCCAGCCTCATCCTGATGAACCCGCCCTTCTCGCGCTCGCTCGGCCGCGGTGCCGACGCGCTCGCTGCGGTCCGCCACCTGCAGGCGGCGATCAAGCGTGTGCGGCCTGGCGGGCGCGTCGTCGCGATCATGCCCGACTGGTTCTTCAACTCCGCGCGCATGGGCACGATCTGGTCGACGACGCTGGCGAGCGTCGCGCTGCGCACCTCGATCCGGCTGACCCATGCCTATGGCAAGCACGGCACCGGAGTCGCGGTGCGACTCTATGTCATCGACAAGACGGTGGGTGATACCACGACGGTCACGCTCCAGCGCGGCGCCGTAAGCGACCTGGTCGAGGCGCTGGTCATCCCGCCCCGGCAGGATCTGATCCCGGAGGCCGCCACTCCGGCGCCGGTCAAGCGGGGCGGGGGGCTGTCCCTCCTGCGCAGCGTGAGATCGAAGCCCGCTGCCACCCCGCGCATCTTCCGCGCTCTCGCCAGGAACGAGGTTCTCCCGGTCGGCTACCAGGTACTCGAGACGCCGGCGCCACTCGCCGAGCAGTCCGGCGTCTATCTGCCCTATCGGCCGAGCCGTATCGTGTTCGACGCTGCCGGCGAGCATCCGACCGCGCTGGTGGAATCGATCGCGATGGGCTCGATCCCCGCGCCGATCCCCGTCCATGTTCCGTCGCTGCCCGAACGCACCGTCACCGAACGCCTCCTGTCCTCCTCGCAGCTCGAGACCGTCGTTTACGCCGGCCATGCCTGGACCCAGTATATCCCGGGCCTGAGCAAGCCAGACAAGGAGGGCGTGGGGCTGGTGCTCTCCGACGACGGACGCGCGTACCGCAAGGGCTATTTCCTGGGCGACGGCACCGGGGCAGGGAAGGGGCGGCAGGTCGCGGCCGTCATCCTCGACAACTGGCTGGCGGGTCGTCGCAAGAACATCTGGATCAGCAAGAACGAGGCGCTCCATGCCGACGCGATCCGCGACTGGACCGCGCTCGGCGGTCTCGCGGCCGACGTGCAGCCGCTCTCGCGCTGGAAGATCGACGAGCCCGTCACGATGGACGAGGGCGTCCTGTTCGTGACCTATCCGACGCTGCGCTCCAACCGCGGCGACGCCACCCGGCTCGATCAAATCATCGCCTGGGCCGGTGCCGACTTCGACGGCGTCATCGCGTTCGACGAGGCGCATGAGATGGGCGGCGTCGCGGGTGGCGAAGGGTCGATGGGCACCAAGAAGGGCTCGCAGCAGGGCATCGCCGGCGTTCTCCTGCAGAACCACCTGCCCGACGCCCGCGTGCTCTACGCCTCGGCGACCGGCGCGTCGGAGGTGAACAACCTCGCCTATGCCGTGCGGCTCGGCCTGTGGGGGCCGGAGACCGCCTTCGCCAACCGCGAGGCGTTCATCACCCAGATCCGGCAGGGCGGGATCGCGGCGATGGAACTGGTCGCGCGCGATCTCAAGGCGACCGGCCTCTACACCGCGCGCGCGCTGAGCTTCGCCGGGGTCGAATATGACATCCTCCGCCACGAGCTGACGCCTGAACAGATCGCGGTGTACGACACCTATGCCGATGCCTGGGCGATCATCCATCGCGGCCTTGAAAAGGCGCTCGAACTCACCGGCGTCGTCGACGGCAACGAGGGCAAGACGCTCAACTCGGGCGCGAAGGCCGCGGCGCGCTCGCGGTTCGAAAGCTGCAAGCAGCGGTTCTTCGGGGCGCTCCTCCTGTCAGCGAAGCTCCCGACCGTCATCGCGGCGATCGAACAGCATCTGGCGGCCGATCAGTCGGTCGTGCTGCAGCTGGTCAGCACCGCCGAGGCGATCCTCGACCGCCGCCTGGGCGAACTGTCGCCCGACGAGCGCGCCGACCTCGACATCGATCTCTCCCCGCGCGAGGCCGTGATCGACTATCTGACGCGGGCATTCCCGGTCCAGCAGATGACCTTCTTCCGCGATGACACCGGCGAGGTGCGCTCGCGACCGCTGTTCGACGAGAGCGGCCACCCGGTCACCAACCCCGAAGCCGAAGCCGAGCGCGACAATCTGGTCGAGCAGCTTTGCGCGCTGCCGCCGATCGCGGCCGTGCTCGATGCCATCATCACCCGGTTCGGCACCGAGATGGTCGCCGAGGTGACGGGGCGCACCAAGCGCCTCATCACGGTGAGCGGGGGAGGGCAGAAGCTCGAATCGCGCTCGGCCCGCGCCACGCAGGCCGATTCCGCCGCCTTCATGGAAGGCACCAAGCGCATCCTGGTCTTCTCCGACGCCGGCGGGACCGGGCGGTCTTATCATGCCAGCCTCGATGCGAAGAACCAGCAGCAACGCGCGCATCTGCTCCTGGAGCCGGGCTGGAGGGCCGATCGCGCGATCCAGGGCCTGGGACGTACCCACCGCACGCATCAGGCCTGCTCGCCCCTGTTCCGGCCCGTCACGACCGACTGCAAGGGCGAACTCAGGTTCACCTCGACCATCGCGCGGCGTCTAGACAGCCTCGGCGCTCTGACGCGCGGCCAGCGCCAGACCGGGGGGCAGAATCTGTTCGACCCGGCCGATAATCTCGAAAGCGACTACGCCAAGGCGGCGCTCATCAGCTGGTATCACCTGCTCGTCGCGGGGAAGCTGACCAGCACCAACCTCACCGATTTCCAGCATCGCACCGGCCTGGAACTGCTCGATACCGACGGCGTGTTGAAGGAGGATCTCCCGCCCATCCAGCGCTGGCTCAACCGGTTGCTGGCGCTGCCGATCGGGCTCCAGAACTGCATCTTTGACGAATTCCTGGCGCTGGTCGAGGCACGGGTCGCGGCCGCGCGCGAGGCGGGGACACTCGATGTCGGCGTCGAGACGATGACGGTCGAGACCGCGACCGTGCTCGACGATACGATCCTGCGCACCGACCCGGTCAGCAAGGCGACCTCGCACCTGCTGACGATCGAGGTGACCCGGCGCCGCAACCCCATGTCGCTCGAGCGCGTGCTGCGCATCGCCGATACCGACCAGACCGCCGTGTTCGTGCGCAACGGCAAGTCGGGCAAGGTCGCGCTGCGCACCAACGCGCGCTCCTGGCTGACCGAGGACGGGGTGGCGGTGTCGCGCATCGAACTGATGCGTCCGACCCGGCACGAATATCTCGCACTCGACGATCTCTACGAGACGGCCTGGGAGGAATGCAGCCGCGCACGGTTCGAGGCGGAATGGTCGGCCGAGGTCGACGAGATCCGCGGCAAGCTCGACGTCGAGACGATCCGGCTCGCGACCGGCCTTCTGCTGCCGATCTGGTCGGCGCTGCCGAGCGACCATCTCGTGGTCAACCGCGTGGTCGATGCCGAGGGTCGCTCCTGGCTCGGGCGCATGGTGTTCCCGGGCGACGTGCCGGCGCTGTTCTCGAAGATGGGCCTCGACAGCAACGACGTGCTCAGCCCGGCCGAGGTCGCGCGCGCCGCGATGGAGGGCGGGACGGTCACGATCCGGCGACCGTTCGTGTGCGAGGTGAAGCGCGTACGCGTCAACGCCAAGCCGCGCATCGAGATCAGCGGCGCACCGGCCGACCAGCTCGCGTGGCTCAAGTCGATCGGCTGCTTCACAGAGATCATCGCCTACAAGACGCGCGTCTTCATCCCCGTCGAGACGGCCGATGCGGTTCTCGCAAAGCTGATGGCCTGACCGGCACGATAACAGCCAGCTAGCAGCAAGGTAGCCGCTTGTCGGCGAGCCCCAGTCGCCCTCCCGCCCAAGCGGGAAACGAGAGGGGAGAAGGAGCGGGGAGGGTGTCCGGGTCGGGGGAAACACCCGTGCACCGGACACTTTCCCGCTCATGGAGACGATAGATGACCCAGACCGTCAAACTCGCGAAGCTGAAGCGTTCCGAGAAGAACGTGCGCACCACCCCGCCCAAGAATATCGAGGCGATGGCCGCCAGCATCCGCGCTCGCGGCATCATGCAGAACCTGCTGGTGACCGCCGCCCGCCCGAAGGGCATGTTCGAGATAATCGCCGGCGATCGCCGCTATCTCGGTGCGATGATGCTGGCCGAAGCCGGCGAGATCGTTGCCGCCGACTATGACGTGCCGGTCAAGATCATCACCGGCGACGAGGCGGACCTGCGCGAGGTGTCGCTGACCGAGAATTTCCAGCGCGAGCAGATGACCGTCGCCGAGGAATGCGTCGCGTTCCAGCACTTCCTCAAGACCGACGGTGACGTCGACGCGGTCGCCAAACGGTTTGGCCAGACCCGCCGCTTCATCGAGGGACGGCTGCGCCTCGCCGATCTTGCCGAACCGATCTTCGAAGCCCTGGCCGCGGGCAAGATCTCCTACGAGATGGCCAAGGCCTACGGCTCGACGGCCGACAAGGCCAAGCAGGAGCGCGTGTTCGAGCAGTATGGTCACTCGTCCTACGTCAACGCCGACCAGATCCGTCGCGCGATCGCCAACGACACGATGAAGGCGACGGATCCGATCGCGATCCTGGTCGGTGCCGATGCCTATGTCGCCGCGGGCGGCCGCATCGAGCGCGAACTGTTCAGCGAGGACGGTGACCGCTGGACCGACCCGGAACTCGCGCAGACGCTCGCTGCCTCGCTGATGGAGGCCGAGGCCAAGCGGCTCGGCGAGGAACTGGGCGTCGCATGGGTGCGCCCCGTCGCCACGACCAGCCTCTACGGCATCACGTCCGACCTCCACCGCGTGACGCTGCCGGCAGCGCCGCTGACGGACGAGGAACAGACGCGCTGCGACAAGATCGAGGAGCGCGTGCAGGTCATCGAGAGCGATATGGAGGACGAGGGTATCGATGACGACACCTATGCCGCGCTCGATGCGGAATCGGATCGGCTGCGCGAGGAATATCAGGCGATCCACGACAAGGCGCCCGAGCTGACCGACGAGGTCAAGGGCCAGGTCGGCGTCTTCCTGACGCTCGGCCGCGACGGCAAGATGACGCTCGACACGACCTATTACAGCGAAACGCCGATCCGCCTGCCCGGGGACGATCGGCCGCTGCCGTCGTCGCCGTCGTCGCGTCGCACCGCCGACCTGCCGCCCGAGGCGGTCGCTCCTGGCGGCAAGCCGCTCAGCGCGCGGCTCCATGACGAACTGGCGGTCCAGCGCCGCGACATCCTCGCCGCCTCGATCCTCGGCGATCCGGGGCTCGCGCTCGACTATATGCTGTTCTGCCTCGCCGACCCCAGCCACGGCTACGGCCGCTACGGGACGACGGTTCGGGCAGGGCGTCCGCAGGACCCGCAGATGCCCAAGGATCAGCCCGCCACGCAGGCGCAGGTCGCGATCGCCGAAGCCCGCGAGGGTCTCGACACGTCGTGGACGGAAGGGTCGAACCCGGTCGAGCGGTTCGAGGCGTTCCGCGCGCTCAGCGACGACGCCAAGGCGGCCTGGCTCGCGGTCGTGGTGGCGACCTCGCTCGAGGCCAAGCCCGATTACAGCTCGGTCACCACCAACCCGCTCCATGCGCGGCTCGCCTCGATCCTCGAGATCGAACCCGCCAAATGGTGGCGCCCTACCTCGGCGAACTTCTTCGACCGCGTGTCGAAGGGTACGCTGCTGGCGCTGCTCACCAACGTCGGGGGCGCGCCGCTCGCGGCCCGCTACATGGCCTCGAAGAAGGGCGAGATCTCGACCAGCTGCGAGAAGCTGTTCGCCGGCGAAGCGATCACCGAGGCGGAGACCAAGGACGCGGCGCTGGCCTGGGTGCCCGACGCGATGCGGTTCGATCTCGTGTCGGTCGCCGGTGCCGACGAGGCAATCGACGACGAGCCCGGCGATGAGGGCTTCGACGACGACGACTACGGCGACACCGATGATCTCGGTGCCGACGATGCCGGGATCGACAGCGACGAGGCGCTGATCGCGGCCGAATAGCCCCCCGATACCCCCGGCCCGTTCGTCTCCCGGGCACACCTTGGCGGCTGTCCCTCACCGGGGCGGCCGCCTTCTTTTTACCCGCGGACCGTCACGCGTGGCCCGCGCATCGAGGGAGCTTTCCCATGACCTTTCACCGCAAATCGACTGCGCCACGCCGCGATGTCGCGGCCGAGATCACCAACCTCATAATCGCCAAGCTTGAAGCCGGCGTCCTGCCCTGGTCGCGCCCCTGGGGACTGACCGGGGCAGGGGGGCGACCGCTGCGGCATTGCGGCACGCCCTACACCGGCATCAACGCGCTCTATCTCTGGGCGATCGGCGACGCCCAGGGGTTCTCTGGCCGCAACTGGATGACCTACCGACAGGCGACCGAGTTGGGCGGACAGGTACGGCGCGGCGAGCATGGCGCGCACAGCGTCTATTATTCGACCTTCTCGAAAACCGAGGCGGACCGCGTCACCGGCGAGGCGGCGACGAAGAATATCCGGTTCCTGCGCTCGTACACGGTGTTCAACGTCGATCAGATCGACGGTCTCCCGGCGTATTATTATCCGGTGCCCGCACCGCCCGAACCGCGCATCGAGAGCCGGCACCGCGCCGCGATCGATGCCTTCTTCGGAGGCCTGCCGGCGACCGTGCGGCATGGCGGCGATCAGGCATTCTATTCGCCGATCGGCGACTATATCCAGCTGCCGCAGCGCGGGGCATTCCGCTCGGACGATCATTACGCCAGCACGCTCGCCCACGAATATGTCCATTATTCGGGTGCGCCGCAGCGTTTGAACCGCGAGTTCGGCAAGAAGTTCGGCGACAACGCCTATGCGTTCGAGGAGCTGGTCGCCTGCATCGGCCAGTGCCTGGTCTGCGCCGACCTCAATCTGCCCGGCGAGCTGCACGACAACCACGCCAGCTACGTCGATCATTGGCTGAAGATCCTGAAGGGCGATTCAAGCGCGATCATCAAGGCCGCGGCGAAAGCCGAGCAGGCGGTGACCTGGCTCCATAACGCCGCCGCGGGTGGCGCGCCCGGGATCGACCAACCCGAAGCCCTCGCAGCATGACCTGGAGATCGCACCATGCACATCGAATTGCGCAAGCTGAAGGTGGTCGACGCTTTGTCCGAGGAAACGACCTGCTACTCGGCCGAGATCTGGATCGATGGGCAGCGCGCCTTCCTCGCCTCGAACCGCGGTCATGGCGCCGCGGACGATTACCATGCCGTCGGCAGCGTCACCGAACAGGCGGTCGATGCCTGGCTCGCCGCCAACCGGCCCGTCTCGCGGCTCGGCGACAGCGTCATGCCGCACTGCCTCGAATTCGAGGTGGCGGCGCTCATCACCCGGATCGAGGAGGCGAAGCGGCTGCGCCGGCAATGCCGGACGAAGCTGGTGACGATCGAGGGCGACCAGGTGTTCTGCTATCGGCTCAAGGGCAGGACACCCGCCATCGTGTTCGCCGGCGTGCAACGCCTCACCCCGTCGGCGCGCATGGTCAACGGCGATGACGCCGCGCTCGACGAGGCGGTCGCCGTGATGATCGCCCAGGCCGGGAAGCACGCCCCATCCTGATCGCATGACAGCTTCCACCCGATAGGACAGGATACGCACCATGCAACCGCAACGCCGCCCCCTCATCCGCGCACTCGCCTTCGACGAGGTCGGCGCCGCGATCGGCCGCCTCGTGGATGTCGCCTCGTCCGATACCGGGCAGGCCGCGCGCGTCGCGGACTTCCTGCTGGCGTGGTGGAATGGTGACGACAACGGCCACTTCCCCATCCTCCACCTCAGCAACTGCGACGCGATCATTTCCGAGGACATGCTAATTGTCATGGCCTGGCTCGCGCAGGAGCCTGCGATCTATCCCGATGCGTGGGGCTATCGTGACGCAATGGTCGACCTTGTCGGCCGATGGAGGCTGCGATGAGCGCACGGCCGTTACAACCATTATGGGCCTGCTTTCGTTTGCCCCGAACGCAATCATGGCGGCAGACCGTAGTGGGAGACTGGCATGAGCGATAATATACGGCTCGCGCTAATGCGGCAGGCGCTCGCGCTTTATGACGCGACCGACGACGGAGCGACCGTTGCCGCCTGTCATCTGCAGGCCGCGGTCGATGCGGAGCAGGGTCTGCGGCCTATGCAACCGGGCGAGGACATCGATCCTGAAATACCGGAGCAATTACGTAACTGGTTATCGTGAAGGGGAGGGGGAGCGAATTTCTGAGCGCGTGAGGCGCTCGGGAGATCGCTCATGCCCTACGATGTCGCCTTCCGCCACCAGCAGGCGCTCGACCCGAGCGCGCTGGTCACGATTGGAGCAAGCCTTCACGCCATCACCCGCGCGATCGACGACTGCCGCAACGCCGGCATCGCCTTCGAGACCGATCCCGCGGTCATCCTGCTCGCCCGCCATCTCGCAAGCGTCACCGCGCGGCAGTCCGAAGACGCGCTCCTCAAGCGGCGCTGCATGGACCGTATCGCCGAGCTGCGACAGCACCCGGCGCTGCTGACGCTCGCGGTGCGCGGCGTCGCGCACGATGCGGCCGCCAAGGATCGCTTCCACAGCGACGGACGCAAGGCGCTGCGCCGGCTCGCCGAAACGCTGGGGCTCGACCCCGCGCACTACGACCTTCGCTCGAACCGCAGCCACGCCTCCCGGTCCGGCGAGATCACCCTCCACGGCGAGGAGCTGTGGATGCAGCTATCGCTCCACGGCACCATGGCCGACCGCGAGGTCATCTACCGCCGCGTCAGCGGTCGTCACGATCACCTCGGGGAGCGCGACTGCTACGCCTCGATCCGCGACCTGCTCGCGCCCGAGCGGTTCGCCGTGCGGCTGCGCAAGGAATTGCGGCTCACACCGCCGGTCGCCGAGCCGGTCAGCCTGTTCGGCTGATCGATCACCCGTCCACACACGCGAAAGGACCGCCATCATGGGCTGGCTAAGCATGCCGCTGTCGTCGATGTTCCCGCACACAGGCCCCAAAGCCTATCTCGACGCGCAATTCACCTACGACAACCGCGATGCCGACGGGAAGGGCAAGGCGCTGCGCGTCATCGCCTCTTCCTGCCTGCGCAACAAGGTCTGGTACGCGGCCGTGGTGCCGTCGACCGACGGCACCGACGAACCCGCCTTCGCGGCCGTCTGCCTGGTCAGCTGGAATCCGCGGGCCAAGGACGGATTCGTGTTCGCCTACAAGGATATGACCGAACACGCCGGGCCTTGCGAGGCCGAATGCCCCGAGCGCATCCTCTCGCTGCTCGGCGATACCGACGATCCCGGTGCGCTCGACTGGCGCCGACGCTGCCTCGAGCGGCTCGCGACCCCGGTACGCCCGCTCGAACACGGCATGCACATCCGCTTGCCGAGCAAGGTCACCTTCGTTGACGGCTATGAGGGAGACGAGTTCATCGTCCACAAGCGCGGCCGCAAGATCTCGCTCGCGATCCCCGGCAACAGCTACCCGAAATATCGGATCGGTAACCTTCGCAAATGGGCGTGGACACTCGTGCCGCCCAAGCCCGAAACTCGCGTCCACAAGACGGTGTTCGGTTGATCGCCGACATCCCCCACGTCAGGATCATCGCCATGTCCGCCCCGTATCCGCCCGTCACACCCAGCCCGAAGCGGTCGCAGCTCTGCAGCCGAGCCCATGCCCAGCGCGTCGCCATGCGGATGTTCGATGCCGGCGCACGCCAGGTCTCGATCGTGCGCACCGGCGATCCGCTGCAACCCTTCCGCGTCCTCCCGGTCATCGTCGACGGGCCGAACGTCGAAGTCGAATTGCGCTACGCATGAGGGGCGCCCTGCTCCTCGGCATCGCCGCGCTCGCCGCCTGCGGGGCAGGGGAACCCCAAGGCCGCGACGGGGCGACGATCACCGGCGAGGGGCGGGCGATCGACGGCGACACGGTCTCGGTCGATTTCCGCCTGTCGGGGGCCGACGCCTTCGAGCGCAAGCAGATGTGCTCGAAGGACGGTGCCTGCTATCCGTGCGGCAAGTTCGCGCAGGATTCCGCCTCGCGTATCCTCAAGAGCAGTGTCGCCACGATCCGCATGACCGGCGCGAGCAGCTACGGCCGTCCGATCGCCATCGTCACGGTCGACGGCTACGACCTGGGCGAGCAACTGATCCTGCAGGGTCTGGCGGTGCCGGCGACGCAATATCTGCGCGGCGATCCGCAGCGCGCCGCGCGCTATGTCGCTGCGGCCGAACAGGCGCGATCAGCGGGCCGCGGCGCCTATGCGGGAGAATTCATCGATCCGGCGCGCTGGCGGCGCGGGGAACGGCTCGCGTGCGAGGCGCGTTACTGATATCCCCCCCTGGAAGAGGCGGTCCGGCATGCTCCCTTGCCGAACCGCCTTTTCTTTTTGTCGTCAGCCCTTGAGCTTCGGACCGGGGCCACGATCGTCGGAATCGTAATCGGGTCCCGGGTCATGCGACCAGGACGCGCCGATCGCGAACGCGGGGTCGAAGCGGCCCAACGGACCATCCGGCTCGGCCGCGACATACGGATTGACCAGCGGCTTCACCGGCAGCTTGTTGCGATAGATGTGCCCGGCGATGCGACCGCGCGCCTCCAGCAGCTTCTCCAGCCAGACGAGATCGTCGAGCATGGTCACGACGCCCTTGCCGGCGACGCAATAATAGAGGCACCGCTGGAAATCGTCGCACGCGGTGCTGAGGATCGTGGTCAGCTTGACCTTGCCCTCGTTCTCGCCCTCGTGGATCCATTCGAGCGATTCCCGCAACTCGCGCGCCGAGAGATACGCATCCTCCGGATTGCTGCCGATGCACGCCCCCGCGAGCATGCGCCGGGTAACGCGAATATCCAGATCGACCGACAATTCGGTGAGCACCGCATCGAGGTCGAACTCTCCGATAAATTCCGAACGCTTCATGGCCAGCTCCTTTGTTCATTGAACGTAACGTGAACAAAGGCGACAAGGCAAGCATTATGGAGTAGCTTCACCACCATGTGGCTCGTCCCACGCGATACCCGGGGTCTTACCCTGCGCTCGCCCGTACCCGACGTGGTGCGCGAGGCGCTGGTGCGCTGGTACACAGGCGAAGGCGAGGACAGCGATCACCGCGCCTCGGTCATCATGGTGGTCAAGGCACGCGATCATCACCAGTGGATAGCCTGCGACTGCCTGGGGGAGGGGACGGACCCGCCGCTACTCTCGCCGGCCTATCTCTCCGAAGCCGAAACCTATTACCTGCGCCGGCTCACCAGCATCCGCCAGCGTCGCCCCGAACATGACGTCGACTGCCCGTTCTTCCGGGAGCAGGCGCCGCCCCGCATCCGCGAGAAGGCGACCACCACCCCGCGCACGATCAACGAGCCCGACGGGCTGTTCTCGGCGCACCGGCTCGCCCCCGAGAAGCTGGCGCAGCTCCCTGATGACAGCGAACCCGACGATCGCACCCGCGGCGTCGCGATCCCGCGCCTCGCGCGCCTGCTGTGGCAGTTGATGGAAATGGCGCAGGTCAACGTCGTCGAACCACTCGAGGTCGGCGAGCCGCGCACGACATCGATGGCGAGCGAGTTCGCGGCGATGCGCGCCGCGGCCGAGCGGGTCCAGATCGCACCGGGCATCCCGCTCGCGCGCCATCTCTACACCCATATCGACCCCTATGAACGCGGCGTCGTGTTCGCGAAACTGCGCGAGGCGGCGAAGAAATGGCCGAGCGAGCACGCCCCGCAGGCCTTCCTCCTCCTGTATGCGATCGACGTCTCCGGCTCGACCATCACGCTTGCCGAAGGGCGCGAGCTGATCGTCAAGAACCGCATCCGCCACATCGGCGTCCACCAGCGCCACATCGGACCGCCGTATCTGGTCCTGGCCGTCGTCGGCGAGCACAACCCGCGCGAGGGCTATGCGTGCCTGCGCGCCTATGCGCAGCCGATCGCGCGCCCCGCCAATTTCGTCGCGATCCACAATCTCGCCGAACGCAAGACGATCGTCGGCCTGCTCGATCTCCAGTACCGGCTTCGCCGGCGCGGCATCGGCGTCGGGTTCAAGCGGCTCCTGTTCGATATCGCGACGTCGATCGGCGAGATGCGTCCAGACCTCCTTCTCGACCTGCGTGATTTCACCACCGGCGAGGTGATCGAGGCGGCGCTCGAGGTCGTCACCGGCGACGACGCCGATGCGCTCGGGCTGAAGCTGCGCCAGGTCGAGAAACTTCGCGAGATCGCCCCCGTCGTGACGATCCATGCCGAGGATCTCGAAGGCGACAGTCTCGAAACCGCCGTGCTTGACCAGCTGCACATCGGATGACGTCGTTGGCAGGAATTTAATCCAGGGCCACCATTCTCGCATCATGGCATCGACCACCCAAGCCAGAAACCAGCGGCGGATCCTGCGCTGGGCGCAGTCGTCGCTGTGCGCCGGATGCGGGATGCCCCTGCCGAGCCCGCGGCGCCTCGCCCGCCATCATCCCGATTACCCGACGTTCGACCATGTCACGCTGCGCAGCGCGGGTGGACGGCGATCGCTGTCGAACGGCCTGCTGAAGCATCTGCGCTGCAATCAGGCGCGCGGCGCGAGGCCGTCCACGGGGTGCGATGCGATCTGGATGACCGTGGTCGCGGCACGGCTAGCCGAGCGCCCGCGCAGCCTCAAGTCGATCTTCAAAGGTGGCGCTCGAAATCCCGGATTCCCGGCGCGCAAGGAAAAGGCCGCCCCGGTTGCCCGAAGCGGCCCGATCGTGTCATCGAAGGTCGGGGGGGTCAGATATCGTCGCCGAGCGCGCCCTTGACCGATCCCTTGACGTCCTGACCGGCGCCCTTGACCTTCTGCGCCTTGCCCTCGGCTTCGAGACTGGCGTTATCGGTCGCCTTGCCGATGCTTTCCTTGACGTTGCCGGCCAGCTTGTTGCCTGCCGCCTTCAGCTTGTCGGTTGCTTCACCCATGATCGATCTCCTGTCGTGAAATATCAGGACTGAGAACACTTTGCGCGTGAGCGCGATCCGTGCGGCCAGTCACGGCTGCACCATGAACGACCCTGCCTGCCGCCATCATCCCGGTCTGCCGAGGGGGAGGAGAGAGAGAGGGAATCTGTCGAATCCATTGAGGGAGACGACAGATGACCCGGTTCCAGCCCAGCCCACGCCCTGAGACGACACCCTGGGACGCACCCGACCGCGCTGACCAGGTCCTGCCCGGCATCTGGCGCGTATCGACACCCAGTCATGGCGGATATGTCCTGTCGGACGAACGCCAGGCCGCGATGCCCGAGGCGCTGCGCCGCGACGATCCTTACTATGAGGAAGACGTCGATTACGCGCTGGTGCTCTACGCCTTCGGCAGCGAGTTTCGCCGCCTGCCCATTCCGGGCATCGCCCTGCAGGTCGAGAACGCGCGCCGTTCGGTGCGCTGCTGGCATCCCGACCGCTGGACCGCGCTGACCGGCGAGGAAGTGTCGATCCACGACAGCCACGTCGTCCGCCGCCGCGCCGCCTATCAGGTGATCATCGGCCAGTACGAGAGCGTCTCGGCGTCGGGTTCCTGGGCGGACTGGGTGCCCGAGGGCAAGGTCGGCTGCGTCTTCCGCCGTGTCGTCAGCGTCGATGCGCTCGGCTTCGCGCGCCACGAGGGCGCGCCGATCCACGGTCTCGTCGACAAGGACCGTTACGAACGCCGCCAGATGCCCGAGACGTTCGAGAGCCTCGACGCGGTCCGCGTCGAAAGCACCGCCCCGATCTCCAAACAGGTCGACGCGAGCGCGCTCGCGCACCTCCTCCCCAGCGCCTGAAAGGACCGCCACGATGAGCGTCTATCTCTATCTGTTCCACGGCCGCGCCACGCCCGACGAGGACGTCGAAGACTGGGGCTGCGAAGGCCCCGCGATCGGACCGCTCGACTATGTCCACACCACCTATGGCAGCGAGGTGAAGATCCGCGGCGCGAAGGCGGTCCTGGAAAAGTTCTTCCCGAATTCGGAAATTCATTTCCACGACGGCTACGGCGAACACGCCATTCAGCTCGCCGGCGACTGCTTGCCCTACGACGGCAAATTCTACGGTGACTGGTCGATCTGCACCGGGGATCGCTTGTGCTCGCCTGCCGCCTCCCGGGTCAAGCCGGTGTGCGACGACTGCGGCAGCGACAACGTCACCAAGGACGCCGTCGCGGCCTGGGATGAGCCCGAACAGGCCTGGGTGCTGCTCAGCACCTACGATTCCACCACCTGCCAGGACTGCGAGCGCGAAAGCGACGACATGCTCGAATGGCGGACGCTCGATGGTGCGCCCGCTCCCGATCCCGACGCTCCCGCCATCCCAGCCAACGATCCGGCGCCCCCTGATGCCGACGCCGCCTGACCCGGAGGACCACGCCATGACCTGTGTCACCCCGATTCGCGCGCCCGAGGCCGCGGACAATCGCGTACCGCTCGGCCATCATTCGACCGGCACGCTCAGCCTCGACCTCGATCGCCTGCTTGCCGGACGCCTGCTCATCCAGGGCAGCTCCGGGGCGGGCAAGAGCAGGACCTTGCGCCGGATCATCGAGGAGGCGTTCGACTATACGACGCTTGCGATCGTCGACCCCGAGGGGGAATTCGAGAACCTCGCCCGCCATATCGGCGCGACCACGATCCGCGCGGTCGAACTCACCGCCGACGGGCTGACGGCCGCGGCGACGCGCAGCCGGCGACATCGGCTGTCGATGCACATCGACCTCACCGACCTCGATCCCGACCAGCGGATCATCAAGGCAGCCGCGTTCTTTGCCGGCCTGGTCGGCGCACCGCGCGAGGACTGGGCGCATACCATGCTGGTGTGCATCGACGAGGGCCATCTGCTCGCACCGCATGTCGCCGGTTCCGCGCTCGATGCCGATGCCCGCCGGCTCGGCGTCGCCACCCTGACCGACCTGTGCGCGCGCGGCCGCAAGCGCGGTCTCGCCCCCGTCATCGCCACCCAGCGCCTCGCGAAGCTCTCCACCTCGGTCGTGTCCGAGCTGCAGAACGTGCTGGTCGGGCTCAACGTCTTCGACCGCGACATCGCGCGCGCGGCCGACCTGCTCGGCTTTCCCGCGCGTGACGCCGACCTGCTGCGCAACCTCGCCCCCGGCGATTTCTTCGCGATGGGTCCGGCGCTGTCGGCAACCCCGGTGCTGGCGCATATCGATCCCACCATCACCGAACATCTCGGCAAGACCCCGGAACTGCGTGCCGCCGCGTCCGTCGATGCCGACGAGGCGGCGAAGCTGCTCGATCTCGCGGGCCTGGCCGAGGTCGCGGACCACGGCCCCGCCATCGCCCTCAAGGGCACGCGCGCGCTCGACGCGTTCCTGCTCGATCCCGCTGCGACCGACGCGGCCGCGATCATGGACGCGCTGAAGCGCATCTCCCCCAACGCCAGCACCGCGCGCGACCTCGCACGGCACCTGTCGCTCGACGCCGAGCGCACCGACCGCGCGCTCAACCTCCTGTCGGCGATCGCCGCGGTCGACACCATGCCCAAGGGCGACGACCGCATCGCCCGCCTGCATGCACGGCTGCGCGCGCGGCTGAGCGACGTCGCCGTGGTGTCGCTGTGACCGACCTCGCGCCCGATATCGTCGAGCTGGTCGCGTGTCCGAAGCTGCCCGAGCCGTGCGGGCGCCTGCGCGAGATGCCGTTCCGGCACGATGCCTGGACCCCCGACGAGATCGCCACGGTCGAACGCATGTTCTGCGACGACGCTGCGATCGACGACATCGTCGCCGCGCTCGGTCGCGGCCGCGCCGGCGTGCGCGACAAGATCGCCAAACTGGGCCTGCGCCGCAATTCGTCGCGTCCGTGGTCGACCGACGAAGACGCATGGCTCACCCGCGAATATGGCCTTCGCCCCACGGCCGATCTCGCTGGAGATCTCGGCCGCGCCTGCACCAGCGTCTATGCCCGCGCGGGCGTGCTCGGGCTGACCGAAGGAAATCCTCCAAAATGGAGCGACTGGGAGGATGCCCAGCTGCGCGCCGGCTACGCGCAGGCGATCCCGATCGCACAGATCGCCACGCTGATCGGACGCCCGCTGTCCGGCACCGCGACCCGTGCCAACGCGCTCGGTTTGCGCCATCCCAACAAGCCCGCTGACTGGACCGAGGCCGAGGCGACGCGGGCGCTGACGCTGGCCGGGGAGGGGCTTCGTTATATCGCGATCATCGACATTCTCGCCACAGAGGGCTTTCCGCGCAGGACCAAGGCTGGCTTCGGGCCGCACCTGCGCAAGCTCGGCTATGGCCGGGGATGGGGCCGCAACTGGACCCCTGACGAAGACACACTGCTCATCCGCGCCTATGCCGACGGGGCAAGCCTGACCCCGCTCACGACCAGGCTCGGCCGCACGAAATGCTCTATCCGCTGGCGCGCCGACTATCTCGGGTTGCGCGGCACACATGCCAACCGCGACGGGTTCCGGGGCGGGCCGGTGTGGAGCGACAATGATCTGGAAAGGCTGCGCGACCTTTACGGCACGATGCCGATGGACGCCCTGGCGACGAAGATGGGTCGCACCAAGGCTTCGCTGTTCACGCGCGCGAACATCCTCGGCCTTGTCCACGGCTATCACCGGAAATGGACCGAAGAGGAGATCCGGGCGCTGCGCATCGCGCACGACTTCGGCGTCGCGCTGCCTGATGTTGCGGCAGCGATCGGCCGCAAATATCCAGCGGTCCACAAATATGCCGAAAAGCACGAGCTTCGCTTCTCGCGTCGCCCGCGCCGCGCAGCCCCCTGGACGCTCGCCGAAATTATCGCGCTCGATCCTTCGGGAACGGGCGTCACCGACCATGTTGCCATCCCCGGCACAATCGATGAGGAAAAGCCATGACGCCGCTTCGCCTCGCCCGCGATATCGCAACCGGCGCGCCGATCGACCGCGACACCCGGCGTGCCCGCCTCCTCGCGGCGCGGCGCTATGCGATCAACTCGGTCCCGCGTCGCGGTATCCTCAGCGGTCACTGGGACGCGGGCACCGTGGTCGGCGCGTTCCGCGACGGCAAGGCAGGCTGACCAGGGCTCGGCCCGATGCGCCGATGAAGGAGAGAGGGAGCGGGGAGGGAAGGCGTGACGGACGCCTGAGCCCTTTTCCAGGAGCGCACTCCCATGATTCCCGCCACCATCGCGACCGCGGTCGCCCCCGAGACGATCGCCAAGGTCACGCGCCTGTTCAACAATACCGCGTTCGACGTCATCTGCGAACTCCTCCAGAACGCGCGCCGCGCCGGTGCGACCGGCGTCGCGCTCGCGCTGAACGGCGCCGGCGCCGAGCACTTCCTGCACATCACCGATGACGGCCACGGCATCGCCGATCCGGTGAGCATCGTCACGCTCGGCCGCTCGGGCTGGTCCGACGAGACGCGCCGCGCCGAAGATCCCGCCGGCATGGGCGTGTTCAGCCTCGCAGGCCGCGACGTCATCATCCGCTCCTTCTCGAAACCCGACCGCCAGGGCTGGATGGCGCATATCCCGGCCTCGGCGTGGGAGACGAGCCGCCCGATCGCGATCGAACCCGATCCGATCATGCGCGGCACCGCGATCACCGTGCGCGTGCCCGACGAGTGGCTGAAGACGCTCGAGCGCGACGTGGCCCGCGCCGCCAAACATTATCCGGTTCCCGTGACCTGGAACGGCGCGGTCCTTCCGCAGGAGGACTGGCTGAAGGACGCGGTCCATGTCGAGGAATGGTACGGCGTGCGCATCGGCGTGTTCCAGAAACACCCCTCGCATTATTCCTCGCGCGACGGACGCCTCAACTTCCACGGGCTGACCATCCCGTGCGACCTGCCGTATGTTCAGGAAGTCGACCGGGGCGGCCACTGGATCGCGCGGGTCGACATCTTCGACGCGCCGCAAATCCAGCTCGTCCTCCCGGCGCGCAAGGAAGTGGTCGAGAACACCGGCATCGCCGCCCTGCGCGATGCGGTCCGGCTCGCGATCTACCGCGCGATCGAGGCCGCGGGGACGCACCGGCTGTCGGCGCATGACTGGCGCGAGGCGCGCTCGCTCGGTATCGCACTACCCGAAGCCGAGCCCTATCTGTTCGCATGGACCGCCTATGCGGCCGACAGCTCGCGCAACTACGAGAGCGGCGCACGCGTGACCGACACCGGCATGGTGCTGATGCCCGACTTCGATGCGCTGATCGGCCAACCCGCGCAGGCGGCGATCGCGAAGCATAATCCGTTCGGTGGTCCGCTGGTCGAGGCCCAGGACGCGTTCAAGGGCTATGGCTGGTACGATATCCTCGCCCGTGTCGAGGATATGCGGTTCCGCGTCACCCAGGGCGACCGCACCTTCATCGTCTCCGACAGCCGCGAAGCCCCCGCCGAGGCGGAAAACGGTTGGGTCGAGGCTATCACGCTCGAGGCGACGATGAGCCACGCCGGCGCATTCATCGAGGTATCGACCGACGCGGATGTCGCCTTCGCACCCGACCAATGGTCGTGCAACTCGGTCGACGAGACGTCCGTCTTCGTCCGCCGGGGCAGCGAAATCACCGCGCTCGGCGTCGCCGACATCCTCGAAAGCGCGATCTTCTATGCCAGCGACGACAGCGATGCCGACAGCTACGATACGCAGCTCGAGCGCTTCCAGGCCGATGCCGCCGAACGAATCATCGGCCTGCTCGAAGGCGACGATGCCGCGCTTGAGAACCGCATTCGCGACAAGCTGGCGGGGCATTATTTCCTCGTCCCCGAGGACCGGACGGTCACCGTCGTCATCAATCGCGACCGGCTCGACGTGACGATCACGCCCCGCGCGGTTCCCGCCGCGCCCAAGGCCGCGGCGGAGGACGCGTGACATGGCGCGCTACAACCACGCCTACACGCTCGCCTTCAGCCTCGTCTCGAACGACGACAAGGGCCACGACGTCGATGCGCGCCAGCTGAAGGCGGCGCTGCTCGCACGGATCGAGAATCTCGACGAGGAGGGTAGCTGGATCGAGTCTGCCGGTGCGCCCTATGACACCTATCTAGAACCGGAGGAGGCGCCATGACCGGCGCGCCAGTTCCGGTCGTGCCGCTGGCGCCGCCGCCACCAGTGGTGCTGGCCTACGGCATCGGCGTCGACAGCACCGCGCTGCTGATCGAGAAGCACGCGCGCGGCGAAGCGCCTGACCTCGTGCTGACCGCCGATACCTCGGTCGAGAAACCGGCGACCTACGAATATCTCGACGTGATCCGGCCCTGGATGCGCGACCGCGGTATCCGTTTCGAGCTGGTCAGCTATGTCCCGAAGCGATTCAAGCACTGGCCGCCCTATTACGGCATCCTCGAGATGTGCCTGACCAATGCCACGCTGCCGAGCAAGTCGCTCGGCGGGTCGAGTTGCAGCCTCAAATACAAGAAGGCGCCGCAGGACAAATTCCTGTCGACCTGGCAACCAGCGGTCGACGCTTGGGCGCGCGGGCAGCGCGTCGTTCGCCTGATCGGCTATGACGCCGGACCGCGCGACACCGCGCGCGCCAACCATGCGCTGTCGATCGACGATCCGCTGTACGACTGCGAGTACCCCTTGCGCGAATGGCGATGGGACCGGCCCGACTGCGTCGCCCGCATCCAGGCCGAGGGTCTGCCGGTGCCACCCAAATCGGCGTGCTGGCTGTGCATCGCCAACCATCCGAGCGAAATCCGCGGCCTCCCGCAATGGTGCCTGCGACTCATCGTGCTGGTCGAGGCACGCGCCGCCCCGCGACTGCACACGGTCGAGGGCCTGTGGCGCAGATCGACCCGCGCGCGCCCGGGATCGATGACCGCCTTCATCCGCGACGAGCACCTCCTGCCGGCTGACGAGATCGACCGGATCATCCGCGATGCGCCGCTCGACCTCATCCGGTTCCAGGATGTCGCGGCCGTCATCCCGCTCGGCGAGCGCCCGACGATGGGCGACTGGCTCGACCGCTTCCATGCGGCCTTTCCCGAACGAGGCCGGGGACGAAGCGACGCGCTCGCCGCCTGAAGTCCCCGCCACCATCGCTATCGACCAAACGGAGGATCATCACATGATTTCGACCGCCACCGAAACGCGCCTCGAAGCCGTGGCCAGGCTCAACGACCGTTGCCGCCAGGGGTTCGACCGCACCGCGAAGATCGTCATGACGCGCGCGTGCCTCGGCGCGCTGTCGAACGGCACGCTCGCCTCGGAAGCCGTCGCCCAGGCGCATGTCCTGCAGGCGCTGCGCCGCTACACTTTCCCCGCCGACTGTCCCGAGCGCGATCGCGGCCAGTTCGAGCTGTCAGGCGAGACGATACACTTCCGTATCGATTATTATGACGTGGCGCTGGAATGGGGATCGGAAGACCCCGCCGACGCCAGCATCACGCGCCGTGTTCTCACGCTCATGCTGCGCGAGGATCTGTGATGCGTATTGTCGGAATGGCCGACAGCTATCAGCTAGCTGGCCGCTAGACGATGACGATCGAGATCATCCTCGGCCTGCCGCATCTCGCAAACGGGCCTATCCTTCAGCGCGCGGTCGCGCTGCAAGCACCGGTGCTGATCTCGGCCAATTGTCTGTCGCGCTGGCGCAAGGCCGATGGCTGGCGCGAGTGGTCGGGATGGCGCACCGGAACGCTCGCCAACGCGCGACCGCTCGCCAGCGTCGACCTCGATTCCGCCGGTTACACCATGATGGTCCGCTATGGCGGGCTTCCCTGGAGCATCGCCGATTACATGGCGCTCGCCGCGTCATGGCCGTTCCGACGCATCTCGTCGGTCGATTACTGCTGCGAAGAGGGCGTTGCCCACGACCGCGAGGAAGTGCTCGACCGCATCGCGCGCACCACCGCCACCAACCGAGAATGCTTTGCCCGCGCCGACGACTTGGCCATCCGCGACCGGCTGATGCCCGTGCTGCAGGGCCGCGTGCCCGACGACTACGTCCGTTCACACGACGCGATCGGCGGTCTGATCCTGCCCGGCACCGTCGTCGGCATCGGCAGCATGTGCCGGCGACCGATCCACGGTCCCGAAGGGCTGATCGCCGTCGTCGAGCGGCTGACCCGCATCCTGCCGATCGGCGTCAAGGCGCACCTCTTCGGGGTGAAAGGCGATGCCCTGCCGTACCTCACGCCGTTCGCACGCTGGATCGCCTCGATAGACAGCCAGGGATGGGGCGTAGGCGTGCGACAGCACGCGCTCAGGCATCGCATCGCCAAGACCGACGCGCTCGGCGCCGACTTCATGGAACGCTGGTATCGCACGCAATGCGCGCGAACGCTCGAAACACCGCGACACCTGCCCGAGGCCGCGGCGTCTGCTCCACCGCCACCAACCGCCGACCCCTGGGAACGCGCGATCGCGCAGGCTCGCGCCGAGATCCGCGCCCTGATCGAGAGCGGCGATCTCGATCACGATGAGATCACCACCGGATGGATCGAGACCTGGGCGGCCGAGATCTACGCCGACGCGGCCTGACGGAGGTAACCATGCTCACCGACCGCTCCCAGCGCTGGCGCGACCGGCGCAGCTTGTTCGTTGCCGGCGACAGCGTGATCGACCCGCGCCGCTACGCCGTCGATGTCGTCGCCCATGATACTGCCCGCGCATTCCTCGCCGACCATCATTACCTCCCGCGCTATCCCGCCGCCCAGCTCGCCTGCGGGCTGTTCGGTCCGGGCGACCCGGGCAGATCCACGTTGGTCGGTCTCATCGTGTTCGGCGTGCCGGCGACCGGCGCGGTCATCACCCGGCACACCGGCTATGCCGATCCCGCTCGGGGCTGCGTACTGCAACGGCTCATCTGCCTGCCCTCGGTCGCCGCGAACGGCGAAAGCTTCTTCACGTCGCGCGCCTTCCGCCTCCTGCGCCTCGCCAAGCCCCGGATCGACGCTGTCGTCAGCTTCTCCGATCCCGCCTTCGGCCATTGCGGCGTCGTCTATGCCGCGCTGTCGGGCGCCTATCGCGGCCGCACGAGGCCGCGGACGGTGCTGCGCATCGCCGGCGAGACGATCTCGGAGAGAACGCTGTCGAAGATCCGCAACCTCGAATCCGGCCATGCCGGGGCGATCGACCAGCTGGTGCGGCTCGGTGCGCCGAGGCCGGAGGCGCACGAACACCCCGCCGACTGGCTCGCGCGGCTCCGTGCCGACAATCTGCTCCGCCCGCACCGGCAAAGCCCGCTATTCACCTATTGCTTCGAGCTGACGCGCGACGCCCGGCGCACCGCGCGCGATCTGCCCCGGCTTGCCTATCCGCGCCGGAGCGACGCGATCCGCGAAATCCTCGCGGCATGATCCCCGCGCCAGCGGCGCGAGGGAAGGGGAGCGGGAGCGGGCGGCATGTCACCGACATGCCGGAAGGAGCACCGCCCGTGGATATCCATCTCGCCATCGCCAGCGTCCAGGCCGACGCTGCCCGCATCGCGCGCTACACCGATCGACGCGACCGTTTCCTCGATGCGCTGGACTGGTCCGCGCTCGACGAACAGACCGCGCGCGAGGCCGCGATGCTCGACGATCTGCTCGCCGGCGATCTCGCCGACGCCGCGCTCTACATCCTCTGGCTGGAAGAACGCCTCGCCAGCGGCGAAACCGATGTTCCAGGCGTTCTTCGCTTCTACCCGCACCCGCGCCCCTGGCACGGCGAGTGGATCTCGCTGCACTGACCCTGAAAGGATCGCCATGAGCCGCCACCAGTTTCCCGGTATCGAACCCGGCACCAGCGTCAGCATCGGGTGGGACCGCCCGCTTGGCACCTTCTTCGTCCAGGTGCTGCGCCCGCACCCGCATCTCACGGGTGAGGACGAAACCGTCGCATGGCATGGCGCGCACCCCGGCGAGCTGACCACAGCGGCCGCCGCGGTCACCATCGCCTCACGCTGGGCCGATCTTCCCGCCGATCTCGCGATCACGCTCGAGACCGACCGGCTGATGACCCTCGGCCAGTCCGATGGCGAGGCGCAGATCGCCATCAAGCGCCGCTTCTTCGGCGACTGAGTACCCGACAAGAAAGGGGAGGGGGATGGGGCGCGTCGATCAATGACGATCGACGGAGAGCCCCATGCCATATTTTATCGATCTCGGTGCCGGTCCCGCCGAGGAGGATTGCGCGCAACTCGGCCAGTCGCCCAACTTCGACAGCCTCAACCGCCTCGAAATCGCGGTCTACAAGTCCGCGCTGATCGCACGCTACGGCCCGCCGCCCCCGGGATGCCGCCTCGCCGGCCTGTCCAACCGACACGATTTCGGTCGCTATGTCGAACTCGTCCTCCATATCGAGAACGAGCTCGACGAGGCCGTCGCCGACTATGCGACACGCGTCGAGGAGGGACTCGCCACCTGGCGCGAGGCGGGCTTCACCGCGCCGGTCGAGTATAACGGCGAGACGCCCACCATCGTCCATGCCGATCCGGCCGATGCCGTCATCAGCGCGCTGCTGATTACCCGGCCCGGGCCGAACGGTCTTTTCCCGATCCCGGATTTCGCGGTCCTGCACGGCAATCTCACGCAGGCTTACCCCGCCGAGGCCGCGGCCGCCAACGCGCGTCTCGCCGAGGCCGCGGACGCCTGAGCGCGACCGCACAGAGCGATTTCCCATCATTTCGGAGCATTCCCATGGCGAACACCTACACCAAGGCCGCGTTCACGCTGACCATGAGCCACGCCGACGCGGCGTTGCTAACCATTGCCGAACAGGCAGTCGATATCCTCGACACCAACGGCGACGATGCCGACCTCGCCCACGAATATGACGCGCTCGATCCCGCGTTTCACGCCGTGTTCCCGGCGAAGGGGCCGATGAAGTTCGAAAGCTTCCTCGAGATATTCGACGATTGGCATTTCCCTTATCTCGACTGCGCGATCGACATCGACTGGAAAGGCGAAGACGGGAACGCGCGCGTATTCTTCAGCGGCGATCAATTCGGCGTCGAACAGGTCGCCCAGCTCATCTTCCGCGCTTGCAAGTCCGCGCTCCCCTGCGGGTTCGCATGGATCTCCGACTGCGACCGGCTGCGCCCCGGCGAGTTCGGAAGCGGCTGCGTCATCATTACCGACGCGGGGCTGACGTTCCACAGCACCCAGGACATCCTCGATCGCGCCGCGCGCAGCGCCGCAGCCGATCCCGACACCCATGGTCACGAGGGTCGCTTCGGTTTCGTGCTCGCCTCGCGCGACCAGGACGGCCACGCCGTCTTCTGGAACAACGACGACGGCTTCGGGGCACTCGCCAGCGCGACCGTGTTCTCGAAAGCCGAGGCCCGCGCACACGATCCGGTCATCGCCAACGACGAACCCGAGTGGCTGGCGCTGCCAGCGCCGCTCGCGGCCTGAACGGCCATGTTCATCGACATCGGACGCGGCCTGGTCGCCGGCCTTCCGGCCCTCGCCCTGCCGCCCGCCATCCTCGACGCGGTCGAACGCGGCGCATGGATCGTCTTCAACCTCTCGGGCGGCAAGGACAGCTCGGCCGCGATGTTCGCGGTCAACCTGATCCTCGATGCGCTCGGCCATCCGCGCGAGCGGCGTATCGCCATTCACGCCGACCTCGGCCGTGCCGAATGGGACGAAACGCCCGCGACGGTCGAGGATCTCGCGGCCCACGCCGGCGTCCCGCTGACGATCGTCCGGCGCAACGCCGGCGACCTGTTCGACCGCTGGGCCACGCGCTTTGCCAACGGCAAGGCGCGCTACGAGGCACTCGAAACCTATAATCTGATCGGTCCCTGGTCATCCTCGGCGCTGCGCTTCTGCACCTCAGAGATGAAGGCCCATGTCATCGGGCCGCACCTCGCCAGACTGCTGCGCGGCCAGACTATCATCAACGTGCTGGGACTGCGCCGCGACGAGAGCATCGCTCGGTCACGCACACCCGAATGGAAAGCAGACGCGCGCTACGCCGCTGCCGGCAATCCGCACGGCACCGCGATGATGCTGTGGAACCCGATCGCGCACTGGACGACACCACAGGTCTTCGCCGCGCACGATACGCTCGGCATCCCGCTGCACGTCGCCTACACCTGTTACCAGTCGTCACGACTGTCGTGCCGCTTTTGCGTCCTTCAATCGCTCGGCGACGCCCAGGCATCGGCTTCGGCACCGGCGAACCGTCCCGCGCTGCTCCACCTGGTCGGCCTCGAGGCGACCTCAACCTTCTCGTTCCAGCCCGCACGCTGGCTCGCCGACGTCGCACCGCGTCACATACCGGGTAATTTGAGGAACCGGATTTCCCTCGCCAAGGCCGATGCCGCCGAGCGGCGACGGCTCGAAGCCGCGATGCCGCCCGACCTGCGCTACGTCAAAGGCTGGCCGCCGCGCATTCCCACCATCGAGGAGGCCGGCATCATCGCCGCGTCCCGCGCACCGATCCTCTCGCGGCACGGTCTCGCCGATCTCTATCCCAATGCCGGCGCGGTGCGAGACCGCTTTTCCGACCTGATCGCGCTGAAGCGTGCCGCCTGATCCAGAGCAAGGAGCTTTCATCATGCCCGATATCACCGATCTCCCCGTCATGACGCGCGCCGACGCGATCGCCGCGGGCTTCGCCGGCTACAACGACGTGCCGCACAAACCAATCGACGTGCCCGACGGCGCGTTCACGATCACGGCGAAGACCAGCGAGGGTCGCCGCGTCACCTTCTGCTTTCTCGAATCCACTTATGGTGGCCCGCCCCGCTTCATCGACATCCAGTTCCACGACCGCGGCACCACGATCCCCAACGCCGATAACGGGGTATCACCCACCTTCAACGCGTTCGCGATCACGCGTGGCGGCAAGTTCGTCGCCGACAGTCGACCGCTCGACGAAGAGATCAAGCCCTCGATCCTCGTGCTGATGCTCGACAAGGCCGGGGAAGAACCCGCGCGATCCGCGACCAACCCGGCGCCGATGTCGGACATTGACCTCGCTGCGCTGCTGACACGCGCGGCCGAAGTCGTGGCTGCGCCCGACAGCCGGATCGCGTCGCATCGCAACACGCTTGCCGGCCAGCTCATCGCCGAGGCCGCGATCAGGCGGGCGCGCCCGTCATGACCACCCCCTCGCGCAGCGACGGGATGCACGTCGCCCATACCGCAACGGGCTGGGTCGTGTTCGACAACAGCTTGTCACACCCCTCTCGCCTCTCGGGCGCCTATCCGTCGCGCGCCGCGGCGACCGCCCGCAAGCGGGCGCTCGCGCGTGCGCTGCGCCACCAGCGTCCCGACGAAGCACCGGACGTCTGAGGAAGGGGAAGGGGGACCGGCTGTTATGAACCGGGAGGATCATCCGACCCGGTGACAACCGGAGCTGACCCCATGCGCAGCATCCTCGCCTTCTACGAAATCGACCGTGCCTGGGGCGGCCCCGAGGAAGGGGGATGGTGGTACGACACCGGCACCTTCGTCCGCGTGATCGCCCTCCATTACCACGACGAGGCCGCGGTCGCGGCGATGCGCCGCGCCAACCGGCTGCTCGAGCGCCTGCAGCGGCATCGCCCGCCGGTGGATTCGGCTGCCTACACCGGCGGACGCTTCCGCGCCTTCAGCTTCTCCGGCCTCCCGCCCACGCGGTTTCCCGCACGTCGCCCGGAATATTCCTGACCCAGCAGAAAGGGACCAGCCCATGTATCGCGTCCATTATTTCGACACCAGCGAAGCCGCGCATGACGCCTGTCTCGATGACGGTCCCTGCATCGAGGAAGGCGACGTTCTCGCCATCCTGTCGGAGGGCGTCATCGGTCTCGCCTCGACCGATCCGATCGCCGTCACCCTCGACCCCGGCGCACTGCGCATCGTCCGCCCGATGGCGATGGACGTGCTGCTAGCAGAACTCGTCCACGGCGCCTCCCAGATCCGCCGCGCGGTCGCGACCGCCCTCCTGCACCATTTGCCCGTGCAGCCCCATTTCCTCGCCTTCGTCGCGCCGGCGCTGCCCTATCCCTATCCGCAGACCGTCGTCGCGCTCTCGTTCGACGATATCATGCTGACGATCGATGCGATCCACCACCGTATCACGGCGCTCGAACGCCGGTTGGGGACACTCGAATCCGACAGCGCGCACGCCTTCTTCCTGCAACGCTCGATCGATCATCTGTCGGCCGCCCGGAAGCGCCTCATGCGACATCCGCGACCGCCTCGCTGAACGGCACGGCATCGCCTCGCGACGATGCCGGCACCGGCTGCGCCGGAAGGAGAGAGGGACCGGATCGGCATCCTGGACATGGGGTCCGGGCATTTTGCCGAAAGGTCACGATCATGTGCATCGATCCCAACGCCGAGCCCGTCGCCTTCGCGCTCGACACCAAACTCTGCCACCTCCTGCCCACGCTGACCGAGCCGCACCGCGAAGCCATCGCCCAGGATCTCGCGCGCACCGCCATCTTCATGGCGACCGCAATGGCGGCCGACATGGCGCAGGACGCGGTGAACGGCCTCGTGCCGATCCCGAAGATGCCGACGCTCGGCAAGCCGCCCGCACCCGCGCTGGTCCCACAGGCGCAAACGCCGCGCGATACCGTGCTGCTGACCCCCGCGGTCGCGCCCGTCGTCACGATCAAGGCCAAAACGACCGACGTCACCGTCGCCGGCTTCGACCAGCGTCAAGGCTACACGTTCGGGATCGACAACAAGTCCGACCGGCTGATCGACATCCGCCACGCCGGCAAATGCTGGTGCATCGATCCGAGCGACGAGGCGACCGACGTCGTCAGCCGCGCGATCGGCGCGCTCGCCGCGGCGCACGCCGATATCGGCACCGCGCTCACCGACCAGCTCGCCCACTGAGCACCGACATCGTCCGCCTGCCGCACGATCCACCGTCCGCGTGAAGACGCGGTCGGTGAGGGGCGCTCATCGCGCCCTGCCCGGCCGAAGGGCCGGGGAGGGGAGGAGGATTGAAGATCGGTGTCGAGGACATGGGGTCCAGCACGACATCACAGGAGACACGTCATGAACATCGGTCAGATCAAGCAGAACGACGCGGGCATTTTCATGGGCCGCATTTCCACCCTCGCCGTCGCGATGACGATCGCGCTCAAGCCGGTCCAGTCGTCCAACCCGCGCGCGCCGCGCTACGAGATCCACGCGCTCACCCCGGGCCGGACGTGGGTGCAGGTCGGGGCGTTCTTCGAACTCACCTCGAACAACACCGGCGAGGCGTTCCTGAACGGCCGCATCGACGATCCGTCGCTCGCCGCGCCGCTGCAGGTCTCGGCCTTCCGCCAGGACGACGGCTCGTACAACGTCGTGTGGCAGCGCGCCCAGAAGCGCCGCGATGTCGGTGCCGCGCTCGGCGTCAAGGCGGATGACGATCTGTCGCCGCCGTTCGGCGCCGATGGCGGCCCGGTCGGCAACGGCCCCGATCACGATGCGGGCACCACCGACAACGGCCTGGGCGAAACCACCGCCCCGGTCGAGGAGCCGGTCGGCAAGGGCCGCGGTCGCCGCCAGCGCGTCGCCGAGGACGCCTGATCCACCCCCGGTGCCGTGCACTCCCTCACGGCACCGCATGGCGCACGGGCGCGCCCCCTTTCGCTCCCGCACGCCGAAACTCGGGGCAACGCCGGCACACGGCGTCGCCCTTTTTTTGCTTCATGGGCTCCAGTCCCGATTCAACACCGTATCGGATCGATAATTTAGCTATTCCTTCGCTTTATCGCCGTATAAGCACAGGATATCGCAGTTCGAACCTGGGCCACGCTCAAGGGAAGGGGGTGATGAATGGATAGCCGGGCGAATGGTGATGACACCGCTCGCGGGACCGGCACGTCCACTTCATCACGAGGTCCCGACATGGCCGACCGCGTCTCCGTCTCCATTACGATCGGGGGGAAACTTCCCGCCGATCGACTGCCCGAACTGTACAAACTCGCCGATTTCTACGGCCTCTCGACCGAATGGGGGGGAGAACCGCTTGAATCCGTTACATCCGGCGAACCCCTGCGCCTCCATGCTCACGAGGTCCAGAACGGCAATATCGAGGATATCGAGGACTTCTGCTGCACCAACGACCTTCCGTTCAGGACGTGGTCGGGAGGCTCGCCCGGGTCGTTCTCGCCCGAGGTTCGGGTCTGGCCAGGTCATGGTCCGCGCGCGATATTCTCGGCCGACGACAACGAAAGCGTCGTGCTGACGCTTCAGGAATACAATGCTCTAGGTGACCTCGCCGCGATCGGTGAGCACTTCCGGTTGGGTGGCTTCAAACCGCCTGCGCTCTCCATCGTCCCGGGAAAGCCTGAGACCGATAGCTAACAGCGCCATCGGCACATCCTCCTGACCTAGCCCGATCCGCGTCCCGCACGCACCACCGTCCGCGTGAAGAACGCGGTCGGTGAGGGGCGCTCATCGCGCCCTGCCCGGCCGAAGGGCCGGGGAGGGGAGGAGGATTGAAGATCGGTGTCGAGGACATGGGGTCCAGCACGACATCAGGAGACACGTCATGAACATCGGTCAGATCAAGCAGAACGACGCGGGCATCTTCATGGGCCGCATTTCCACCCTCGCGGTCGCGATGACGATCGCGCTGAAGCCGGTCCAGTCGTCCAATCCGCGCGCCCCGCGCTACGAGATCCATGCGCTCACCCCGGGCCGGACGTGGGTGCAGGTCGGCGCGTTCTTTGAACTCACCTCCAACAACACCGGCGAGGCGTTCCTCAACGGCCGCATCGACGATCCGTCGCTCGCCGCGCCGCTCCAGGTCTCGGCCTTCCGCCAGGACGACGGCTCGTACAACGTCGTGTGGCAGCGCGCCCAGAAGCGCCGCGACGTCGGTGCCGCGCTCGGGGTCAAGGCGGACGATGGCGAACCCGCGCTGCCTTTCACCGCCGATGGCCGTGACGTGGCGACCTCGGGCGCAGGCGATGACACCGGAGACGGGCTGGGTGCCAGCACCGCGCCGGTCGACGAGAGGGTCTGACCGGCATCGGGCGGCGCTGACGCGTCGCCCGTATCGCCACCTCGACGGGGATCGCTTCATCGCCGAAGCGGTCCCTGTTGCCGTTAGTGCCTGTTGCAGCCGCGCGGTCCGTGGTGTACGGATTGTCTTCCGTTTTACGGAAGATACGGATTCCCATGTAACAGAAAGATGGCCGTTACAACATTGGCAGGACCAGATGAGGGTCCCATCCTGGAGGGACGCAGGGCTTAATCGATCCCCGGCCGCGTAACGAAAGATGAGGGAAACCATGACCCCTACAATCGAAAAGGCCAGATCGACCGACGTGTCGAAGCGGTTCGGCTTCTATTACGACGAGGCGATGACGCATCCGATCGCAATCGAGCGCAACGGCGCTGCCCGCGTGGTCATGCTACCCGCCTCCGAGTTCGAACGCTTGTCCCGCCTCGATCACCTCGCGCTCTCGCCGCAGGAGTTGAGCGATGAAGCCATCCACGCCATCAGGACCGCGACGCCCAGCGCCGGGTCCGTCCAGAACGATCAGTACGTCGATTGAACCGCAAGCCGGTGACCTGATCTGGTATTTCTACCTCTGGCGGCATGAACATAACCGGGGCGACGAGGACGGCTCGAAACTCCGCCCCTGCATGGTGGTTGGCAGCTATCGCTCAGCCGGAAGGCTCCGTGTCCTGATGGTGCCACTGACGACGCGCGATTATTCACCGGCTGCATCCATCCCTCTGCCGCCGCGATTCATTGAGGCCTTCGGCCTCGATGACCGATCACGCATCGTGTGGGACGACGTGAACGATTTCGCATGGGTCGGACCCGACGTTCGCGCCGGTAACGACGGTAGCACCATCATCGCCGAGGTGCCGAGCCGCATCGTACAACGTGTCGCGGCGCTGATCGTCGAGCATCGGATCACCCCCACCCGGCGAACCGAGTAGGCGATCGATCCTCGCCAACCCGAAGGGCGGCGCCCGCAGACACAGCCCGGTTCGCTGGCCGAGTGGAAAGATCATCACGATCGGCGATGATCCCGCAGCCGGGCGGCGCGTAAAGCCGTCGCTGTTCTGCCAGCGGGTATCGGCAGGCGTTTGCCCCCTATGGCGATGAGGACGCCCAGGTCCGATGCGGTTGCCGGCGATCGCCCTGGCGAGGGTCGGCCGTCGGGCGACCTTGCGGCATCCGGTCTCCTTGCCGGTGCGTCGTCGCCCGGGCGCGGCCGTCCTTGTCGAGCTTCGGAGCGGCACCACGTCGGTCAGCGAGCGACGCTGGCGGCACGCCTGCCTTCGCGCCGGGTCGTTCGGGGGTACGGGTCAGGCGACCGACATGAGCGGTTCACGAGGTTTGTCCATGGCAATGCCTGCGGGAACCTTGGGCTGATCGACGGCCCATCCGCCGTTTCGTGTCACCTGCGCCGCGCCCCGGGGCCTCGCAACCCCTTTGGCAGGGCCGTGTTGCCGCGCTTCGCGCGGCTGCCCGCACCACCCCTGCAAAAGGGGTTCCCCTCCGGTCGACCAGGCCCGCCGCCTGCGCGCCGGCCCAGCTCGCCCTCCGGTGCGACGCCCCGAACCGCGACGCCCTTCAGGTGACACCGGCGGACGGACCGCCGACCAACCCAAGGAGGCAATGCCATGAACAACGTGAACCTCGTCGGCCGCCTGACCCGCACCCCCGAACTGCGCGAAGTCAATCGCGCCACCAGCGTCGCGACCATCTTCGTGGCGACCGATCGCCCGAAGCTCAACAAGGACGGCCACACCTACAAAGGCGACGACGGCTTCACCGTCAAGGAGACCGAATACCACAAGGTCACCTGCTTCAACGGCCTCGCCAAGGCGATCGCCGGCAACCGCAAGAAGGGCGACCTCATCGCCATCGAGGGACGCCTGCACTACACCCGCTGGCAGGACAGCGACGGCAACGACCGCTACGGCTGCGAGATCATCGCCGATCGCGCCGAGTTCTACTGACCGGCCAGCGAACCGGGCGGCGCCTGCGGGCGTCGCCCTTCGCGCATGCTTCATCATCGCCCGCGCAGGACGCCTCGCCCACGGTGCTTCGCACCGCGGCCTTGCGCCAGCGCGCGCTCACCTGAAAGGTCCGGCACCATGACCGTCCAGCGCGACATGTTCGACGGCGACCCGTTCGCGCCCGAGCCGATACCTGCGGCACCGGACCCGGTCGCTCGGGTCGACGAGCCGGCACCCGCCGGCGGCGACCACGACGGCAATGCCGTCGCGCTCGCCCCGCTGGCGGTGCCGTGCGGCTTCCGCAACCGTCGCAATGAACCCTGCCGGCGTCTCGCCGAGCGACCCATCCTGATGAACGGCCAGCCCTTCGTCCATCGTGGTCACCAGCTGCTCCAGTGTCCGCGTTCCTGCTGGCTAGACGATGACAGCGCGGTCGAGCCGGACATTGCTGACCGGATCGGTGAAGATATCCGGTTCGCAACCGAACCGGATATCCAGACCGACCCGCACGGCGAGGACCCCGATGCCAACCGCGATCCAGACGACCCGGGAATCCAGGAGATGCCGGATTACGATGCCGGGGATGACGGTGGCGAGTATGAATGGGACTGATCCTGCTGATCCTGCTGTGCTGGCTGTGGGACGGCCGTAGAGGGGCAGGGCGGGGCGTCCCGCCTTGTGGGCGGGACCGGGCTCTATTCGGCCCTGGCGGGCCTCACGGAGCCCCCTGGCGGGGTCTCCGCCCTGCGGGTGACGATCCCTATGCCGGCGCCGGGCGTCCTGCGCGCGGGCGGCGGCAGCTGGCTCGCCCTCCCGGGCTCACTGGCGCTGCCTTTGCGGCGCTGCGCCGTGCCGGCGCATCACCGCCGCCCGTGCTCGGTCCGACCCGGCGTGCCCACCACAACATAATATTTTCTCTCTCTGTGATGAGGAAGTCTGGCATGCGGGGTTGGCGGGCCGTCAAGGACGCGCGGTCCCCCCAATTTTCACGCACCCTTCCGTCTCCGCTTCGCTCCGCCTCCAGGGCACGAGAAAATCGGCTCCCCCGCGCGCGAGCGTTAACCGGGGTCCGCGACCCTGCGGGCCGCGGCTTCCCGGTTAACGTCCCTGACCGCCCTGACCGCCGCATGCCGGATGAGATTCCTCACCGAGAGAAGGTGAGATTTTCAACTCATGGAGGCTATCATGACCAAGTACAGCAACTTCAACGACATGGGCCGCGCGATCAACGAGCGCCGCGCCGACGAGCACACCACCGAGACCTATCAGGGGGCGTTCATCGAGGCGAGCGAGATGGCGAAGCTTTCCATCGTCAGCGAAGCCGAGAAGCTGGACATGCCCGACCCGGAGCAGGCCGCACACGCCGTCGAGCAGATGCTGGCGACGATGTTCGACGTGTTCCGCGACACTCGCATGGAGGAGTTCGCCGCCGACCTCGCATGGGGCTTCGTCAACAGCTTCCACATGGTGGCCAAGCGCATCGAGGGCCGTGAGGATGACGCCGCCAAGAAACTTGGCGACCTGGTGCGCAGCTACGACCCCTCGGAGATCTACGCGGTGGAGCTCGAAGAGACCCAGCTGCTCTGCCAGACCCTCGAGAATTGCGCCGAGGCGATGCGCTGCATGCGGGACCACGCCGGGAACGTGTATCGCGTCGAGACCGGACGGCCCTTCTCGACCGTCCGCGGCAGCAGGGTGTCGTCCAAGCTGACCGCCTCGATGATCGACGGTGCCGACTATCTGGCGGCACGCGCGGCAAAGCGTCGGGACGAGCACAACCCGAGCGGCCCGATTGTCGCCTTCTCGGGCGGCATGGAATGGCACGACCACGAGCAGCTCTTCGAACGCCTCGACCAGATCAAGCGTCGCATCCCGTCGATGGTCCTGATGACCACCGCCATGAACAAGGGTGCCGACGCCATCGCAGCGTCGTGGGCGGCCTCGCGCGAGGTCAAGCTGGTGCGCATGTTCCTCGACAAGCGCCACGGCAACCGGGGCGGGTTCCTCCGCAACGACCGCATCGCCTCGCTGCGTCCCGTCGAAGCGATCGTCTGCGAAGGATCGGGCGTCCAGATCGACTTCGCTCGCAAGTTGCGTACCGCCGGCGTACCGCTCCACGTCTTCCGCAAGGACGGACAGGCACCGGTGCAGCCGAGCCAGCGCAGCCGCCGCGCCTGACGCACCCACGGAAGGGCTCCGGGCAACCGGAGTCCTTCCCCTTTTTTACGTCGCCCTGGGCGGCGCTCCGGGGCATCGAGCCCCATCGCGCCGCGTGGGACTGACCTATCGGTCGATCACGCCACGTTGCCCGCTCGGCACGGCTCGCTCGCGGCAGGGCAATGCCGTCGCATTGCCACTGCCAGCTACGCCTCGCCGGTGCCGGGGTCGATACCGACACCCGTCGCATCGCCTCGCTCGCTTTGCGGTCATCGCTGAATGCGATGACCAGCGCGCTACGCCTCGGCCGATACGACTGGCGATCGTCGTTGAACACCAATCGGCACGCCTCGCTTGCTTCACGGCGATCCCTTCGGATCGCCGGTTCGCTACGCATCGCCGTGCCGATCGCGTTGGCTTATCGACCGCGCCGTCTCGCTCGCATCGCGGCCACGCCTGCGCGTGTCACGCTCGCTACGCATCGACCGGCGCGGTTCAACCGGCGTCACGCTTGCGGCATCAGCACGGCTCGCTGGCGGGCGCGGCGATGCCGTCGCATCGCCTGCACTGCCGCTGCGCATCGCGCCGTGCCGATCGCACCCATTGATCGGCCACGCCGTCTCGCTCGCATCGCGGCCACGCCTGCGCATGTCGCGCTCGCTACGCATCGACCGGCGCGTCTCACCCGGCATGTCGCTTGCCGCATCGGCACGGCTCGCTGGCGGGCGCGGCGATGCCGTCGCATCGCCTGCGCTGCCGCTGCGCATCGCACCGTGCCGATGCCATCGCGCAGGAGCTGACCGGCACGGCTCGCTCGCTTCACGGCGATCCCTTCGGATCGCCGGTTCGCTACGCCTCGCTCGTGCCGATCGCACCCGCTTATCGACCGCGCCCGTCTCGCTCGCATCGCGGCCACGCCTGCGCGTGTCGCGCTCGCTACGCATCGACCGGCGCAGTCCGACCGAAGCCCGGCTCGCTCGCGGTGCCGCAATGCCTGCGCATTGCGAGCACCAGCTACGCATCGCTCGGGCACCCGGTCCTGCGGACCGACCCATGACCCCGTGATCGGCCATGCCGATCCTGACGGATCGGAAGGGGAGGGGAACCGGAGATGATGGTTCCAATGGGAGACAGACCATGTCGATCACCTTCTTCCTCAGCGTCGATCGCAAAGCCGACGCCGCGCCCGCCGTCATCACCGCCCGCCAGCTTGCCGCGTTCCGCGCCTTCGCCCGCGAACGTGGCCAGCTGCTCGAAGACGAGGATGATGACCCGCTCGTGTCGTGCTCGTTCGAAGCTCGCGTCTGCCCCTGGTCGCTCGCGTCGATCTGCGCGATCTTCGATCACGATGTGGGTGTCATCGCCGTGGTCGAGGAAGCCCAGTTCCGTGGCCTCAACGTGCGCTTCTGGCACGATGACGCGACCCGCACGATCACGATGCGCGTCGCCAGCACCCCGGACGGCGCAGCGGAGATCAATCTCGCGAACGGCAACGCCTTCCACGTCCTCGACGCGCTACGACTTTCGGACGATAATTGCGGCAGCATGCCCATCGGGCAACTACGCGAAACACTCGGCCAGCCCTATGTTCGCCGCGACCTTGGTCGCCTCGATGGTCGTTACCTCGAACGCTTCGACACCCTCGCTGCTCAGGCCGACACCAGTGAAGGGATACGCATGGTCTGGGGATAGCCTCCCTCCAGTCGCCATCGCGTCGGGGAGCATCGGGCTTCGCCTCGATGCTCCCCATTCTTATGCCTGAATGGACCGAAGCTTCGCCAACTCGGCCCAAGCATTGAAAAGGGGAGCGCCTAACGGCAGCTCCCCTTCTATTTGCATGATGGGCTTGAGCCCGCTTTCGCGCTGACCCGCTTACGCGGTCAGGCGCTTCACGGTCTCGGCGATCCCGAGTTTCTTGATCGCTCCAATGATCGCGCTGAACTGGGCAGGATCGGCCTTCATCAACCCCGACCGTTCCACCTCCTTCAGCAGCTCCGAACGCTCACGATCGGCCAGTTGCTTGCGGCGTTCGTTGAGCCGCTGTTCGTCCGCCTCAAGCTGTGCCCGTTCCTGCTCGATACTCCGTGCCATATGACCTGCCTTTTCTGATCGTGGATCGGCCTCCATTTCCCACGATGCCAGCACCGCTCCACCGGCACAATAGCGACACTCATAATCGCTCGCTGGTCCGGCTTTACCGGACCAGCATGAGGCGACGGACACTGACCTTCGGCCAGGTCCGTCGTCGGGCGGGATTGCTCCGCCCAATACCCTTCGGTCCAGTCCGGTGGTCGCCTGCCTGCGGCGCTTACTCTCCCGGAACCCAGTCCAATGATCGGACATCCAGCCATGATGCCACCACCACCGCGACAGTCCCTAAGGATTTGCACACCGTACGCGGCACGCCGCAGGTTAAGTGTCTGTAATTGCCGGTGTTTGCAGGGGCAAACATGTTTGCCCCTGCAAACGCCTTGGTGGTTCTCCCCTAAGCGCTTGAGAACGCGCGAAAATCCCTGTTTGCAGGGTGAATGCGTTTTCACTCTATACCTCGGGACCAGGCTGTAGTATTTTCCACTCTCCGAAAACCCCACCAGCCACTTTCAAGTGGGTGGTGAATGTCTAACTCGACGATAGCTTTCAGACTTTCGTCTGAAGAGATTGCGGCACTTGATCGTGTAGCCGCGAAACGGTCGTGCTCCCGGTCTGAGGCCGCGCGCACTGCGCTTATGTTCGGTATCCGTTTCGCTGAGGCCGAGCATACTTTCAACATCACCCGTGCGGTCCTCGTTCTCGAGTACATGCAGGCGGCGATCGACGTGATTATCACACGCGATCACGGCGACGTCGTACCCCAGCTTCGCGAAGCCGCGAAGGAGCGCCTGGCGACGTTCCATGCGTAGCGGCGACATCCGGTTCAACGGTCAGGCGGCGACCGTAAAGCACCATTCCGCGCGGGGGCGGATCACCCGCAACTCGGGCAATTTCACCCGCGGTTCGCAGCTTCTCGCCAGTCAGTACAAGATGACCTGGGCGGGCCTCCAGGTGCCCATCTGGATATGGCTGGGGACGTTCATCGTCCTGTTCAATATCTTCGTCTGGCTGGGCCTCGCCGAGCATGAATTCCAGCTCGACCTGATGAAGCTCTATTCCGCCATCTGGACGTGGGTCGGCGGGGACAAATTCCACCTCATCAACCTGACCTTGCCAAACGGCATCGTGACCAAGGTTCCGATCGGCTACGTCCCCTACGAACCCCATGTCGTTCATGCCTGGGCGAAGACGGTCAAGATCTTCCTGACGACACTCGTCATGTCGGCCTTCATCGCAGCACCGATCATCATGTGGTTCATCATGTGGGCAAACAAGCGCGGCAGCGACATGCTCCAGGAACGCCACAACCGCGGCGCCCTGTTGGTCGAGCGTGACGTGCTCGTCAAAACTGTCAGCGGCCACAACCGACGCAAGTTCCGCACCGAGTGCGCCGAACACGATCCGCCGTACGTCCCCGAACTCGTCGCCAAGGCTCCGATCCTCGATCGGATCGACCGGGGCATCCACGTTCCATACACGATCGCCGGCATCCCCTATCCGTGGCGGCTCGAACAGAGCCATACCATGCTCATCGGCACCACCGGCACCGGCAAGACGACCCAGCTGCGCAGCCACGTCTCGCAGCTTCGCGCGCGCGGTCATCGCGCGGTCATCTTTGACCTGACCGGCGTGTTCGTGGAGACGTTCTACAACCCAGAAACCGACGTCATTCTCAACCCTATGGACGAGCGTTGCGCGCCGTGGACGCTGTTCGACGAATGCCGCAACTATGCCGACTTCGTTTCGGCCGCATCGGCCCTCATTCCCTCGCATCCCGACGACAAGGAACCGTTCTGGCAGAACGCCGCGCGGATGCTCTTCATCGAGATGTGCCTGAAGCTTCAAGAGATGGGTGAGGCGAACAACGCCGCGATCGCGCACCACCTGATGCAGGCCGATCTGAAGTCGATCAACGCCAAGCTCGATGACACCATCGCCGCCCCGCTGACGACCGAGAAAGCCGCCCGCATGGCGGAATCGATCCGCTCGGTTCTGAACGTCAACGGACAGGCGCTACGCTTCATGCCGGACCCTGTCCCGGGCGGCCCGCCCGCCTTCTCGATCCGCGACTGGATCGCGACCGACAATCGCGACGGCTCGATCATGTTCATCACCGGCTCGTACAACGACCTCGAGATGACCCGCGGTCTGTTCACGCTGTGGATCGATCTGGCCGTCAACAACCTCATGCGCCTGCCCAAGACCCGTGACCTGCGGACCTGGTATCTGTTTGACGAAGTCCATGCGCTTCACGCGCTTCCTGGTATCGAGCATGGCCTCCAGTCGGCCCGCAACTTCGGCGGTGCGTTCGTCCTTGGGATCCACTCGTTCGACAAGCTGGTCGCGACCTATGGCTTGCAGAACGCGACCGCGCTCACCGGACTTGCGCGCACCAAGCTGATCCTCGCCACCGCCGATCGAACCACAGCCGAAAAGTGCTCCGAGTTCATCGGCAGCCGCGAGGTCCGCCAGATGGATGAGGCCTACAGCTACGGCTACAACAACACCCGCGACGCCTCGACCCTCACGCCTCGCACGGCGATCGAGCCGCTGGTCATCCCCGACGACATCAACAACCTGCCGTCGCTCCACGGCTTCGTGAAGTTTCCCGATGGATTTCCCGCTGCGCGGATCGAACTCAAATACCGCTCCTATGCCGAGGTCGCGCCGGGGGCGGTGCCCCGCAAGAACTTCAAGCCTACCGAATACGTCTCGCCGGAAGACCGGCGTCGTCAGAACACCCGGAACAATGGCGCGGATGAGGGGGGTGAGGGTGGCCGCGAGCATACCCCCACACGGCCTGTGGGGGGCGTGGAGGCGAAGGAAAGGCAAGAGCCGGACCTGACCGCCTCGCAGCCCGAGAAGCCGCGTAGCGAGGCTGAAAAGGCGGCTGCGGCGATGGAGGTCACCGGGTCGCTGCCGGTGGTGATCGATCAGATAACCGGCAAGGGCGTCGCCAGCAGCCCGACCGGCGTCGATGCCGTCCGCGCGTCGGATGCCGCAACGAGGGTCGGGGGCGAACCTTCCAAGCCTGTGACGGGAGGTTCATCCAGTCTGGATGCCCAACTCGGCGGCATGGGCATGTCCCTGATCGAGAACCGTGCGGGTCCGCAGAGCGGGGTGGATCCGACGCGCGGCGAGGCGTCACGCCATGCCCCGGAAAGCCGGTCCGATCGCGGTGATGCCGATCGCCACGAGGACCAGGCGACCCGCGAATTGCGCGATGGGTTTGCGACGCAGCGCGACCCCGATCACCACCATCGTCATCACGGCCCGGATCATTCGCCGGAGATCGATGACGACATGGACATGGGGATGTAGCCGATGCTGTCGGTCGCTTCCGTCAAGTCCGCCTCCGGCGCGGCGCAGTATTTCGCCAAGGACGATTACTACACCGCCGAGCATTCGTCCGAGGCGACCGCCTGGGGCGGGGTGGGCGCGGCCGACCTTGGCCTCAAGGGCGAGGTGACCAAGGAAGACTTCGAGAAGATCCTCAACGGCGAGATGCCCGATGGCGAAAAGGTCGGGCAGGTCGAGGGTCGCAGGCTCGGTGTCGACCTGACCTTCTCGATGCCGAAGTCCGCCAGCGTAATGGCCTATGTCGCTTGCGACACCCGTGTCCTCACCGCGCATATGAACGCCGTAAAGGCGACGATGGGATGGGTCGAGAAGACCTTCGCCGAAGGCCGCACCTACGATCAGTCCAGGTCAGGGGATGCGGTGCGAACCGGCAACCTCGTCTATGCGCTGTTCCAGCACGACACGAGCCGCGCTCTCGATCCGCAGGGCCACATCCACGTCCTTATCGCCAACATGACCAAGATGGCGAACGGGGCATGGCAGGCGCTCCACAACCAGCAGCTCTGGAAGAACAACACCACGATCGGCGCGGCCTATCACGCCCAGTTTCGCGCCGAGCTGGCAAAGATCGGCTACGAAACAAGCGTCACCGGCAAGCACGGCCAGTTCGAGATCGCCGGCGTGCCTAAGGAGGTGATCGACACCTTCAGCCAGCGGCGCGCCGATATCCTGGCGAAAGCCGGCGAGCTCGGTGTCACCTCCGCCGAGGCGTTGCGCAAGGTGACCAACAATACCCGCGACGCCAAGCTGAACGTCGAGGATCGCGATGCCCTGCGCCAGGAATGGCGTGACCGGGCGGCCGCGCTCGGATTCGACGGCAAGGCACTGGTCGATGCCGCGCGCGAGCGTGCTGGCGCCAGCGGCCTCGATGCCCAGCCACGACCGATGGAGCGCCTCGGTGACGTCCTGGCCAATCTCCGCGAAAGCCTGGGCGAGTTATTCCGACCCGCCGATCCGCTCGTCGCCAGCGGCCTCGACCGGCTGCGCATCGCGCCGGTGGATCTGCGCGCCCAGCACGCCGTCGCCTCCGCGATCCGCATCCATGCCCAACGCGAAGCCGCGTTCGCGGTGCCGGACATCACCAGGACCGCGCTCGACCTCGGGCTGAAGGGTGTCACCGCCGCGCATGTCGACGCGCGCGTCTCCGAGCTCATCCGCAACGAGAAGCTGATTCCGGGCAAGGATGACCGGATCGACAGCGTCGTCACCCATGTCACGACGCCCGAGGCGCTCGCGACGGAGCGCGGCATCCTTGCAGAGATCGAGCGCGGCAAGGGGGAGGGGCGGGTGATCGTCTCCGCCGACACCGTTATCGAGCGGATCAACGCCGCATCGGGCGACAAGGAACTCAATGCAGGGCAGATGGCGGCCGCGACGATGGCGCTCACTTCCGCCGATCGCATCGTCGCGGTCCAGGGCGTCTCGGGCGCCGGCAAGTCGACCATGCTGGCGAGCGTCGCGCGCAATGTCGAGCAGGAAGGCGGCAAGGTGGTCGGTCTCGCGCTCATGAAGGCGACCGCCGATCGTCTCGGCGCCGAAGCCGGCATCGAGAGCCGCACCGTGTCCTCGTTCGTCCACAGCTATGCCCGCCACGCGCTCGCTGGGAAGGGCGCGGGCTATGACGGCGCGCGAGACGCGCTCGCCGGCACCACGCTCATCCTCGACGAAGCCTCGATGGTCGGCTCGGAGCAGATGAAGCACCTGGTCGGCATCGCCAATGCGCTCGGCGTCGATCGCTTCCTGATGATCGGCGATCGCCAGCAGATCACCGCGGTCGACGCCGGCAAGGCGTTCGCGCTCGCGCAGGCCGGCGGGATCACGCTGGCGCGGATGGACGAGAATCTGCGCCAGCGCACCGAGCAGCTGCGCACCGTCGCCGCGCTGACCAACCGCGGCGAGGTGCGCGAGGCGATGGCGATGCTCGGCGACAAGGTCACCGCCAACCCCGAGCATGTGAAGGCCGCGGCCGAACACTGGCTGGGCCTAACCCCCGAACAGCGCGAGACCACCGCGATGTTCTCGTCGGGCCGCGTCGCGCGCGCAGAGCTCAACGTGCGCATCCAGGACGGCCTCGCCGCGGAGGGCACGTTGAAAGGGGACGGCGTCGTCACCCCGGTCCTCGACAAGGTCAACGTCACGCGCGAGGAACTCCGCTACGCGCATACCTATAAGCCCGGCCAGGTGATCGACCTGCGCCATGCCATGCGCGAGCTCGGCCTCAGCCCCGGCACCTATGACGTGCTCGGCGTCGACGCGAAGGGGCGCGTTCAGGTCCAGATCGGCAACCGGGTACGGACCTTCGATCCGCAGAAGATATCGCCGGTCGACAAGACCGACGCGATGCAGCTCGCCCAGCGCGAGCAGATCAAGCTGCATGAGGGCGACAAGATCCGCTGGACCCAGAACGACAAGGACCGCGGCCTCAACAACAACGATATCGCCCGCGTCGTCTCGGCCGACCCGTCGGGGATCAAGGTGGAGGCGAGCGACGGCACCCTCCACGAGCTGAAGGCGGGCGATCCGATGATGGAGCGGATCAGCCTCGCCTACGCGCTCAACATGCACGCGGCGCAGGGCATCACCACCGACACCGCGATCGCGGTGATGAGCCACAGGGAATCGAACCTCTCCAACCAGCGGCTGTTCAACGTCACCGTCACGCGCGTCCGCGACGACATCCAGCTGTTCACCGACGACCGCGAGAAGCTGACCGCCGCGATCGAGCGCAACGAGGGCAACAAGACCTCGGCGCTCGAGACCACCGGCGCGCTGTCGATCGACCCCGATCGCGGCGCTGCCGGCGCAGCCACGAAAGCCGGCGCGGGCGAGACGTTCAACCCTTCGCTGCCGCCCGACCTCGATCGCGGACCGGAGAAAGTCGGAGGCGAGCCGAGCGCAGATACAGCCCGCCCCTCGACCGGCGGCAAGATCGACATCCGTACCGATCCCTCGCTCGACCTCTCCCGGTTCAGCGTCCCGGTCGAGCCCAAAGGGCCTGAACTTCCCTACCCCGAAAAGGACATCGGACTGGAGCTATGAGCATGACCACATCACCACCGACCTGGGACCAGGTGATCGCCACCAAGCACTGGCACGCCTGCGACCTCGACACTCATACGCTCACGCAATGCAGCCAGCTCGCGCGGCGCGACGATGCGCTCGACTGGGGCGGCGAAACGCTTGCGATGGCCGCGATTTTCGGCCTGACCTACGTCTTACTCCTGCCGCTCACCCGCGCGCTGCGTGCCCTCCGGGTCCGGTCCGAGCCAGCACGATGAGCCTCGCCGACCGCGACTATATGCACGGGCCTCCCCGCATCGGTCGGACCTCGCGGCTCGACACGCCGCCCTGCGACGCGATCGAGGGAACGGCCGAGTATGGCCATCAGGCCCGCAGGAAGCCCGTGGAGCCACGGTCAACCGCACCACGCATGATCGTCCCGCTGACGCGCCGGTTGCGTCAGGCGGGACTCCTGGCGGCCGCGGTGGCGGCTTTCACCTTCGCCTGGGCGGTCGGATGCGGAATCGTCAGCGCGTCGCTTCACACCGATGGTGGAATTTTCGTTCCGCCCGCAACCCAAGGTACGCCCGGTGGACGGTAGTTTCCCTTTTCGCTTCCGGCGCCAACCCGAGCCGACGCACGCGACCCTCACGATCGCCGAAACCGCGGATCTGACGGAAGCGGCGCTTGAAGCGGTCCGCGCCGGTGACGGGGGCCGGCTCGCGGTATTCGGCGATGGCGACGCGATCGCCGAACTCGCCGACCAGGTCCGCGACCAGCTGATCGACCCCGCGCGCGGCAACTGGGACTTCTTCGCAGACCATCCGAGCGACTATGCACGCTCGTCCGCGATCGAAGCGTTCCTTCCCGACGATCCTGACGTTTGCTCGGGCTACACCTGCGCTTCGCGCTATGTGCTGCTCCGCGCGATCCAGCATGCCGGCGATGAACCTGGTGCGACCCTTTCGGCCGTCCGCGATCTGATACGGGATCTCCCGCCGGAAGCCGTCGCAGAGGCGGCGGGACACGATTCTGGAAACGGTCACGCCCTGCGTTGGGGAATGACCGTGCTGGCCGGCGTGCGACGAGCGACCCACGCTTTCGCCGACCACGACCGGCTGATGCCCAGGATCTCCATCGCGCGCTGGCTGGCAGGATCGGCGTCGACCATCCTGTTCGTACGACGCGAACCTGGACTGACTTCGAGCGAGGTTGTCGCCGTCGAGGCCTCGCTGCGCGATCACGCGATGCTGTCCAGAATGGACGTGTTTCCCCTGGCTCTCCCCTCGCAGTCGATGGAGGTGGTCGATGGGCATCGATGATCGCGACTATATGCGCGATCGCTACCGCAAGCGGCAGGGGCTCGATCCCGGTGCGACGCAATGGAACGATCGCAAGGCACGGGTCGAGCTGAACCGCTTCGGGTTCAGGAAATCGGTGCCGCTGGGGAGCGCGAGCTGGATATCTGGCGGATCGAAAGGGTCGTGGTTCGAAGCCAGGAACAGGGGCCACGATTATCAGCGCGGTCGATGGCGGCCCCGCCCGCGCTTCACGCCGGCCCCTTACTGGCAGGCGCTGGGCGTCGGTGTTGCCATCGCACTGGTCCTTGCGGCCTGGGCCGGGCAGGGCCAGATCAAGCGCGCAACCTCCAGCCTGTTCGCGTCAATCGTGGGGACGAACACCGGTTTTCCGGAATCGGGAACGGTCGCCGTCTCCTCCAGCGTCGACCTGCGAACCGTCAGAAGCCACCTGACCATTCAGGGTGCGGCAGACAATAGCATCGTCCAGCTGCTCGATCCGGCGACGGCGAAGAACCGGCTGTCGGTCTATGTCCGCGCCTTCGAGCGTGTCACCGTGCCAGCCCCGCTCGGCCAATATCGCGTCCGCTTCATCCACGGCCGCGAATGGGCAGATTCTCGGACCTTCTTCGGCAAGGGCACGCTGCACGACGAGGTTGCCGGCGTGATGCTGTTCACGCGACGGGTCGGGCACACGCTCGATCTTCGTCTGGGGGCCGACAGCAATCTCGTGGTCCGGCGCATCGCCGCCAAACCGGCCTCGATCCAGTGACACTGTCCTTCATCCACGCGCGGGGATTTCGCATCGCACCGCCAGGACCGGCCCCCGCGCGCCGGCACGGCGATCAACCGGGACAGGAGACATGAGCAACTGGGATTTCGAGGAAATGGGCGAGTTCGGCTCGGATGCCGACGCAGACCGCTGGGCGAAGCGCAACAACATCGCCCCGCAGGATGTCCGCATTCGCCGCAAGGGGGACGGGGTTGAGCTGGAGGTCCGGCGCTCGGCGCTGGGCGACAGCAGCGCCCGCCACGATGACCGTCGCGACGGCCGACGCAACGGTTTCTTCTGAAAACGGCCAGGGAAGGAGTACACACGATGAAACTGAAGATGATCGCCGCGCTGGGGCTTGCCGCCCTCTCCGTGGCCTTGCCGTCGGCCGCCAGCGCGCAGTCGTCGGCGCCGGTCCTGCTCGCGATGGCGAGCTTCGCCGGAAGTCATGCCGGCACCGATGCCGCGCGCGAGGTCGAGGCGAAGAAGGCGCGCTATCGCGCGCACGCGCTTCACAACGGCAAATGCAAGGACTGCGCGGACTGTCCCGACTGCAAGGACTGTGACGAAGCCGCGAAGAAAGTTGCGGCGGACGAGGAGCGTGCCGGGATCTGCGATCCCGCAGCGCATGCGAAGAAGGCGGGCGCCGGTGCTTGATCGCACCCGCATGCTCGTCGTGACGGCCGCGCTCGCGGCCGTCACACCTTCAATGGCCCACGCCCAGAAGCTGGGGCAGGGCGGCACCGGCGTCGACGAGACGACCGCCGTGCCGCAATGCCAGGTGCCGCTCGGCGTTGCCGCGCTGGTTGAGGAGAAGGCCGCCAACCCGGCCGATGGCCTGTCGCCGCAACTGCAGGCGCTCATGCGCATGGCGGAGATGCAGAACGGCGGTTCGACCGCGCGCGTCGACGCGCTGCCACTGGTCAAGCTGATGATCGCGCGATCCAATTGCTTCCGCGTCGCCGATCGCGGCGAGGCGTTCAGCGCGCTCGAACGCGAACGCGCGATCAATGGCGGGACTGCCACAACCCGGCCTGTCACCAAGGCGGATTATCTGATCGAGGTGAAGGTGGTCTATTCCGACGCCAAGTCGCGTGAGAGCGGGGGCGGGGTCGGCGGTGTGTTCGGCGGGGCGGTCGGGCTCAAGTCGAAGACACTCGAAAGCCAGGTGCTGATGACGCTGGTCGACGTGAACACCGGCATCCAGGAAGCGGTCGCCAGCGGGTCGGCGCGCAAGAAGGATATCGGCGTCGTGGGCGGTGGGCTGTTGCTCGGCCTTGGCGTGGGTGCGCTCGGTGGAAGCTACGCCTCGACCGACATCGGCAAGATCACCACGCTGGCGACGCTCGATGCGTTCCGCAAGCTGATCGAGGATGCACGGCCACGGCTCGAGGCGAGGCTGGTGCCGGCCAAGCCGCCCGCAATGGTGCCTCCCGCCTCCGCGCCGCTACCGGCGCAGGCGGTTCAACCGCTGCCGCAGCCAAATCCGGGAACGCCGAAACGATGATCCGCAAGAAATCGACCCGCGCGGCCGAGATCGCATTTGCCGACGAAGTGATGGCGTCCGACGAGTTCGCGGCTCTCCCCGAGCGCGTGCGATCGACGGTGCGGAACCATCGCCAGGGGATGCGGGGCGAGCGCGAGACCGCCTATATGCTCGATCACCAATTCGGGCCTGACAACGACCGCAACCTGCTTATCCACGATCTGCGCCTGCCGGACGGGCAGGGCGGGTTCGCGCAGTTCGATCATATCCTGCTGTCGCGGGCGTCGCGCACCGCCTCGATCTTCGAATCCAAGAACTACTCTGGCCGGATCTCGAAGAACGAGCATGGCGAATGGATGGTCTGGTATCGCTCGCAACGTCAGCCGCAGAACATCCCCAATCCGGTCGAACAGGCCAAACGACAACGCAAGGTGCTGCAGGCGTGGCTGAAGCGAAAAGGGCATGACAGGGCGTTCGCGGAGGTCGGCGTATTCGTGTCCGTTCCGCCCACCGCGATGATCGACCGTTCCAAAATCGGCAGCGACGAGCCGATCTACAAATGCGACAACCTTTACAAAGCCTGGGTGCCGTTCGGCGGGTCATCGCCCCTGGGACGAATGTTTTCGACCGGCGTCACCGCCGCGCAGATGGTCGAGATCGCCGACCAGCTCATCGCCGACCATGTCCAGGAGGGCGATATCTATACCCGCCTCGGCATCGTTCCTGACAGCACGGACGCCGCCGATACGTCTCATACCGGCGACCCGTCTGGGCCGATCAACATGCCCATCGTCCAGGCCGCGTCTGTGCCGGAATTGCCGCCGTACGTCGAGGCAGAGCCTGTCACTGTTCATCCGGCGCAAAGTCCCTCCACATCGGTAGCGGTTGAATGCACCGTTTTGGAGGTATCGCCCCCTGCCAAGGCGGTTCCCGTCAAGGCGGGCGCACCTATCGAGGTATGCGCCGGGATCGTCGAGCGGACACTGCCAGATGGCCGCATCGCATTCAGGGCCGCGCGCGACGATGAGATCGGCAGGGAGGTTCTTTCCGCGTTGTGCAAGGGCAAGGCGATCTGGAACCCGAGATTCTCCAACTGGATCTGCGTGCCCGACGTCGCCGACGTGATCCGGGCTGCACTTCCCGATGCGATCAGGGTCGGCCACGTCGCATGAATATGATCAGCCTGCCCCGGCCCGAATGCCCGTATTGCCATGAGGCGATGCGCCGCTGGCCGCTGGGGCAGCACATGCTGGTCTGCGACACCTGCCGCCGTCCGATCGTGCGCTACCTCGCTGCGCCCTCGCGTCGGATCTTTCGGCTGCGCCCGCTCTACAGCGTCATCAACGCCATCGCGCTGTTCATTCTGGTCGCGACCTTTCTCGCCATCGTGATCGCCCGCGCCGACATCCGGCATATCATGCTGGCCGTCGCGATCCCCATCGCGATGTTCGGCGCGAGCGATATCGGCGATGGCTGGCTGTCCTGGCGTACCTCGCTCGATCGAGGGTGGAACCACCTTCGCAAGGGTCGCAAGGCGCGGCTGATCGGGCTGGCACGCGCAGCGTTCGGCATCGCCGGCTGTGCTGTCGCCATCTTCGGGCTACTTGCCTACGGCGACATGACCACTCCACGAAAACCGCTTGCCCATCAGGCTGGTCGGCCATGATTCCCTTCTGCCTGATCCTGGGCGACAGCACCGCGGTCGGCACGGCGCAGGCATTGGCAGCACAGGGCATACGCTGCGAGGTTCATGCGCGCGTGGGTGCCGGTTCGGCCGAGATCGAGCGGCGGGTGAGGGGCGCTTCGGCCGCCACCGTCGCCCTCATCGCACTCGGGTCGAACGATGCCGCCAGTCCGGCGCTCCCAACCAACCTTCTTGCGCTCAGGCGGCGAACCACCGCCGTCAAGGTGGCCTGGCTTGCCCCCTACGACCTGCGCGCGTCATCCATTGTCACGTCGATCGCGGCACGTTTCGGCGACACCGTCATCCCGCTGCGGGCGCAACCGAGCCGGGATGGCATCCATCCGGTCAGCTATCGCCCCGTCGCCAAGTCGCTGCGGTGGGGGGCGGTCGCCCCCTTCAGAGCCGGCGTAGCGCCGGCGCCGATCGCGCGCGCGACCGTGCTGGTGATGAGCAGCCCACTCGGGTCGTGATCGCCATCTTCATGCCGCGAGCATCGGTCGCCGGAACCGAACGGCTCGACTCAATCCCGCTGGAACAAATCCGGCCCATATGACAGGCTGAACGTCATGGACCATCGCATCACCCACACCTGCGGCCATGAGCAAACCCATTTCATTGCCGGGTTCGCGTCGCAGCAGGAGCGCAAGGCCACCTGGCTGCGCACGACGGTCTGCGGCGCGTGCTACCGCAAGCAGCGCCAGGAAGAGAACGAGCGCGACGCCGCGGCCTCGCAACAAGCCGTTGCCCATCTGTCGCTGGCGCCGCTCAACGGCTCGGAACGACAGGTCAGCTGGGCAACGACCATTCGCGCGAAACGGATCGCCTTGCTGCGCAAGGATCAACCTCTCGATAGCGTCGAAACCGGCGCGGCGCTGCTCGGCATCGCGGACGCCAAATGGTGGATCGACAACCGCGACGCGACCGACGCGCAGTTGCTCGCCTCGGCAGGGGTGGCTCAGGCTCCCGGCTGAACCGGCGTCGTCACCGCATTCTTCAGCGGCGCGGGCTTCTTGCCGTCAGGCAGCGTCCTGCGGAGGTGCTCGTGGACGATCGCAGCCGAGAAGGGCTTCGGGATGAACGTCGCCTTCTCGGGCATGTCACCCGGATTGGGACGGATATTGCCGCTGGCGATCACGATCTCGATCCAGGGCCAGTGCTGTGCGACATGACGCGCCAGCGCAAAGCCGTTGATCGATCCCGGCATCTCGACATCGGAGAACAGCAGGATGGTGTTGTCGGCCTGCTCCTCCAGCAGCACGATCGCGGTATCGCCGTCCATCGCCTCATGACAGCGAAAGCCGGCGTCCTCCAGGATCAGCGTCATGTCCATCAGGATGATCGGGACGTCATCGACCGCGAGCGCGAAAGGTACGGTCGAAGTGTTCATCACCTCTACAACCGCCTGTATCTGTAGGCGCTTGCAATCGTAACTGGCGCAGTAGATGTCGATCATCGCGGACATCATCCTGGCCAACTCGCGTGTGGTCGGCGCATTTTCCCACCGGCTCATCGTTGGTTGGCTGGCCAGCCCCGCGCCCGATCCCGGCAGCTTGCCCAGCGCCAGGCGGAAGCCCGGATCGTCACGCAGAGCGTCGAGATCATCGGCGTCCTCGTAGCCGCACGCGATCGCGAACACGCGGGCACGCAGTATGTCATCAAGGCGATGGATCACCCGCGCAGGATCGCGCGGATCGGCAATGCAAGCCGCAAGCCGCCGGCAAAGCCCCATCGCGCGCTCGGCCTGTGCCAGCAGCAGAACACCGCCATCCGAGGTGAGCCGACCTCCGTCGAACGCGGCTGTGATCTTCTTGCGCCCGATCGCTGGAAACGAAAATCCCGGCGCGCTATCATCGCTCCCGGCGGGTGTGGTCCGTGGCATAAATTGCCTCGCTGCAGGAATGGCCTAGACACCCATTTTCCTACATCAAAGCAATCGCTTAAACCACTCCCGCCAACCCTTCTGACCGAACCCGATGAATAAGCCGGGCTAGAGGCGGCCGAGTGATGAAACGGCATCGCTCCACCTTTCGCCGTCAATGGTCGTGGCCGATCGCCCTCGCGGCGCTGACCCTGTTCGGCTTGCTCTCGGCGCTGTTCGGCGAAGGCGGCATCTGGTGGTGCCTGTCGTGGGCGGCGCTGGCGATCCCGCTGCTGGTGATCGCGCGCCACGTCCTGCGACCGACAGGGAGGCCGCAACATGCTCGCCACCATGCGCCCTGACGGCGACGACGCGCGCCAGGCGCGCGACGATGCCGAAACGCTGCCGATCGTGCTGCCGCTCCCGGTCGAGCGGCATCCCTATGCCCCGCCGCCCGAACACAAGATATTCGGCTTTCTCGGCACATGCCTGGTCTTTGCCGTGGCCTTCGCCGGCCTGCTCCTGACGTTCGAGCATCATTTCAACCCGCCGCCGCCCTCGGCGCCGCTGGTGGTGAGCCTGCTTCCGCTCGCCTCGCCGCCCGAGACGCCGCCCAAACCGAAAGAGGCGCCCAAGCCGGTCGAGAAGCACCAGCGCCAGCCCACGCCGCAAAAGGTCGTGCCGGTCGAGCGTCCGATCATCCCGGTCCCGACGATCGCGCCGCCCCCACCCGCGCCAGCGGTGAAGCCCGTCGATCCGACGCCCCCGCAACCGGAAACCGCCGCGCCCAAGACGGCGCCGGCGCCCCCCGCGCCGCAGGTATCGAGCAACGCGCCCGATACGTGGGAGGGCCGCGTTCTCGCCCGCTTGCAGAAATACCAGCGCTATCCCGGCGCGGCGAAGAGCGCCCGCCAGCAAGGCGTCGCCTATATCCGGTTCCGGATGAACCGCGACGGCCATGTGCTATCCTCGTCGCTGGTGCGGAGTTCCGGCTTCCCGGCGCTCGATCAGGCCGCGCTCGACACGCTGCGCCGCGCTGATCCGCTCCCCAAGATTCCGCCCGAACGGCCCGACGAAATCGAGCTGGTAGTGCCTGTGGAGTTCCTATTACGTTGAGCGCGCCCTTCTCCCCGATCGCGCTGCGTCGCCGCCCCGCGCTCGAACGCCGCGCCCTCGCCATGCTGCGCGGCGACGAACAGCATTTCCATGCCGATGAAGATGCCCGCGCCTCGGAGCCGTCGCGCCAGGCCGCGAAGTCGCAAGCGCTGTTCTTCGCCGAGCTGCGCCGCGTGGCGGCCCGCCACGGCATCACCGTGCTGCCGCCCGGTTCCCGCCTCGTCGGCGAGGGCGAAATGCTGCTGCTGACGTGGCTCGCGCAGGAACAGCGTATCACCAGCCACGGCCGCGCCATCCCGGCCGATCCGCTGCTGATCGCGGCCGTCGCCCGCTGCGCAGGCCTGCTCGATGCGCTCGGCATCCATCTCGGCCCGAATACCCTCTATGGGGCGCGGCTGCGCGGAAATCACGCGAGCGGGGCCGGGTCCGCCCTATAGCGGCCGATAGGCGACGCCGATCCGGTTCTCGGCCGAGTTGCGCCGGCGCAAGGTCGCGGCGATATGGCGCTCGGCCGCCTCGCGATCGGCGAAGGCGTGGGAACGGGCCTGACCGCGCGCGCCGATCCGGCCCCAGCGGGTTTCCACCAAGATCATGCCGAACAGGTCGAGGCTCGCGGTGATGCTGTAGCCGCGCCGGACGTTGCGGGCCGGGTCAAGCGCCACCAGCTCGATCGGATCACAAAGCGGGAGAGCTGCGCCATTCATGGCGCAAAGCCTACAAAATCAGGCCCGCGAAGTCCGGCGACATTCCTGAATCAGTGCGGGGGCGGTGATTCACAAAAGCGATCAGCGCGCCCGTGGTGCAGATTTCGATACACCGTGTTCAGCCGTTGAACACCGCCCGATCGGCTTGCCCATGACCGAGATGGCGAAGCCTGCTAGAAGATCGATGAAGCTGCGCGAACGGAGGGCGGCACATGGTTCAGGGCATCGTCATCGTCGCCATCCTGGCCGGCGCCGTTTGGTTCCTGATCCGGCATTTCAAGCGCGGCTGCTGCGACTGAGGTTCGGCCTCGCTATTGGGCGGCCTTCAGCTCCGTCGTACAATACACCGGATTCTTGGCCTTGGCCGCCCTCCATTCGTCATCAGCGCAACTGGCTGTCCTTGCTGCCCCGGCGATTGATGCCGGTGAAGGTGGGGCGCTTATCGCGTTCGCTTTGACAGGCGACACAGGTTCTTACGCCGGGTATGGCCGTGCGGCGTTTCGCGGGGATTTCGTCGCCGCACACCTCGCAGTCGGTGCTACCCTCGCCGGAAGGCAGACGCGATCGGGCGGCGAAAACCGCGTCCATGATCGTTGCATCAATCTGGTCCTGCACCGCACTATCGGGTGCCCATCCATTTGCCATCGCCGCAAGCTCCTCGATTTTGACCTTGGGGGTCAGATAGTCGGGGGCGCATGGGCCAAGCACGCGACTATCCAGCACAGCACCCGAATATAGGGTACTCCCTGCCAGTATCAAGGAGTGCGCAAATTTAGCTCAGGACGGATTTATGGGGTTCCAGTGGAGCGGGTAGATCTTCTTCGCCAAGCAGCGACAACATATCCCGCTCGATTGTCCGCTTCATCGCATAAAGCGGCAGACAGTTGGGCTCGACGCCGAACGGGTCTTCCAGCTCGTGTCCCAGCGCGTCGAGGCCGAAAAAGGTATAGGCGGTAAGGAGCACCGGCAGGAGCGTCCACCAGTCGAGTGATCCTGCGAGCGCGAAGGGAAGCATCACGCAAAAGATAATTGCGGTGCGATGAAGCAGCAGAGAATATGCGAACGGCACGGGCGTCGTGGATATCCGCTCGCAAGCGCCCTGAACCTTGCCGAAGGATCGCATGTCTTCTGCCACGACGGCATAGTGAATCGGCGTAATGACGCCAGTCTGCTTCAGGTGGAGCAGCCTACGCCCCATACGATCGAGCACGAGGTTGGTGACGTTCGGGCTCTTTGTCGCCGGGCCGATTTCGACCCACGGCGCAATAGCGGCGATTTCGTCCTCGCCGCGAAGGCGTGCGGTGAGGCCGCAGGCAAAGCCACATATGCTGTGGAGCAACGCTCGCCGATCCTCGTCAGGGAGAAGCGATGTCTCGCGCGCGAACGAACGGGCCGAGATAATCAGCTCGCCCCATAGCTGCCGCCCCTCCCACCATCGCGCATAGCAGGCATTGTTGCGAAAGCTCATGAAGATCGAGAGCGCGATGCCGATCAGGGTGAAAGGGATCGTCGAGATACGCGCGAAAATGCCGGGATGGGCTTGGGCGGCCAGGATGGCGATCACACTGACGATCGCTATCGCCGCCAGCCTCCGCGCGATGCGCGGCAAGATCGAGCCATGCACGGTGAAAATGATATCTTGGAAGCTCGGTTGCGATCGAACGATCATGGTCCGTGGAATGTCCTTCGCCTGTTTGCCGGCATTTCCCTCGGCAGCTCGTCGAAACGAGCTGCCGTCAGGGTTTGAGGATGAGGCGAATGACCTGCGCGACAGCCCCCAGCGCCAAAACGCTGGCCGCCCAGATTAAGACCATCCAGGCGAGCCGTCGACCGAGCGGTTTTTGCTCATCCATCAGTGATAGCCGTGGGCGCCGACCTTACCGCGGAACACCCAATAGGCCCACGCGGTATAGCCGAGAATGATCGGAATGATGATGGCCGCACCCGCCAGCATGAAGAGCTGGCTTTGCGGGGGAGCGGCTGCATCCCAGATCGTGACGGCGCGGGGAACGACATAGGGATAGATGCTGATCCCCAGCCCAACGAAACCGAGAAAGAACAGGCCAAGCGCCATAATGAAGGGCAGACGCTCCGCGCCGCGCTTCAGACTCCAGAAGAAGGTTGCAGCGCAGATTGCCACCAGCAGAGGAACCTGCGCGGTGAGAAGCACGCCGGGCATCGCAAACCAGCGTCGCCAATAGTCATAGGTCAGGAACGGCGTCGCCGCACTGACGGCGAAAAGCGCGAGTAGCGTCGCACCGCCGAGCCAAAATGCCAGTCGACGGGCGCGTTCCTGGCCCGGCCCTTCGGTTTTCCAGACCAGCCAGGCCGCGCCGAGAAGCGCATATCCGATTACGACTGCCGCGCCGGTCAAGAGGCTGAACGCGCTCAGCCAATCCAGCCATCCCCCGGCATAGGCATCGGCCTCGACCCGCACGCCTTGCAGGATCGCGCCCAGCGTGATCCCCTGCGAGAACGCCGCGAGAACGGACCCAAAGCTGAAGGCGACATCCCAGAAGGGACGATGGCGTGGATCTCGCCAACGAAACTCGAATGCCACCCCGCGGAACACGAGACCGAGCAACATCGCGATGATGAGCGGGTAGGTCGCGGGAAGGATGATGGCGTAGGCAAGGGGAAAGGCCGCGAAGAGACCGCCTCCGCCCAGCACCAGCCATGTTTCGTTGCCATCCCAGACCGGCGCGATCGAGTTCATCGCCTGATCGCGCTCCCCTCCGACCGAAAGGCTCGGGAAGAGGATGCCGATCCCCAGATCGAACCCGTCCATCACGACATAGGCGAAGACAGCAAAACCGATGATACCGGCCCAGATTATGGTGAGATCGAGGTGCTCCATGTTCATGCCTCCCGTCCGGTCGATGCCACGACGCCGCTCGCCGGCGTAATGCCCGCCGCGCGTTGCGGCACCTTGGACGGTTCCGGCTCACCGGCTGCGGGCGGCTTTGCCATCATCCGGAGCAGATAATAGGTGCCGGCCCCGAAGGCGCCGAAATAGACGAGGATGAAAGCGACGAGGGACGCCGCGACGGCGGGTGCGGCCAAGGGGGAATGGGACTCTGCGGTTCGCAGCAGGCCGTAAACGGTGAAGGGCTGTCGCCCAACCTCCGTCGTGACCCATCCTGCTATGACCGCGACGAAACCTGACGGACCAAGCGCGACAGCGGCGCGGTGAAGCCAGTGCCAGTCATAGAGCTTGCCGCGCCAGCGGGCGAGCAGGCTCCAAAGTCCCAGCCCCAGCATGGCGAGGCCCATCGCCACCATGATCCGAAACGACCAGAAGACGATCGGCGTGGGCGGCCAGCGATCGCGCGGGAAGTCGTTGAGGCCGGGGAGGGGCGCTTTGGGATCGTGCTTGAGGATAAGCGATCCCAGATAGGGGATTTCGACCTTGCCGTGGACCACCGCATCCTTGTTGCTCGGGAGGCCGAAAAGGATGAGCGAAGCGCCGTCGGGGCTGGCCTCATAATGACCTTCCATCGCGAGAACCTTCGCCGGCTGATGCTCCAGCGTGTTGAGGCCGTGCTGATCGCCCGCGAGAATCTGGATCGGAGCGACGAGCGCCGCCATCCACATCGCCATCGAGAACATCTTGCGCGCGCCGGGATTCGCGCGGTCGCGCAGAAGGTGCCATCCCCCGACCGCACCGACGACCATCGCCGTCGTCAGATAGGCCCCGATGACCGTGTGAACGAGGCGGTATGGAAAGCTCGCGTTGAAGATGATCGGAAGCCACGAACCTGCGGGCACGAACTGGCCCTTGGCATTGATCGCATAGCCTGCCGGCGTCTGCATCCAGCTATTCACGGAAATGATCCAGGTCGCCGAGATGAGCGTCCCGACGGCGACCATGCAGGTCGCGAAAAAGTGCGGCCCTTTGCCCACCTTGTTGATTCCGAACAGCATGACACCGAGGAAGCCCGCCTCAAGGAAGAACGCGGTGAGAACCTCATAGGCCATCAACGGGCCGATGACGGGGCCGGCTTTGGCCGAGAAGACCGACCAGTTCGTCCCAAACTGATAGGACATGACCACGCCCGAGACCACGCCCATGCCGAAGGCTACGGCGAAGATCTTGAGCCAATAGCGGTAGAGGTTGGCGTAAACGCCGCTCCCCGTTTTCAGCCACAACCCTTCAAGCACCATCAGGTAGCTTGCCGTGCCGATGGAGAAGGCCGGAAAAATGAAGTGGAAGGAGACCGTGAACGCGAATTGCGCGCGCGCCAGGATTACCGGATCGAGATTCGCAAGCACCAGATTTTCTCCCTGACTTTCGGCCTCCTCAACTGCGACCAGCGTTGTGGTGCTGCGGCGCGTGCTCGGCGAAAGGTGGAACAGCCTTGCGCACTTTAATACCATACTCCCCACCAGTATCAAGGGGGCAGGGAACCATAGATCAGCTCCTGATGTTTGGAGGGGGAAAGCGGGCCGTTGCAGCTATGAATCGGCAGAGGCCGTCGACGAGCCGCGACCCTTAATTCACAAGCGGCTTGAAACTCCCCCCCTGTATAGTATGTAGTGGTGATCTTTCAGGAAAGCGCGATGCCACATTCACCAGAGGACAAGAAGCGGGCCATCACACGCCTTCGCCGTATCAAAGGGCAGGCGGAAGCGCTGGAAAGGGCGATCGAGGCAGGTACGGACTGCGCACCCCTGCTCCAACAGATCGTGGCAATGCGGGGAGCGACCAACGGATTGATGGCGGAGGTGATGGAGAGCCATCTTAAAGAGACGTTCGGACCCTCAAGCAAGGCGATTGGGGGGCAGGACGGTGACTCTTACGATAATGACATGGAGGGGGTCATGAAGATATTGAGAACATATCTCAAATGAGCGCGGCCAAGATCATCCCGTATAGGTAATTATCTGGATATCTGATGCGTATGTATCGGTAATGTGGTGGTAATAATGAAGATACGACCAATCTTCGCTTGGTACGATTTGTGGGTTGGCGTTTTCATAGATCGTCCGAAGAGGCGGATATATATTTTTCCGGTTCCGTGTCTTGGATTGATGATTCAGCTTCAACACGCCGCCGCATCCTGACCGATCTATCTTCCAAGGGTCTCAGTGCAGGATTGCCGCCGCCATGCCCGAGCGAGTCGAGCGCAATTGCGAATTGTCGCTGCGCCGGATGCCGCAGGCAGATGGGATAGCATATGATCGTCAAGAATTTCGAATATCTCATAGCGCTCGATCGCGAGGGTCACTTCGGGCGGGCCGCCAAGAGCTGCAACGTGTCGCAGCCGACGCTTTCGGCGGGGATCAAGCAGCTAGAGGAAGATCTGGGCGTCGAGATCGTGCGGCATGGCCGGCGATATGACGGTCTCACATTGGAAGGCGGGACAGTGCTCGCCTGGGCCAAGAAGATCGAACGGGACTGTGACGGGCTGGAGAGTGACCTGTCGGCCCTCAAGCGAGGGCTGGAGGGCCTGTTCCGCTTGGGCATGGTATCAGGCACTTCGGCTGTCGGCGCGATCGTCAGCGCCGCTCTTGCGGATCAAATCCCCTTGCTGGGGCAAACCGTGACGGCGAGTGGCACTGCTTCGCTGTTGAGATCCTTGCTGGATCACGAAATGGACATGGCGCTGACCTATCTCGGCGAGGTTCCGAAGGACGAGTTCGAGACCCATCATCTCTACCGGGAACATACGACCCTGTTCCAGATGAGCAAAGAGCCGCAGCCCAAGCGAGTCGCGTGGGATCATGTCGTGAGCCTGCCGCTTTGCATTCTGGCAGGCGCGCTCCCCAGCGAGGCACAGTTGCAGCTCGCGCACTGCTCGGCCGCGACGATCAACACGGACACGATCGACATTCTGGCGGCGCATCTGGCCACAGGGCGTTACGCGGCAGTCTTGCCCCAATCGCTTGCGACCCGCCTCGCCCACATTCCAAACCTTCAGGCTTCAGCACTGACGGGTGCGGGCGCGCACGCAGATGTTGGATTCGTCAGCGTCAAGGGGGAGGCAAAGTCGCCGCCCTCGGCAGCCCTTCTTGAGCTGGTCCACACTCCCAAAGTCGTGTCTCCTTTGCAGGAAATCCTTGCATTGCATCGCCAATTTCAGCCTCGAAAGGGCTGAACCGGCAATGTTGCGGTGCGAAAAACGCTCATAGGAATTTCCTATCTCAAGATAGAAACTTCGAGTTTGCTGTCACATGCAGCCAAAGCCATTCTGCATGGACGATAATGAAGAGGTCTGGATCGCCAAAGGCGTATTGTGTTGATTTAATTCAGCGCAGCTCCTTTGGCGCGTCCGGTAGAAACTTCAACATTATTGAGGGGTGGCGGACGAGAGCTAGGAGATAATTCGATGGCTACCGGAAACAGGATCGTCACATTCGAGAAGCCGATGGAGATGAAGGTCAACACCTTCAAATTCCCGGAGCTGATTACGCCGCAGGGCAAGAAAGCCCCCCACGGCGCCATTCTCAAGATCGTCACCACCAACATCTGCGGCAGCGACCTTCACATCTACCGCGGTTCGTTCGAAGTCCCCAAGGGGATGACGATGGGCCACGAGATGACCGGCGAGGTGATCGAGGTCGGCTCCGACGTCGAATATATCAAGGTCGGCGATATCGTGTCCGTTCCCTTCAACGTCGGCTGCGGACGCTGCTACAACTGCAAGCACATGCGCTCGGACGTGTGCGAGCACACCAACCCCGAAGTCGATTGCGGCGCCTACGGCTTCAACCTGGGCGGATGGACCGGCGGTCAGGGGGATTACCTGTTCGTGCCCTATGCAGACTTCAATCTGCTGGCCTTCCCCGACAAGGACGCGGCCATGGCGAAGATCCGTGATCTGACGCTGCTTTCGGACGTGCTGCCGACCGCGTTCCACGGGTTCGCCGCGCCCGACTGGCCGGCGCAGCCTGCGTATATCGTCGGCGAGAACGTGCTGATCTTCGGCGCGGGGCCTGTCGGTCGCGCGGGCGCAGCCTGCGCGAAGCTCCTCGGTGCCGGCGCCATCATCGTCGCCGACTTCATTCAGGAGCGGCTCGATCTGCTCAAGCCGCACGGCGTCGAGACCATCAACCTGTCGGACGGCATTCCGATCGAGGATCATCTGGAACGGATCACCGGCAAGCGCGAGGCCGATCGCGTCATCGACTATGTGGGCCTCGACTGTCGCGGGTTCGGGGCGGAGTCCGACCAGATCGTCGAGAACGCCGTCACCAACGCGCTGCTGAAATATGTCCGCTTCGGTGGGATGACCAGCACGGTCGGCGTTTACTGCCCCAATCCGATCTCCAAGAATAGGGACAACAAGAAGGGCAGCATGGAAGTCGATTGGGCCAGTGGCTGGATCAAGTCGCCGCGGATGTCGGCAGGCCAGTCGCCGACGGCGAATTACAACCACGCCCTCATGCGGGCGATCCTGAACGATCGGATGCCCTATCTGACCCCGATGATGAACACGAAGATCATCAAGCTGGAGGATGCGCCGGCGGCCTACAAGGAGTTCGATGACGGATCGGCGTTCAAGTACGTCATCGATCCGCACGGCTCCGTAGCGGCCTGATCTTCTTCTAACCCGGAATATCCCCCGGTCATGACCGGGGGATATTCTGAGTCGTAGGGGGCGGACTGCTTTCCGCACGAACACCCCCTTCCGGCTTGTCGATCTAACTCCCCCCCGGATCGGCAAGCCGCCCCTTTCCGGAAACGCAGCATCAACGATCGCGCTGCGCTTTCCCAAGCCATGACGTCCTGTCAGGCGCCTCCATCCCTCAGTCGATATCCCTCTTGCATACTGGCTAGGAGTATATTAGACATACTCCCGCCAGTATGTGTTTGTCCGAGAGTCGCGCTTCGCCGGGCTTCACAACCGGCGGTCCGATTCAACCAACGAGGGAAATCAAAATGAAATCTCGCGCCGCCGTAGCCTTCGAGGCAGGCAAGCCGCTCGAAATCGTCGAGATCGATGTCGCACCGCCCCAGAAAGGCGAAGTGCTCATCAAGGTCACGCATACCGGGGTATGCCACACCGACGCTTTCACGCTGTCCGGCAACGATCCGGAGGGCATTTTCCCGGTCGTTCTCGGTCACGAGGGCGCGGGCATCGTCGTCGAGGTCGGCGAGGGCGTCACCAGCGTCAAGCCGGGCGATCACGTCATTCCGCTCTACACCGCCGAGTGCGGCAAGTGCGAGTTCTGTCTGTCCGGCAAGACCAACCTGTGCGTCGCGGTCCGCGAAACGCAGGGCAAGGGCCTGATGCCTGATGGCACCACGCGCTTCTCCTACAACGGCCAGCCCCTCTATCACTACATGGGCTGCTCGACGTTCAGCGAATACACCGTCGTCGCCGAAGTCTCGCTCGCCAAGATCAACCCGGAAGCGAACCCCGAGCATGTCTGCCTTCTGGGCTGCGGCGTCACCACCGGCATCGGCGCGGTCCACAACACCGCCAAGGTGCAGCCGGGTGACTCGGTTGCCGTGTTCGGTCTGGGCGGCATCGGTCTCGCCGCGATCCAGGGCGCGCGTCAGGCCAAGGCAGGCCGCATCATCGCGATCGACACCAACCCGACGAAGTTCGAGCTGGCACGTCAGTTCGGCGCGACCGACTGCATCAACCCCAAGGACTATGACAAGCCGATCCAGCAAGTGCTGATCGAGATGACCGGATGGGGCATCGACCACACGTTCGAGTGCATCGGCAACGTCCATGTCATGCGGGCCGCGCTGGAATCCGCGCATCGTGGCTGGGGCCAGTCGATCGTCATCGGCGTTGCCGGCGCGGGCCAGGAAATCTCCACCCGTCCGTTCCAGCTCGTCACGGGCCGCGTCTGGAAGGGGTCGGCCTTTGGCGGCGTCAAGGGGCGCACCCAGCTTCCCGGCATGGTCGAGGACGCCATGAAGGGCGAGATCGATCTGGCGCCCTTCGTCACCCACACCATGGGTCTCGATGAGATCAACGAGGCGTTCGACCTGATGCACGAAGGCAAGTCGATCCGCACCGTGATCCACTACTGATCCGACAGATTACGCCGTTTAGTTTCAAACACTAACCTCAAGGAAGAATATCATGGCTGACCCCGTTATCTCCGGCAACGGCGTGTTCTCGCACGTCTTCATCGGCGCTGCCGACGTCGAGCAGTCGTCGGCGTTCTATGACGCCGCTCTGGGCGCCCTGGGCGTCAAGAACCTCGGCCCCTTCGGCAATGGCTGGGTGCTGTACGGTCGCGACAAGCCCGCCTTCATCATTGCCCGTCCCGGCAATGGCGAAGCGCCCTCCAGCAACGGCGTGACGGTTGGCTTTGCCGCCGCGACGCCCGCCGAAGTGGACGCTTTCCACGCGGCCGGCCTCGCGGCCGGTGGCACCGACGAGGGCCAGCCCGGCCCGCGTGGCCATCTGCCGGGTGCCTATGCGGCCTATCTGCGTGATCCGGCGGGCAACAAGGTCTGCTCGTACACCTTCATCTGAAGCCGGAAGGTGAGGGCGATACCCGCAACCCTATGACTGGCTGTCGCCGGCGCTGAAACAGGCGCCGGCGCTTCCCCCCGCACAACAGCCAGCAAAAGGGCTCCTATCGCCACACCGTCCACCAACCGTCGAAGCAAGGAAACAAAAATGGAACGTGTCGAACATCACGCCAGCTTCGGCGGTTGGCAGGACGTCTATCAGCATGACTCGATCAGCCTCGGTTGTCCGATGAAGGTCGGCGTCTATCTGCCTCCCCAGGTGAAGGACGGTCGCGTGCCGGTGCTGTATTGGCTGTCCGGCCTGACCTGCACCGAGCAGAATTTCATCACCAAGGCTGTCGCGCAGCGTTTCGCGGCCGAGCACGGGATCATCCTCGTCGTGCCGGACACCAGCCCGCGAGGCGAAGGCGTGGCCGACGATCCCGGCTATGATCTGGGGCAGGGCGCCGGCTTCTACGTCAACGCGACGCAGGAACCTTGGGCCGCACACTACCGCATGTACGATTATGTCGTCGAGGAATTGCCGGCGCTGATCGAAGCCACATTCCCGGCCGATGATCGCCGGGCTATCGCGGGCCATTCCATGGGCGGGCATGGCGCCCTTGTTGCCGCCCTGCGCAACCCCGGACGCTATCGCAGCGTATCGGCCTTCTCGCCGATCGTAGCGCCGAGCCAGGTGCCTTGGGGCGAGCGTGCCTTCACGGCCTATCTGGGTGACGATCGCGAGGCGTGGAAGCAATATGACGCCATCGAACTTATCAAGGCCGCCCGCGAGCGTCTGCCGTTGCTCGTCCATCAGGGTCTGGATGACGAGTTTGTCGAGCGCGAGCTGCGCCCCGACTTGCTGGAGGCGGCGTGCAAGGCTGCCGAGCACCCGCTGACGCTCCATCGGCTGCCTGGATACGACCACAGCTATTATTTCATCGCGAGTTTCATCGGCGAACATATCGCCCACCATGCCGCGGCGTTGTCCCAATGACCGGGCCGTCACCTTCAACCATGCGCGAAATCGCGCCCAGCCATGAGCCGGCTCACGGCCGCCATCGCGTGGTGGTCGTGGGGGCGGGCTTCGGCGGCCTTGAAACCGTGCAGCGGCTCGCCGGGAGCGGCGTGGACATCACGCTCGTCGATCGCCGCAACCACCATCTCTTTCAGCCGCTGCTCTATCAGGTGGCGGGCGCCTCGCTGTCGCCATCGGAGATCGCATGGCCGATCCGTTCGCTCTTCGCCAAGCGGAAGGACGTGCGGACCCTGCTCGGCGAGGTTGAAGGTGTCGATACAGGCGGTCGGCGCGTCATTCTGGAGGACGGCTCGACGGTTGCCTATGACACGCTCGTCATCGCGACGGGCGCGCGGCACTCCTATTTCGGCCACGATCAATGGGAACCGTTTGCTCCCGGCCTGAAATCGCTGGAGGATGCAACCACCATTCGCCGGCGCCTTCTGGTCGCCTTCGAGGAAGCCGAGCGTGAGACGGACCCCGCGCGCCGTGCCGCTTTGCAGACCTTCGTCATCATCGGTGGTGGCCCGACCGGCGTGGAGCTGGCCGGCACGATCGCGGAGCTTGCCCGCCTGACGCTGGTGCGGGATTTCCGGTCGATCGACCCGCGTGCGACCCGCGTCGTGCTGATCGAAGCCGGGCAACGGCTCTTGCAGGCTTTCCCGGAAGACCTCTCCGCCTATACCCGGCAGGCGCTCGAAAAGCTCGGCGTCGAAATCAAGCTCGGCACGCCGGTCACGGAATGCTCCGCCGATGGCGTCGTCGTGGATGGGAAGCAGATTCCCGCCGAAACGATCCTGTGGGCAGCAGGCGTCCAGGCATCGCCCGCCGCGCATTGGCTGAACGCTGAAGCCGATCGCGCTGGCCGCGTGATTGTCGGACCGGACCTGACGGTGCCGGGTCATCGCGACATTTTCGTGATCGGCGACACCGCGGCCTCGAACGGGTTCGATGGCAAGCCTGTCCCCGGTCTTGCGCCGGCTGCGAAGCAGGCGGGTCAATATGTCGCCCGGCTTATCCGCCAGCGCCTGAAGGGGCAGAACGAGGTCGCGCCCTTCCATTACCGGCATCAGGGCAATTTGGCGACTATAGGCCGCAGCCTTGCCGTCGTCGACATGGGTCGGTTTAAGTTGCGCGGGGCCCTGGCGTGGTGGATGTGGAAGCTCATCCACATTTATTTCCTGATCGGGGCGCAGAACCGGCTTAGTGTGGCACTAAGCTGGCTGTGGACCCATGGCATAGGATATCGTGGCTCTCGGCTGATTACTTATGGCGATCTAGATCATCGCGACGTGGGGGAGAAGGATGACAAGGGGGGAAAGCCGATTGAGTGAAGCGGGCAGCGCTCCGAATGGCGGTTCGACTGTCTATGGTATGCCGACCTATGAAAATAGGCGGGTTGCCATCGACGAGGTACATGCGCGCCCATATCTCCTGATCGAGTCACCGCGCGCCCTGGTGCAGCTCGCCTTCATGAATGAAGGCAATCTGGCCAAGGATAAGGCGACGCTCGCGGAAATATCGAGCCGAATGGGCGCGTCGCTGCCCGATCAGAACTCCCCCCTTCATGGCCTGACCTGGGATCAGGGCAAATTGCATTGTGAGAAGCATACGGAGTTTTCGACCTACCTGTGGAGCGCGCCTGTTGATCCCGACACCGGGGATCTGGCGGGCGAAGACCCGTTCAAGCACGGCTTCACCCCGCCTGGGCCGGTCATTTGCGGCATCCGGTTGGACGTGGTGGCGTGGACGGAAGAGACCGCGACCTACATTGACCGCTTCGATCCGATCAGCCGCTGCCATTCGCTCGTCGAGGACGGCATGGCGGATATCGTTACCGATTTCCGTCAGGATGCAGATGGGCTGACCCGCATCCTCATCCTCGATCGCGGCCTGACGCCGATCCGGCTTGGCGCGCTGGCGCAGCGGCTCCTTGAAATCGAGACCTATCGGACGTTGGCCCTGCTCGGTATTCCCCTGACCCAATCGCTGGGTCCGCATCTACGCAATATAGAAAAGCGCCTCGCCGCGATCACGGATGAGATGCGCAAGTCGGCTCGGCGCAACAGCGAGGCGCTGCTTTCCAGATTGACGGATCTCTCGGCCGAGCTGGAGGCGGACACGGCGTCCAGCCTCTACCGCTTCGGCGCGAGCCGCGCTTATTACGAGATCGTCGAGGAACGGCTTGCCGCACTCGGCGAAACCTTCGTCCCCGGCTGCTATCGCTGGCGCAGCTTCCTGCATCGCAGGATCGCCCCCGCCATGCGGACCTGTCGCGTGATCGAGGAGCGGCAGGCCAATCTCTCGGACAAGCTGGCGCGCGCGACCACCTTGCTGCGATCCTGGATCGATGTGCAGCTCGAACGCCAGAATAGCGACCTGCTCGCCTCGATGAACAACCGGGCGAAGCTGCAATTGCAGCTTCAGCAGACGGTGGAGGGCCTGTCTGTCGCCGCAATCTCCTATTATGTGATCGGCCTGCTCTCCTATTTCATCAAGGGCATACCGGGCATTCACGACGCAGTGGCGCCTGAGCTGGTGATCGCAGCTTTGGTTCCCCTTGTCCTCCTTGGTGTCTGGTGGACCGTTCGGCGGATCAGGCACGCACACAAGGACCATGGACAGCCGCCCGCGAAGGGGCAGATGTGACCCGACAATCGTTTTTGGGCACGCTTGAGGCGTTCATGGCCTGGCCCTGGCAGGAGGATATCTGATGTCGACTGGCATATTCATTTTGCACTCCGACTATACCCCGGCGGGCGATCAGCCCGAAGCGATCGCGCGGCTCATATCCGGCATCGAGGAGGGGGCGCACCATCAGACCCTCAAGGGCATCACGGGGTCGGGCAAGACGTTCACGATGGCCAACGTGATCCATCGCCTGAAGCGTCCCACGCTGATCCTGGCCCCCAACAAGACGCTAACGTCGCAGCTCTATGACGAAATGCGGCGATTTTTCCCTGAAAACGCCGTGGAGTATTTCGTCTCCTACTACGACTATTTCCAGCCAGAGGTGTATTTGCCGGGCCGCGATGAGTTCATTCCGAAAGATTCCTCGATCAACGAGCATCTGGAACGGTTGCGCCTTTCGACGACAAAATCCCTGATTGAGCGCCGCGATACGATCGTCGTTGCCTCGGTATCGTCGATCTATGGCATGGGCGATCCCGACAATTATCGCGCGCTCCAGGTTCCGCTGACCGAGGGCGCGCGGTTGGGACAGGAAGAGCTTCTTCGCGGCCTGGCGCGTCTGCAATATGATCGGGCCGAGCACAAGCTGAAGCGCGGCACCTATCGCGCTGATGGCGACGCTGTTGAGGTTTACCCGGCGGATTCGGAATATAAGGCCCTGCGGGTCGGATTGGCGAACGGCCTGATCGCGTCCCTCCAGTGGTTCGATGCGGCGACCGGAAGGCAGCTAGAGAGCACCGATCACTATCTCGTATCGCCCAAGACCGTTCTGGCGGCGACCGCCGATCAGGCCCGCAAGGCCGCAACGGCGATCCTCGCAGAGATGGAGACGCAGGTCGAGCGGCTGACCAGCGAAAATCGCCTGACGGAAGCGGCGCGCCTCTATGATCGCATCACCAACGATGCCGAGATGTTGCGCGAGGTCGGATATTGCTCGGGCATGGAAAATTACGCCTGCTATCTGAGCGGCCGTGACCCAGCGCTCCCGCCCATAACCCTGCTCGACTATCTGCCCAAGGATGGGCTGCTGTTCGTCGACGAATCGCATGTGATGATCCCGCAGATCTCGGCGATGTTCCGGGGCGACCAGGCCCGCAAGGATACGCTGATCGATTATGGCTTCCGCCTGCCATCCTCGAAGGACAGCCACCCCTTGAGCTTCCACGAGTTCGAACAGGTCAAGCCGCAGACGATCTTCGTGTCCGCCACCCCCGGCGCCTATGAGGTAAGGGCCTCGCAAGGCAGGGTGGTCGAACAGATCGTTCGGCCGACCGGCCTGCTCGATCCGAAAGTGGAAATCCGCCCGTCCCAAGGCGCGCGGGATGATTTGCTACGCGAGATCGCGCAGCGCACGAAGCGCGATGAGCGCGTGCTGGTCACGACGCTGACCAAGGTCGCGACCGAGGAGCTGCACGCATTCCTCGAAAGCCAGGGCGTGCGCGCGCGCTACATGCACTCTGACGTCAAGGTCGAGGATCGGGTCGCGATCATCGAGGGCCTGCGCGCGGGCGAGTTCGACGTGCTGATCGGTATCAGCCTGCTACGCGAAGGGCTCGATATCCCCGAAGCGTCGCTGATCGCGATCTTCGATGCGGACCGCGCGGGCTTCCTGCGCTCGGCCCAGGCGCTGATCCAGATGATCGGCCGCGTCGCGCGCAACGTGAACGGCACCGCAGTTCTCTACGCCGATACCGTGACGCCGGCGATGAGGGCCGCGATCGACGAGACCGAGAGTCGGCGACAGCGCCAGATCGCCTTCAACGAAGAGAACGATGTCACCCCGCTCTCGTCGGTTCGCGGCCTGGCGTCGGCGCAGCCCGACCGGGAAGAGCCGTCGGTCCATTCGGAGGCTTTCTGCGAAAATCTGTACGAGCTGTGCGACCGGATCACCGCGAAGGAACAGGCGCTGCTGACGGCAGTAGATAACGATGACGAGGATCGGGCGGAGACGATCCGGGGCGAGTTGGACGGCCTGTACCGTCAGTTCATCTATCTGTGATGCGCCGAGTGAAAGTGACCGTATGAGCAAGGATCAGGAGCCTCAAACCACCCCCGGCAAGGAACGCGCGCCGCGCTCCGGCTTCGTTCAGGTACGCGGCGCGCGGCAGAACAATCTCAAGAATGTCGACGTGGACGTGCCGCGCGACGCCTTCGTGGTGTTCACCGGCATATCCGGATCGGGCAAATCGAGCCTCGCTTTCGGCACCCTCTATGCCGAGGCACAGCGCCGCTATCTGGAATCGGTCGCGCCCTACGCCCGCCGCCTGATCGATCAGGCCGGTGTGCCGGAGGTTGACGCTATCGACGGGTTGCCTCCCGCAGTCGCGTTGCAGCAGCAGCGCGGCTCGGCCAATGCGCGGTCCTCGGTTGGGAGCGTGACGACGCTCTCCAGCCTGGTACGGATGCTCTACTCGCGCGTCGGCGAATATCCGCGCAATCAGCCCATGCTCTATGCGGAGGACTTCTCGCCAAACACAGTCGCGGGCGCCTGCCCGACCTGCCACGGCATCGGGCGCGTCTATGACGCGACCGAAGAGACGATGGTGCCCGACGACACGCTGACGATCCGGGAACGCGCCATCGCCGCATGGCCGCCCGCGTGGCACGGCCAGAACCTGCGCGATATCCTCGTCTCGCTCGGCTATGATGTCGACACCCCATGGCGGGATCTTCCGAAGAAGGATCGCGACTGGATACTCTTCACCGACGAGACGCCGACGGTGCCGGTCTATGCGGGTCTGACGCCCGAGCAGACGCGCGTCGCCCTCAAGCGCCGCATGGAGCCGAGCTATCAGGGCACCTTCACCGGCGCCCGTCGCTATGTGCTGGAGACGTTCGCCAACACCAAAAGCGCGCTGATGAAGAAGCGCGTCTCGCAATATATCATAGGCCGCGATTGCCCGACCTGCGACGGCAAGCGGCTGAAGCGCGAGGCTCTGTCGGTGAAGTTCGCGGGCCTCGACATCGCCGAGTTTGGCGACCTGACGGTGCTGAAGCTCCGGGACTTGCTCACGCCTGTCGCGCATGGCGAGTATGGGGGCGCCGCGGCGGCCCCGAAGGGCCATGTTCTTGGCAAGGCGGCCCGCGATGCGGCAGTTGAACGCAGGGTCGCGGCGGGAGGCTCGGCGCACAAGGCAGCGCCCGACGTGCGCCGCACGCCCAACCTCTCCGATGAGAAGCGGGTCGCCGCGCAGCGTCTCGCATCCGAGCTGCTCGAACGGCTCGGCCCGCTGATCGATCTTGGCCTTGGCTACATCTCGCTCGACCGAAGCACGCCGACGCTTTCCTCCGGCGAGCTGCAACGCCTGCGCCTTGCCACTCAATTGTCCTCGCAGCTTTTCGGCGTGGTCTATGTGCTGGACGAGCCCTCGGCGGGGCTGCACCCGGCAGACGGCGAAGCTTTGCTCACCATCCTTGAGCGGCTGAAAGCGGCGGGCAACTCGCTGTTCGTCGTCGAGCATGATCTTGACGTGATCCGCCATGCCGAATGGCTGGTCGATGTAGGGCCAGGAGCAGGCGAAAAGGGCGGTGAAGTGCTCTACAGCGGGCCGATCGCGGGACTGGCCGACGTCGAGGCGTCGATCACGCGCCGCTATCTGTTCGCAGAGCCCGTCGCCCATGACCGGACCCCGCGCGAAGCAAAGGCTTGGCTCCGTCTAGAGGGGGTGACGCGCAACAACCTGCGCGGCCTCGACGTCGAGCTTCCGATCGGTTGCTTCACCGCTGTCACCGGGGTTTCGGGATCGGGCAAGTCCAGTCTGGTCAGCCAGGCGCTGCCGGAGCTTGTCGCGGAACAGCTCGGCGGCTCGCCGGCTGCCGAGGAAGAGGATGCCGATCCGCTGCTTGATGTTGCGCAGGAAGAGACCGAAGGCCGCATCGTTGCGGGCATGGAGCATGTGCGCAGACTGGTGCGGGTCGATCAGAAGCCGATCGGCCGCACCCCACGCTCGAACCTCTCCACCTACAGCGGCCTGTTCGATCATGTGCGCAAGATCTTTGCCGGCACTCCGTTGGCCAAGAAGCGCCGTTACAGCCCCGGCCGCTTCTCGTTCAACGTCGCCGAAGGCCGCTGCCCGGTATGTGAGGGCGAGGGGTTCGTGATGGTGGAGCTGCTGTTCCTGCCAAGCGTCTATGCGCCGTGCTCGACCTGCCACGGCAGCCGCTACAACCCGCAAACGCTCGAAGTCGAATGGAACGGCCGCAACATCGCCCAGGTGCTGGAGCTGACGGTGGACGAGGCGTGCGACTTCTTCGCGGGTGAGGCGTCCGTCATGCGCTCGCTGGATGTGCTGCGGGAGATCGGCCTTGGATATCTGAGGCTCGGGCAGCCGGCGACGGAACTGTCGGGCGGCGAGGCGCAGCGCATCAAGCTTGCGACCGAGCTGCAACGCGCCCAGCGCGGCAACACCATCTACATCCTCGACGAGCCTACTTCGGGGCTTCACCCGTCCGACGCGGACCGGCTGATGCGGCACCTGCAGGGCCTTGTCGACGTGGGCAATACGGTTGTTGTCGTCGAGCATGACATGCGCGCCATCGCACAGGTGGATTGGGTCATCGATCTCGGACCGGGAGCCGGGGAGGAAGGTGGCCTAATCATCGCCAGCGGCGTCCCTAGCGACGTTGCAGAGGCGGAAGGCAGTCTGACCGCGCCCTATCTCAAGGCGGCGCTTTAGCCGCCTCTTGGGTGTGTGCCATAACGATGGGCCGGGTCCGGCCATAGGAGACGAGCTTGCCTTCCACTGTCGCTCAGGATGTTACCGCACGTTCCCAGGCCGTCGATGCCCGGCTCACTCGTGCAGCCATCTTCCTCGTGGTGTCGATGGGCGCGGGTGCAAAGCCCGAGATGGCGGTGCGAAATCTCTGCGCAATCCTTTCCTCGCTGGTGCGTGGCGTCGGCTTTAGGGCAGCGGATGGAGGGCTTTCCTGCATCATGGGGATCGGCTCCGATGCCTGGGACCGACTGTTCGGGGCACCGCGGCCGAAGGAGCTGCATCCGTTCCGGGAAATTCATGGCGTCCATCATGCGCCTTCGACACCCGGCGACCTGCTGTTCCACATTCGCGCCGCACGGCAGGACCTGTGCTTCGAGATGGCCGCGCAGATCGTGAAGCGCCTCGCCGGCGTCGCCTCGGTCACGGACGAGGTGCATGGCTTCCGCTACTTCGATGATCGCGACTTACTGGGCTTCGTCGATGGGACGGAAAACCCCGTCGAGCAGGGGGCGAGAGATGCCACGGTGATCGGGGCGGCGGACGATCCGGTCTTCGCTGGCGGCAGCTATGTGATCGTCCAGAAATACCTCCATGACCTCGACAAGTGGAACGCGATTCCCGTCGAGCAACAGGAGAAGATCGTCGGGCGCGAGAAACTGTCGGACATCGAGCTGGACGAGGCAGCGAAGCCGAGCTTCGCGCACAACGTCCTCACCAACATCGAGGAGGACGGCGAGCAACTCCAGATCCTGCGCGACAACATGCCGTTCGGCGATGTCGGCAAGGGGGAGTTCGGCACCTATTTCATCGGTTACGCCCGCTCACCCACGCGGATCGAGCGGATGCTCGACAATATGTTCATCGGCCTGCCGCCCGGCAACTACGATCGCCTGCTCGATGTCAGCCGGGCCGTGACCGGCTCGCTCTATTTCGTGCCGTCGGCCGACTTTCTGGACGCCGTGACGCCGGGGCCGCCTGCGGCCGATGGCGACGATAGCAATGGCGATGAAGCGGTGGCTGCGCCGGCACCCACGGCTCCGACCCCGGAGGCTCCAACGGCATTGGACGGATCGCTCCGCATTGGATCACTCAAAGACGAGGCCGGACATGAATAACCTCCATCGCGAACTCGCCCCGATCTCAGACGCCGCCTGGGCACAGATCGAACAAGAGGCGACCCGAACCCTCAAGCGCTATCTGGCCGCGCGCCGCGTCGTGGACGTGCCGGACCCGAAGGGGGCTACGCTCGCGGCCGTGGGCACGGGCCACACCAAGCCGATCGATGCGCCGAGCGATGGCGTCCAGGCCGTGCGGCGTGCGGCCAATGCCGTAGTCGAACTGCGCGTGCCCTTCACGCTGACCCGCGCTGCGATCGACGATGTGGAGCGTGGCTCCGAAGATTCCGACTGGCAGCCGCTCAAGGAAGCTGCCCGCACGATCGCCTTTGCCGAAAATCGTGCGATCTTTGATGGCTATGCCGCTGCCGATATCGGCGGCATCCGTCCCGGCGCGAGCAACGAGCCGGTGCCGCTGCCCACGGCCGTCGCCGGATATCCCGCCATCGTCGCCCAAGCCGTCGACCGGTTGCGCCTTGCCGGGGTCGAGGGGCCTTATCGACTGGTGCTGGGCGATGATCCGTTCACCGCGATCAGCGGCGGCAGCGAGGAGGGCTATCCGGTGCTCCAGCACATCAATCGTCTGGTGGATGGCGATATCATCTGGGCGCCGGGCATCACGGGCGGCGTCGTCCTGACAACACGGGGCGGCGATTTCGAACTCGATCTCGGACAGGACTTGTCGATTGGCTATCTCAGCCACACCGCCGAGGTGGTTGAGCTGTACCTGCAAGAGAGCTTCACCTTCCGGCTGCTGACGAGCGAGGCGGCTGTTTCGCTCCCGACAGCGGAAGCGTCGGCGCAGCCGGCGTGAAGGCGTTGCCGGTTGCGCCGCCCCCACGCGGGCCGCAGCGAGGGGTGGGACGATGATAAGTCTCGTCGGTTGGCTCGCCACGATCGCGACGATGATCGCGGCGATGATGACGGCTTCCAACCTGGGCGCGCGCGTGACGGGCTGGGGCTTCGTGGTGTTCAGCATCAGCTCGGTTTGCTGGACCACATTGGGCTACGCCACAGGACAGACAGCCTTGGTTGCCACCAATGGATTCCTGATGCTGACGAACCTCGTCGGTATCTGGCGATGGTTGGGGCAGCAGACCAAATATGAGGATGGCGGCCGATCGGCCGAAACAGCCAGCCAAAGATCCGATACGCCGAACCTGTTCACCGCGACCGGCCTGATCGGCATGGCGGTTGATGACAAGAGCGGGATGAATCTGGGCCGGGTTGTCGAGGCCCTGATCGAATGTTCGACCGGCAGGATAAACTATGTGGTGATCTCGGACGAGCGATATGCCGGTCTTGAAGAGACATTGCGAGCGGTGCCGCTCGAATCCCTCAGGATCGGCTACACGCGCATGACGCTGTTGCTGGACGGCCCGAGCTTCCTGTCACAGCCCGGCCTCAAAAGTCGTGACTGGCCCGCCTTCGCTCCGATCAATCCCTAGCAAGCGATCGCTCAAACCAATTGGAGCGCGCGATCATGATCTTGACCGGGGCCAAGAAAGCGCAGGATCAGGATACGGTGGGCTTCTGGCCGGTAGAGGATGCCATAGCGGCGATAGGAACGGCGACGGATACCGTAGCGCTCATAGCGAGGCACCAGAGGATAGCCCTGGGGCAGATCGGCAAGGCGACGGGCCGCCTCACGCAATTCCTCGACAAAGCTGATGGCTCTCGCGGGATTGTCCTTTTCGATATGTTCGGCGATGTGATCGAGGTCGGCCAGCGCATCCGGCGTCAGGATGACTTTCATTGCGGCTGAGCGCTTGCCCGTGTCCGAATCCTGTCGATGATAGCATCGCAGGCGTCGTCGAGGTCGTGGGTGCGCCCCGCCTCCGCATCGGCAAGGCCGCGTTCGATCGAGGCGTCAAGATCATGCAGCCACCGTTCGACATCCTGCGTCTCACCCTGATCGCGCCGAATGAGATCGCGAACATAATCACTCACGCTGGCATAATGCCCGCTGTCGATGCGGCGCTGGACGTAATCCCGCATGGGGTCTGGAAGGGAGACGTTCATCGAAGCCATAAATCACCTCACTACCATTATGGCAAAAACTGCCATTGGTTTCAAGGCGCCTGCCTCTCTTGTGCAGCCGTTCCCCCTTCGGGTCATCCCACCGGCGAGGGCAAGATCACATAACGCTAAGCGACCTTTGCCTCGCCCACCATAACAATATGTTGGAAAAGCTTGCTGGTGCGTTCCCCGGCAGGGGCGGCCATGGCGGCGGCGATCGCGGCTTGGTTCAAGCGGTGGTGGGTCGGGGCCGTGCCGCCGCCTCCGGATTGCGGCCCAGGACCATGAGCAGGCGGGGCCGAGCCAGGGGCGCCATTATCATCCGCCTCGGCCGCGGCGATCACCCGCAGGCTGTTTATCGGTGCGGTGGGGTCGGGTCGAATGTTCGGCATTTGCGGTGCGGGGATCTTGGTCAGTGCGACCATGGCCTTCTCCGTATAATAGCGGATTTTCTTGCCATAGACGGGCGGGATGCCGAGGCGCAGGACGATCATGTCCTTTTCGGGGAGCTGCATCAGCTCTTGAGGAAGCATCAGGGGCCGGCGCTGATCGGATTCCGATACCGAGCCGCCCCCACGGCCCCACATGCCGAAGGAGCGCGATTTGGCGCGAAACGTATAAGTGCCAAGCCGCTCGGAAATATCCTTCGCATCATCGTTGGTCGCGGGGCGCATGACCATCTGGACGCCGCAGTTGGATTCAATCTCCGTGGCGACTTTCGGCCCATAGACGTTCTCGAGCTGCGCTCCGCTCTGGATGACGGGGAGGAGGCGAATGCCATAGCCGGCGACGTAGCTGAAGCCATTGGCGATCACCGATGCGCGGCCGAGGCGCGAGAACTCGTCCAGCAAGAGCAGCAAGCGGACCTGGTGCTTGTTACCCGAGGGCAACTCGCGGACATTGAGGTCAATGAGCTGCTGGAAAAGCAGGCCATAGATCGGTGCCACGCGATCCAGATCATCCGGCGAGACGCCGAGATAGAGCGAGATCCGCTTGTCGCGGAACTCGCGCAGATCGAAATCGCTGACAGCCGTTGCCGCATCGACATAGGGGTTCAGCCACAGATTGATCTTGGCGGTGACGGACTGGCGGGTTGACGTGAAGGTATTGGCCGAGGCCATGATCCAATCCCGCAGCGCCGACACGCACGCACCTGATAGCGGTTTGCCCTCCCGCTCGCGCTGCGAGATGATTTTGGGAAATCGCTTCTGTGCATCGCCGGCGGCGAATTGGCGGTAGATTTCGCCGATGGTGAAGGGGAGCGCATCGTCGCCATCATCCGCCGTGGCGGCGACATAGGCCGCGACACCGAGAAACGCCGTCCTTGCGCTTTCCGCCCAAAACGTCTCGCCCTGCAGGGGCAGGGGAAAAAGCATGACGCTGATTTTTTGCAGCTCGTTGACGACTTCGACCTGATCGCGTCGATTGATGTAGGCGAGCGGGTTGTAGCGGCATGTGCGACCGTGGGCATCGAGCGGGTTGAACAAGAGGGTTTGCTTGTCCGCCGTCAGCACCAATGGCACAGATTTGAGGTTGTGATTTAAGGAGGATCTGGGCTTCGTCGTA
>NZ_JBHUFC010000018.1:0-17308 GCF_042681125.1 Sphingomonas floccifaciens | reverse complement strand
CCCCCTGACGAGGTCCGCACTCCGCTAATCTACGCCGCGAGTTGTGCCGAATGTTCTGACGACGGACAACGCGCCGGAGAGATCGATCCCTCGCCAACATCGCTCCTTTGCACGTCGAACACACGCTTTCTCCGGCGCAGCAGCAGGTATGAAGCGGGCAGGACGAACATCGACAACAGGGGCGCGGAGATCATGCCGCCCACCATCGGTGCCGCGATCCGGCTCATCACCTCCGAGCCTGCGCCATGACCGATCAGGATCGGCACGAGCCCGACGATGATCACGGCCACCGTCATGGCCTTGGGCCGCACCCTCAACAGTGCGCCTTCGCGAATGGCGGCCAAAACCTGCTCGCCGGTTGGCGCCTCATGTTCAGCGAGCGCGCCGCGGAGATATATCAGCATCACCACGCCGAACTCAGCCGACACGCCGGCGAGCGCGATGAACCCGACCGCCGTCGCGATCGACTGATTGAATCCGAGCAGGTAGAGCAGCCAGACGCCGCCTGTCAGCGCGAAGGGCAGCGTTCCCATGATCAGCGTCGCTTCGTCAAGACGCCGGAAAATCGCGTAGAGCAGCGCGAAAATGATGATGAGCGTTGCCGGAACGACGATCTTCAGCCGCTCAGCTGCACGCTGCATATACTCGAACTGCCCGGCATAGGCGATCGACACGCCGGGTGGCGCCTTCACCTGGGCGGCGACCGCCTTGCGGAGATCGTCGACGACCGAACCGACCGCGCGCCCGCGCACGTCGATATAGACCCAGGTTGAAAGCCGGCCATTCTCGGATTTCAGCATTGGCGGGCCGTCGGCGATCGCCAGCCTGGCCACCGAGCCGAGCGTGATCTGCTGGCCCGACGGCGTGAGGACCGGCAGCGCTTGCAGGTCCTCGACGCTGCTTCTGATACCGCGTGGGTAGCGGACGTTGATCGGATAGCGCGCCAGTCCCTCGACGGTGGTTCCGATCGTCTCGCCGCCGATCGCGCCCGAAACCATCGACTGCACATCGGCGATGTTGAGCCCGTAGCGGGCCGCGGCGGCCCGATCGATCTCGACATTGATGTAGCGACCGCCGGTGAGCCTCTCCGCGAAGGAGGAAGAGACGCCAGTTACGGACTTTGCCACCGTCTCGATCTGCCGAGCAACCTGGTCGAGCGCCTTCAGGTCCGAGCCCGAGACTTTCACGCCGATCGGGCTCTTGATCCCGGTCGCCAACATGTCGAGCCGGTTGCGGATGGGCGGCACCCAGACGTTGGTCAGCCCCGGCACGCGAACAATGCGGTCGAGTTCCGCGGTTAGTTTATTCGGCGTCATGCCCTTGCGCCACTGATCGCGAGGCTTGAACTGGATCGTGGTCTCGAACATCTCGATCGGGGCGGGGTCCGTCGCGGACTCGGCGCGACCGGCTTTGCCGAACACGGTCGCGACCTCCGGCACGGTCTTGATTAGCCGGTCGGTGCGTTGCAGCAGCTTCGATGCTTCGTCGACCGAGAGCCCGGGCAGGGCCGACGGCATGTACAGGAGGTCGCCCTCGTCCATCGCCGGGATGAACTCGCTGCCCAACTGGCTTATCGGCCATGCGGCGCTCAGCAACACCAGCAGCGCGATCCCCAATGTGGCCTTGGGCCGCGATAGCACCCAATCGAGCGCCGGCCGGTAGGCTCGGGTCAGCGCACGGTTGATGAAGTTGTCCTGCTCGGCGGGGATGCGGCCCCGAATGAGCCAACCCATCAGCACCGGCACCAAGGTGATCGAGAGAATTGCCGCCGCCGCCATCGCATAGGTCTTGGTGAACGCAAGCGGCGCGAACAGCCGTCCCTCCTGCGCCTCGAGCGTGAAGACAGGCATGAACGACAGCGCGATGATGAGGAGGCTCAGGAACAGCGAAGGCCCGACCTCCACCGCGGCTTGGGTGATGACGTTCCACCGCTCGCGGCCAGTCAGGCGCTCGCCTTCATGGCCATGCTCCCACTGCTCGATGCGCTTGTGCGCGTTCTCGATCATCACGATCGCGGCGTCGACCATCGCGCCGATCGCGATCGCGATTCCGCCGAGCGACATGATGTTGGCGTTCAGCCCCTGCGCGCGCATCACGATGAGCGCGGCGAACACGCCCAGCGGCAATGTGAGGATCGCCACCAGCGCTGAGCGCACGTGCCAGAGGAAGAGGCCGCACACGAGCGCCACGACGATGAACTCCTCGACCAGCTTGCCGCTGACATTCTCGACGGCACGATCGATCAATTGCGACCGATCGTAGGTCGGCACGATCTCGACGCCCGGCGGCAGGCTTGCCCTCAAGTTGCGCAATTTCGCCTTGACCGCCTCGATTGTCGCTTGCGCGTTCTTGCCGGAGCGCAGGACGATGACGCCGCCCGCGACCTCTCCCTGGCCGTTGAGTTCGGCAACGCCGCGCCGGATCTCCGGCCCGAGCTGGATGGTGGCGACGTCGCCCAATGTCACCGGCACGCCGCCGGCGGCCGTTCTGAGCGGGATGGCGCGGAAATCGTCGAGCGAGCCGAGGTAGCCGCTCGCGCGAACCATGTATTCCGCGCCCGCCATTTCGACGACCGATCCACCCGCCTCCTGGTTGGCGCGCCGGATCGCCTCGACCGCCTGCTGGTAGGTTATGCCGAAGCCCGCAAGCCTGACGGGGTCGAGCTGGACCTGATACTGCTTGACCATGCCGCCGATGCTGGCGACCTCGGCGACGCCGGGAACGGTCTTCAGCTCGAAGCGGAGGAACCAGTCCTGGAGCGAGCGCAGTTCGGCAAGATCGTGCCGCCCCGTTCGATCGACGAGCGCATATTCGTAGATCCAGCCGACGCCGGTCGCGTCGGGTCCTAGGGCGCTCTTCGCACCGTCGGGCAAGCTCGCCTGCGCCTGGTTGAGATATTCGAGAACGCGCGAGCGCGCCCAGTAGAGATCGGTGCCGTCCTCGAACAGGATGTAGACATAGCTGTCGCCGAAGAAGGAATAGCCGCGCACGGTGCGTGCGCCCGGCACGGACAACATGGTCGTCGCGATCGGATAGGTGACCTGGTCCTCGACGATCTGCGGTGCCTGGCCCGGATAGGTGGTGCGGACGATCACCTGCACGTCGGATAAGTCAGGCAGCGCATCGACCGGGGTGGCCCGCATCGCGAACACCCCGGCGATGACGAGCAGCGCGGCCCCGATCAGTACGAGGAAGCGGTTGGCGACTGACCAGCGAATGATCCGCGCGATCATCGTTCGGAACTCCGCGTAATCGTGCGCAGCACCGGACCTTGCGCCTCCTGATCGAAGGAGAAGGTGACTTCGTCGCCTTTCTTGAACCCCCGCAGCATGGCGGGATAGGAGACGCGGAAGGTCATGGTCATCGCCGGCCATTTCAGCGCCGGCACCGCCTGGTGCTGAAGCGTTACGCTTCCGGCCGTGATCGTTTGGATCGTTCCGGTGGTCCGGTATCTGCCTTGCCGCCCGTCCGATTTGTCCGGGGTCATCGCGCTGGCTTGATCGATCGGTCTCGCTTCGACGCCGGCGAGGTTGGCCTCGGAGTCGATCAGGAACTGGCCCGATTCAACGACCTTCTCGCCGTCGGCGAGGCCGGCGAGAATCTCGGTCTGACCGCCGGCGCTGCGGCCGGCGCGCACTTCGGCGGGACGGTAACGACCGTTCGGAAGCGCCAGCATGACAAGCGTCCGGGTGCCGGTGCGGATGACCGCTTCGCTCGGCACGAGCAGCGCGGATTGCTGCTGTGCGTTGAAGGAGACGTTGGCGAACATGCCGGGCCGCAGCCTGCCGCCCCGGTTCGGGATTTCGATACGGGCCGTCAGCGTGCGGCTCGCGACGTCCGCCTGCGGCAGGATCGCGGTGACCTTGCCGGTCAGCGTTTCTCCCGGAAAGGCGGTCAGGGTCACCTCGGCCGGTGTGCCGAGCTTTATTTGACCGGCCATCGTCTCAGGAACGGCGGCGTTCACCCAGACGGTGCCGAGCCCGTTGACTTCGGCGAGCGTCTGTCCCGCCGCCAACGTCATGCCCTGTCGCACGTTCAACGTCTTCACCGCACCCCCGACGGGGGTCCGGATGGTCGTGACGTTGCGCACCCGTCCGCTCCGGCTTACCGCCGCGACCGCGCCCGGGTCCATGCCGAGAAGGACGAGCCGCTCGCGTGCGGCCCGCGCCAGTTCGGGGTTGCCGCTGCGCTGGAGCGCCAGCAATTCCTGCTGGGCGCCGCCCCATTCGGGAACGAGCACGTCAGCGATCGGCGCGCCGGCGCGCACGATGTCATTGGGGGCCAGACCGTAGACGCGTTGGACGAAGCCGCCGGCGCGCGCCTGCACGATGGCGATGTTCCGTTCGTTGTAGTCGACGGTGCCGGTGGCGACGAGGCCACCCGGCAGGCTGCCGAGTTTCGCCTCGACGATCCGGGCGCCGAGATTCTGAACGGCGCCGGGGTCGATCGACACGCCGGGCGCAACAGCGCCGCCCTCGTCGGCATATTTGGGGATGAGCTTCATCCCCATCGACGACAGACCGGGGCCGTCGTGGTGCTCGGCCGGGACCATCGGATCATACCAGTAGAGGATCTTGCGCTCGCCCGTCGCCGAGGCGGACGCTTCGTCAGCGGGACGTGTCGCGAGATACCCGCCAGCGCCCGCGGCGAGCACGGCGGCGGCGATGCCGGCGCCGATGACGGCGCGGCGCTTCTTGTTCGGGGTCATTGCGGTGTGTTCCCGTAGGTCAGGTTGATCCGGATGCCGTCGCGCACGACCATGGCTTCGCGGTCGAGCTCGTCGATCTCGGCGTCGGCGACCGCGACGGTCATCCCCAGTGCGGTGCCGAGATCGACCCGGCCGGCGGCGTAGCTTGCCTGGTCTAGCTTGGCGCGTTCCACTGCGAGCGGCACGAGCACGTCCTTGGCGCGCTTGTATCGTTCATGGTGGGCACGATGCTCCGCGAGATCGCCCAGCAGCTTGGCGCGCAGCTCCCGCTCGGCGCCAGCTCGCGCGAGCCGCGCAGCGTTGGCCTGCTCGGCGCGCGCAGCAATGATGGGGTCTTGTCGGTGCTTGGCGAAGAGCGGCAGCCCGATCGACACCCCGACCGACACCATATCGGAGAAGCTCGGCTCGCGATTGCCGTAGCTCAAGCTCACCGAAAAGTCGGGCCGCTTTTCGGCGCGTGCGAGGCGGACGTCGGCGTCGGCCTGGGCCGTCGCGGCGTCCAGCGCTTGCAGCTCGGGCAGGCCGTCGATCTGCGCCACAAGACGATCGGGATCGATGGTCCACTCGGGCGGGGCGCCGGTCGCACTTGGATCCGGGTCCCCGGTCCACCGGCCAAGCTCGGCTTTCGCCCTTGCGATCTCGACGGCGAGCTCGTCGCGGCGATCGGCCACATTGGCTTTGAGCTGCTTGGGTTCGAGACCCTGCGAGGGCCTGGCGCTGCCGGAGGTCACCCGCGCCGCGACCGTTCCCGCTATGTCGTCGATGCTCCGGTCAAGCAGGTCCAGGATGGCAAGGCGTCGCTCCGCGAAATAGAGATCGACCCAGGCCAGCGCCGTCATCGTCCGGACGTCCTTGGCCGTCACCGCCGCGGCCGTCTGTGCGGCGGCGATGTCCGCCTGGGCTCTGCCAAGCCGCGCATGGCGCTTAGCGAGATTGGGGATATCCTGGGTGACCCCGACCGAGCGCATCGTCATGAAGTCGCGCGTGAGCGAGAAGGCCTCGTCGCGCGTGACCGGCACGTTCTGCAGCGCGAGATCGAGCTTGGGATCGGGCAGAGCATCGGCCGCGTCCGCGGCAGATCGCGCAGCGCGAAGCTGCGCATTGCGACCCGCCAGCCCGGGTTCGCTCGCCCTTGCCTTTTCAAGAGCTTGCTGGAGCGTCAAAGGCTGTGCCGTCGCCGGTTGTGCAACGAGGACTAACATGGCGCCTGTGGCGGCGTGGAGTCTCCCGATTCTCATGACGCGTAGTCGCATTCAGGTATTCCTGTTCTTGAGCCGCTGGCGCGCCCCGCGCTCGCTGTAGATGCGGCGATGCAACGACGTGAGGTCGTGCGGACGTGCGATCGGCTTGACCGGTTCGCGGAAGCAGGAGCCTTGATACCGGCGGGACAAGTCCCGCCGGTACGGTGCTACAATCCGCGCGCGCTCACGACCTGGGTGGGGGAGGGCACGGGCTAGCCGAATCGAGCGGTCTCGCTCCCGGCTGGCTGACGGTCGAGGGAGCGTTCGCCGATTCAACCCAAACGCGCCGGGGTGCCGTCAGCGGCGCACGGGGTCCAGGCTGTAGGGTCGAACGCCATTCGAAATGCCCGGGGGCAGCCTGCGCATTTGCGGCGGTCGAGGTAACGCTAGCGGCGACAATGGCGACAAGCGCGCCAACTACGTGACGAGAAAACATGATTCGTATCCTTGATCTGAGCGAGGCGTCTTCGGGCCTCGGACCGGGCACGAAAGACGGATTTCGGGCGTCAGATCAGGATGCTGGGTGGTTCCGGCAACGGCCCATAGGAGCGACCGTAAAGCCGGGCAGCCGAAGTCGGCGCATGAAGCGGTCGATACAGGCGGGGTTTGCCCGTAGTAATCAAATCGGGCTCGAGCGCCGCAGGAGGCATGCAGCCCATCTGTGCGATGCACTGAGGCGTCATGCCCTTGCAAGGCGCTTTTTCATGCGATCCCGCCTCAGGCATTTCCGAACAGTTCATCTCCGTCACGGCGGCCATGGGCGGAGCTGTAATGCTCAATGGCGCCATGGCCATCGCCGTCGATTGGCCCGAAAGGCCCAACGCCGCTAAAGCGATCAGGAAAAGGCTGAACAGTCGCACCACAAGGTGTAGTTTGCGGCCAACAATCCGAAAAGTCAAGTCGCGCCTTGCCCGATGCCTTTCGTTACCGCTGGGTTGACAAGCTCCACGGCGATCAAACCCAGACCCAACGAATGTAGGTCGTCAGGGCTGTACAAAGCAGCGGCAAGACAGCCATCGGGCGGCTCGTCAGTAGCCGTTTGGATGCTTTTTTGAACATCGCCCCTCGCGACCGCAAACCCGAACAGCGTCAGGGGAAAATGCCCTATATCGTGGCAATCACTGGGCCAAGCACCTCGGCCGCTGCGGAGGCGGACCCCGAACTGGTTCGGAGCAATAGGAGACGGACGAGTGTGATAGGATGCTATCAGGAGCGTGCGAGGATTGGTGGCGGCATGCATTCGAGGCTTTTGTTTGAGTGCATCTGTCAGCTTGTTCGCCGGCTCGCGGCGGATGCTGCGTATAAATAGGCAAATGAATCGCTCTTATCCGGGTGCACCATCCCGAACACCACTTTCTTAATGATATCGGTATGTTCAAGAGCGTACAGCTGCCACGTGTCCATGATATTCAGCGGTGGGCCTCATTCTATGGATTCGAATATTTATTAGCGCCCGGCTATTGCCGACCTCGCCGTCATTGGCGACTGACCTGATCCCGGGGATCGCGCCATTGCCGCTTAGCATGTCGTGCATGAACAGTGCCTGGACTTTGGGAAGGAAGAAACCGAAACCGTCGCGGCCGCGTAGTAGTAGGGACTGGCTCGCGCGATTGGGCCTTGACCCGGACACGGTGTCAGACCCCACATGCCTTCGGGGCGAAGGAGACATTGCGATGAATGACCCGCGCGCTCGCTCCCAAAGCACCGGTTGCGGCTGCTCCGGCAAGCGCACGCCCGATCCAGTCGCCGCCGATCGCGCCAGCTCGTTAGCGTCCTCATGCTGCTCGGGAAGGGCCAAGGCCGAACCGGTTCCGGTCGAGGATCACGCCGCGGCGCATGGCTGCTGCTCGGGAGGCAAGGCCGGGGACGCTGCGGTGACGGTCAAAGACCCGGTATGTGGGATGACGGTCGATCCGGCGAAAACGACGCACCACGCCGAGCATGACGGACACGCCTACCATTTTTGCAGCGCTGGATGCCGGACCAAGTTCACCGTCGATCCCGACGCCTATTTAGGCGGGCACGTCGGGCATCATCACGGCGACGCTGCGGCGCCGGTGACAGACCCGGTGTGCGGCATAACGGTCGACCCCGCGACGACGCCGCACCATGCCGAGTACGCGGGTAATTCCTATCATTTCTGTAGCGCGGGGTGCCGATCGAAGTTCATCGGCAATCCGGACGCCTATCTGAGCGATAAGCCGCGTCCCGAGCCGATGGCGACGCCAGGGGCGATGTGGACGTGCCCCATGCACCCGCAAATCCGCCAGGAAGGGCCGGGAACCTGCCCGATCTGCGGCATGGCGCTCGAACCGGAAGAACCGTCGCTCGATGATGCGCCCAACCCTGAGATGATCGATTTCACGCGCCGCCTGTGGGTGGCCGGCGTGCTCACGATCCCGCTGCTCGTCGTCTCGATGTTCGCTGAAATGCTGGGGCTCCACGTCGTCAGCCCCGCGGCTTCGCCCTGGGTCCAGCTCGCGCTCACCGCGCCGATCGTACTGTGGGCGGGATGGCCGTTCTTCGTCAGGGGGTGGAACTCGATCCGCACGCGCCACCTCAATATGTTCACGCTGATCGCGATCGGGGTGGGGGCGGCGTTCCTATACAGCCTGGTCGCGACGGTCGCGCCGGGGATCTTCCCCGCCACCTTCCGCGCGCATGGCGGAATGGTGCCGGTCTATTATGAGGCGGCCGGCGTCGTGGTGACGCTGGTGCTGCTCGGGCAAGTGCTGGAGCTGCGCGCGCGAGCCGCGACGGGGCGTGCAATCCGCGCGCTCATGGACCTCGCGCCGAAAACCGCGCGCCGGCTGAGGGCTGACGGCTCAGAGGAAGAGGTTTCGCTGGCCGATGTGGCCTTGGGCGATCGGCTGCGCGTCCGCCCTGGCGAAGCGCTGCCGGTCGACGGCGTGGTGGTCGAGGGCCGCTCCTCGGTCGATGAATCCATGCTCACCGGGGAGCCCGCGCCGGTCCTTAAGGAAGATGGCGCGTCGGTCACGGGGGGCACGGTGAACGGCACGGGAAGCTTGGTCATGGAAGCCCGCGCGGTCGGTTCCGACACGATGCTCGCGCGCATCGTCCGCATGGTCGCGGAAGCGCAGCGCAGCCGCGCGCCTATTCAAGCGGTCGCCGATCGCGTCTCGGGCTGGTTCGTGCCGCTGGTGGTGGTGATCTCGGCCGTCACCTTCGTTGTGTGGATGCTGGTCGGGCCGGAACCTCGCTTGGGCCATGCCCTCCTCAATGCAATCGCGGTGCTCGTGATCGCCTGCCCCTGCGCGCTCGGGCTCGCCACGCCCATGTCGATCATGGTGGGGACGGGCCGCGGCGCGCATGCCGGCGTGCTGGTCAAGAATGCGGAAGCTTTACAGGCTTTCGAGAAGGTCGATACGCTGGTCATCGACAAGACGGGCACGCTCACCGAAGGCAAGCCCAAGCTGGTCGCGGTCGAGGCGGTCAACGGCACCGATGAAAGCGAGCTGCTGGCCCTCGCAGCCGCGGTCGAGGCACAATCGGAACACCCGCTCGCGCACGCGATCGTCACCGGCGCGAGCGATAGGGGGGTGCAGCTCGGCCGGGTCGAGGACTTCGCCTCGCAAACCGGTCTGGGTGTCAGCGCCAGCGTGAACGGCCGCCAGATCGTGATCGGCAACGCCGCGCAGATGCGACGGGTCGGGGTCGATCCCGCGCCGATCGAAGCCTCGGCCGATCGTCGCCGGCGCGAAGGGGCCGGCGTCATGCTGGTGGCGGTCGACGGCACGCTCGCCGGTCTGCTCGCGGTAGCCGATCCGGTGCGGTCCACCGCGCGCGACGCCATTGCGACGCTCCGGCGCGAAAAGCTGCGCGTCGTCATGCTCACCGGCGACAACGCGACGACGGCTGATGCGGTCGCGCGCGCCGTGGGGGGCTTGGACGATGTTCGCGCCGATCTGCGGCCAGAGGACAAGGCCCGGATCGTGGCGGAGCTGAAAGCGAAGGGCGTCGGGGTCGCTATGGCCGGCGACGGGATCAACGATGCCCCGGCGCTCGCCGCTGCCGACGTGGGCCTGGCGATGGGCACGGGAACGGACGTGGCGATCGAAAGCGCTGGCATGACGCTCACCCGCGGCGACCTGTCGGCGATCGTTCGCGCTCGGAAGCTGACGCACGCGACCATGCGGAACATCCGTCAAAATCTGTTCTTCTCATTCCTGTTCAACGGCATCGGCGTCCCGGTCGCGGCCGGGGTGCTCTACCCGGTTGCGGGTATCCTGCTCTCACCGATGCTGGCGGGCGCGGCGATGGCGCTTTCGTCGTTCACCGTGGTCCTCAACGCGCTTCGGCTAAATGCGGTGAAGCTATGAACATCGGGGCGGTCTCGAACGCGAACGGCGTATCGCAACGCATGATCCGACATTACGAGAAGATCGGGCTCGTGCCGCCGCCGGCCCGGCGCGGGAACTACCGCGATTATAGCGACACCGATGTTCACGGGCTGCATTTCATCGCCAACGCGCGCGACCTTGGGCTCCCGATCGAATGTACTCGCGCGTTGCTCGGTCTTTGATCGGATCGCGAGCGGTCGAGCGCCGAAGTGAAGGCGCTTGCGGAAACGCGGGCCGTCGAACTGGGCCGTAAGGTTCGCGCGCTCGATGCGGTGCGCCGCTCGCTGCTCGAGTTGGCGAGGGCCTGCCACGGCGACGATCGGCCCAATCGCTTGATTATCGAACGCTTGGAAGCCGATGGTGGCCGTCCGTATAATCATCTTCATAGTCGGTTCGACACCGCAAGCGACGAGAGCTGGCGCGAAAACGTTACGCTAAGCCCGGCGATCGGTCGATATGGTGCAAAGCGGCCTAAAACGTCCGAGCGGCTTCTCGCTCTTCCTCCAGAGAGAATCGCCGATCAGTTCAGCATGGTTCCAACGAAGAAGGGCCACGCGGGCAAGCAGCTCGTCGGGTAAAGCGACGTCCAGAGGCCGCAGGTGCCGGACGGCCCGGTGGAGATCAACGGTGTTACATAGCGCGACCGCTGCCGTGACCAGATCATCCCGGAGGTACCGCGCCTCAACGCGTGCAGCAGCTCGCGTCCGAACCGGCTTCTCGGGCGTCTTGTATCGGCGGGCAAGGAACGTCGGCGTAGGAACAAAATACGCAGCAGTCGCCAGTCAGCGGCCGCAGCACCGCCGCACAATGCCGGCAGTCATAGAAGAACTGGCAGGCGTTGGTGGGCATCGTCTCGGTCGCGACCCCGCCGCACTTGGGGCAGGTCAGAGTGGAGATGAGCAGCATTAGGAAAGCGCCTTTATCAGGGGCGCTTCGAGGCGGTCCCATACCAACGCGATCAGGGCTAGAGCCGTGCCGATCGAGAGCACGATCGCTGTTGTACTGGAGGGTAGCGGCAACGTGCAGGACCGGTCCGCAGCACAAGCCCTTCGGCGCCGTGCATAGGCCCACCATCCGGCACCCAGGCCGAGGAGCGAGAGCACCGTTAGCGGCCAGCGCAGCGGCATCAGCGCGGTGAAGCTGCTGGACAGGCCCGCTCCTACACCGAGCGCCGCGAGAGCGAGCGGCAGGATGCAGCAGGATGCGGCGGCTAGGACCGCGCCGAAACCTGCCAGCGCGCCGAAGGTAGACAACCCTGCATCGGCGCGACGTGGCGGCGGCGGTGCGTTCGAGGTCCCGTGCAGAATAATTCGTTCGTTCATCATTCGTCTCCGGCCGAATACCCGCTATGCCACCTGTAGCGGCTACAGGAGCAAGCGGAATATGGGCATTGCGATCGGCGAGCTATCGCGCCGGACCGGCGTGAACATCGAGACGATCCGCTACTTCGAGCGCGTCGGCGTTCTCGAAAAACCGCCCCGCACGAGCGGCGGGCGGCGGATTTACGGAGCCGACCACGTTCGCGCCCTTCAGTTTATCCGTCGCGCGCGCGAGCTTGGTTTCAACCCGGCCGAGGTGCGCGCGATCCTGTCACTTGGCGGGCCGGCGCAGGCGTCATGCAGTGATGTTCGCCAGATTGCGGCTTTCCACTTGGAGCGGGTTCGCGGCAAGATGGCGGATCTGGCGCAGCTCGAAAGCCTGCTTGCCATTACCATCGATCGTTGCGAGGGTGACGGAACGGTGAGTTGCGCCGTGATCGACTTGCTTGACCAACACGCGACTGCATAGGTTTCGAAATCGGCCGGGACTGTTGAAAAGCAGCCGACACGTCGGCCTCACCCCTGTGTCCCACTCCCGGACGTGAAGGAGCGGCGCCATGACGGGCACGGCCTGCGGGAGCGGCCGTACTGACCCTCCTGCTTTGGCGCCACCGGATCACGCTGCCTCGCGTTCGCTCCCGACAAATGCCGGTAGAAGGTAGAGCGCCTGACCTGCAGCAGATTCGCGACCTTGGCCGGACTGACTACGGCGACGAGCAGCTTGCGTGCGGTTTCGAGGATGTCTGGCGTCATTGCGATTTGACGGTCGCCACCGGGCCGCCCTTGGCGCAAGCCGCCTCGAGGCCGGTGCTGATCCGCTTATTGAACTTGCCCGCTGGACAGATCGGCGATGGCTTCGTCAGGAACGCGGTGTTGGAAGACCTTCACGGCCGGGGTGGGTGAAAACATGGCCTCATTTGCGGAGAGGGGCAAATTAGTCATCCTGACACGCTTGCGCCGCTCTCATCCGGCGATCCCACTTCCCGATCTAACGCGGCACGGGATTAGCGCCGACCGCCTTTTTCAACAGCCCCGATCCGTTTTGACCCTCTTGCAGGATAGCATCCCCTTCTCAATCTCGCCGTTTCTGGTATCGTGGAAACGAGGAAGCGAGTCGCGTTCTGCGCTCGTAGGTCAGGGGATACCGCAATGAAAAGCTGGATTGCCGCTGCGACGATCGTGCTGACTGCTGTGCCCGCGCTGGCGCAATGGACACCGACCGACGATGTGATGATCGTGGAAGCGAAGGGCGATGGTGCTTGGGCTGTCACCTGCCAACTCCAGGACCGCAAGGGCGCAACCGTCTCCAGGGAGGTGAGGGGCGGCAAGAAGGGATGGCAGCGCCTCACGCAACTCGACGCACGCGGCGGTCAATGTTCCTATCAGGCTGCGCCCGATCGTCCCCTGACGATCAGGATGCGCGGCGGGCTCTACGCTTGCCCTCTGCCGACCGTGAGCAAGGGCTGGTGCGAACAAGCCGTCGCGGCAGGCGGGTCGGGGCAGTTCGATATAAAGCGCCGCGATCTCTGATGCCCGCGATGTTCCTGCCGTTGGTCGGCTGCGACGTTTCCGCTACAGGCGAATGATGGAAATGAAGCAAGCCGTCACCGCCCTGTCCGCGCTCGCCCATGAGGGGCGGCTGTCGGTGTTTCGCATGCTGGTTCAGGCCGGCCGCGAGGGCATCGCAGCCGGGGAGATTGCGCGCCGCCTCGACACGCCGCCCAACACCCTGTCGGCCAACCTCACGATCCTTTCGCACGCCGGTCTGATCGAGAACCGGCGGGAAGGCCGCTCGGTGATCTACTCGGCCCGCTACGGGCATATGACCGAGCTGCTCGAATATCTGATGAAGGACTGCTGCGGCGGCCATCCCGAGGTCTGCGCGGCGCTCGCCGACGTCGTGCTGCGGAGCCGCTGCGATCTGGAAGGCACCGCATGACTGGCCCGATCAACGTGCTGGTGCTCTGCACCGGCAACTCCGCCCGCTCGATCCTGGGCGAAGTGATCGTGAACCGATTGGGAGAGGGGCGCTTTCGCGGCTTCTCGGCCGGCTCGTTCCCCAAGGGCGAGGTCCATCCGGGCGCGCTGCGGCTGCTCGCGCGCTACCGCTATCCGACCGAGGGCTTGCGTTCCAAAAGCTGGGACGAGTTCGCCGGGCCGGACGCGCCGCAACTCGATGTGACGATCACCGTTTGCGACAATGCGGCTGGCGAGGTCTGCCCGGTGTGGCCCGGCCGTCCGGCGACGGCGCATTGGGGCTTGCCCGATCCGGCCGCTGTCACTGGCGACGACGCGGCCGTGGATCGCGCCTTCGAGGCGACCCACGACGCGCTTGAACGTCGGATCGCGCGCCTGGTCGAGCTGCCCGTGCGCGAGCTGGACGCGCCGGAGCTGCGCCGTCGCCTGCAAGCCATTCACGAAGAAGCGGACGCGCCGGCCTGATCCGTCGCGCGCAAAGAAAGGCTGGAACCGTGGACGCCGAAGTCGTCATCTACCACAACCCGGACTGCGGCACGTCGCGCAACACGCTGGGCCTGATCCGCAACGCCGGTATCGAGCCGGTCGTGATCGAGTATCTGAAAACGCCGCCCGCGCGAGAAAAGCTCGCGTCGCTGATCGCATCGGCGGGCCTCGCCCCGCGCGACGCGCTGCGCCGGAAAGGCACGATCTACGAGGGTCTGGCGGACGAAGACCCCGTGTTCGGCGACGACGCGCTTCTCGACGCGATGATGAAGCATTTGATCCTCATCAACCGGCCGTTCGTCGAAACCCCGCTGGGCGTGCGCCTCTGCCGCCCCTCGGAAGTCGTCCTAGACATTCTGCCGCGCCCCCAGCTCGGGGCGTTCGCCAAGGAAGATGGCGAGCGGGTCGTGGATGAACACGGCGCGCGCGTCGCCGACCGCGAAAGATAAGCCCATGTCCACCGTCGCCCCCGTCGCCGGCCCCGCGCCGGCGCGCCCCGGCATCGGCACGTTCGAGCGGTATCTGTCCGTTTGGGTGGCGCTCTGCATCGTCGCCGGCATCGGGCTGGGGTCGCTGATGCCCGGCGTGTTCGCCACGATCGCTGCGGCCGAGGTCGCGCGGGTCAACCTGGTCGTCGCCGTGCTGATCTGGCTGATGATTATCCCGATGCTGCTCAAGATCGACTTCGGCTCGCTCGGTAGCGTGCGCCAGCATTGGAAAGGGGTGGGCGTCACGCTGTTCATCAACTGGGCGGTCAAGCCGTTCTCGATGGCGGCGCTCGGCACCTTCTTCATCGGCTGGCTGTTCGCGCCGTTGCTGCCGGCCGGGCAAGGCCCGTCCTACATTGCCGGGCTGATCCTGCTCGCCGCCGCGCCCTGCACGGCGATGGTGTTCGTGTGGTCGAACCTTTGCGACGGCGAGCCTACCTATACTCTGTCGCAAGTCGCGCTGAACGACGTGCTGATGGTGTTCCTGTTCACGCCGCTCGTCGCGCTGCTGCTCGGCGTCGCGGCGATCACGGTGCCGTGGGACACGCTGCTGATCTCGGTCGCCCTCTACATCGTCGTGCCGGTGATCGTCGCGCAGGTGATCCGGCGCGGGCTGCTGGCGAGCGGGGGGCAACCCGCGCTCGACCGGCTGCTCGCACGCCTTGGGCCGGTGTCGTTGGTGGCGCTCTTGGCGACGCTGGTGCTGCTGTTCGGATTCCAGGGCGAACAGATACTGGCCCGCCCGCTGGTGATCGCGCTGCTCGCCGTGCCCATCCTCATCCAAGTCTATTTCAACGCCGGCCTCGCCTATTGGCTGTCGCGCCGGTTCGGGGTCGCATGGTGCGTCGCCGCCCCAGCCGCGCTGATCGGCGCGTCCAACTTCTTCGAGCTGGCGGTCGCCGCCGCGATCTCGCTGTTCGGCCTCAACTCGGGCGCGGCGCTGGCGACGGTGGTGGGCGTGCTGGTCGAGGTGCCGGTGATGCTCTTGGTCGTCTCGATCGTGAAGCGGTCGCGGGGGTGGTACGAGCGGGGTGCTGCCGCCTGATGCTGACGGCGCTGGTCTATGTGGGGGCCGCGCTCGCCGAGATAGCGGGCTGCTTCGCCTTCTGGGCGTGGCTGCGGCTCGGCAAGTCGCCAGTATGGCTGGGGCCGGGCATCGCGTCGCTGATCCTGTTCGCTTGGCTGCTCACGCGGGTCGATGCCGCTGCGGCCGGTCGCGCCTATGCCGCTTATGGCGGCATCTACATCTGCGCTTCGCTGCTGTGGCTGTGGGCGGTCGAGGGGGTACGGCCTGATCGTTGGGATTTGGGCGGTGCCGCACTCTGCCTTGTCGGCACCTGCGTCATTCTGCTCGGGCCGCGCGCCGCATGACGGGATTGCGCGTCCACCGGCTCGATGCAAACGACATGGGCGAGCTGCGCAACGCGCTCGCCGCCTCGGACCTGCCCGTCGCCGATCTGGCCGAACCCGGCCGCGCCTTCTTCCGGTTTGATGACGGCGCGGGCCTGGTCGGCTATGGCGGACTCGAAGGCGAAGGAGCCGATCGCCTGCTCCGCTCGGTCGTGGTCGTCGCCGATCGGCGCGGCGACGGGCTCGGCCGCGCCATGCTGACCGCGCTCGAAGCCCGCGCGCGGGAGCTGGGCGTTGCCCGCCTTAACCTCCTCACCAACACGGCCGCGCCGTTCTTCGCCGCCAATGGCTACGCCGCGGCCGACCGCGCCGCGGCTCCTGCGTCGGTCGCCAGCTCGCGCGAGTTCACCGCGCTCTGTCCCGCCTCGGCCGCCTATCTCGTGAAAGCCCTCTGATGCCGCTGCGCCAGCTTCCCGATCCCGACAGCCTGCCCGCGCTCGATCGGCGCTATGCGATCGACCGCCCCGCCCTCGGCCTGGGCGCGGGTGATCCCCCGCCTCGTATCCTGCTGCTCTACGGGAGCCTGCGCGAGCGGTCGTTCTCGCGGCTGTGTGTCGAGGAAGCGGCGCGGCTGTTGCAATTCTTCGGGTGCGAGACGCGCATCTATGATCCCTCGGCGCTGCCGCTGCCCGATCAGGTCGCCGGCGACGATCATCCCGCCGTCCACGAACTGCGTGAGCTGTCGATGTGGTCGGAAGGGCATGTGTGGTGTTCGCCGGAACGCCACGGGCAAGTCACCGGAATCATGAAAACGCAAATCGACCATCTGCCGCTCTCGATGGGCGGGATGCGCCCGACGCAAGGCCGCACGCTCGCCGTCATGCAGGTGTCGGCCGGGTCGCAGTCGTTCAACAGCGTCAACACGTTGCGCGTCCTCGGCCGCTGGATGCGAATGTTCACGATCCCGAACCAGTCGAGCGTCGCCAAGGCGTTCAACGAGTTCGATGAAGCCGGGCGCATGAAGCCGTCCAGCTATTACGATCGGATCGTGGACGTGATGGAGGAGCTGGTGCGGTTCACGGTGCTGCTGCGCCCCCATGCCGGCCAGCTCGTGGATCGCTATTCGGAGCGGAAGGAAGCGAACCGGCCTGTCGATCCCGCCGTTGATCTATCGGCCATTGCGCTGGGCCAAGGCTGCGCTCGCCAATAGGGCAGGCCGGTCATTGCCCCGCTCCCGGCTCTGCCGACATCGAGCCAGGTCGAGCAAAACAGGCTCGTATTTTACATAATCTATGTTATCGGACTGGCAGATTGTAGGCGCTAAGTAGAAATGACACTGCTCCGCTAGATAGAAGAGGCACACAGTGCCAGCGGGTCG
>NZ_JBHUFC010000017.1:0-22149 GCF_042681125.1 Sphingomonas floccifaciens | reverse complement strand
ATTGAATGATCGTTCTGTAAGGGAGAAGACCACCCGTTTCAAGATATTATTTATCGATCGTTCCATATCATGCACCAGAGATGACAGAGACGAAAGCCCGTCGCCGCGCAGGTCGCCCTCGTGTGTTCGACACTGACGCTGCGCTCGACAAGGCGGTGCGGCTGTTCTGGCAGCGCGGCTACGAAGCGACATCGATGGCCGATCTGGTGGCGGAGACTGGCGTCGCCGCTGCCAGTCTCTATGCAGCGTTTGACAACAAGGCGGGGCTGTTTGCGGCGGTGATCGAGCGCTACGCCGCGACGTTCAGCGTCCACCTCTATGCACCCATCAACGATCCGGCATTGTCCACCTACGAGGCCGTCAAAGGCCTGCTGGAACGAGCGGCGTCATCATTCTCGGAACCTGAAACGCCGGCCGGCTGCTTCATGTATTCGGCAGCGGCAGCCGTTTCGCCGGCGTCCGCCGCCATCGAATGCCTGCTGCGCGACAAGCGCATCGCGGCGGAGGCCCTCCTGATCGAGCGTCTGCAACGCGGCGCCGCGCAGGGCGAGCTTGCGGCCAACTCCGATCCGGCCGTGCTGGGCAAATTCATCAATACGGTCATGGAAGGCATGTCCGTTCAGGCGCGCGACGGCGCTACGATCAACGAACTGCTCTCCATCGCCAAAATGGCACTCGATCGATGGCCGGCCGCGATATGATCGCTACATGGTGGTCATCTGCCAATCCGCCTCCCGCGACCGAACAGTCGAACTCATCTCATAGGACAAAAGCACATGAAACACGTGACATTGCCCGGCGGGGAAGTGGTTCCTTCGATGGGTCAAGGCACCTGGAAGATGGGCGAACGTGCCGAACGGCGATCCGATGAGATCGCCGCGCTGCGCACCGGTGTCGAGCTGGGCATGACGCTCATCGATACCGCTGAAATGTATGGCGATGGTGCGGCGGAAACGCTGATCTGCGAAGCGCTCGGCGATCGTCGCGACCAGTTGTTCCTCGTCAGCAAGGCGTATCCACAGAACGCATCGCGCTTCCGCCTTGCCGGTGCGTGCGAGGCGAGCCTGAAGCGGCTCGGCACCGATCGGCTCGACCTCTACCTGCTCCACTGGCGTGGATCGGTGCCGCTCGCTGAGACGATAGAGGCAATGGAGGCGCTGAAATCGGCAGGAAAGATTCGGCATTGGGGTGTCAGCAACCTCGATACCGACGATATGGGCGAACTTGTCGCTGCCGGCGGGGATGGCTGCGTGACCGATCAGATCCTATACAATCTCGTCCGTCGAGGCCCTGAGTTGGACTTGTTGCCGTGGCTCGCACAGCACAACGTGCCAGTGATGGCGTATAGTCCCGTCGAGCAGGGACGCCTCTCAAGCCATCCCGCCCTCGACAAAGTAGCGGCCCAGGTTGGCGGAACCCCTGCGCAGGTCGCACTTGCCTGGACGTTGCGCCACGATAGCCTTATCGCCATCCCGAAAGCGAGTTCGATTGCACATGTGCGGGAGAACCGCGCTGCCGCAGATATCGTCCTCTCCGACGCCGACCTTGCGACACTCGATGCGGCATTTCCCCGGCCAGCGGGCCGTCGCCCACTCGAAATGCTGTAGCGTCAGATGGCGACATCGTCTTTCAAAGCAACCGAACGGAAATCGGACCGCCTCGAGGCATTCATGGACGCGGTGCTGGCAATTGCCATCACCCTCCCGGTGACCGAACTACACGCACCAGAGCCGACTGACGGCGACCTGGCAGCGGCATACCTAAAGCTGGCACCGGAATATGCCGCCTACGCCCTTAGCGTGATCCTGATCGGTCTTTACTGGGCTTCCAGCCACTTCACCGGCAAGCTTCTGCAAAAAACCGATCATGGCTACAATCTGCTCAGCATCGGCTTTCTTGCCGCTGTCAGCATCACGCCATTTCCTGCGCGGCCGCTCATCGAGCATCTCGGCGGTGACGCGGAAAGCAAGACCGCCGTTTTGGCCTATCTGGGCGTGGCAGCGGCGCCGGCGACGTGGTGGTTCGTGCGTTGGGTCTATGCAACCGCGAGGGGGCTTCCAGACCAGCGCCTGACAGACGCCTACCTCAGGCGAACAACCCTCAAATTCGCCGTCACCGCCGGAGCCTATTGGGCAGCCTTTGCCCTGGCAATCTGGAATTGGCGTGCTGGACTGATCGTCGCGGGGATCGTTACGTTGAGCTATATCGTTCCGCCAGCAAAGCCCAGCTACAAGCCAGGCCAAGAACCGGAGAATGGTTGAGACCGGCTATAGACCCGGCGAGGCGGATGCTCACATCGGCTAATCAATCCAGGATCTTATCGATCGTGATCGGCAGGGACCGCACCCGCTTACCGGTCGCGTGATAGATCGCGTTAGCAATCGCAGCGGCGGTGCCGACGATGCCGATCTCGCCTAGGCCTTTCACCCCAAGCGGAGTGCTGCGGACGTCGCAGCGCTGGTCGACCGCCTCGACCGGTACCTGCGCTCGCTCGAGCACGAGCTATACAAGCCGATGTTCGAGGCAGGGATCGAGGCGTGATTGGTGGTCAGTTGCCCCGGGTGGTGGAGTAGCCGTAGGGGCTGACCACGACGGGGACATGGTAGTGCGCGGCAGGATCGATGACGCGGAACACGAGCTCGATCTCGGGGAAGAATGGCGCCGCTTTCCGTTCGGGTAGCCCGACATGTCGAACTGCAGTCTGTAGATGCCCGGCGCGAACCGCGACGGCTACCTACCCGACGCCGATCTCTCGGTCGAAATCGAGCAAACCTGTAGTCCTGCATTACGATCTGGCATCTTGCATCACCGCGAGCAGCTATCGAAACCGGCGTTTATCACCTACAGTCCTGCAAGGCAGGGTCGCCGGTCCTGCGAAACTGATGGTGGGGGTGCCGTTGCGACCTGTGTCAGCTGCGATCTGTGTTCCGGTCCGCAACGAGGAGACTGCGTTACCGAAGTTGCTGGAGGCGATCGGGCGACTGGACCTGGGCGACGTCGAGGCTGCCGTGTTCTTCCTCCTTGATGATTGCTCGGATGCGAGCGAGCAGGTAATACTCGAGCATGCTGGTCGCATGGCCCTTCCGTTCACGGTGGCTCAGGGAGACCCGTGCCCTGATGCCAATGCCGGTCGTGCCCGCCGGGCCGCCATCGCCCTCGGCCTGCATCATGCGACGAGCACGCCCCACGGTATTCTCCTGACGACCGACGCCGACAGCCAGCCCCGTGCCGATTGGGTCAGGGCGGCACTGCAGGGCCTGGCCTCGGCCGACCTTGTCGCCGGGCGAATCGTCCGGATCGCAGCGGAGCGGGATCCGGTGCAGGGGAGGGTCGAGCGCTACCTCGATCGGCTTCACGCCTACCGACGATCGGTCGACCCCGTTCCGTGGGACAGTCCGACCGGCTCCCACTGCTCGGGAGGCGCCAACATGGCCTTCCGACCCGGAGCCTATCAGGCACTGGGTGGCTTCCAGCCGGTGCCATGCGGCGAGGACGCCGCCCTGCTCGACGATGCCGGGCGCGCCGGGTTTCGCGTGCGCCGCGATCCCGGCATGGTGGTTGCGACCTCCTCACGGCGGCTCGGCCGGGCGCCGGGCGGCATGGCGGCTGCGCTCAGTGCCATCGACCATCACGGGGCACCCTCAATGCCGCATCCCCGAGGGGCGGCATGGCAATACCGACAGCAGGCGGAGGCGCGCCGCATCTGGGCCGGGCTCCCCGATTCCTTTGTCGCAGCTCGCTTCGGCGACCGTATCGGATTGACCGGTGACCATGTGATCGGCGTCGCGCGCGACTGCCCCAACGCAGAGGCGTTCGCCATGCGTGTCGTGCCGGCGCTGCCCGATATACCCGACGTCACCCTCGTCGAGGCCGAGCATGCCCTGGCAACGCTCGAGAACCAGCTTTGCGAGCAGGCGGTATGACGACGGCCGGAGCTCTGCGTCATGGGATCGTCGCGGCGGGGTGGGCGACCGATCCCGCCGGCGATCCGACGACGCCCAAGGCATATCTGGACCTGCTCCGCCCTCTTTACGCTGCGGGACGCCGGGATCTCCCCATCGGGCGCCTGCTTGAGGGGCATGTCGATGCGGTGCAGATCGTGTTTCGATACGGCACGTCGTCCCAGGTCGCTGCGTTGCGGGCGCGCATCGCTGCGGGAGCGACGTTGGGTATTTGGAATGCGGGCCTGCCGGGTGAGCCGCTGGTGCTTACCGGCGGACGGCTGACCGGCGGCAAGGGCTATGCATCGGGGGCGGGGATACTGACTCACGCGCTGGTAACCGCGGATAGCGAAAGCGGACCGCAGCTGCTCCTGCTCGACCTCGAGGCCGATCCGCCTGCCATCGATCGGGAGTGGTGGCAGACGATCGGCATGCAGCGCTCGGAGACACATCTGGTACGCTGGTCCGGCTCTGTGATCGGTGAAGACGGCCGTATCGGCGAGCCCGGCAGCTATGCGCGGGAGCCGTTCTTCAGCGGAGGCGCGCTGCGCTTCGCCGCGGTTCATGCCGGCGGCATCGCCGGCCTGCTCGATGCAGTGCGTGACCACCTGACCACCCACGAGCGCGCTTCCGATCCGTTCCAGGCATCGCGCCTCGCCGACCTGTTCCTGCTTGCCCAGGGTGCAGCGGCGAGCATCCGCGACACGGCGGACGCCTGGTTCAGCGGGACGGATGCGGAACGCCTCGCCCGGGTGTCCGCTGCGCGGCTATCGATCGCCGGCTCTGCCGAGCGCGCCCTCACGATCGCGCAGGAGGCGGTGGGGCTGCAGGGATTGTTCCTGTCGCATCCGCTGGCGGCAAAGATCGCCGATCTCATGGTGTACCTGCGCCAGCCTGCGCCCGATGCGCATCGCCTTCGCGTCGGCCAAGCTGTCGCCGAGCACATCCTCGACCCCATCCTGTGAAGATCGCGCTGCGAAACGTGCGTGTCGCGCTGGTGATCGCCCCGCACCCGGATGACGAGGTCATCGGCGCGGCAGGCCTCATTGCGCGGCTTCGCCGCCATGGAGCTCGGGTCCGGGTTGCGGTCGTGACCGATGGTGCCGCATCTCACCGGGGCAGCCGAAAATGGCCGAGGACGCGACTGGTCGCGGCTCGCCAGCGTGAGAGCCTTCATGCGCTACGTCGTCTCGGCATCGTTGCTGGCGACGTCTCGTTCCTCAATTTGCCCGATGGCCAGTTGCCCTCGATCCCGGGGCGCTGTTATCGCGCGCTGCGCCGCCAGGTCGCACGATGCCGGGATCTCGATCTCATCGTCGGACCGGCCTGCGATGACGACCATCCCGATCACCGCGCCGTAGCCGCGGCCGTAGCCGGATGCCCGGGTGGCGCCAGTCGGCTGACCTACCGCGTGTGGCCGCCTCGCCCGGACAGGTCCGGACCGGCATGGCGCATCGCTGTGCCCGGGGGAGTTTCGGTGAAACGGTCCCTGATCCGCGTCTACCGGACGCAGCTCGGCGCCGTTTCCGATGACCCAGCAGGCTTCACGATCGCGAGACACGAGCTTGCGGCCTTTGCTCGTCCGGTCGAGCGCTACCGGCCGGGTTCGAAGTGACGAGCCCGATCGATCTTGCCGGGTTCGCCGCCAAGTTCGCCGGCGACGACGATCCCTGGCGCACCTTCACCGCCCGTGACGAGGCGGTGAAGCGTGCCGCGATCCTGCACGCGATAGGTCACCGACCGGTCGGACGGGTGCTGGAGCTGGCCAGCGGCAACGGATCCAACAGTGCCGCGATCGCGAGGATGGCGTTGCGCCTCGATGCGACCGAGGGCACGAGGGAGGGGGTCGACCTGACGGCACGCGCCGTTGCCGCCTGGCCTCGTGCGTGCGCATCGCTGCTCGTGCTCCCCGGTCGACCGCCACGTCTCGTCTATGACGTGATCGTGATCGCCGAGGTCCTGTATTACCTCTCAGCGCGAGACATGGCCCGGGTTGCGCGTCAGATGGCCGCTCGCCTGCGCCCAGGCGGCATCATCGTGCTCGCGCACCACAGGATTGATTTCTACGATTTCGTCCAGCATGCGGCAGGGATCCACGCACGGTTCCTCGCAGAGACCGGGCGTTGTTGGACGGTTCGCACCGCCCGCCGCACCGGCCGCTGGGTCGTTATCGCGGCTCGCGACAACGGTGTGCCCCGATCCCGTTGAACGCGAGCGAGGCAGCGCGTCCTATGTCCGTGCGATATAAAGCTCGCCGGTAAGTGGAGCGGCAGGACGTCCACCTGCCGCTCCCGCCAGGGTCGTCAGGCCGCCGCGTCGAGATCGACCTTCATCTCCCGAGCCCAGAACCTGAGGTCACGACAGGTCGTGACGAACGCCTTGACGTCCTTGCTCTTGCTTAGGGCTACGAAGCCATCGTCAAGCTCCGGCACCCGAGAAGCGTCGAACAACGTGGCGGCTGCATCGGTGTAGCCGATGAACTTGCAGTGGCCGAACGCGTCCGCCACGAAGTCCTTGGAGGCCGCATCCTTGGCGAGCATCGCAGCCCCCTCCTCGGACGGGAGCACCGCGACGGCATCGAACAGGACCGAAGGTCCGCCGTCGATCTTCTGCTTGGCCGCGACCTTGGTGCCGTCGTCGAGCGTGACCCCGCCGATCTTCGGCGCGACCACCTCCCAGACCGCGCCTTCGGCTTCCAGCGCCCTGGTCAGCGCATTGAACAGCTCGGCGCTCGACCCATCGGTCAGCAGCAGGCCCATCTTTCGCCCGGCGAAATTCGCCGGGCCGTTGGCGACGATCGAGAGCGCCGACGATGTCGGCAGGTCTAGCGTCGGCTTGGCCGCCTTGGCGGCGTCCGGCAGGTCGAGGCCGAGCCCGTCCGCGACGGTAGCGGCGAGATCCTCGTCGATGTTGCGCAGGTGGCTGACCGCCCGGGCCCGGATGTCGACACGATCTACCTTCGACAGCTCGAACACCAGCGCGTCGCCGATGTGCTTCTGCTCGATCGGCTGCTGGCTGAGATAGAACTGCCGTGCCTGGCTGTAATGATCGGCAAAGGTTTCGGACCGAATCCGCTGCTTGGTCCCCTGAACCTCGGCGGGGAAGCTGGTGAAGCCGATCTCCGGGTTCTCGCGCGGACCGCCTTCCGCGCCCCAGCTGTTCGGCTCATAGTTCACGCGCCCCTTCGGATTGCGCATCGCCATGTGGCCGTCCTGCTGGAAGTTCATCACCGGACAGCGCGGGGCATTGATCGGCAGGTGGGTGAAGTTCGGGCTGCCGAGCCGCTTCAGCTGGGTATCGAGATAGGAGAAGTTGCGGCCGTGCAGCAGCGGGTCGTCACTGAAGTCGATGCCCGGCACGATGTTCTGCGTGCAATAAGCGACCTGCTCGGTTTCGGCGAAGAAGTTGTCGACGTTGCGATTGAGCGTGAGCGTACCGACGATGCGGACCGGCACGTCCTCCTCGGGGATGAGTTTGGTCGAGTCGAGATGGTCGAAGGGAAGCTTGTCGGCGGTTTCCTGATCGAACAGCTGGACGCCGAGATCCCATTGCGGGAAGTCACCGCTCTCGATCGCCTCCCAAAGATCGCGGCGATGATAGTCGGGATCGGCGCCGCTGATCTTGACCGCCTCGTTCCACAGCACCGACTGGAGCCCCTGGCGCGGCTTCCAGTGGAACTTGACGAAGGTCGACCTGCCTTCCGCGTTCACCAGGCGGAAGCTGTGGACGCCGAAGCCCTCCATCGTGCGGAAGGAGCGGGGGATCGTGCGATCGGACATGATCCACATGATCATGTGCCAGGCTTCCGGGGTGAGGCTGGCGAAATCCCAGAAATTGTCGTGTGCGGTTTGCGCTTGGGGGAACGCCCGGTCGGGCTCCTGCTTGGCCGCATGGACCAGATCGGGGAACTTGATGGCATCCTGGATGAAGAACACCGGGATGTTGTTGCCGACGATGTCCCAGTTGCCCTGCTTCGTGTACATCTTGACGGCGAAGCCGCGCACGTCGCGCGCCAGATCGCGCGAGCCCTTGTTGCCCGCTACCGTTGAGAAGCGGACGAACACCTCGGTCTGCTGCCCGACCGTGCTCAGCACGTCGGCGCGGGTGTAGTCGGCCAGACTGTCGGTCAGTTCGAACACGCCGTGCGCGCCATAGCCGCGTGCGTGGACGACGCGCTCCGGGATGCGCTCGTGATCGAAATGGAAGATCTTTTCGCGGAGGATGAAGTCTTCGAGCAGCGTGGGGCCCCGCAGACCCGCCTTGAGACTGTTCTGGGCGTCTGCGATCGGGATGCCCTGCTGCGTGGTCATGGTAAGTGCCGCGTCCGAGGTCGTCTGGCGGGTTTCACCGCCATGGCCCTGCTGCTCGGCATAGTTCGTCGGCTGGTCGGCACCCGCCGGCAGCGGCGGTGCCTTCTTGGCCGTCTCGCCCTTGAGTTTCACCGCGCTTTTGATGCTCTTGCGTGCCATGGACGTAATCCTCCGATCATGCCCTTAATGCCACCAGCGCCACGGCGGTGCGAGGCATAAATCTTTGTAGCGACTGGGAACCGACCCGGAGGAGCGAAATCAAGTTATGTCAGTCGAGCATGGTCGCCGGTTCGGACGACAGGCGCGGGCTCGGCAACGTAAGTGTTCATGGCTGCGCAGAACCCGACTGCGGCTTCCTTGGTCCTGGATCACAGCCAGGGAAAGCCGATATGGACCGGTTGAGGATGTCTTAACGCCTTGCCGTTAGCCGAGCATGATGTACTCCCAGGTCGTACAGGTTTTCGACTGCGTCTGGCACGACCACGATCCGTGGTTGGTGCTGCTCGCGGGCCTGGTTTGCCTCTGCGGTATCTATGCGTCCTTTGCCCTGGCCGACCATGCCGTACGCTCAGGGCGGAAGACGCGCAGCCTGTGGGAACCTGTCACCATCGTGTCGGCCGGCTGCACGGCCTGGGCGACCCACTTCATTATCTTGCTGGCTTTCAAGCCGGGCATGCCGTCTGCGTTCAACCCGCTGGCCGTACGGCCGTTTTACGGCCGCTCGTTGATGTAAACGAATCAAATGGACGGGGACCCATGCCGCGGCTCAAGGCGTTGAGCGTCATAGACATGGCCCTGACGACAGGGACATCCACTCAGATGAGGAAACGACATGCGCGCACTATGCTGGCACGGTAAAGGCGATGTCCGCGTCGACACCGTTGCGGATCCCGAGATCAAGCACCCGCGCGATGCGATCATCAAAATAACCGCCTGCGCGATCTGCGGGTCGGACCTTCACCTGCTGGATGGCTACCAGCCCACCATGGAAGCCGGCGATATCCTCGGCCACGAGAACATGGGCGAGGTCGTGGCGCTCGGGTCCGAGGTAACCAACCTCAAGATCGGCGACCGTGTCGTCGTGCCGTTCACGATCAGCTGCGGCGATTGCTGGTTCTGCAAGAAGGGTCTGTTTGCGGCCTGCGATCGGACCAATCCGAACGCCGATATGGCCGCCAAAGCGATGGGCCATTCGCCCGCCGGGCTGTTCGGCTTCAGCCACATGCTGGGCGGCTACTGCGGCGGCCAGGCGGAGTATCTCCGCGTGCCGATGGCGGATGTCGGTCCAATCAAGATTCCCGACAACGTTACCGATGAGCAGGCTCTCTTCCTATCGGATATCTTCCCGACCGGCTACATGGCCGCCGAGAATGCGCAGATCGAGCATGGCGACACCGTCGCGATCTGGGGCTGCGGTCCGGTCGGCCAGTTCGCCATCCGCTCCGCGCTGATGATGGGCGCCGGCCGCGTGATCGCGATCGACGAGGTGCCCGAGCGACTCGCCATGGCGGAGGCCGGTGGCGCTGAGACAATTAACTTCGCCGAAACCGATGTCTATGACGAGCTGCAGGCGCGAACCAAGGGCCGGGGCCCCGACAGCTGCATCGATGCTGTCGGCTGCGAGGCGGCCGCGCACGGGGCGGCGGACGCGGTCATGGACAAGGTGAAGGCAAGCATGATGCTCGCCACTGATCGCGTCCACGTCCTGCGGCAGGCGATCATGAGCTGCCGCAAGGGCGGCACGGTCTCCGTGCCCGGCGTCTACGTCGGGATGGGTGACAAGCTTCCGATCGGTGCAGCGATGAACAAAGGACTAACGATCAAGCTTGGGCAGACCCACGTGCAACGTTACACCAAGCCGCTACTGGATAAGATCGTCGCGGGCGAGATCGATCCCAGCTTTGTGATCACGCATCCGGCCAGTCTTGAGGACGCGCCCGAGATGTACGCGAAGTTCCGTGACAAGCAGGAAGGTGTAATCAAGGTTGTCATGCGGCCGCACGGCTGATTAGCGGAACAACCGGGAACAGGACGCTCATCGATGCCGATCGCCGCCGCCGCTGTGGATTATGTTCAGCGGCGGTGTCGATCAGCTTGCAACCAAGTATGTCGGCAGATCTAGGTGTCAGTCAGGCTGCAACGGATGATTCTTACGGAGAGGCAACGAGCCATAGCCGCAGCGCTTCTTCCTCCATCGGACGGGCAAAATAGTAACCCTGCGCCTCCTCACATTCCAACTCGGCCAGGATCGCCGCGGCTGCGGCGGTCTCGACGCCCTCGGCAACGACCCGGTAGCCGAGATCGTGCGACAGCGTGATCATCGATCGGACAAGCGCCTGTCCACGCTCGTCATCGGCCAGATCTCGAAACGAACGACTGATCGATCGGGCTGGTGCCCACCATCGCGGTCGCGCCGATCGGACATACCGCGACGTTCCTGACCGTGGTGTCCATGGCGGCGCTCGGGCTCGGGGTCGATATCCGCACCGTCGCCAAGGCTGGCGGACGGGTCACGCTGGCGGTGGTGCTGTCGCTCCTCTGCTTGGGCGGAATCAGCCTGATGCTGATTTGCATGTTGAAGCTGTCGTGAGGGGCGGCGCGAAGGGCGTGAAGTTTGGCTTTTCCAGTTTGGCCGCTTACACCTCACCCGATCAACACCTTCTCTCTCGAAGGTGGTGGTGGGACACCCTTGAGGCACTTGCACGCTGCCAAGGTCGTCTGTGAAAAGGGGACGCCGGCGTATTTCGGCAATTGGTACCGCTCCGTCGCCTGTGTTTCGTGGCGGGGCGGTATCCGAACTCATCGGCTGCGTAACAACATACAACCGATCAGCCCGCCGCATCGCTGGTCGGATCCTCGCGTCCGGCATGCGATCGACCGAAGCACCAGATCGCCCCGTATCCGATCATCAACCCGATCAGGACCAACAGCGGGGTGGCGGCTTCAGCGATCGAAGCACCCATCTGGTTGAAGCGAATGAACAGGTGCATGGCGGCCGTAGCCGGCGAGAACCAGGCGATCGCCGCTAGCCAGCCCGGCATCTCATCGAGCGGCCATGCGAAGCCGGCCAGGAAGACGAGCGGCACCGAGGTCGGCATCAGGAGCTTCAACGTATCGTCGCCGCTGCGGAACAGGCTTCCCGCGACGAGGCCGAGAGCGGCTACCGTGGCCGCGAACACAGGAAGGGCGAGCAGCAGGCCGGGCACATTGCCGGTGCGTGGCACGTCCTGCACCCAGAACGCGAACCCGAACACGAACAGGCCGGCAAAGATGCCGATCAGTGTCATCGCTATCCAGGTGCCGAGGGCAGTTGCCCGGTCGCGCTGCCAATCACCACGCCGACGTCGTTCAGCGATCAGCCGCGCCGACGCGAAGGGCAACGTTTGCTGAAGTATGATGTTGGCGATCGCCGGGAACACGTAGTCGCGATAACCACCGGTGGTGTTGAACAGCGGCTGCATGACGATTGTCGCGCCGGACCCACTGCGATGAGCGATGAGGGCCCCAGTCACTTCAACCGCCTGCTCTCTCACGACATCGCCTAGCGCGCGGGCGATCCCTTCAGCACGCACGAAGTACGCCCCGTTGACGATCAAGGCCGCCCCCGCCCCGGGCCGCCCCTTCAGTGCCGCTCCGCCGAGACCTTTCGACAGGTAGAGAATGCCGTAGGCACGCCGTTGGCGCACTTCTTCACGCGCCGCCATGATGTCGGGTGTCAATCGGCGTCCAAAAAGGACCCCCTATCGGCGTGCAAAAGGGACCCCCTTCGTCGAGCAGCGTGACGGGTATGACGGGCGCTTTGTTCGCGCTGGTTGCGGCGTAGGGCGGGCGTAGCCCGACCGGAGGCGCAACCAGCGCGAAGCGTTCTCTGCCGGTGGTCCTGGGCGTCAACTGCGGTGCTTGAAGCGCCAGCTGTCATTGCCCGTTTCGACGATGTCGCAATGGTGGGTAATGCGGTCGAGCAGCGCGGTGGTCATCTTGGGGTCGCCAAAGACGGTCGGCCACTCGCCAAAGGCGAGGTTCGTGGTCACGATGACCGAGGTCTGCTCGTAGAGCTTGCTGACGAGGTGGAAGAGCAGTTGGCCGCCCGAGCGGGCGAACGGCAGGTAGCCAAGCTCGTCGAGCACCACCAGATCGAGCCGGGAGAGCTGGGCTGCCAGCGTGCCGGCCTTGCCAAGACGCGTTTCCTCCTCAAGCCGGTTCACCAGGTCCACCGTGTTGAAGTAGCGCCCCCGGGCGCCGGCCCGTACCACATTGGTGGTGATGGCGGTGGCGAGGTGCGTCTTGCCTGTGCCCGTCCCACCGACAAGCACGACGTTGCGCCGGCCCGGAAGAAACGAGCCGCTGTATAGCGAGCGCACCAGTCCCTCGTTGATGGGGGTGTCATCGAAGACGAAGGCGTCGAGGTCCTTCACCGCGGGCAACCTGGCGGCCGACATCCGGTAACGGACCGACGCTGCATGGCGGTGCGTCGCCTCGGCACGCAGCAGGTCGGTCAGGACCTCCATGGTCGTGCGCTTGCGCTGGAGACCGGTGGTGACCGCCTCGTCGAAGGCGCCAGCCATGCCCTTCAGCCCCAACTCGGTCATGGCCGTCATCATCTCATGCCGCTGCATGGAGACCTCGCAGGCTGTCATAGCGGTTGCAGTCGGCGCGGGGCGGATGGCGCAGCGCCAGGTCCTCGGGGGTGACAATGGTTAGCGGTCGTGGCGGTTCTCGCCTGCGGGCCAGGATGTTGACGATGACGTCGTCGCTGGCGGTGCCGGCCAGCAATGCTTCGCGCACGGCCGCTTCCACCGCCTCGAGCCCGTCATCGAGCACTGTCGCCAGCACCCGCACGAACCGCCGGTCGGCGTCGTCGCCGGCGCCGAGCTTGCGCCGCAGCCGTGACAGCGCAGGCGGCAACTCCCAGCCCTGGAACGGTGCGCCGTTGCGCAGGGCGCCCGGCTTGGTCGCCAACACCGGCAGATAATGCCACGGGTCGTAGATGGTCCGGTCCCGGCCAAAGAACCGGGGATGGTCGGCGACGACTTCACCGTCGCAGCGCACGACGATGCGGTCGGCATAGGCGCGGACCTGAACGGCACGTCGCACCACCCTGGCAGAAACGGAGTAGCGGTTGCGGTCGAAGCTGATGAGGCAAGTGCCGCTTACCGCATGCTCGCTCTCGTGGAAGCCGTCGAAGGGCGCGACAACAGGCTGGAGCACCGCCCGTTCGGCTGCCCATGCCTGGGCGACCGTCAGTTCCTTCCGCTCGGGATGCCGGTGCATGTCGGCCCAGCGCCGACACTCGGCCTCCAGCCAACCGTTCAGCTCCTCGAGGCTGGTAAATCGCAGGCGTGGCTGGAAGAAGCGGCCGCGCGCGGTCTGTACCTGGTTCTCGACCTGACCCTTCTCCCAGCCCGACGCCGGTGAGCAGGCGGTCGGCTCGACCATGTAATGGTTGGCCATGACCAGGAAGCGCCGGTTGAAGACCCGCTCCTTGCCCGTGAACACGCTCGTCACCGCCGTCTTCATGTTGTCGTAGATGCCGCGCGTCGGCACGCCTCCGAAGAAGGCGGCGTGAACACGCTCTACATCACGCCAGGCTCGCCATGGGAGAACGGCTACAACGAGAGCTTCAATGGCTCGCTGCGTGACGAGCTGCTTAACGGAGAGATCTTCTACAGCCTCGCCGAGGCCAGAGTGCTGATCGAGGCGTGGCGGCGCCACTACAACACCATCCGGCCACATAGCAGCCTGGGCTATCGCCCACCCGCACCAGAAGCGGCGACGCCGCCATTGCCGGCCTCCGGTTCCGCTTCGCTCCACCTGCGCCCGGCAATGGCGGCGGAGACGACAATGCACTAACTATCTACCCGGACCACCCGGTGGGGGCTGCTCACGAAGGCTATTGCGACGCACTCTCAAATCACCTATTGCGTTGGTGAGAGAGATTCGCAAAAGGGTCAACGGTGAGAAATCTTGGTATTGGAACTGCACTCGGCTTCGGGCTGCTCACCGTCCCGGCAATGGCTCAAGACCAGTTCCTGCCGGGCCCCGGCAGCACCTCGCAAACGATCATCGTGACCGGCGTCCGCGACGGCTATCAGATCGATGCGACCAGCACCGCCACGCGCACACCGACCGAGCTCAACGATGTCCCCCAAGCGGTATCGATCATCACGGAAACGCAGATCGACGACCAGGCGATGCGCTCTATTGCCGATGTACTACGCTATGTCCCCGGCGCCGTAATCTCTCAAGGTGAGGGACACCGCGATCAGATCATCCTGCGCGGGAACAGCAGCACCGCGGACTTCTTCGTCGATGGCTTGCGTGACGACGTGCAATATTATCGCGGCCTCTACAATGCAGAGAGGATCGAGGTTTTGAAAGGTCCCAACGCGATGATCTTCGGGCGCGGCGGCGGCGGGGGCGTGATCAACCGCGTCACCAAGCGCCCTGTCGCCAACGCCTTCATCAGCGGCAGCGGTTCGGCGGACACATATGGCGCATGGTATGTCGACGCCGACATCAGTCAGCCACTCAGCGAGTCCGTCTCCACCCGGATGAACGCCGTTTACGAGGAGTTCCGAAACAATCGCGACTTCTATGACGGGCGCCGGGTTGCGATCAACCCGACCGTCGCGCTCTCGCTCGGCGGTGCGACTCGGATCGATCTGGGCTTCGAATATAACAGCGACAAGCGAACGATCGACCGAGGCGTCCCCTCGGCCGTCCAGGGCTCGCTCACGAGCCCATCACGTCCGCTTACCGGCGTCCGCGACACCTTCTTCGGTGTGCCGGGGTTCAACGTCAGCGATTTCGAGGCCAAGGTCCTAAATGGCCGCGTTGAGCACCGCTTCAGCGACAATCTGACCCTGACCAGCCGGATCCTGTACGGTGATTATGACAAGCTCTATCGGAACGCCTTTGCGGTAACCCCGGTCACGCCGCGCGGCGGCGTCCGCAGCGTCGGCCTCGAAGCGTATAGCGATCCCACGACGCGCACGAACCTGCTCAACCAGAACGACCTTGTGTGGACCGTCACCACCGGCCCCGTTCGCCACGTGCTGCTCGCCGGCTTCGAAGTTAGCGACCAGCGCACGCGCAACCAGCGGATCAACGGCTTTTTCGGGGGTGGCGATATCGTCAATGGGGGGCGGCGCGTCTTTGTCGGGTTGGCCGACCCGATCACGGTGCCGCCGGTTACGCTGCGCACCGCCGCCAACACCGGCTACCGGTCGGTCCGCACGAACGCCGACGTCACTGCCTTCTACGTGCAGGACCAGATCTCGATCGGCGACCATGTCGATGTCATCGGCGGCGTTCGCCGCGACCGCTTCACGCTCAACGTCGACGACCTGGTTGCCGCACAGAGCTATAGCCGCACGGACACCCTGTGGTCTCCCCGAGTGGGCGTGGTGCTCAAGCCGGTGCAACCTGTCTCGATATACGCCAGCTATAGCCGGTCCTTCCTGCCGCAGTCGGGGGATCAATTCTCATCACTCGATATCACTAGCGCCGCGCTGGAACCGGAAAGGTTCGACAACTACGAGCTTGGCCTCAAGTGGGATATCCTGCCCACGCTGAACCTGACGGCCGCCATCTACCAGCTCGACCGCACCAACACCCGCGCGGCCGACCCCAACGACGCCGCGCGGACGGTGCTGACGGGTGCTCAGCGCAGTAAGGGGTTCGAACTCGGCCTTAGCGGTGCGATCACAGCACAGTGGCAGATCAGCGCGGGCTATGCGCTGCAGGACGCGACAATTCGCAAAACGACGAGTGTCGCCCCGGCCGGGCGCGAGGTTCCGCTGGTTCCCAAACAGCAGGCTTCGCTGTGGACCCGCTACGACCTCACCCCTCGCCTTGGGGCCGGGGTCGGGGTCTATCACCAGTCGAAGAGCTTCACCTCCATCAGCAATACCGCCATCCTACCCGCCTTCACGCGCGTCGATGCCGCAGCATTCTTCAAGCTCACCCCCCAGATCGAGGCGCAAATCAACGTCGAGAATCTGCTTAACAGCGATTATTTCTCGTCCGCCTACAACGACAACAACATCATGCCCGGCGCGCCGACGACGGTGCGCGCGACGGTTAGAATGAGGTTATAACGGCCAACTTGGTCGGTTGCGAGCATATGAACCTTGCAAAAGTCGGTGAGACGCCGCTGGCCGGTTTAGAAACCAGTCTTCGCCGATGGATCACAGGACTGGCGCATGAACTCCAGGGCATCACCGACGCGGCGCACCGCGTCGTTGTCCCCGACGAATATATCGAGACCCTCGTAGGGCTGCGCGCCCCCTTTGATCTCCACCGACGCCTGGGGCGCGTTGGCCGAGTAAAGCGGTCGGATCGCAACCACCTGATCGAGTTTCACGCTGAGGGCGCTTTTGTCGGCGAGCGTGAGCGTAACGAGGCAACCACCTTTCACTCCTACGCTCGTGATCCTGCTGCTCCGCACGAAACCCGGCCAAGGCTTTGCGACGGCTGTGCCGCGGGTCAGCATGTCCTGGATGAATTTCGAAGCACCCGCCACGGTTCGTGGCGCGGCAGGCACCGCTTGCTGAGCCGCCACGGGCGCGGCGCTGCCGAGCGAAAGTGCGCAGATCAATAGGTGAGGACGAAGGAGCATCAGTGAACTGTAGCCGACCCTAGTCTTGCGTGGCGATAGGGAAAGGCGGTGCGGGCGCCCGATGCCGGGCAGGAAACAACGGCACGCCACCCCTGTGATGGCCGTAGCCGTAATCACCTACGTCGAGCTGAAGAAGGCAATTCGCATAGCTCTCCGTTCCAGGCTGGAAGCCATAACTCGCACACGCCGCCCGATGGCGAGCGGCCATTTCTCGCGGACTGACACAGCCAGAAAGCACGAGCGACGTCGAGATGGCGAGAAGCTTGAAAGCGTCACGCACCATTGTCCTGGTCCAAACACGGGCGGAACCCAAAGGGAAGAGCGCCGCCCTAGGCGCAGAATGAACCAGTCCGCAACAAAAGCCAAATGCCATTGTGGCCGGGACTCGCGATGGGAAAGCGGTCGACAACAACGTCACATTAACCTTCTTCCTTCACGGTGGAAGCCGGACCAACCCCGACGCGAGCATAGATGTCGCTTTTCCTCGATCAGACGTTTGCGAGCACCGGGTTAGCTGCGATCCTATTCGGCATCGTCGGCCTCGGCTGCGTGGTGAGCTGGCCGCTCCTACCCTCGCGCCGGGGAGCGCTCATGGTGCAAGGCACCGGCGCGTGCGCCTTCGCGCTGCACTTCGCGCTGATCGGCGCGCCTACCGCTTCGGCCGCATGCGTTCTTTCCCTGATGCAGCTCACCGTCGCGCTGGTGGTTCGTGACCGGGTTGCCAAGCTCGCGCTCGACGGCGCGACGTTGCTCGCGCTGCTATTGCTTACCGTGGCGACCTGGCATGGGCTCCTATCCGGCCTTGCCGCTTGCGGCGGGGCTGCTTCCTTCATGGCACGGACCCAGCGATCAACGACGCGGATGAAGATGGTCTTTCTCGTGGCCGCCCCCTTCTGGCTGGCCCACAATCTTCTCATTGGCGCACCGTTCGCCTTGGCCGTTGATCTTGTATCTGTCGCAGGCAATCTGCTTGGGCTTTTTGCCTTTTGGAAGCGGAAACAGCGTGGAGCGGACGGGCCACGCAGCCTAAGCTGTCCGACGCAGCTTTCCCCACGTCACGCTTTCCGCTCTGGTCACCTATCCCTCGGCAAACTCGCGATTCCAAAGCGCGCGCGCGCGTTACAGGGAGCCCAAGTCTTCACATGACACAGGCGATATACGCGCCCCCACTCCCGCCGGCGCGTTCGATAGCTCAAGTAGGCGGAAAGCGGAGTTGGAGCGAGCCACGCCCGGCGAACCTTGCCGACGCTAAAGCTTTGGTACGCTTGAAGATCGCCCTCGCTCGCGAAGCGGAACATATGATCTTCGATGTCCGAGATCGAGGGGAACTCCTGCGCCGCACAACTGTGGAGCTGAGCGCCGCCGTAGCCGGCGAACGAGGCATCTTCGTCCTGCAACGCATAGGCGACCTCGTCGGCTACATAGATGTGCGGAGCGTGTGCATCGAAGGCGCTGCCGAATTTGCCTCGTTTAATCTGGCTATCCGGACACGGTGGCAGGGACGTGGGCTCGGAACAAGTCTGGTGAAATCCGCCGAGGAATGGGTACGTCGCCGCAGGATACCTTTCCTGATCTTCCACGTTGCTGTTCGCAACGACCGGGCGTTCGCACTCTACCAACGGCTTGGCTATACCGTGTGCGGAGATGTGGTGGCGGCCAACAAAGAATCGGGCGCTACACGTAGCGGCGTGTGCTCGCAAACAGCCTGATTTCCTGCTCACGCTTTCTGCCACTGGCGGGGAGCGTCCTGCTCGAATTATCTGCCAGTGTGCTCGCCATCACCGGCGCTGCTTGCAAACGGGGCGTTGTGCTCACGCTCCGTGCCAATGGGCTCTCCAAACCCGTAGCCGGCAAGCGCTTTTGCGAAGCAGGTTTCCAGAACAGTTCTGACAAGCGGCGGGCCGCAGAAATGCGTTGTCGTCATGGCCCGCCCGCGAGGTCGTCAGAAAGGAAGGTTTTCGCGAACAGGGCCAGCGCATAATAGGCGATGACACCACGCAAGCGGAAAGGGTGCGATGACCAAAACCGAAATGCTGGAGACGATGAAACGCCTCGACGCCCATGCGAATGCCCTGCTGCTGATCGGTGCTTCCGATATCGATCTGCTCGGCGGCATGTTCGACGTGATGCCGGACTTCAAGGCGCTGCTCGATGCCGGATACGGCGAAGAGATCGAGAGAAACGCCGGTCGCTTCCCCGGCCTGCACCGCTACGCCGTCATGCTCTCAAATATCGCCGAAGGGATCGCGGACGGCTCCATCCGGGTGCCACGCTGACGCCACTCCCGCTGGCAGATAATGTGAGCAGGCGACCATGACTGCGAGCAGCGCCGGATGATGGCGAGCACATTGGCAATTAGCGTGAGCAGACTGCTCCGCCCATTGTCAGATAATCCGAGCAGAAAATCGCTCCGTTTGCGAGCACACGCCGCTACGATTGCAAGCGCCTACATGCATCCATAATCGCTCCCGCGACCGGCACGATGCTGCCGCCAAATCGTTGATGGCCTGACGGAAATTCGAGGGAGAACATCGAATGCGTAGCCTGGTTGCTGTGTTCACGGTCGGGATATTCGCGATCGCGACCCCTGCCGGCGCGCAGGACATGCCCGGCGCAGTCGATCTGGGCGCGCAAGCGCGCACCCAGGTTCAGTCAGCGACTGCTCGTGGCTATGCCGAACGGGGCGGGGCGGCGACCGCGCGAGGTCCGAACGGGGTGCCACTGTCCGCTCGCGCGAAAAGCTATTGCGACAGCTATTCCGCACGGTTGCGCCAGTACGGCGCGAAGGATGGGCGAGTGATGAAGCTGGCAGCGGCCTGCCGGCAGGCAGGCTATCGCTATTGATCTCACCGCGCGATCGGCACCTGATCGATCCGCGTGGTCCAGGACGGGCTCTTGAAAGCACGCTTGGTGTCGTAGCTCTTCTGGCCAAAGCCCTCGGAGGCAAGCCGCATCGTGTTGCGGCCGAACCGCCCGTTGAGCCCGTCGATCGCGGCGAGCAGGGCAGGGGATCGCGGATCGGGCACCGCGAACAGGTCGGCCTGGTGCGCGGTCATCGGCTCCAGCCCCTCGAGCATGACGCCGCACTTGGTGTAGACGCCGCCAGTTTCGTACATGACATCCGCCATGCGGCCCGCCATACCGCCGATCACGCGCGGATCATTGGTCGCCGGCGACAGCCGCGCTATGCGCGAGGCGGACGGCGCGTTGGGCTTGAACCGGCTTCCGTGGGCAAAGGCGATCAGGCGGGTGGCAGCGAGATCCTGCGCGCGGATCTTCTCGGCCGCGCGGACCGCGCGGCGCACCATCGCCTCGCGCAGCGCCGCGACCTCGCGCACCGGCTCACCGAAGCAGCGGGTCACCGCGGTCGCCTTGGACGGGGGCGGCTCCGGCTCGAAATCGGTGCATTCGACGCCGTTCAGCTCGCGCACGAGCCGCTCCAGCACCACCGTCCCCACGTCGCGCGCGACCTCCGGGGGGAGGGCGGCAAGATCGGCCGTCGTCCTGACGCCGAGCGGTCGCAGCCGCTCGGTCATCGCTCGCGCGATGCCCCAGACCTCCTCGACCGGCCATTGCGCGAACAGGCGCCGCCGCAGCTCGATGTCGTGCAGGTCGACCACGCCCTTCCAGACCTTCTCCGACGCCTTAGCGAGGGCGTTGGCAACCTTGCTCAGCGTCCGGGTCGGGCCAAGCCCGATGCGGATCGGCAGGCCCGTCGCACGCTTGACGGCCGCGATCACGCGGTGCGCGGCCGCCACGTCGCCCAGGCCGTTCGGGAGCACCGGCAGGCGAAAGAACGATTCGTCGATCGAGTACACCTCGACCGTGCAACTGTGCTCGGCGAGGACCTGATTGAAGCGACGATTCATGTCGGCATACAATTCGTAGGAACTGCTGCGGTATTGGATGCCATGCTCGCGGACGATATCACGAATCTTGAACATCGGCGCACCCATCTTGATGTGCAGCGCCTTGGCCTCCTCGGAGCGCGCGATGGCGCAGCCGTCCCCGTTACTCAGCACGATGAGCGGTTTATCGCGCAGCGACGGGTCGAATACCCTCTCCGACGAGCAATAGAAGTTGGAGACGTCAGCGATCGCCCACATGGCGGTCAGCCCTGCAGGTTGCGCACGGAGGCGCGGACGACGCCCCACACTTCGACACTCTCATCCGCGATCACCGCGTCGTAGCGCATCCGCGCGTTGCGGGCCTCGAGGACCGGCTTGCCGTCGCGCCAGACCAACTGGCGGATCACGAAGCCCCCGTCGACCACGGCGATGACGATGCGGCCGCTAACCGGCGTGGCGTCGCGATCGACCACCACCACGTCGTCATCATAGATTCCAGCGTCGATCATGGACTGTCCGCTGACCCGGAACACGAAGCTGGCGGCGCGGTCGAGGCGCAGCAGCGCCACGAGATCGATCGCGGTTTCCTCCCAGTCCTGGGCAGGCGAGGGGAAGCCAGCGCCGGCCGCGCTCACCACCCTCAGGCGAAACGCTGGCGGCAGATCGGCGATCGGCATCGGTTGGGACAGGGGAATCACGCACGCGGACATGCGCGCATGATATGCTGGATAAGAACATGAAGGGAACGAGATTTTCCTTTTGTTCTCATTTCGCATGACTCATAGAGTCATGGATGCCGATCCGCCCCGAAAACCGCTGGCTGTACCCGATCGACTGGCCGCTGCTGTCGGACCAGATCCGGTTCGTGCGGGCAGGAGGGCGCTGCGAACGCTGCCGGCGACCGCATCTTCGGCACGTCGCGCATCTGGGCGATGGGCGCTGGTGGGATAGCGAAGCGCGATGCTGGCGATCGGGAGAGGGGCGACGGGTGAAGGTCGGCGACCTCTTCGCGCTCGACGTCGTGCGGATCACCTATGTCGTGCTGGCCTGCGCGCATCTGGATCATGATCCTGGCAATAGCGCGCCGCGCAATCTCGCCGCGCTATGCCAGCGATGTCACATGCTCCACGATGCCGAGGAGCATCGCTGGCAACGCTGGTGGAATGCGTTTCGGCTGCGCGCGCTGCAGGATCTTTACGAAGATCCGCGACACGCTCGCGCGCGAGAACGACGGCGCGGCTAACTCGCGACTGACTGGCAAGCCTTAGCTGCGAAAAAGCCACGTCAGTCTCTGCAAGAACGATGCCGGAAATCTGCTAAGCCATTGATTTAACATAAGATATATTATCGTTCTGATAGCGTGTAGGCGCTAAGTAGAAATGACACTGCTCCGCTAGATAGAAGAGGCACACAGTGCCAGCGGGTCGCCG
>NZ_JBHUFC010000016.1:0-41799 GCF_042681125.1 Sphingomonas floccifaciens | reverse complement strand
AGGTCCGCAGCCGCGAGGGTGAAGCGGTGGACGATTTCGTCGGCGGATTGGTGCGTCATCTTCTGTCATCCTTCCTTTTTTTCCTCACTTCCCATGAGGGCAGTTCAGAAAAGGAACGTTGGAGAGCCCATCACTCGGTGCGAAGGCGAAGCGGCTTCTTGCGTCAGCGCCGGTAGCGGCCATGCCAGTCAATCCGTTCGACGACGGGCCGAACCGATGGCCCGAGCGAGCGGAGGAAGACGCTCTCGCCGGAGATCCGTTCGTTATCCCCGTCGATCCACCAGAGGCGACGCCGGGCATCCCAGCGGTATCCTGCACGCCTCAACACGTCCTTCATCGCCATCGGCGCATGGTGTGCGAACAATCGCCATGTCGGCCGGCGCGCACGCTCGACCAGATGCGCTGCGGTGGCACGGCCATCATCGGCGATCCGGGCCAACAGGCAGGCCAGAGCCCAGGCGTCGGCGCTGGCACGGTGCGCACCCGCCAGGAAATAGCCGGCCGAGGCGAGCAGATGCCCGAGTGCACGACCTTCCAGGCCCTGCCGCTTCCAGTCCATGTCACCCAGCGTACAGGCCCACGGAAGGTCGAGATCGCCGAAGCGCCGTGTGAGGAATCCGCGGTCGAACGCCGCATTGTGGCTGACGATGACGTCGACGCCCGCGATCGCTTGCGAAAACATCCTGTCGTCGAAACGCTGCCCCTGGAGTTCCGAAGCGGAAATCCCCGTCAGTTCCTCGATCTCGGGCGACAAGAGACCGCCCGGATCTTCCATCATCCCCAGCGGAGCCGATAGTTCGACGAGATTGCCATCCCCGTCGAGGCCCATCCGGACGACCGCAAGCTCGATCATCACATCGCTGTCGGGATCCAGTCCGGTCGTTTCCGCATCGACGACCGCCAACATCGTATGCGGCCCACCGGTCGGCGTGGGGTGCAGCCATATCTCGTGCCACCGCGGCAGGCGCCGCAGGACCCGGTAATCGGGGTACATGTCGAGATGGTCGACTAGGCTTTCGGCATGGCCATCGTCGAACCGGGCATGAAAATTCTGCATGATGTATCCCCTCACAAACTTCGAGACGGACAAGGGACCGGGGACGTAACCTGATGGATCATGGGCAGCGTGCCGCCCCGGATCCCTCCGGCGCGGCGCTATGCCCAGGTTGCAAGACTGGCATAGGTGACGGTTTCGAGTTGCTCGTGGGTCATTGCCCCGGCGGCACGATGCAGCCGTTGCCGAGCACGCTTCATGCCGGCCCCTAGTGCCCGCGTTGGTCGCGTCGGAAAGGAAATCAACGCCTTGCCATCCTGCGCGAAGCAGACGTTCACCCCGGGCGGCATGATCATCATCGGCCCACCGTCCCGCGGCGCCCAGAGGGCACAGCCGATCCAACGAAACACCGCCCCGAAACGGATGCAGAAGATGCTGATGTCGGTTGGGCCGAACCGCTCCCGCCCCTCGTCGAAAGCGAGATGGACAAGGTCCATGTCGCTGTCGACGGCCATCAGCGACACTTGGGCAAGCGTCGCCGGGGTCAGCGGCCGGCCGGCCAAGAAGACGGTCGACGGCGCATCCTGTGCGAACGCCGGATCGAGCGGATGCCGCAGCAGTTCCGCCGCAGCGAGCGTGAAGCGGTTGGCAATCTCGTCCGAAAGCTGCTGCGTCATGTCGTCATCCCTCCTTTTTCCTCACACCTCGCGAGGACACGTCGGAAGGATCCGGAATCAGCAATTAGGCGGCATAGGCGAATGGTCGGCGGGACGCTCCGGCTACCCCGCCAATGCGATCAACTGCGCCAGCGGTGCGGAGCGACGGGCGATCTTGCGGCGGATCCGGCTCCAGCTAGCGCCCAGCGTTACACCGGCCGCAGGTGGCGCGCCTCGATTCGTAGACGCAAAAGCTCCTACGCCACCGCCTGCAACGGCGCTGCGACCGCGCGTTGGCGCGGGCGCATGCGTACGGTCGTCGTCACCGACTTGCGCCGGCGGCCGATCGTGTCGGTGTGTTCGCCGCTTACGGTTTCGAGCAGGTCGACGTCATACTCAGGCAGGCGGTTCTCGCTCTCGATGGCCTTTACCAGCTGCTTCAGCCGCTTCACCGGTCCCATCGATCCGATCTTGCGATGAAGGTCCTCCAGCGTGATCTCGATCGAGCCGTTCTCGCAGTAGCAGTGCGCGATCTCGTACATCCGCCGCTCGATCGCGCTCAGCCGGAAATAATCATGGTGGTAATGGTAGATGCGCTGGTCGCGCTTGATCGCGCGGTAGAGCCAGTTGCACGGGCGTACGCGGACGTAGCGGAGCAGCTCGTCGCCGTTCGCCATCTTCTCGTACTCGACCTGGGCTTCCGACAGCCACGAAAACCATCCGCGGTCGATCTTCGAGCCGGTTTCGATATTCGTCTTGATCTGCGTGCCCTGAAGCCGCTCGAGCGCCTCGGCGAACCGTCGATAGTCGCGGGTCGACGGGCGCTGGACACCGGTGATGCGGAAGAAGTCGTGCGCGGCGAACGTCACTTCGGCGTCCGCATCCTGTCCCTCGGCGATCGCCTGGGCAACCAGGGACGCGACGTAGAGAAGGATTTCCTTGTCCCACATCGTCGCGACACCCGTCGCGCTCGGCCGGATCTGGATCGTCACGCCATCATGCTGATATTCGATCGGTTCGAGATGCGCGTTCTTCGACAGCGAGAAGAACGGGAAGTCCATGATGCTGCGCTCGCCACGGACCTTGCCGTGCAACGGGCTGTCCATGTCGAACAGCGAAATGCGCCGAGACTGGGCAGGGGACTTCGCCATCATCGCTCCATTACGAACCGTCTCCATCATAGCAGCTCTGCGCGGCTTGGCATCCACGTCGCCACATAGGGTAACTGAAAGCACGAGGATCGACCGATTTTATAAAAATTGGCGTCGCTTCCCTTTCCGGAGCGATTGATGACGGACGGGAGGTTCGTGCTTTCAGTTACCCTATCTCCATTCACAGTAATCGCCCCGATCCGGTGCCGCGAGCCAACCGCAATGCAGCGGCCGCGATCTGGCCGACGGCGCGCGGTTCGGCACCGGTCGCAAGCGAGCGCATGCCCTCGATCCTGCCGCTCTCCTTTAGACCGTGGAACGTTCGACCGAGGTTGAGCAGGCCGGCGGCGGCATGCCTGTTCATGCCGCGCAGATAAGCTCCGGGGCGATCGACGTCACCGCGCAAATGCTTGTGCGCCGTCGCCAGCACCGAAGCGGCCGCGCCCTTCTGTCCCATCAGCCGGCAGGCTTCCTGCCAGACGGTCCGGTGGATCGACGTCTGATCGACGATCCGCTCGGCCGTGGCGATGAGCGTCCCCCACGTCGGCCGCTCGGACAGGATGAACTCGGGCGTCACTGACGCGACGAAGTCCGGATCGACGCCGTATCGCGCCAGGTCGGCTTCGACCTCCGTCTGCGGCTCTTCATCCCGAACGTCGTATCCAGCCCCGCTACTCCTTTTCGGAAAGCCACTACTGTAATCTGCTTTAGCAGTTGAGGATTGGTTTGTAGTTGTAATGAGGGTGTCCTCAGAGTCGTCCGAGGGTGACTCTTTCCTTTCATATTGCGACGCGTTGCGGTCTTCCAGCGCAGCCGCAACCGCTCGCCCCAACGTCTCGGCCCGCCCCTCGATCTGCTCAACGCAGGCGCCTAGCAGCCCTTCGTCCCGCACCATTCGCATCTGCCGGGTCGCCATCAGGGCGATCTCGACGACGGTTTCTGCATCGATCCCGCCGATGCACTCGTCCTCGACCAATTGGGCGAGACTGCGGATGCGCCGCCGCGCGGCCGTCAGCCGCTTGCGCAGGACGTCGATCCGACCATCGGCAGCGCTGCCCTCGCTCGCTGTGCGAACAAACTCCTCATAGCGCGCGCCGAGCGGGCTGAGATCGATGCCATAGGCATAGATCAGCCGCCCGTCCTTGCCACGCGCGCCGATGCGATTGCCGTTGGCGCTGTCGCGGTGGGTGATAAGCCCGTAGCGGGTCGCGCTGGTCAGCATCTTCTGCAACTGCCGCACACCGATGCCGAGCTTGCCGGCAAGCGTCTCGTTCGACGGGAACACGATCGGTCGCTGTCCATCGATCCAATCGACGGCACGCGACCAGCTCATCAGCGTGTCGATCGCATGCACGAGGCGCGGGGGAATGCCGAGATAGGGGGCCGCGCGCTTGAACATGGTGAGGACCTGACGGTGCGTCACGTCCTGCGGCAGGCCGGTGAAGCTGCGGGCAAGCTGGTCGGTCGCGGCCGATCGTTCGTCGAGCCGGCGGTGGCCGGCCCCCGGCGCATAGGCGTGAGTCATCATTCGGCAAAATCCCCCCCGGGGGATTCCGTGCGGACGCAGACATCCGTGGCGCGAAACACGCGCTCTGCTTGCTACGTGACTGGAATTCGGCTAGAGGATCGTTGCTATACGGCCTCTATCGAGAGTCCTGAAAAGCCCGGCCTGGTGTCGGGCTTTTCCTTTATGCACGGCATCCCCTGTTCGCAGTGTCCCGCAGTCGGTCGACGGCGAGGCGGCATTCACCGGGCATTCCCGGTAAGCGGCGGCGGCAGCGTAGGCGGCAGATGCATCCAGAGTCCCGCTTCGTGACACGTGCTTTCCGTTACCGTGTGCGGGAAATTCTCGTGCTTTCAGTTTCTCTGTGGTCATGCGGAGCCCATCGGCGCCCGATCCCGGACATAGGGTAACCGAAAGCACGAGCCGACCGCGGGGAGCGCGCCTTTCGCCGCCGGGATGCGGCGAATCTCGTGCTTTCAGTTACCGTGTCTTTCCGTATCGGCAGGATACCCCGTCAAACCAGCGCTCTTCGACAGCTAGACGTGTCGACATAAGTCGTCGGCGCCTATCGACCGCCCTTGCTCGACAGTCCGCCGATTTACCAAGAACGACGCTCAGCCGACGCCTTATTTACCCCGCCAACGCAATCAACTGCGCCAACCCATTCGCGCCCGTCTTCGCGATCACTGCAGCGCGGTGGTCTTCGATCGTCTTGGGCGACAGGCCCAACCGGTCGGCGACCACCTTGTTCGGGTGCCCCTGAACCAGCAGGTCGAACACCTGGCGTTCGCGCGGGGTCAGCGTTGCGGTGCGGCGGGCGACGTCGCGGCGGGTGTGGCTCCAGGCGGCGCCTTCGTGGATTGCGGCAAGCAGGCGGGCTTCGTCGATCGGCTTTTCGAGATAGTCGAGCCCGCCGTAGCGCCGCACCGAGTCCACCGCATTCGCGGTCGTCGGCCAGGCGGTCATGAAGATGATCGCGACGGCGGGATCGAGCGCGCGGATGCGGTCGGCGAAGGCGAAGCCGTCGATGTCGCCCATCATCACGTCGGTGACGATACACTGCGCCATGCCGGCTTCGTACACGTCGATGACCATGGCGGGGTCGAGGAACGGTTCGGCCGCGACCCCGTTTCGCCGCAGCAGCCGCGCGACGCTGGCGCCGAGATCACGGTCGTCGTCGACCACGAAGACGGATGTGGCGTCGGTCATGCGATCTCTTCCATCAGGGGCAGGGTGATTTCGGCGCGGACCACGCCCGACGTGTCGACATGTCGGGCAAGCGTGCCGCCATGCGCCTCGACGATCGCGCGCGCGACCAGCGTGCCGACCCCCATGCCGGGTTGCGGCGCGACGTCGGGGGCGCAGCGGTTGACGACGACCAGCATCGCGGCGCCGGCGTCGCACCGGCTCTCGAGCATGACGTCGCCGCCCCGGGCACAGGCCTGGACGGCGTTGCGCACCAGGTTGACGACGGCCTGCGCCAGTTCGACCTCCTGCCCCAGCACGACGGCATCGGCGGGGACGGGGTCGACCCGCAGCGTCACGCCGGCCGCCACCGTCTCGGGCCGGGCGAGCGCCGTGACGGTGTCGATCAGCGCGCTCAGCGGCAGCGGGGTCGGTTCGTCGACCGCACGCCCGCCATAGCGGCGCAGCCGGCGGACCAGTGTCGAGAGATGCCCGGCCTTGCGGTCGATCAGCGCCACGGTCTCGGCGATGTCGTCGTCGGTGCCCGCGGTCAGCGTGCGCAGGTGGCGCGCCTCGATCGCCAGCGTGGACAGCGGCTGCGAGATTTCGTGGATCACCGCGACCGACATCGCGCGCAGCGTCTTCAGCCGGTCGGCCTGGAACAGCAACCGGTCGCGCCGGCTGAGGTCGGCGCGCGCCCGCACCGCGGCATCGGCGAAACTGCCGGCGAGATAGCCGACCGCGACGATCGTCGCGAGGCCGAGGTGGAACTGCAACCGCTCGGGCGTCGGCATTGCGCCCGCGGTGAGCGGCAGGAGCACCGCGGCGACCAGCAACACCGCGGCAAGCGCGCCGGACTGGCCGAGCCGCAGCCCAAGCCAGGCGATCGCGACCGCGATCGGCGCCGGCTGCAGCCCGAGCCCGACCCAGGCGAGCGCACCCGACACGCCGGCGCCGGTCGCGAAGACCAGGCTCGCCTCGACGATCGTCGCCAGCGGCGGGGCAGGCGCGGGGGCCGCGGTCGGGTGGCCGCGCAGCCGGTCGACGGCCCATAACAGCGGCGGCGCCACGAGCACGACGCCCAGCAGGTCGCCGACGGCAAAGGCACTGAGCGACAGGATGATCTCGCGCGCGTCGGCCACACCGGTCAGCTCGGGGCGCCAGAACGCCTGCGGCCCGGCAGCGAGCGCGGCGGCAAGCGGTGCCAGGACGCTCGCCAGCGCGAACGGCATCGGCGCGGTGGCCAGCGCACTGCCCGGCTGCGCATCGCGGCTAAGCCTGCGGACCAGCGCTACGACCACGCCGTACGCGATGACCGGCCGGACGACCCCGGTGATCGCATGGCCCCAGCTTTCGGACGTCAGCACCGCCGCGCCGGTCACCAGGTCGATCCCCAGTTCGATCAGCGCGACCGCCAACGTCAGCCGCGCACCCATCCGCCACAGCAGCGCAAGCCGCAGCCCGGCGACGGGAAACCACAGCGAATAATAGCCGCTGCCGCCCCAGGCGAACGCCAGTTGATGCGCGAGCACGAAGCCGAACGCATAGAGCGCGAGCACGGGCAGATCGTCCGGACGCGGCACGAGCCGGCGGAGCGAGAGAGCAGGGGAGGCGGGGAGCGTAGACAGCACGTGCCCTTCCTGCGGCAGCGTCTGCGCCCATGCCACCCGGATATTTCCCGGATGCGCCAAAGCCTTGGTCCGGGAATCTCCCGGATTCCGAAACCGTACCGCTCCCGTCATGATCCGTGTCGACTGCCGGGGTGGGGCACATGCCCGGCAGCCGCCCGACCTCCCGTCGGGTGGATGTGACAACCAAGGGACACGACCAACATGAAGACGATGCTGGCATGGGCGGCGCTCGCCCTGACGGGTGGACTGGTTCCGGGCGTGGCGGCGGCGCAGAGCGCCAAGCCGGTCGTCGCGGTGGTCCGGATCGACGACCTGACCCGCAGCGGCCAGGCGCAGAACCTGACCGCGATGATCGAAAGCGCGATCGCCGGCACCGGGCGCTTCCGCCTGATGGAGCGCGAGCGCATGGGCCAGCTGACCGGCGAACAGGCGCGCGCCCGCGGCGGGATGGTCACCACCAACACACCCGGCCGCGTCGGCGGGTTCGAAGGTGTCGATTACCTCGTCTACGGCACGATCACCTCGTTGTCGGCGAAATCGGGGGCGGATGCCGCGGGCAACCTGCTCCACGGCCTGCTCGGCAACAAGAACGCCGGGTGCAACGAACGCGCGACGACGCTGGCGCTCGACATCAAGATCACCGACACCGACACGGGCGAGATCCGCTATGTGACGCGGCTCGACGAAACGCAGACGACCAGCGCCTGCGGATCGGCCGCGCAGACCGATGCGACCGCGCTGCTGCGCACGGCGGCGGAAAAGATCGCGACCGGCCTCGTCACCAAGATCTGGCCGATGCAGGTCGCCGCGGTCGGCGCCGATGGCAGCGTCGTGCTGAACTACGGCGAAGGCACGGTCGCCGCCGGCCAGATGATGATGCTCTACGCCAAGGGGCAGGAGATCCGCGACCCCGCCACCGGCGACGTGCTCGACGTCGAGACGACGCCGCTCGGCCTGGTCAAGGTCGCCGCGGTCAACGGGCGCACGTCGCGCGCGCAGCCGGCCTCCGCCTTTGCCGCGGGCATTCCGGTCGGCGCACTCGCGCGTCTCGCTTCGAAGGAGGAAATCCGCGCGATGGGTCGCCGCAAGTGATCCGTCCCACGGCGCTGATGCTGGCGCTGACCACCCTGTCGATTCCCGCCGGCGCGCAGCCGGTGGGGGACGCGCGGAGGCAGGCGGTGGTGAAGGTCGCGCTGGTCGATGCCGATGCCATGCCCGACTTTCGCGACCGGCTGATGTCGGCGCTGCTGGAGGGGGGCGTGCGGCTGTCGACGACCAGCGACGGTCGCGACGTGCCGGCGCCGACGCTGATCGTGTCGGCGCGCGTGCAGCCCGGCGGAATGACCGCCAGCGTGACTGGCGGGTCGGGATACTGTGTGGGCGGCACGCGGCTGTCGGCCACCGTCGACCTGCGCGTGCGTGACGCGGCGAGCGGCGCGGTGGCCTGGGGCGGGGTGGTCCCGGCCAGCGTCACCGTCGGCAGCGACGTCGTCGCCGGGCGGCGGGTGGGTGCGGACGACTGCGGCAGCATGACGCCCGCGTCCGCCGACTATCGCCGGCTGACGACGACGCTCGCGCTGGCGACCGCACGCCGCATCGCCTTCCAGATCGCACCGCTGCGCGTCGCCGCGGTCGATGGGCGCAGCCTAGTGCTGGACCGCGGGGCGCCGCTCGTGCCTTTGGGCGCGATGGTCCAGGTGGCCGGCATCGGCGGCGCACCCGTCCTCTACCGCGTCACCGCCGCGACCCCGGCGAGCGCGACCGCCACGCCCTATGGCGCCCCGGCCGCGATCGCGCCCGGCGCCATCGCCCGTATCCTCGAAAACGACGATCCCGCCGCCGCTGCGCGGCGCTTCGAAAAGGTGGACCTGCCATGATCCGAACCCTTGCCCTGGCCGTTCCGGCCCTGATCGCCCTGTCGGGCTGCGGCCCGCTGTCACCGGTCGGTTGTTCGAACGACATCGCCCAGTCGACGCTCGTTTCCGTCATTCGGGATGCAGTGGAAGCCGGCATCGCCGACGAGCTCCGCGAAGCAGGCGGCGGCCGTGCGATCAGCCGTTCGAGCATCCGCGCCGCGCTCGCCGATGTCGTCATCAAGCTCGACGACATCCGCACTGCCAAGGAGGATCCCAATTCCTCGCGCCGCTTCTGCACCGCGACGCTGGCGATGCGGTTCCCGGGCGACACCGTCGCCGATGCCGACGCTGCCCGCCGTGCAGTGGGCGAGACGAGCGTTGCCGACCTGGCCGCCAACAACGACGTCGAACGCGCCGCCGACCGCTACTCGGCCGATATCGAATTCAACGTGCAGCCGACCGACGACGGCGAGAAAGTGTTCGCCGAAACCGATCGCGGTACCGCGATGATCCAGTTCGCCAAGGAAGTGGTCGGCGCGAGCCTGCTGCGCAGCAAGCTGGAAACCGCCAAGCGTGCCGCCGACCAGGCCGTCGCCGACCAGACCGCCGCCGAAACCGCAGCGCTCACCGAACAGCGCACCGCGGCACTGGAATCGGCAAAGGTCGACAATCAGCTCGCCTGGCAGACGATCCGTGCGACCTGGGGCACGCTCGACAAGGCGACGCGCACGCAGTTGCAACCCGTGCAGACCGCCTGGACCCGCAAGACCGACGCCGACTGCCGCGTCGAGGCGGCCGCCGCCGCGATCGACCCGAGCGAACGCGAAGCCGCGCACCTCAGCTGCAGCACGCGGATGGTTCAGGAACGGATCAGATGGCTGAACGGCATGCGCCGCGACGATCCCACCGCGACGACCACCCAGGCGGTCGCGGTCCGCGAACCGGTGCCCACGCCAGCGGACGATCTGTAAGGGAGAGGGGGCAGAAAAATCCCCAAACTCGTCGTCATGTCGGCTTGTCGACATGACGACGGGGCAACTGATCGACATGATGAATCACAGACATCCGACTGATTCAGACAAGTCGTAGGACGGCGATTCCGCGCGGCCGTAGACCTTGGCCATGGACACGCTGCCTCCCGCCCCGATCGAGCTCGTCGCGGTCGATCGGACCCGCAACATCCACCGCCGCTGGTCGCTGGTTGCTGGCCGCGACTTGTTCGGCCGGGTGGTGGTCGAAACCGACTGGGGCCGGATCGGTCGGCGCGGGCAGCAACTGGTGAAGAGCTTCGCCGACGAAGCCGCCGCGCTGCGCCACATCCGCATGTTGCTGGCGCGGCGGCGCAGTGCGGAGCGACGCCTGGGCGTGGGGTATGTCGCGCGCGAGGACATGGACGTGCGCGCCTGCTGACCGCCCTTACGTCGAGCAACGGCCGATCAAATCCGCATCTGGCCTCTGCTAGATCCTCGTAGAATGCCGAACGCCCAAGTCACAGCGATGCCTTTGCACACTATCCAAAGCTCGCTTTTCGGTGTGGCCGCTATCCTGTAATGTTGATCTTAATCAGTAGATAGATTTTTACAATTTGACTGCTACAGCTTAGCAAGTTCTAGCATACGATTTTTACAAAATCGGCAGAATTCCTTATATATTCGATGGTCTGGTGCCACCCGCGCCCATACATCTGTCCCGGACTCCGGATTGACAAGCGACATATTCCGGGAAAATATATTTAGCTTGGCATTTAGCATGTCGATTGTCGCATCCGATCTTCGTGGGGACGAGGTCGATGCGGTGGAGAGGGCAGGCCATGCAGGCCGACACGAGTGACTTTGAATTGACGACGTTGGGGGAGATTGCATTTGCCTGGCTTGCGGCCGACCATCGTCCAAGGATGATCGTCCGGCCCGACGGGACGGTGCTATGGGCGAACGCGGGCGCCCATCGTCTGTTTCGGGAGTGTTCGGGAATGAGCGTCGCGCACGACGTCATCCATCTGACCGATCCCGACCATGACGCCAGCTTCCACGGCTTCCTGCGAAGCGTGACGACGACCGAGTCGCACACGATGGCGCTGAAGTTCGAAGGTGAGGCAAGCTTCTGCGTATTCCGAGGGCATCGCATCCCCGGGATAGACGGTTGCTGCATCGATGTCCGCTTCTCGAGTACCAGCCATCCGCCAAGTCTGCTCGGCTTCGACCATGTCTTCGGCCTGACCGCCAGCGAGGCGCGGACGGCGATCGCTCTATATGGCGGGCAAAGCGCCCGCGAAGTTGCCGACGAACAAAGTATCTCGATCGATACCGTTCGCAGCCACATCCGCCAGATCTACTCCAAGATTGGCGTTTCCGGCCGCGAACAATTGTTTCGGCAGCTGGACGCGTTCCGCGCCGATTAATTTTCGTAGCTTTTGAAAACCTAAAAAGTTTTTCTGCGGCGAAAGCTGGTCGAAATCTACCAGACAGGCCGATTGTTACGGAACCGTCGCATTGTCTCAATCTGAAACGATCCACAACTAATCGCCCGGACGGCCGCGAACGTGGTCGACCGCCACGTCTACATCACCCAGATCGGCTCGGGAAACCGCGCGACCGCGACCCAGACCGCGCCCAATGCCTATGCCTCGGTCCATCAGGATGGCACCAGCAACGTCGCGACCGTAAAGCAGAGCGGCGTCGCCATCGCCTATGCCGATATCTGCCAGCTCGAAACCGCCAATTCGGCGGAGGTCACCCAGGGCGGCGTCACCGCCGGCAACATGCTGCGCGCCACCCAGTCGGGCAACGCCAACACGATCAGCAGCAGCCAGACGGCGACGACCGGCGAAAACGGCGCGATCCTGTATCAGCAGGGGGCCGCGAACCGGATGACGCTCACCCAGACCGGTGGCGACAATCTCGCCAACCTCAGCCAGACCGGCGACAACAACACGATGACCGCGAGCCAGAGCGGCTCGGGCAACCGGCTCGTCTGGGCGCAGCAGGGCGATGGCCTGTCGAACCTTGCCATCAGCCAGAGCGGGGGCCAGTCTGTGATGATCACGCAGAAGAAGTGAGTGCGATGCTGATCGTCCTGTCCCTGGCGCTGGCCCTTCACCCGCAGACCGCGCCGCGACAGGACACGGTGACGCCCCCCGGCGGACAGGTGGGGGCAGGATATACCGACGTCGATGCCACCCAGATTACCGCGACACGCCGGACCGACACGGTCGACCAGCTGTCCCGCACCCCCGACCAGCGGCCCGCGGCGGTGCAGGTCGCCCCGCGCGAGATCGCGACGCCGCAGCCGCAACTCACCCGCGAACGGCGCGGATCGTCGGGGTCGCCGCAACTCGGCCCCGCGACGCGGTCGGCCGCCGCCCCGCCGTCGAGTGCCACCCGCGCCGACGGGCGTCGCACCGAAGTGGTCCGCGTCGGCGGCCGCGACCGCTGCGCCTCGGCCGATACGCCCGACCCGCGCTGCGCCGCGGTGATCGAGACCCGCGCGGCCGAATTCTCGGCGCCGCGCGCGCCGGTGCTCTCCCCCGAACAGCGCCTGTTGCTCGACCAGGACCGCGGCGAAGCGCGCAGCGTCCGCGCCGCCGCGCAGCGCGCGGCCCGCAACGACATCGATCCCAACGCGCTCGACACGCAGGCACTCGCCGCGATCAGCCTCGCCACACCGCCCGAACCGACGCCCCCGCCGACCACCGATCCAGCGGCGGCCGCAACCAGCGACCTGGTGAGCCAGATCGTCGAAGCGGTCCAGTCGATGTCACCGAAATTCTAGAGGATGACATGCGCAGTCTCGTCTTCGCCGCAACCCTCGCGGCCCTTGCAGGAGCCCCGGTGATGGCCAGCGATACGCCGAAACCCGTCCATCTGACGGTGCAGGAAAGCCCCGACGGCGTCGACCTCGTCGTGACCGGCGCACCCGGCACGCCGCAGGACGCGCGCTTCGACCTGGAAGTCGAAAGCAAGGGCGCCGGCGGCACCACCCGAACGGTGCAATCGGGCACCAACCGCGCAGGCGGGGTAGGGGGCGTGCTGCTCCGCTCGACGATCCGCACCAGCGGCCTCAACCAATGGACCGCCCACCTACGCGTCCACGCCGATGGCGGCGAGTATAGCGAGACGCGCTCCAGCGGGGGGTGAGGCGGGGCGGATCCCGCCCGAGCCTCAATGCACAGCCTTGTCTATGTGTCGACACGACGACACGTATAATAGTAGTATATTCTGGTATGAGGATGCTGTAGCGACGAGATTGTCACGGGTGGTGACAAGCACGCGGTCGCGAACATCGCCGGCGACACAGCGGCGGCGTCACCAAAAGTCAGCTACGCACCACAGTCCATATAAGGACGATATATTTGCTTATATGCGCCATATCGGCCATATAGGGACGATGCTTTTTACGCCGTCGGAACTGGCTATCACCATTGGTCAGCGCATTCGTGCCCGACGAAAGGCTATGGGTCTGACGCAGGCCGATAGCGCAATCCGGGCCGGCGTATCCTATCGCACGTGGCGGCGGATGGAGGCTGAGGGAAAGGCGTCGATCGACGACCTGGTCCGGGCAGCGCTGGTCCTGCGGTGTGAAGATGCGCTGACCAGCTTGTTTCCGCCACCCGCCGCGGCGAGCATGGATGCCCTGTTGCGCGATCAGCGACAGGCGCGACGGTGAAGCTCGCCCCCGGACAGCCACTCCTCGTCGCGCTGCATGGCGAAGCTTCCGCGGCCCGAGTGGCGATTGCGGACGGTGTCGCCCAGCTCGAATGGTCCGCCCAGGCCGTGGCCGACGGGCGGCGGTTATCACCGCTTTATTATCCGCCCGAGCCGGGCCTGCAGGCGGCACGCACGCGCGATTTCGACGGGTTGCACGGCTTCCTGGCCGACAGCCTGCCGGAGGGGTGGGGAGCACTCCTCATGCGGCGGCGGCTTGCCGCGCTCGGCGTGGACATGGGGCGCCTGTCCGCACTCGACCGGCTAGCGCTGGTCGGCGACCATGGCCGCGGCAGCCTGACCTTCGCGCCCGCGACCACCCCGGCTGCGGAAGCGGATGTCATCGACCTCGACGCGCTGGCAGCGGAATCACAGGCGATCCTGCGGGGAGAAGGGGGTGCACTCGGCGACCTGCTCGCGGATCTCGGCGGGGCGTCGGGCGGGGCACGGCCCAAGGTGCATGTCGGCTTCGGCCCCGACGGTGCGATCAGCATCGGGGACGGCGAACTGCCACCGGGACATGCGGCGTGGATCGTGAAGTTCCGGGCGAGCGCCGATCCGATCGATATCGGCCCCGTCGAACAGGCCTATGCCGTGATGGCGCGCCAGGCCGGGCTGACCATCGGTGAGACCCGGCTGATCCCGGCCCGCGCCGGCCCGCCGTGGTTCGCGGCGCGGCGTTTCGACCGGCCGGGTGCGGGCGCGCGCGTGCACATAGTGTCGCTGGCCGGCGCGATCGAGGCGCCGCCGCAGGCCGCGGGCGCGATCGACTATGACATGTTCCTCCGCGCGACGCGGGCGATCACGCGCGATGAGGAAGATGTCGTCGCCGCCTTTGCTCGCATGGTGTTCAACGTGCTGGCCGGCAACCGTGACGACCACAGCCGCCAGCATGCCTATCTGATGGACGATGCCGGCAACTGGCATCTTGCCCCCGCCTATGACCTGACCTTTTCCGATGGTCCGGGAGGCGAGCATTATCTGGCGGTGGCGGGGGAGGGGGCGATGCCCACGCGTGGCCATGTCGATCGCGTCGCCAAGCTCCACGGCATTGCCCCGAAGCGCGTCGCCGAGATCGTCGAGCAGGTCGGCCACGCGGTCGCCGGATGGGACGCAGCCGCCCGCGATGCCGGCGTCAGCCGCGACACGACCGCGCTGGTTGCGGCAAGATTGGCGACGATCCGCACCGAATTCGCCGGCTGAACGCGGCGGTTAGAACGGCTCGTCATTGATCCGAAGGCATACGCTCGCCGGGTCGATCACACGCTGTCGGATTCCTGTGACGCCAAACCCGGCCCGCCCCCGCCCGCAGCAACCTTCGCGCGATGCTGCGCCGTGACCCGCTTGACCTGTGCGATGCTGCATCCCGCCAGTTCGGCAGTGCGAGCGATGCTCATGCCCGCCTCGCGCAACGCGATGATGCGGCGATGGTGCGCCAGGTCGGGTTTGCGCCCGGTGTAGCGACCGGCGCGCCTGGCGATTTCTATCCCTTCGCGCTGGCGTTCCCGGCGCGTCTCATACTCGTCCCGCGCGGTCTGCAGCGCGACGCGCAGCAGCATGTCCTGCACCGCCTCGAGCACGATCCGGGCGACGCCGCTGCTGTCGGCGACCAGGTCGCTCAGGTCGACGATCCCCGGCACCACCAACCGCGCGCCCTTCGCCCGGATCGCGGCGACGAGACGTTCGGCCTCAGGGAGGGGGAGGCGGCTGATCCGATCGATCTTTTCAGCAATCACAACTTCGCCGGGTTGCAGGTCGTCAATCATTCGCAACAGCTCGGGCCGATCCGGCCGCGCGCCCGACGCCTTCTCGCGGTAGACGGCAGCGACATAATACCCCGCCCCCCGCGCATTCGCGACGATCGCTTCCTGACGCGCGAGATCCTGCTCGTCGGTACTCACCCGCAAATACACACGCGCGGCGCGGACCAATGGCGGGGCAGGGGTGGCGCTTTCGGGTATACCCATCGGGGCCGATGGTGCGCCGGGTGGCTCAGGGAAGCAAGGGCCGATGCTATTGCGCCAGGCCAGACAAGCCGGGTTAAATGAGCCAGGTTGGCGTGCTAGGGGGTCCGACGTTCAGATTCGCCCGAACCGAAATGGTGATCCCGTGCGGCCCGGGCGCCGTGTACCAAGCGACCTAAGCATCGGAGGCGCGCTGAGGCTCCGCTGACAGACCGGTGTGGGCCGAAGGTCGAGCGGCCCTAAATTGGTCGGAAACCGCGTTAGCGCGGCCGCCCGGTCGTGCGCGCCTGATCCTCGGCGACGACGAACGGATCGGTCGCCCCCGCCTGCGGATCGTAATTGCGGTCGATCCGGGTGCGCAGGCGGTTCTGCACGCGATTCTGGATCCGGCTCGCGATCCGCGCCATCGGCTTGATGCTCGCCTGCTCGGCCGCGGTGTCGCGGGTCTGGCGCTGGCCGACCTGCCCGGCCGAGGATTGCGCGGTACGGCCGGGCTGGTTGGTCTGGAGCGGCGTCTGCTGCTGTTGTTGCTGGGCGACCGGTTGTTCGTCGTCCTGTGTCCCGGTGCCGGAGGTGGTCGTCGCCGACTGACGTACCTGCGCGACGGCGGGCACTCCCATCAGCACCACACCGAGGCCGGTCAACACGGACAGGCGCATCGCCATCTCCCTCACCGCGCCGGCGCCAGTTCAACCCGGTCGAGTTGCCCCGACAGACCCGATACCGCATCCGACGGCCGCGCCATCAGCAACAGCGTCTGCACCGGGCATCCTGCGGGTATACTGAACGTGCCGGAGAAATTGCCGCCGGCGACGCCCGAATTCGGCACCTCGACGCGGCCGAGTTCACGCCCGTCCTGGCAACGCAGCGTCCAATAGGGCAGGGCGCCCGCGGCTTGCTCGATCCCCGTGCTGTGTCCGGTCAGGCGATAGCTGCCGGGGGGAAGCAATTGCAGCTGCTGGAGCATCGGGCCGCCGACGCTGGCCGGCGCAGCGAAATCGAAGATGCCACCCTGGATACTGGTGGTCAGGCCGGACCCGTCGTTGATCGGCGTCCAATCAAGCTGCGACGGGCTTTCGGTAGCTTGCGCGAATTTCGGATCGCGCGCGCGACGGCGATCGGCGCCGGGATGAACCGCTGCATAATAGGACCAGGCCGCGTCGATCTGCCCGGCGGCGATCAGCGAATTGATGGCACCCGCACGGGCGCTCTCAGGCACTGGCACGTTCGCACGACGCAGGGCGGTGAACAGGGCTGCAGTGGACTGAGGATCAACACCATTACCGGAAACGAAAGTGATGAAATTTTCACCCCACAACGGCTTGGCCGCCAGCGTCTTGACCAACTCGACGCGGATCAGTGGATCGTCACTTGCCGCGGCCATGACCGGGTAAAGCAATTCTCCCATTGTCGGGAAAACGCGCAACGTGATGTCATACTGCCGAACAGCACCCGGCAGGTCGCCGCGCTCGACCGCATCCTCGATCATCCACAGCTGCGTACGCAGATCACGACGTGACAGCTTTTGCGCATAGGTGAAGTAGCGTCGCGCTGCCGCCTTGTCACCGCGGCCATCGGCAATGATGCCAAGCGTCGCGGCGGCCGCGACCGCCGTCGGATCCTGGCGCAGAGCCTGCTTGGCAAGCCTCTCGGCCCGAGCGCGATCCTGCGGCGTCGCCCCTTCACCGGACAGCGCCTCCGACAGCGCAGCGGTGATCCGCCCGTCATAGGGTGCGAGCCGGAAGGCCAGCTCGGGATCGCTCGTGACCACCACCTGCGCGATGGAGAAGGTCACGCTATAGTAACCGAGCACCGCCGCCGCCACGGCCAGCACAAGGCGCACCCCCCATTCCTTTGGCGAACGGCGCGCCAGGTCGCGACGAAGGGACATGATCGCTACCGCTTAGGCCTTCTTCGGCTCGCCACGGCCATAGCCATAGCCATATTCGTAGCCATAGCCGTAATGCGCCTTGCGTGCGTCGAACTTGGTCAACACGCCGCCGAAGATCCGCGCGTTCGCTGCGGTCAGGCGGCCGAGCGCGGTCTTCACCAGGCTCGAGCGGATACCATGCGATTCCACCGCATAGACGACGCCCTCTACCCGGCTCGCGATCAGCGGCGCATCGGCGAGGCCCATGACCGGCGGTGAATCGATCACGACATGGTCGAACCGCTCGAGCAGCCGGTCGATCAGCACGCCCAGGCGATTGCCCGTCAGCAGCTCCGCCGCATTCGGCGGGATCGGCCCCGCCGACATCGCGATAAAGCCGAGGTCGCTCATCGGGAAGGTCAGGGCTTCAATGTTGTCCTCACCCGCCAGGAAGTTGCTGAGGCCGTGATTGTGGTCGACCCCACCCAGGTGATGAACCGATGGCGAACGCATGTCGCCATCAATCAGGATCGTCCGCTTGCCCGCACGCGCCAGCATCGTCGCGAGCGCGAGCGCCGTGGTCGACTTGCCTTCCGCCGGTCGCGTCGAGGTGACGGAGAAGGACCGCGGCACACCATGCTCGGTAGTGAAACCGAGATTGGTGTTGATCGCGAGATAGGCGTCGACCAAGTCCGATTTGCGGTCGAGCAACTCGTCGCGCGGCGCGGTGCCGTCGGTGACCTTCGGCACCGATCCCAGCAACGGCAGGCCGAGCCGCCGCTCGACCTCCGCCGGATCGGCGATCGCCTCGTCCATCTGCTCCAAAGCGAAGGCGGCGAGTGCACCGAGACCGAGTCCGACGAACAGCGATGCCAAAAGGTTCAGGACGAGCCGCGGGCTCGAAGGCCGCTGCGGTACATCAGCCGTATCGACCACCGAAACATTGTTGACCCCGACGCCGCCGGCGACACCAACCTCCTTGTAGCGCTGAAGCAGGCCGTCATAGAGTGCGCGGTTGGTATCCACCTCCTGCTGGTAGATATTGTACTGGATACTGCGGCGGCGATTATCGAGATAGCTCGACTTGAGTTGATTGACCCGGGCCTGAAGCGCGCTTTCGCGCTGCTGTGCTTCACGATATTCAGCCTGGACCGATCCCGACACACGTGCTTCCTCGCGCGCGATCGAACGGTCGAGTTGGTCGATTTGCGTCTGGATCGCCTGAGCGGCGGGATAGCCCGGCTCGAACTGGACCATCAGTCGCTGATATTCGGCGGCAAGTTCGGCGCGGCGCTGCCGCAGGTTGTTGATTGCCTGGTTGCGCAGCGCCTCGGCCGACGCACCGGCACGACCGCCCTGCTGTGCGCGAGCCTCCGCCTGAATGCGTTCCGCAGTCGCTTGAGCGAGTGATGCATTGAGAGCTGCAAGGTCGTCGGCGACAATCGACCGCTCAACCGTAGGACCGCCGCTGCCCCCGCCCTGCGCCGGCAAATTGATAATCTGCTGGGCCGACGCATAGGCGACCAGCTGGCGCTGGCTATCGTCGAGGCGCTCCTTTTGAAGAGCTAGCTGGCGCTGAAGCAGGTTACGGCCATAGGACGTCGCCTGGATCTTGCGCTCTAAGTTGGTCTGGATGAAATTGTCGGCCCAGGCATTCGCCACACGCGCGGAAAAACTCGGATCCGCGCTGGTGAAGGTAATATCGACCAGGCGGGACAATCGCGTCGGATCGACCGACAGATTACGGAGCAGTATCTCACCTGCAACACGCTGACGTTCGGCTTTTCCCGTCGATGGGTATCGACCATTGATCAACCGGAATGCGGGAGTATCCTCCCTTTCCCGGAACAGTTCATAGAATTTGGGATCATCAACCAAACGCAGCTGTGTCGCTACACGCTCCGATAAAGCCCGCGAGCGCAACAGGCCATATTGCGTCTGATAGAATTCCTGGTCGAGCGAGCCGGTTTCCCGCTCGACACCCTGAAAACTGGTCACCTGATTTGCTTCGCGCGCAATCTCGACGGTTGCAGTCGCCGTATATTTCGGCGTCATCAACAACGTGATGACAAGGCCGAGCAGAACACACGCGACGGTCACGCCGATAATGACGTACTTCCAGCGGAAGGCAATCCGCAGATACTGCCGGAGGATCGAGATGCGATCGGCCTCGACCGGAGAAGCAACCGGCATTTGCGAGGGCCCAAAGGCTGCAGAACCGCCCAGGTTCGACGAAATAAGATTCATGGACGTTCGAAGCCTTACTGCAAAACGGCGATAAGAGGTGCGGCAAGAAGCGGCGCCAGCGACACGAAGTCGCGGAACAGGCGGCGTTGCGGCGAGTCCCCGACGACAACGACGTCGTTGGCATAAATCGGGGGATCGTCATACGCACCACGGCGGATCGCGGCGATATTGTAGAGGCCAGCCAATTTGCGCCCCTCGACGGTACGGAGGATTACGACGTCCTCCTGACGTGCGAATTCCGACAACCCCTTGGCCGAGGCAAGTGCACGCAACAACGTCATCTGGTTGGTGACCGGATAGAGTCCGGGTTCGACGACCTGTCCATCGATCGTCACGACCTGACTGACCGAACTCTTGATGTTGACGGTCACTTCCGGATTGCGAACATAGCGGCCGCGGAGCGACGCCTGGATCATTTGGGCCAGTTCGCCTGCCGTGCGGCCGCGCGCATCCACTGTTCCGACCAGCGGCATGGCAATGCGACCGCTCGCATCCACCTGAATCTCCCGGCTGAGGTCGGGTACGTTGAAGACATCGACTTGGATCGTGTCGAGCGGACCGATCAGTGCCGGTCGATCCGCCGCCGTCAGGTCCTGACGCGTCGGGGCAGGCAGCGTCGCCGTATCTTCGACGACGGTCAACCTGTTCGTGGACACCAACGGCTCGCGTCGGGCGCATGCAGATATGGCAACGACTACCAAAAGGGCGGTAACGATTTTTCGCATGCTCTCGGGAAGCTTCCGGAAGATATAGGAGCCGCCGCGCTATAGATGCTACGGGACCTGCGGTAAAGCAGACGCCTCCGCCGACCTTTGCGCGCTCGCCAACCACGCTGCCGCAATCGCCACGACAGCCATCATAACCGGCGTGCGCGCGGGATAGTCGACGATGCTGGCCAGCATGACCAATAGCAGCGTAGCCGAACCCAGACGCGCCATCGTGATATCGTCGTTCGCTCGTCTCCGCCATGCCTGGATAGTGGACCATCCCCACCAGCACACCGCCCCCCCTGCCAGCACCAACCCAGGCAAGCCGGCATCGATCGCCAATTCCAACCAATCATCGTGAGCGTGATTGAAGTAACTGGGCTTGAGCAATTCGAGCGGCTCACCAAGCCGGAACATCGCATCGAACCCGCCGAAGCCATAACCTGTCGGAAAGTAGGTGCCGAACATCGCGAGCACGGTCGGCAACCCCCGTGACCGCATATCCTGGCTTGTGTCCATCGCGAATGCACGGTCGATCGACACCGCCCGGTCGGCGGCGACACTGATAAGAACAAAAATTCCGATGACCCCGACGATGCCCGCGACAAGCGCGAACATCGCCCATCGAGGCGCACGTCGTATCCTGGTACGAATTCTTCCCCCGGCTACGAGCAGACCAAGGCCCAAGCCGAGCACTCCTAACACCATGCCTGCCCGCGACCCGGTCGCCAGGATGGTCAGGACGAACAACGGTACCAGTCCAATGGCGGTAGGTATCCGCCATCCCGTTTTTGCCTTGTCGGCGAGCGCCCAAGTTGGAGCAAGGAGGCACCCGATAGCCAGAAGCAGTGCGAAGTGATTGCGGTTGGCGAGGGGCCCGCTCACCTGCCCCGGGGAATCGTTGACGAAGACATTGTCGATCCCGACACCCGAGAACTGCAGCAGCCCGGCGACCATCGCGATCGTGACGGCCGCCAGCACGAGACTTAGCAGCCATCGGCGGTCGTGCTCATCCAAACCCGCCATCAGGAGCAGTACGACGAGGGGTACGGTCAAGGTCGAAATTGCATTCACAGCGAATTGCGGGGCGATCGCGAGTGGACGCGACAATTGGGCCGTACCGCCCAGCACGTCGGCTTCGGCGAACACAGTTCGTCCTGGTAGGAGTTTCCACATATCATATGGTAAGGGGATTAAGTGCGACAGGATCAGCACGAATGCGGCCGAAAGGATCAGCAGCGGACCTTTTACCGTCTGTAGGGTGCCCATCCTGGCGAACGCGATGATGACGATCAATATCGCGCAGGACGCGCCGCGGGTAACGGCCTGCCCCGACACGTCGCCACGCGACGCTCCCCCGGCCAGCAGCAAGACCGCGATCAATGCACCCAGAAGCATTAGCGACAGGCTCGGCCAAGGCCGCTGTCGCGCAAAATTGCTGACCACCGATTTATTCCTCCAGCAGGTCGATAATCAAATGATCGACCCGCCTCGAATCGAAACGCTCCTCTGCCAGCACACGACTGGCCCTGCCCATCCGCTGCGCTAGTCCCGGCTCTTCGACCATATGAAGCATGGCATCGGTCAAGGATTGCACGTCCTTGATCGGCACCAAATAGCCGTTGACTCCAGGCACCACGGTATCACGGCATCCGACATGATCCGTGGTGACGATTGCCCGCCCGAGGGCCATCGCTTCCTGAATGCTGCGCGGCACGCCTTCCCGATAATAGGATGGCAGCACGAACACATCAGAACGCGTCAACCATGCCTGAACATCCGACACACGTCCGGGCCACTCGATCAAGCCTTCATCTACCCATGATCTGACTTCCGCAGCCTGCAACGAACCTGGGTTGTCGTCGACTTCGCCCAATAGAAGGAAAGCAGTATCGGGATGGCGGCGCCGAACCTGTCTAGCCGCCTCGACATACTGGCGTACACCTTTCTCTTCGATCAACCGCGCCGCCAGCGCAAAGACTGTCGCACGATCACCAACCGGCTTAGGTGTAAGGGTGTCGAGTTCTACGCCGATACCACCGATGTTCGTCGTCTTCTCCTGCGCCACCTTGAGATCGGTGACCACGACCGACAGATCATCCTCGTTAAGGACCAGCGTCCGGTCAGCGCGCGCCAATGCGAAACGCAGCAAGCCACGCATCGCCGCGGCGATCATTCGGTGGCGGATAGATGCGCCAGCATCCTCTGCAAAGCCGTAGCCCAGCCCTTCGAGCATGACGATCCGGCGCGGCACTCGCGCCAGGAAAGCCGCTAGCGTCCCATAAATACTCGGTTTTATAAAGTAACAGAGGACTGCTTCAGGTCGCCATTCCATGAGCCGTGCGCGCAACTCGACGACAGTGGCCAAGTCGACGGCCGGGTTCGTTCCGCTACGCTGCAGCCGATATCCGACCGGCTCGGCGCCCAATCCAGCCACCGCCGCGCCGCTTTGGGCGTCATAGTCTGGCGCGAACGCCTGAACCTGATGCCCCCGCTCGACCAATCGACGGATTAGCGATGCCCTGAACGCCAAGACCGATTGCGCGCTGTTGCCGATAAGCGCGATACGCATCAGCAATCACGCCCATCTGACCTGCCAGACGTTAATGTACGGTATCCAGTAATTTGCGAATGTTGCATATAGCAACCATACCAGAAAAAGAATAGCGTACAAAACAATTATTATAACTGTCGCAGGTATTTCGTAGATCGGATTCCGCCGGCCGATCGAGGCAGCCAAGCCGGCATATGACATACTTTGAAACGGCACGAGAAGAATACCAATACGATCCATAATAGTCCGAGATGGTATTATGAAATATAGCGGCAGCATGATGATCATCATCATTGCCATATTCCTGAATAGGGCATAGCGGTCTTCAAATATTTCTTTTCGCTCTTTTATTAGGAAAAAGGCTAGACCTGCAACCAGGCCGATCGCTATTCGTGGCAGAGTACCGGATGAGTCGATATCTCCTTCCAGATAGAGAGCCAGAGTGTCACCCAACCCGCGTGCGACAACGAGGATGAGAGCGGCGATAATGATGCCCCCCCCGACTGATATGCTGACCCAGCGATTGCGCGAAGCGGCCAGAACGAATGGCGGGAATATCAACAGCGTCGATTTGTGAAAGAGCAGACCAAGGCAGAGCCAGCCCAACCATCGCCAGCTGATCGAGCCGTGGAATGCGCGGCACGCAAGCATTATGCAGCCGACCGCTGCCGCTTGGCGGGTGTAGCCCATCGCGGTAATGACGATAAGCGTTGGGACCGCCACGACGAGCGCCAATCCCGGACGCGGCAGGATTTGACAGAATAATATCAGTCCAGCGCTGAAAATACCCGCACATATCAAGTTGACGTGCCATACCTGACCACCAGCTTGGCCAACCAGCCAGTTGATTAACGAGTAGGCGCTGTCCCCCTGCCCCAGCGCATCGAACAAGGTGCTCCTGGACGCATCAAGAAAAATAAGCTCGTACGTGACCCAGTCGACGCCGATCTGGTAACGATAGCCGATGAATATCGTAAGAAAGGCGAATATCATGAATGCCAGGACGTAACCCCCGGCCGGCTTCCACAATTTGAAGGCGGCAATCAGTGCAAATGCGATGTATGTTGCCAAATATATCAGCAATTCTGTCTTCCCACTTCCCTGGTACGATCATCTCGGCACATCGACACCGAGCGGGCACGTGACGCAAATTGCCGTCATCGGTCAGGATTGGCCTCGATCCGGCCAAAGCCATGCCATTTGCCGGGCGCGACGCAAACCCAGCCAATGACTTTACCCGGTTGCGGTTTGTCATTGAGCCAGATTGCTCCGGCTGCAAACCTCCCGGCAGACGGCGGAGCGGCACCCGCACCCAGAATAGCGGCTTGGCCGCTCTCGCCGATCGTCATGCCGTTCGGCAACCACGGACGCGAAGCCCGGACGTTCGCGGCTATGTCTCCGGCCGGGAGACGCAGCACGGGAACGTCGCCGTTCAGGACATCGACGTAATTCTCCGATAAAAGCTTGGTAATTCGAACGCGGTGCCCGTCGCCATGCATCAGATCGACACCACCGGTTCCCATGCGGAGATAGCGACCAGCAGCGCCGGGCGGGCGGGCGGCCCCGGCTTCGTCGTCCGCAAACACCTGCGCCGTCCGCGAGAAGACTTCGCCCGAAGGCAAAGTGCGCAGCATCGCGCCGGAGTGTCCACTAACATAGCCGAGCGGCGCAAACACCATGTTACGGCTGTTTAGGTTGTAGCTCTGTCCTGGCTCCGCATAACAGGCAATATAGACGCTACGGTTGGGTAGCGTGGGATCCGACACGAACCCGCCGCTGCGGTTTCCGTCGACCTCGCCTCCGATGTAGCTGTTGCCAAGAAGGCTGCGATCGTAAAAGCCAGCTCCGTCATTGTCGAATGACCTCGACCCGATCAGTATACAGGCATTTGCGTCATCGCCGTGGAAAGCAAAGCCATTACCGCCGTTGGCGCGCGCCGAACAGTTGAAGAAAGCGCTGCCGTTGGCATTGCCTTGGATGCGCTCGCTTTGTGCTTCGATATGAAATCCATCCCGCGGGAAAGTGACGACGTCGACTTCATGGAAATAGGCCGGCGTGGCGCTGAGAATGCCATCCACCTCCACATCACGGTGTCCGACCCACTCGACAGTAAATCCTGCAAAATGAGTCCGGCGAGCGCTCCCCCCGGTTGCAGTCTTTTCATGCGGCAGGATGACTGCCGCCCGCCGTCCGCCCAGGCTCGCATAGCTCCCATCGGCGAAGATTAATCGGGTATGCTCTTTGGTACCGCCGGTGATCGATAGGGGCCGGCGAAAGACCAGCGACCGCGTCAAACGATAGGATCGTCCGGGCGCCAGCTCGAGCGCATCGCCCGCCCCGAGGGACGCAAGCGCTCGCTCGAAAGCATGGGTATCGTCGGCTTTCCCGTCACCGATCGCACCAAAGCCCTCGATCCGTCGCCCGACCCCACCGGAGGGCGGGGCAAGCCGATCCTCATTGATCGGAGTCGACGCTGCCGCGTTGACACCGATCAGTCCCAATCCGGACAGGACATACCGGCGATCGGGATTGGTTGGCGTCATGGTCCCTACGCCCCGTAACAGGCGTTGAGCATATGAAAGAAATCGTCGAGCTGGGTCTGGCGCAAGGTCGAGAACTTCTCGTCCCACAACCGACGCCCCCGGGTCCCCGCCGCACTGCATGCGGCCGCATCCAATGTTTCGAACGTGGCGACCAGGTCCGCCAGCGTCCCATCGAACAGGAATCCACTCCCGGCCTCGGCGACGAGCGCGGCGGGTGGAGTGCCGACATTGGTCACCAGCGGCTTGGCCAATACCAGATGCTCGTACATCTTGTTGGGCGACGCATAACGATGCGCTGGAGCCGAAAGCAGATAAGGACCATACATCACATCGGCTTTCGCCATTTGGCCAAGCGCATCGGAATAGGTCTGATGGCCGATGTACGACAGATTCCGGATATTCGCCGCCTTATCTATAAAGAATTGATGTAGTTCACCGGTACCACCGACCACGAATTCAATTCTCCCTGTCAGCGCTTCGCAGATTTCAGGAATATATTCCAGGCCGCGATGCCGCGCTTCCAAAGTACCAATATAGACTACACGCAATATATTATGATTTTTTGATAATTGTGGCACATAATCCGGCACGTCCGGAATATTGGATATGATGGCGGTGGCTGGCGTCCGGGCGACGCCGTACTGGGTGAGGCGAACGGGATCAGGAAAGATGACAACCGATGCGGCCGATATCCAGCGACGCTCCAATGACATCATCACCGAACCCAGACGACCCTGCCCTAGAATGGCACCAATACTGTCGAAAGCATCGTATACGACGGTCTTACCGAGAATACGGCCCAGAGGAACACCGATAATCGCGGTGTCGAAATCGACCGCGTGGACGATGCCATACCGCTTGCGATATGCGATCATCCGCGTCACGATGAAGATCATCCAGCGTAACCGCGCCGCCAGACCGCGCAATCGCCGGCCGTATCCCCCGGCCGCCTCGCAAACGACCGTGTCCGCCTGATCGGACACTGGATCGCCGCGTGACCAGACGAGCTTGGTCACACGGAAGCCGCGTCGTTCATACTCCTGCGCCATCCTGGTCGATCGGGAATCACGCTCAAGAGGTAGCGAGCGCAGCATCATCACGTTCGGCATCATGGGATCATACTCGGACCGACAGGGAAATGCCGGGTCAGTCGCGTGCGCAATCGCGGCGGCAACGCGTTGGCAAACCCGCTCAGGCCCGACAGCAGCGCTGCGACGACGAATGCCACGCTCGAAAGGCCAAGCGCCACGAGCCAGCCACCCGGAAAATCGAACAGTGACACCCCTATGATAGCTGTCAGTGTCAGGGCGGCGCAGGCTGCCAATATCTTTGCCATTTCGCGGATGCGCGAACGGACTATGCTGATCGTCGCACTCCAGGCTGACCAGATCGATATGACTACGCAAGTGGCCAGCGCCGAGTACCATGCCGCACGTGTCAGTTCGCCGCCCCACCAGGCACCAAGCATGGCAGCTGCCGCTGTCGTGACGACCATAGCGACGATCAGTCCGAACCGCCGCCGTGCCAACCCGACCGATGCGAGACTGTAGAGAACCAACAGTCCAGCACCCTGCAGGATCGCGGGTACGACGACCAGGCTCGCGTTGGGAGCCTGTGCAACCGGAAAGACCAGCGCCACGATCCGCGGCCCGAAGATCGCTCCTCCGATAGCATAAGGAATTGCTATCGAAAGGGTGAACTCGAATAAATCCCGCGCAGTGCGGGCAATCGAATTCTCATCTTCGCTCTGTGCGGCAAGATAGAGCAGGCGTATCTGAGACAGGCCATATGCGTTGCCGATAACGGCAAGCGGGCCATAAAACAGGTCTGAGCAGAGCGCCCAAACACCTGCGCCGGCAACGCCTGTGACATGCCCCATGATGTTACGGGATGGCGCATTCACCGCAATATAGATGCCGAGAGTGGCGGCCCCCGCCACCCCTAGTGAGATATGCCGCCTCAGCGCCCGTAACGTATCCATCGACGGTCGGGCGACCTTCCACATTTCGACTACCGATGACATGCCGATCAAGGCAAGCAGGGTTCCAAGGATCTGACCGGCCACCGCGCCGACGAAGCCATACCCCGCCAACACAAACGAAACCGACAGCAAGAATGCCGTGCTGTTTCGTATCATGGCCAGACGGCTGTAGCCCCTTTCATCTCCCGCCGCATTCTTGATTGCCAGCGTAGTGTCGTAGCAGATGAGCAGGAATGCCAAGGCGATGACCGATGCGAGACGCGCCGCATTCATCGGAACAAGAAGTGGGGCGAATGCGGCCGTCGCAATTGCGATCAGAAGAACCAGTATCAATGCGGAGGCGATTGAAGACAGGCCTTCCCGATCTAGTGATCCGTCAGTCGTGAGAATACGATTTGCAATGGACGTCAGCCACGCACCCAGTATCATTTGCGCGAGCAGGGCGTTGGTGACAACAAGAACATATCGTCCAAGCGCCGGCGGATCGAGAAGATACGACAGCGTCAAGGTCGACAGCACAGTGATGAGCCGCGTACCTATCACGGCAATCAGATAGAGCGGCTGCATTGCGTTCCCCCTGGCGAAACGCTTAGCGCAGCCGTACGGCCAGCATCGTTGCGATGCCGGTCATCGCGCGCCATGCCCCGATATCATCGTCAGGACGGTGCGCAGTGCGATCAACATGTCAATCCATGGCGATAAATGCTTTATGTAATAGAAGTCATAATGCAGCTTCGCCTTCACATCCTCGACGTTTGTGACATGGCCTTGGTTCACCTGCGCCCATCCGGTGACGCCCGGCATAACGATGTGACGATAACGGTAGAGCGGTATCTCGTCTTCGTACCAAGCGGAAAGAACCGCCGCTTCCGGCCGTGGCCCGATAAGGCTCATTTCGCCGCGCAGGATGTTGATGAGCTGTGGCAGCTCATCCAGACGCGACTTGCGCAGGAATGCACCGACCCGGGTGATCCGCACATCGTCGGTTCGCGTCATTGCGGCTGATCGGCTATCACCGTCCGCCTGCGCCACCTGCATTGTCCTGAATTTTCGAACGATGAAAGGATGTCCCCGGAACCCAATCCGTTTCTGGCGGAAGATCGCAGGTCCCGGAGAATCCAGTCTGACGATCAATGCGACGGCGAGCATAACAGGGCAGAACAGGATCAGGGCGATCGCCGCCACTATCATATCGATAGCCCTCTTCAGGAGGATATAGAGATATGGTGGCGATAGGGTGCCGTAACTTGTCTCTGCCAGATGCTCCAGCTCGACCATGCCGGTCACGGATTCCCGCAGATGCTTGATATGGTAGACCGGAATTCCGGCCAGCGCGATATTTGTGATCCGCCTTTCCCATGCTTCGGGCAGGTCGGCGCGCAAATCGACGGTCAAGGCATCGATGTTTTCGATCAGCGTATCCGGATCGGATACTATGATCCATTCGATATTCGGGGCCTGAAAAGGCTTAGCTGATTTACTTTCGACGATCGCGATACGAAGCTGCCGTCGCTGTGATCCAGAGAATTGCTCCGCAAATAGCAGGCCGACACACAGTAAATAATTACCTATCAGAACGCCACGCACATAATCGATACGACCAATCAAGAACACGACGACCAGACCGCAATAGATCAGCGATGTCAAAGACAACACCGATGACACAGATTCTACACCGGGGTATTGCTCGATGTTACGTATCGCAAAAACGCTCAATACGCCACCGAGTAAGCCGGCCGCCAATGTCAGGTGCAGCCCGTTAAGACTCGGCTGATCTTGACTGATAAAAAGCAGCCTTATTGCATAAGGCACAACGGCACTTAGCAATATAATTAGCATCTGGTATTTTAATGAATGTCGGCGGCTCTGAATATTTTGAAAACGCATAAAATATCCCGTATCGCAGCCAGCATAAATTATAGGAGCGGCCTACGAATCGCTATTTACCGGTCTAGTGCGATGTAACCGCAGCATCTGCGATAATATCTGCGATCCGTGCTGCTGATTTTCCATCTCCGAACGGATTATGTGCACGAGACATGGTCAGATAGGCTTCCGGCCGGTCCAGAAGCTCGTTGACACCAGCCACGATCTGCTCGGTCTGGGCACCGACCAACCTGGCCGTTCCCGCGATCACACCCTCGGGACGCTCGGTCGTTTCCCTCATCACAAGCACAGGTTTGCCTAGCGCGGGCGCTTCCTCCTGCACTCCACCGGAATCCGTGAGTACGATATGGGCGAGCGACAACGCGCCAATAAAGCTGGGATAATCGAGCGGATCAATCCGCAGGACATTGCCTCGGTCGCCGAGCATCCGATCCATGACGGATACCACACCGGGGTTTGGGTGCATCGGAAAGACGACGACGACATCCTCACGCTCCGCTATCCGGCCGATCGCCGTTGCGATCTGGTTCATCCCGTCCCCGAAATTTTCTCGCCTGTGCGTCGTCACCAAAACTACCCGGCGGTCACCGATGCGCGCCCGAACGGGATCCAGCGCGCTCGCTAGATCGGGTTGTTCCGCAATGCGCGCCATGGTGGCGTGAAGCGCATCGATCACGGTATTGCCAGTGACGTGCACACCTCGACTGATACCCTCATTCCGCAAAGCGTTCGCCGCTATCTCGGTTGGTGCGAAGTGCAGATCCGCGATCGGAGCGATCATGCGACGATTCACCTCTTCAGGCCAAGGGTGGTAGATGTCCCCCGACCGTAGCCCCGCCTCGACATGCGCAACCGGAATCTTTCGATAGTAAGCCGCGAGCGCGCCTGTCATCGCGGTGGCCGTATCTCCCTGAACGATCACGCGGTCATACTGCTCGCCATCCAGGATCGACCCGACTCCCGTCAGTAATCGGGCGGTCAGGCGGTCGAGCCCTTGGTTCGGTTCCATGATATCCAAATCGTGATCCGGCACGATCCCTGCTATATCCAGCACCTGGTCAAGTAGGCCCCGATGCTGTGCCGTCACACAGGTGCGAACCTCCATTTCTGGCATGTCCGCAAGGGTTTGAACCACCGGGAAAAGCTTAATGGCTTCAGGCCGCGTGCCGAAAACGATGAGAATGCGCTGCTTAATCATGCTGCGCCGTTAGACGGTTTTCCCGGTGGAGGTAATAGAAACATGCTTGTTGAGGCCGGCTTGGCAGTACCAGAAGGAAGGCTTTCAGCCAGTCGAGAATCGACACGGTCCGCTCAATTCCGCCCATTTCCTCGAAGGCGAGGTCGACCCGGTTCAAGCATTCATAGGCGGCCAAAGGCGTCGCCATCGGTCCCGATACTGGCTTGACCTCATGCCTGCTTCTGCGGGTCTTGCTGGCAACCTACCAGCGCGAACATGGTCAGGGAGATGGCCGTTGCGACCGTGGCTCGCCCAGTCCTCTCTCGCCATTCCTTGAGACGCTATCGCTTCAGACGTCTCGACGGCAGTTTGATGGTCGTCCCGCAACGCCGGTGATGTCTGCGCAGCATCGTATTGCTCTTCGGTTTTCGAGCCCGTCCGGGGCGAACCGCACAGGCGCATTTCTCAGACGCAGACGTGTCGGTCGTCCTGCTCGTCATAGCCCTTCCTCTTCGGAGTTAGACCTTCGACAAAACCGGATTGGTACAGTTCGATGATAAAGATCAATCCCCCACCGGGCTCTCGCCATGTTTCCGCAGCACGTCGTTGAACGCCTCGGTCATCAGCGCCTGCAGGCTTCTTCCCTGGCGGCGGGCGAGCATGTGCATGGCGAAGGACATTTCGGGCGAGAAGAAGCCGGCGATCTGTTTGCGGCCCTGGCGGCTCGGGGGGGTCTTGTCGGTGGCCTCCCCTGCCCCGGCCTGGGCGGGGTTCGAACCCGTCGGTGCGGGGGCCGGCGCGGCCGGCGTGGTGCCGCGCAGGTTGGCGAAGCTGGGTTTGCGGCTCATGCGGTCGCCTTTCCTTTGCGCTTGGGTGCCGACATGCCGACCTGTCGACATGTCCAATCGTAGATCTGTCGGATTTCCTCGGCCGCCTTGCCCGACGGTTCGGTCTCCAGCACGCTTTTCCCCTCCGCGCTCGCGTGGCGATAGGCGGCGCGGTCGGGCAGGATGATCGGGCAGGGCGGCGTGCCGTAGCTCTCGACCAGCTCGCCCGCCTCGGCATAGACGCGCGGGGCGTTGGGGCTGCCGGCGGTGAAGACGACATAGGCGGGCTTGCGCAGCAGCTGGACGAGCTTGGCCGTCGTCTGGATCGCGGCCAGGTCGAAGGCGCTCGGCCGGCACGGGATCAGCACCAGGTCGGCGACCTCGACCGCAGCGCGCGCGGCGCTGTCGGCATGGGGGGGCGTGTCGATGACGATCACATCGGCACCCTGCCCGCTTGCCTGCGCCACCTTGGCGGCGAGGCGCGGCGGCGGGGAGTCGATCACTTCGGGCGGCGCATCCTGACGCCACGCGGCCCATTGGCTGGCGGTCGCCTGCGGATCAGTGTCGATGATCAGCGCGACGCGGCCGGCGGCCTGCGCGGCGGCGGCAAGGTGCAGCGCAAGCGTCGTCTTCCCCGCCCCGCCCTTCTGGCTGATGATCGCGATCGTCGGCATCAGGTCTTGTCCTACATGTCTACATGGCGATCTGTCGAGCAGGCGCCCGGGCAAAGATTCCACCCGCTTCTATGGCGATCAGGCCTCGACAGCTAGTCCTGTCGACACGTCGAACGTGCAACATGTCGACGGTCAAGCGTCGGCGGGATGCCCAAGCCGCTTGCTCTCATCGGAGAGCATTTGGACCGGCGCAGCCGGGCCGTCCCGGACGGTTCGCGGGCATGAGGGTGATGGAGGGATCTGTCGTTTCCACGGTCGCGCCGTCAGGCGGGACGCTGTCGGCCGTCTAGGCCGACATCTGCCTGGCCCTGTTCAATAGACATGAGGAGCGGTTGAGGATCGGAATGAGACTCGCGCTCCTTTGCATCGAGCGCGGCGCCGAGCTTGGCGAGGACGCGGCCCAGTGCGCCGCCCACCGTCACCTGCGCCAGCTCGCGCCGCGTAAGGCTCGCCTTCATCGCGGCAAGCTCGGCGGCCTGCGCATCGATCCGCTGCGCCGCATCGCACGGCACCGGCGCCGGGCGCATCCAGCGCGGCAACAGCCCCAGGATCGCGCGCGGCAGCATCGGGCGATAGGCGTTGGAGGTCTGGGCATAGCGCGGCCCCGCCCCTGCCCCCGCGACGCGGGTGAAGCGGCGCTGGCGGACGAGGAAGCCGACCGCCTCCAGTGCGGCCAGCGCGCGCGCGATCGTCGCGCGGCCGAGGCCCGTCACCTCGGCCAGACGGTCGTAGCTGGGACAGACGCGCCCGCGATTGAGCCGGGCGAGCGTGCAGACCTCCTCATAGACGCGCACGGCGCTCGCGGTCAGGCGGGTCAGCAGCGCCTCGGCCGCGGTCAGCGCGCGTTCGCCGCTGCGCTCGATCCGGGCGAACCGGCGGCCGGCATCCAGCGCCTGACGAGCAACGCGCAGCAGATGGTCGCACTCGCCCTTCGCCGGCACCGCGAAGAACATCGCCTCGAACGTCCCCGCCTCGATGCTGTCGCGGCGCACGGGCGCGCCGGTGCGGTGGAGCGCGCCGCGGCGCACCGGGCGCAGGCCGGCATCCGGCCGGGCGATCCGCACGCCCGAAAGCGCCCGCAGGCTCGCTTCGCCCAGGGTAAACACCGTCATCTTCCGTCCCCTCATGGGGCTGGGACCGGGCACGCAGAAATCGGTGGCGCGAGCTTACGCGCATCCTTGAACCGGCAAGGGTTCCGGGGTATCTGGAGGGTCTTGGGTAAGACCTCGGTCGACGTTTGGCGACGTCGCTCCATCAACCTTTCGGGATGCCCGGCCTTCGTGCCGGGCGTTTCTTTATGGGGTCACAGCCGCTCCAAATTGCATTGTCCGGGCAGGACGCCCGTGAAGCGGCCAATCTCGCAGGGAATTTCCAACAACGGAAGGCACAGAAGTTCGTGCTTTTAAGTATATTGTAAGAAAAACTTCGTGCTTTTGAGTAGCAATTCACGCTCGACTCCGTGCTTTGGGGTATGAATTCGCCGGCGGGCCGCGGTTGATCGAGGTTCACGCCGCCGGTGATTCGGCACCCGATTCGCCCCGGACCTCGTCCGCCCCCAGCAGGCGCGGCTTCGGCGTGATGACGACGGTGACCGTCCCCGCCTTGCGCCCGCGCTTGCCCTGTTCGGGCTCGGGCGCCGGCCCCTCGACCAGCGCGATGTGATAGTCGGGGATCGCGTCCGCCGCGGCGATGCCCTTCAGCGTCGAGCGGAAATTGGCGAGCGGGTTCTGATAGCCGATCTGCAGGCGGAAGGTCGCCAGGTCGATCTCGAGCTGCCAAGGTCGTCCTGATCTCCGACGCCGAAGGCATCGCCCAGGCCGGCGAGGACACGATCGCGACGATCGAGATGCCGCGCGTCCATCCGCTCATCGCGCCGATCGTCTATGCGGTGCCGATCCAGTTGCTGGCGTACCATGTCGCAGTCGTCAAGGGGACCGACGTCGATCAGCCGCGCAATCTGGCGAAATCGGTCACGGTGGAGTGATGCGGGTCGAGCGAGGCAGAACGCAACCTCTGCCTCGCCACGGTGCCGCCGGCTAGAGAGGCAAGGCACCCATTACCGTTTCCCAGTCCTCGATCAGCCGCTGCCGATGTCGCGGGGTTCCCAGCCACGCGATGTTCGGCTGCCCCAGTCTTGTCCCCGCCCGCCAGAAGCGGTGGTTGACGATCACATGGAGGTGCGGCCGCTTGATCCAGCGGCCATCGTCGTCCGCCAGGGAATGGATCGCCCACTCGGCGACCATGCCGTTCGCCACGATTCCCCGATCGAGGAAATCGAGCGTCAGGTCCTGCCAGAGCTCGCGACGTGCATTTGTCGGCAGCCATCCGATGATGTGATGGGCGACCGGCGCGCTCGGACGGTCGCCCTGCGCCGCACGGTCCGCCGCGTCCCAGAGCGCCAGGCCGGCCAGCGTGTCGGTGTCGCAGCCGGTCGGGCCCCGGCGACCGCAGGCGATCAGGTCGTTGCCCTGTGCCAGCTTCTCCGAAAGGTCAGGCGTCGATCCGAACAGGTCGGTACCCTGCTGGCGGCGGATGTAGAGGACGTTGGCGACTGCGGACCAGAAGGTACGGCTGCGCGGGTCGGGGACGCCGTCCCGGGGATGGATGATCGGGGTGATCGTCAGCGACGGTGTCGGATCGACGACACCCGTCGGGGCACGCGGGGACGACGCCGCGCCGGTCAGCGGCGCGACGGTATAGGTCGGTGTCATAGTGTCTCCATGTCGACAGGTAGAGCCGGAACAGCCCGGCGGCTTCGCACCCGAAAAATGGGCGGGAAGAAGGATCGGCGGTGGCGTCAGAGCCGGTCACCCGCTGACGGACCCGCTCGCTTCACGGCCCCTTGCGCGATCTGTCGCGGCGAACCGGGGCAGGGGGGTGGGTGAATCTAGCGTTTCAGCTTCGACGAACGTCGGACGAGAGGCCGAGCGCGGCGACGGCTTGTGTCAAGGCGTGGACCTCGGAGGACGGGGCCGGGACGAAGACCGACCAGGCGCTTTTCCGCTCCCTTGCGATTCGTCATCCGCTACGCATCCGTCCCGCGCTGTCATGTGTCGATTAACCTACACGCAAACATGTCGACACATCAGGGTCGTAACCGCCCCCTCTCGGCGAGCCCGGCAAGTCGCGGGTGGCTGAACCGCAGGCGGCGACGATCGGGATCGAGCATGGCGTCGTCTGGATCTTCCTCCAGCACATCGCTGTAGCGGCTCTGGCCACGCTCGATCCTGGACAGCCGGGAATAGGACAGCGCGCATTCGGCAGCGAGCGCACGCAGGCTCAGCCCTGCCGCCTTCCGGCCCTTGCGGAGCATTGCCCCCAGATCTTCGAGATTTTCCTCGCGCTCGTTGCGGGGGAAATGGCGCGCCGGGCGCTCGGCGCGTCCCCGGATCGCGATCTGATGCCATTCCAGGCCAAGCTGCCCCATGATCCGGTAGAGGGTGTCGTAACCCGGGCACCGGCGTCCGCGTTCGATCCGCGACAGGCTTTCGCGCGTGATGCCGACGTCCGCGGCCAGATTCTTGAGCGGGATGTTCTCGCTCTTGCGCCGGTCCCGCAGGATGTTCCCCAGGTCGGCACGAAGCTCGACGAAGCCCTCCGGCAGACGCATCCGACCCGACATAGCACCACCGTAAAGGAAAATGTGACGCTGTTGCATGCATGGAAAGGGGCCTGCCTACAACCCGTGCATGACACAGCACCTCACCCGCGCCGCTCTCCAGCTCGAACTCGAACTGCCGGCCCCGCCCATCGTCGTTGTGGATGCTGCCGATCAGGCGGCGCTGGACGACACCAGCGCGTCGGATGTCGCACTCGACCAATATTACACCCGGTCGGACGTCGCCGCGCATTTCTACGCGGTCTTCCGGGATCATTTCGACCCGGCCCGCTTCCTGATGGTGGAGCCCAGCGCCGGTACCGGCGCGTTCCTCGCGCTGTTGCCGCAGGGCAGCCTGGGGTTCGACGTCGATCCAAAATACCCCGGCATCCGGACCGCCGACTTCCTGACGGTCCAGATCGTCAGCGACCGGGACACCGCCATCATCGGCAATCCGCCCTTCGGCAAGAATGCCAGCCTGGCGGTCCGCTTCTTCAACCATGCCGCCCGCCAATCGAACGTGATCGCGCTGATCCTGCCGCGGACGTTCCGCAAGGCCTCGATCATCAACCGGCTCGATCCCGCCTTTCATCTGCTGCGCGAGGAAGTGGTGCCCGACGACGCCTTCCTGTTCCGGTCCCGACCCTATAACGTGCCCGCCGTTTTCCAGATCTGGGAACGCCGCGGTACACAGCGGGCGCCGTGGCTGCTGGAAACCCGGCACCCGGATTTCGAATTCACCACGCCTGACCGCGCCGACTTCGCGATCCAGCGGGTCGGCGCCCGGGCAGGACGGGTACATCACGATGTCACGGCAAGCCCGTCGTCCCATTATTTCATCCGGGGCAATGTCGAAGCCGTCATGGCCGCGCTCGACTTCGCAAGCGTCGTGGGAAACGTGGCCGGCAACCCGAGCCTGTCCAAGTCGGAGATCGTGGCGCTCTACCGGGCCTATGTCGCAGGGGCGTCGTGACCGGCGTCCGCTCCCCCCGTGAAGGCCGCTCCGGCGACGGCCCTTTTCCCCTCATAATCGTCAGAGCACGCCTTCCCGTCCCGGTCGCGGCATGTCCGCATTTTAGCGAAACCTTCACGGCTGCGCCGGCATTGCAGGATTCTTCCTGATGCCCCGGACATGCCATGCCGCCCCTGCACGCCGAGCCCATCGATCCCGCCGCCTATCTTGAGAAGGAGGCCGCGCGGCTGCATGCACGGCAACGTCAGGGCTGGGGGCGGGCCTATGCCCGGTCCAACCAGGTGCTGCCCTATGGCGGCACCTGCCTGACGCCGGGAGAGGTCGAGCGCATACGCCTCTGGCTGGAGGGGGCTGGGGCGGGGGTGGGGGCGGGAAGCCCGCAGGGTGCGGCCCTAGTGTCGGCGGTGATGACGACCGGACGATCCGCAACGACGCTGGCGACCGCGCGGGTCGTGACAGCCATCGACACTCCGCCAACCGCGCCGCTGCTGCACCTGGGGACGCAATGGACCTGGTGGCTGGCACCAGGCCAACCCCGCTCGCCACAGCTTCGTCAGCGGTCCAGACCGGTCCAGACAGTTCCGCGTCCCGCCTTCCTGCCGTTTCCCGTCTCGACCCGGACGCGCCGCCTGCTCGAACAGGCCGGGATCGAGGACCGCATCGGCGCGCATATCGTCGGGAATGCCGACATGGCCGCGTGCGCGGTGCGCGACGCGCTTCGTGCAGCCGGTGTCCGTGCCTCCGCAGCGATGGTCACCAAATGGCTGTTTCACCGCCTGGCGACCATGCAGGACGGCGACATCGCACTCGCCGCGCTCGTCACCGGACATGTTCCGATCACCGCCGCAACCGTCGTCCAATATACGATGATCGATGGCGCAGACGTGCCGATCCGCCTCGCGCGCGCGCTCGAAGGTTTCGACACCGTCGAGGACATCGCAGGGGTCGAAGGTCCGCTCCCGCTCGGCAGCCGCAACGCGCCCACCCTGAACGACGTCCGAGCCATCGTCGCGCGGCTGACGCGCCCCTTGTGCCGGGACCGCCGCGGCCGGCGGAGCGCGATTAGCGATACGCATAATGCGATCACCCTCTACACCGCGCTGTTCGGGCTGTTCGCAACAGGCGGACGCCCGATCGAACCCTTCATTCTCGATCCTGATCGGATCGATCCGGCGACCGGCTTCCTCATCGTCGATGACAAACCGACGATGGACAATTTCAAGACCCGCCTCGTCTGGGCAAGCGATGCATACCGCCGGCAACTGTCGCTCTATCGCCGCCATCTGACGATGCTGATGGAGCGGCGACCGGACCTTGCGGGCGCGGCGACACGGTCTCCCTTCCTGCTGAACGCGCAGGGGCAGGCCATACCCCTCACCCGCCATGCGATACGGGCTGCGCTCGCCGGCCCCGACTGGCCCTATCCTCTCAATGCCGGACGCCATTTCCTGCGATCGGCCCTGGTCGGACGGCTCGGTAGCGAGACACTGCACGCGTTCCTCGGGCACTGGCATCTGGGAACCGAACCCTGGGGTGCAAAGGCCGGCCTGGACCCGCTCACCTATCGGGCGGAGCTGGCGATCATCCTGCCACCGCTGCTGGCCGACGCCGGCTTCGTACCGATGCCCGGCCTGGAATGATGCCGGACCTCGCCGATCCCGACAGCCGCTTCTCTCGCCCCTCCAGCCCCTTTGCACTGGAACAGCTGCTCTATCAGCGCCGGGCCGACCTCATCGAACGGGTCGCGATCACGCGTCTCGATGCGGTGCTGGCGCGCGCGGAAAACGTCGCTGTCGCGGAGCGGGAGGGGGCGCTGCTCACGAGTGCGATCCTGTTCGGCGCCTTGCTCGACAGGCGTCGCTGGGGCGAATGGCTGATCGCCTCGCGCGGGATGTTCGTCGGCATCGACTTTCGCCCGCAACAGACAGGCACGATCACCGTCACGGCCGGAAACGAGACGGTCGCGGTTCGCACCATCCCCCGGCTGCACCATCATGGACGTGTCTGGATCGATCTGCCGGTGACGGCGGGCCGTGATGCCAGGCGGTGGGTCGCCGATCCGCTGACGCACTGCCTGCTGCGGCATTGGCAGGACGCCCGTGTCCGTATGCCGCCGCCGACGCTCAGCCCGGCAGAGGCTGTCGGCGCGTTCCTGGGATGGCGCGGTCTGGATCCCGGACCGGCGGACCAGCTGCTCGACGGGCTCTACCGTGCGGCCGTGCTCAAATGGCGGATGCGGATGCCCGGGTTCCTCGTCGAGGAGATCGGGGTCGACGGACGTTGCGTCAGCCTGCCCGACGAGCGCTGGCGCGCCATGCTGAGCGGCATGGTGCGCATCGTCCCGGCGCATCGCACGCCATGGCAGCCAGCGCCGCGAAAGACAGCAGGCAACGACCCGGTCATGGCCATCCTGATCGCCGCACTCCCCGACGGGCGTCACAGCGGCGGGCGGAGCTTCGTCGAGGCTGCGCGGACGCTTGCGCAGGCGGCTCAACGCAACAGCCTGTCTCCGGTCGAGCGTGGCGTGCTGCTCTGGGCCGCGGACCGGATCGATCCGCGTCGCGACCGCCGCCAACGACAGCGCGGCCTGGCGCCGAGCACGATCCGGGGACGGGCGCAGCGGCTGCTGCATCTGCTCCGCGGCGCCTTTGGCCAGAGCGATCCCCTGACGCTGGACGCAGCGGGCTTCGCCGGGCGGCTGAACCACCATCTGAGCGAAGTCCGCCTCTGGCAGAAGGACCATGCTCATCTGGCCTGTTATACCGATTGGCAACAGCGCAGGACCGGCTCGCTGTCGGTCGAATGGCATGGTAGCGAACGCCGCGCGGGCGGTGTGCGGAACACGATCGTCACCGGCGCCGAATATGCGGCCCTGCTCGATCGCTTCGATCGTGACACCGCCAATGGCGCGATGGCACGGCTGCTCGTCATCCTGGGATTTCGCGCCGGCCTGCGCTGGCAGGAGGCGATCGGCCTGCGCACGCACGATCTGCTCGTAACAGGTCGACATGTAGAGTTGTCGATACGTCAGAATGTCGATCGATGGCTCAAGACGCCGGCCGGTCGACGTGTCGTGCCATTGCACGCGCTGCTGAGTGCGTCCGAGCGGCAGGAACTGCTCGACTGGTGGCACGACCGCCGGATCGTCGCGATGGCGCGGACCGGACCGAACACAGCCGATACCTCGCGGCTGTTTCCCTGCTGGGGGCTGCCGCTGCAGGGGGCGTTGCGGCGGGACATCGCCCATGCCTTGACCGAGGTTACCGCCGGCAGCGTCGGGAATTTTCACCAGCTGCGCCACGCGTGCGGCTCCTATCTGCTCGCCACACTCGCGTTGCCGGGCGACCTGGCGGACAAGGATCTGGCGCCGCCGATCGACCCGACGCTCGTGTCGCAGGCGCGGCGGCGGGGGATTGCGCCGGTGCTGATGGGGGAGGGAGCGGGCACCCGGGGCGCGGTGCATGCGGTCGGGGCATTGCTGGGCCATTCGGGGGATCAGGCCACGCTGCGCTCCTACATGCATCTGCATGATTGGCTCGCCGGCCTCCATGTCTCGCGCCCGGAATCGCAACCCGCACTGCCTGCGTCCCTGGCCGCGCGCCTGCTGGGAATGCGCGTGCCCGCCGTCGAACGCGCGAACCGGCGCGCTGCGGCCGCCGACATGCCCGTGAACCATGTCCGTCGCCGGGGTCGCCCCCGAACCGATGACCACCGCAAGGGCGCCGTCATCCTGGGGCGTCTTCTCGACCGCCCCGGTCCGCCAGGCGCGGGTGGGCATGAACCGACGCGCCGGCAAGGCCCGATCGCCGGGCACCCACCGGAATGGCAGATGCTGGCAGCGTTGCTTGGCGTCGCGGACGACGCGGAGCGGCACACCGTGCTGGATCATCCCCAGTTGCGCTCGCCGTATGGCCGACGGATCGCAGCGGCGTTGCTGGCGCTGATCGAGGAACGGACGCGGGGGCGGGGCGGCGTGACCCGCCGACGCTTCGTCGATGCGCCCGGCGAGGGCAGGCAGCGCCGCGCCCACCGGCTTGGCGAGGCGGAGGCCGAGCGACTAGGTCGCCTGTACCGCGGCGTGCTCGCCCTCGCGCCTGCGAAGCGCCGCCTGCTGTGTTCGGTTTTCGTGAAGGGCTATGATCGGCCGCGCGGTGTGCTGCGCGTCCCCGACACGCAGTTCGGCGCGGTGATCGAGGCGCTGCGGCTCGCCGACTGCCGGGAGCAGGAGATGACGATCATCCGCAGCCAGCGAAGCGCGACGATCAGGATCGGTGACGATGGACGTACCGATCGCGGCTTCCTCTGGGCGATGCTGTTCGCCACCGCCGTGCAGCAATCGGGCAGTCGGACCGGTAGAAGGCCGCTCTGTTGACGGAGCTTTTCCTCTCATAATCACCAGAGCGACATGGCCCGCCGGTGTCGGGGCGGCGTCCGCATTTTCCGGCAATTCCCGACACGCAGATGCGCGACAAACCGCACATTTGCGCAGGCCCCTTGCGCAAATGCGCAGCATCCCGCGCATCGACACCGAAGTCAGCCATGCCGGGCGAGCGGCATGACTTCCGACTGTATCGAGAGGCCCGGCGCACGCAAAGACGGTCTTTCGGCTGCACGGCCGCGGAGCTGGTCTGCCGTCATCGACCAAGCGGAGCGGCGCAGGCGCCCACGGGCGCGCTTGATTCCGGCACCGAGCGCTACCTTCGGCCCTGACGGGAACGACAGCATCGCCTTGCCGTCATGTGCGAAGCAGGCGTTGAGCCCCAGCGGCACGATGAGCAGCGGTCCGCCGTTTCTGGGCGCCCACAGCACGCAGTCGGTCCAGCGGAACATTGCCCCCCGGCGCATACCGAAGACGCCCACACCCGTCGGTCCGAACCGCTCCCTGCCGGGTTCGAAGGCCAGGTGGATCAGATCCAAGCCTGCCGTCTCCGCAGCCTGGCTCACGTCATCGGCCGCGGTCCCGTCGAGCGGCGGCCCGGCCAGGAAGACCGCGGAAGCCACATCGTCCACAAACCCGGGATCAAGCGGATGCCGGAGCAGGTCCGCAGCCGCGAGGGTGAAGCGGTGGACGATTTCGTCGGCGGATTGGTGCGTCATCTTCTGTCATCCTTCCTTTTTTT
>NZ_JBHUFC010000015.1:0-29386 GCF_042681125.1 Sphingomonas floccifaciens | reverse complement strand
CCTGAGCCGCCCTGTTCGCCACCTGTTCAGCTTACCGCTGTCCGTGCCACAAACCTTGAGGTGCCCCCACGTACCGGTCGACGCGCTCGCGGTCGTCGGGCGCGAGCTGGGGGAGGTAGGGCTCGAGGGAGTCGACCTGGTCGACGATCGCGAGCGCGCCCGCGATTGCCGCTTCGAAGTCCTCGGGTTCAGCACCAGTCATCGAAGCCCGGCCGCGGCTTTGAAGTTCGCCTCACTCTCGATCAGCCGATGGGGACGGACGCGTAAGTCGGCGACGCGCATCGGCTCCGAGAGAAGGTTGCCGGTCGCATCGCCGCGCCCGTCGAAGCGGAATCCGAACGCCTCGTAGAAGCGAGAACGATCGGTGCGACGGGCGTCGTTGCCGATCTTGATCTCGTGAACCCTCGCGTCTGGGTGGAAGCACATCGCCCAGCCGATCGCCAGGTTCATAAATAAGGAGCCGAAGCCGAAGCCGAGGAGCTGCGGGCAGAGCACCTCTATATAGCCGCCACCGAACCGGACCCGATTCGCGTCCCGGTCCCACGATGCTTCTTGATCGACCACCCGCATCACCGTGCGGAATGACGCCTCGCGGGGGGCGAAGAGCTCGCGGTGACCGCGGACGTCGATGTCGATCTTGACCTTGGTCGGCCGGACCTGACCGGCGAACGGGCCGGTTGAGGGCACCGTGGTCGCGAACGCGCGTTTGACGTCGACTTCCAGGCGCTCGGGCTCGCTGGGTGGCAGGCGCTTCGCGGGCGTGGTGGTCAGCCAGTAGGCCCGGAACTCGTTAATCGAGAGGGGATCGGTCACGCAGCCGGCTGTCGGTTTTCCTGAAACTGTAGACGATCCAGTACTCTGTAGAAGCGGCCCGAAATGGCAGATTTTCGCCCAAAACAGTAGACGTTGGAATCTCAAGCCCTTCTCCGCGCACTCGTGCTCAGCGTGCGGGCGCTCGCACGTTGATAATGGTGATACCCACATCGGCGCTCGCCAGATCGGCGTCAGTCGTGAACATCTCCGCCTGCAGATCGATGGCTAAGGCCAGACAGGCGCGGTCCCCGAGCGACAGGCCGAGCGACTTAGTCGCTGGGCGAAGATCGCCGATGATCAGTGCCTGGGCCGGGGAGAGGGGGCGGACGTCGAGGTGCAGCCCGCCGAGCGCCTCCCGTACTTCGTCCAGCGACACTCCCCGCTCGCGAAACTTGGAAACCACTTCGGCCAGGTTCGTCGTACCCACCACACAGCGCGTCAGCACGTCTGCGACCCGATCCGCGCCAGGCTCGTCATTCAGAAGGCAGAGCAGGGCGGAGGCGTCGAGGACGACCTTGCTACTCACGCTCCGCCTCGCGACGGCGGTCCGCGATCAGCTCATCAGCCAGCCCGACGTCTTCGGGCACGTACTTGCGCAATATGGCCCGTGCCCGCTCGACTGCCCGGGACACAGACCTGACCCTGAGCTCGCCATCATCGACGTCGACGAGCACGGTATCGCCGGTGCTGATGCCCAGCTCGCGCCGCATGGAGGCTGGGATGACGAGCTTGCCCCCATCCACGATCTTGACCCGCTGCGCTTCCATCTGCACCGCCTCGCACATCACGACCAGTTCTCCGGACCAGTACCAGATTGCGGTGCTAGGTTCTACGACGTTCCGGTATTTCGAGGCAAGATTGTGCTCATCGAGTGACCCATGCCCCAATTGCCCGTTCAGCTAGGCGGAAGCTGGCTCGTAAAGGTCGGCTTGCGTGGCTAGGCCATATAGGATCGGACCTTTCCTATTCTGGCCAGCACCGCTACCAGCGGCCAAATTGGGTGTGCTTGAAAGAGCCGAGCGACAATGAGCGACAGCAAGGAGGGGAAGGGGGTGAAGGGCGCGAGAGTCTATCTTCGGGTCAGCACCGACGAGCAGGACCTCGCGCGGCAGGAGGCAATCGTCGCCGGCGCACGAGCCGCCGGTTACTACGTCGCGGCGGTCTACCGGGAGAAGGCGTCAGGCGCACGGGCCGACCGACCGGAACTCATCCGCATGATCGCCGACCTGCAACCGGGGGAGGTGGTTGTGGCCGAGAAGATCGATCGGATCAGCCGTCTACCGCTTGCCGAGGCTGAGCGGCTGGTCGAGGCGATCAGGGCCAAGGGCGCCAGACTGGCTGTGCCGGGCATCGTCGACCTGTCCGAGTTGGTGGCTGGCAGCGCGGGGGTTGCCCGCATCGTGCTCGAGGCGGTTCAGGAGATGCTGCTCCGTGTAGCGCTTCAAACCGCCCGTGACGACTATGAGGATCGACGCGAGCGACAGCGTCAGGGCATTGAGATTGCCAAGCGGGAAGGGCGCTACAACGGTCGTAAGGCAGATCATGCGCAGCACCGACGCATCATCGCGATGCGCGACGCCGGCATGAGCATCGCGAAGACAGCTGAGGTCATTTCCTGCAGCGCGGCACAGGTGAAGCGCGTGACGGCGCTACACCGGAGAAAGGCGAGCGCCGCGATCAAACCCGACGACCGCGAACCAGAGCGTGGTGTTTCCGACAATCACGCGGTTCTCGACCGCATCGGCGCCGGCGGCTTGTCAACTGTCGAATTCGACACGACGCTGCCGGGCGATCCGCCCCGTAATGTCGATCTCAGTTAAAGGACGGGGCAGCTTGGGTATCATTATGTCACCGATGGCACGCAGATCGTCACCCGCATGGGACGAGACGCCAGCACGGGGGCTCGGTCGGCGCTCGCGCCGATAGAGCCGTGCCCGGTAGGGCCGCGTCCCCGCTGCACCATCGCTCCCCTGCGCCGGCACCGACGCCGCTCTAGCCTCGGCCATGCAGCAAGGGGGACCAATGGGATAACAATCCGCTCTGAGCGGGTCGGTGACCGTTACCACGCAAGCCGATTGCGTCCCTGAGCCCGGCGCCAGCGTCGTGTTCCGAACCCAGGGCTACAAGAAAGGAATCGAGGCCGGCACCTTAAATTACCGCCACTGTCGAGAAAGACTAGACCAAGGAGTATGACTTCTCGGGCAATGGCCTGGTGGTGAGAATCGCCGTGAATCCGGTCACGCCGGTTCACGGTTTACCCGAGTAGCCGGGTATGACGCTTTGCCGTCGAGCTGGACGCCATCGAGCTGCTGTCGCCTAAGCCGGAATGAGCTGGACGCTTTTCATCGACGAATCCGGCCAGGATCAGCGTCATTCGCCCTATGAGGTGCTGACCGGCATTGCGGCCGAGGATCGTCGCGTGTGTTCGCCACGATCGTCCCGCGCGAGGCGCCGCGGCCCGAGCGCAGCGACGCGCTACGCAAGGACATGCGTTCCTGTTCGAGCGCTTCTACAATTTCCTGAACGGTCTTCCCAGCGATCCGATGGGCTATCTCGTGTTCGACGAACTCGATCGCAGCGCCACGCACATCCTGCTCGGCCAGGTGTCGAGCTATTTCGTGAACACGCGCAATGGCCGCAGCCGGTCGCGGCGCATCATTCCCGAGCCGTTCTTCGTCCATAGCGACCTGACGACGTTGATCCAGACCGCCGACATCGTCGCCTATGTCGTTAGCTGGGGGCTGCGCATCAGGCGGATGACGGCGCCGGCGCGCGACGAGCTGCGGCCGCTCGTCAACCTGGTCCATCAGCTCCAGTTTCAGCGCGAGACCGAAGGGGCGATCGGATCTACGGCATGAAGCTGATCGACGATCTGCGGCCGAAGCCCAGAGCCTGAAACGAAAGAAGGCAATGCACGCGTCACCGCGAACAAAGCCTCCAGAAACCCATTTGGTCGATTCGCCTCAACCTTCAATGACGGAAGCGGCGCTCTCGCAAGCCGCAATAGGCTTAGAGTGCCTGCTTACCCAGAGCCCCGCCGAAGGCGAGCCGGGTGGGTGTGCGGAACAAAACGGCACTCATTGACCCTAGATTAGTTGAAACCCTCACGTCCAGCCACTGGCAAATGGGCGCCGCAACTCAACGCCTTCAGGCTCCGGGCAGCTTCCTCGCTGCGTCGAGATGATTCCGGATTATTGGGATAGCGGCTTGAGCCTTGGCCCGTGCCCGCGCATCGGTCCCTTGCGCAGCATAAGCGCTATGGACCTTCAACGCTTCCTCATGCGCAGCGATCTGCCCTTGTCTGTACGCCAGATCGAACTCCCCCAACGGCGTGCTCTCCAATCGCTCAAGCATTTCCGACAAGGGCTCAGCCAGTGCCCCTTCGGCCTCGGCGGATATGGGGACGTTCAGCAGGCGGGCGTGCCCAGCAATGACGCGCGTGTGGAGGTCGACCATCCTCCGGGCGAACGAACGCGAGGCCTGGACCTGGGATCGGGCCAACGCAAGCCGGCTGGCATCGACCTCGTAACGGCTCAACGCATGAACTGCTCCGATATACTCGGAAGTCTTCACAGGCGGCGGGTTTGTGCTGATCCCAGATTGAACGGCGATCGCTGCCACGGGTGCGCCGAAGAATGCGATTGCGAGCGCACCTACAGCCGCTTCGATCGACTTTCGCATTGGTCTACTCCTCATACTACTTGGTTTTTGTGATTAGCGCGGGGCTGAGAGCCGTATCGTCTGCAGCGTTCCACCCAGAATTCAGTTAGCATCGTCGGTCGACTTCGTTTAAGAGAGCGTCGATGCGAGCAGCTAGCAGCGGGCGCGCGCGCGCATATTCGGTGTTGAACGAGGGCAGATCAGACCAGTCGAGAGCCGAAGCCGGTAACGAGGTTTTCGATGGCGGCTCGAGCCCAACGATCACGTCCGCCGTTTGAAGGTCTTCGGGCGCAAGCACGGTGAGCGCCTGCGCGTGCGTGTCTACACCCTCCAGCCGCAACGCGGCCGCCAGCGACGGGGAGACGTGCTCCTCGGGCGTAATGCCGCGAGAGCGGACCTCGATGACGATACCGCGCTCGGCTGCCCGCCGCTTCATCAGTTCGCGCGCAACCGCGCTCTTCACGCTACCATATTGGCAGACGAGAAGCACGCGGGCCGGACGACAGCGCGCCGCCACGCCTGTCGAGACAGTCGCGGCTGACGCTATGACGAGCGTCAGGAAGGCGCGGCGCGGAAACCGAAGCGGCAGTTCGCAAGTCATGCTAGGAGCCCGCCCCTGCTTCACGCCCGCGCTTAGCGCGGCAGGGCCAAGCCACGTCCATCGCCCGCTCGGCGCCCGCTGCCATGTGAACACTCTCAAAGTAGGTGTTTTCTTCGGCCCAGCGGAGATACGCGACGCGCAGCCTCTCACGGTCATACCGGGGCGCGGCACACACATCGCGCCGCGCCACGATCATCATGTCGAGCACACCTTGAAGGTAGGCCCCGCACGCTGGACTATTTGCGCGGCAGCTCGTGATGAGGTCGGCACCGTTCGCTTGCGTTGTCTTCTCTTGGGCTTGTAGCGGGGAGGTCAGCAGGACCGCCAGACACGCCCCGAGCCAATAGTGCCTCCTCATCATGTTCTCCTTCGGGTACGGTGGTCGCCAACGAGCAAGCTCCGCGTCACCAACTTCGTCGCGCACGCAGATAAAAGGCTGAGGGCACGCGCACGCGGACGCGATCGGTCAGTGCGATCGGCGCCTCGCTACGTAGCCCAGCATAAATGTCCTGGACCCGGGTCCGGGCGTGCCGCGTGATATCGGTTACCTGCGCGAGCACGGCCCAAGCGGCGCTCGGCTTGTATTCCCAAGCAGCATCTAGCGAGGGGTAGCGCCGGATCGTCTGGATTTCGTCGATTAGATAGCTGCGCTCGCGATAGCCGCTGTCCAGGCTCACCGTCCAAGTCGATTTCAGCCGCGGCAGATCATTTGTCAGCGTCACCGATCCCGAAAACGGTTCGTCCTCCGAGATCGGGCGCGGTCGCCCGGTTGTGGGATCGATCACCCGTGAGGAGATCACCTGACCGCGGGCCTTGAGCAGGCCGCCTTGCATGCCGAGCCGGGCGAGCGGCAGCGTGAGGTCGAGGATCGCCGTTTCGCGCCGGCCATTGCCGATGTTGCCCGGCGCGTTAAATCCTTCGACCGGAACCTGATCGATCACCTGCTGGAGCGCAGCATGCCGGAGCGTCAGCACGACGTCGCCGCTACCCCAGAACCGACGCTCAAATGCCGCCTCGAACACCCAGCGGCGTTCGGGCTCGAGCTTGGCATTCCCGGCGCTGACCACGCCGGTCGCCAGGTTCGCGGTCGCCACGAAGTCCGCGAAGTCGAGCTGGCCGACCTCGCGCTCGACCCGAGCGCGAACCTGAACCCTCTCGCTGGGCGACCAGGTGACGACCGCGCGCGGCTTGGGGAAGAAGAAGGACGCGGCGCTGTTGGTATCCCCCGTCTGGGAGATGGTGGAGGTCTCCACCCGCGCGCCCGCCTCAATGTGCCAGCGGGGACTGATCCGCCAGTTGGCGGTGGCGAAGCCCTCCGCGCGCCGCTCCTCGACGCGAACGCTGGCGTTGGGAAGCACGATCGGCCTCCCATCGAGCGTCAAGGCCGATGTGCCGTTCAGGAAGTTGAAGATCCCTTCGCCGCCGCCTTCGATGCTGAAGTCGGCTGAGCGCGTATAGGTAATGGTTCCGCGCAGGATGCTCTCCCCCGAGGTGCGGACCTGGGAGAAGTCGCTCAGCACCCGGTTCTGGTTCGAGCGGCTGTCATAGGTGCGCCGACGCAGCGATTGGACGACGACCATCTTGCCCTGAAGGCTCGGCCCAAGCCCGATGGTGTAATCCATGCCAACCTCGCCCCCGGTGCGGCGGTAGCGTTCGACGGTGGCGTCGGCGGGCCGATCCCGAGGCTGACGGTAATCATATCGCTCGGACTTGTCGGTCCCGGTCACGTCCAAGGCGGCGTTGAGATGGGCGAGCCCTCCGAATAGCGGCGACTGCGCGTTGCCGCGGACCTCCAACCCTTGATCGATGTCGGTCAGTCGGGCGCGCGCCTCGCGGAGCACTCGGCCCGCTCCGTCGCGCACTTGTCGAGAGCCATATCCGAACTCGCCGCCATCCTCGTCGTAGTAGCGCACCGAGCCCGACACCGACCCCTCGCCGTTCCGCCGCGAAGCGTCGAATTGGAGGGTCGGGCTGACCCGGCCGTCGCTATACGCGTTCACGGCGCCGGTGGCAGTCAGCTCGGTGCGTGCGGCGCTGCTCAGGACGATATTGGCGACGACGGTGCGGCCCTGCATGTCGATACCCGGCGTGCCGCCACGGATCAGGTCGATCCGGAGCACACTCGACGCCGGGATGCGCCTGAGGATGCCTTCCAGGCTGTCCGTCTTGGTCGAAGGCCGTTGCCCGTCGATCAAGACGTTCCCCGCCGTCCCGCCGAACCCGCGCAGGCTCTCCCCGCCATCGAACGCAAAGCCGGGCAACCGCGCGATCATGTCAAATGCCGTGTTGGGGCGCGCGGCCGCGAAGGACGCGGCAGGGAAGGATGTGACGCCCGGCTGCCCGCCAGCGGCTGCGGCGCCGTCCGGGGCGGCCGTTGTATCCTGTGCGAGCACCAAGGCGAGCCCGTAAACCCATGTCAACGTCATGCAGAACCAATGCGATCAGGGCGAGTAAATTGCCACTACCAGCAGCCGGACGCCGGGCCTGCCCCCCTTCAGGCCCGTGCGTCGCCGCCTCAATCGCCGTCTTCGTCGTGATCGCCTTCGGCACCGCCTCCCAGCACCTGGCCCTCAGGCGTAATGTACAGCCCGACCTTCTTGCCGGCCTTGTCCTTGCCTTCGAGCTCGTAGAGCGTGCTGCCGTCCGCCTTTCTGGTCACCAGCTCGGCTTCGCGGATGGACGCGAGCTGCGCACGCGCGGCGTTCATCGCCGCCGCCGGCACTTGGTTGAGCGGAATTTCCTTCTCCGTATGCTCGCCGATAAGGCGGTTCTCGTTCGCCTCATTGTTCTGCTGCGCTGCGAACGCCACGCCGGCAACCGCCAGCACGGCGGCACCGGCGCCGATCATGAGGTTCCGTTTGCTAGCCATGATCCGTTCCACTTTCTTCAGGGTCCAAGGGAGGTGAACGGACGGCGGCCTCGGCCCTTCAAGCCGTCGTCCGACCCGGATTGCCGCAGCGATTGACGATGGCCGCAGCTCCGGAGCCGCAAAGCCTATGCATCCTCGCCGTCGAGCACGCACCTTGTAGATTCACAAGCTACGATGGCTCGGTCCCCACGAGGTCAGACCCTCTTGCGGCGCCCCCGGCCGCAAATAACGAGCGGCTTCAGCGCGGAGATACCAGTGCCTAGGCTGCCTCATCAATTGCATGCGAAAATGCCTATAGCCGAGCTTTCAAAGGTCCGTTCAGCGCGGGCGGCTTGATCCCGGGCCCACATTCGTTGCCCGCCCTTCAACGTGGGCAGCCAGCGATACCCTCTTGACATACCTATACCACGCTATACCCGGACTATGTGATAAGTGTATCCTTGGTTTGGGCCGGGCTACGAATGGTTGAGCCAATCTAAGCAGCGCAAACGAGATACAAGGTGCGAGGTCAGTCATGAAGATTGCTCTCCTCTGGCGCGGGAGCGCGGCCGAATGGGCGGGACGGGTTCACGAAGCTCGCCAATGGCCAATCATCCAAGCTCTGCGTTCGATGGGCGCAGTCGCAGAACCGATGCTCTACGAGGACAGCATCGCTGACGCGGTTCGTGATAAATTGCTTTCGGTCGATTTGGTCCTCGTCTGGGTAAATCCTCTCGATCCCTCTGGCGATCGTACGACGCTTGACACCATGCTGCGCGCAGTTGCCGCGCGGGGGATTTCGGTCAGCGCGCATCCCGACGTGATTGCGAAAATCGGCGTCAAGGAAGTCTTGTATGCCACGCGAGAGATGGACTGGGGAAGCGATGTTGATCGCTATGCCGATGCCGAAAGTCTGAGCGCAGGTTTCCCCCGTCGCCTCTCGAGCGGCCCTCGCGTCCTGAAGCCGAACAAGGGAAATGGCGGCCAGAACGTCTGGCGCGTCGAGCTGCTCGCGGTCACGCCACCCCCGCTAAGCCCCGATGCGCTGGTGAGCGTCTTGGAGGCCGGCCTTACGAGCGTACCGAAACACATGACCCTTGGCGCTTTCCTTGATCGCTGGAGACCCTACCTTGAAAAAGGCGGCGTGTTGATTGATCAGGAGTACCACCCTCGTCTGAGCGAAGGCATGACCCGCTGCTACCTTTGCGGATCACAGGTGGTCGGGTTCGGCCACCAGCTTATCACCGCGCTGTTGACGCCTGTCGGCGAAAACAATCAGGCTGCCCTCCCGGCACCAGGACCACGCATCATGTTCAGTCCAGATGCGGACCGTTTCGCCGACTTGCGGGCGATGCTGGAAAACCGATGGATACCCGAATTGCAGCGGTTGCTCGCGATCACGGATGAGGAGCTTCCGCTTCTTTGGGATGCCGATTTCCTCCTGCGCCGCGGCGCGACGGATGCCGCTCGCGAGCACGTGCTCTGCGAGATCAACGCCAGCTCGGTAGCCCCATTTCCGGAGAGCGCCGTGCTGCCCCTTGCCGCCGCTGCGATCGGCCGCGCCGCTGGTGCTGCGCGCAGGCGAGGCACGCGTGACGCACCGCGATAATGTTTGAAGGAGAGGTCAAAGCGATGACGTTTGTCGATTACAATGGGTCGGCCCAGCGACGTGCAACTGCAATAGGTTCAGTCTTGGTGGCGCTCTGCGCACTGACCGGGTGCGGCAGTCCGGGCGATGTAGCGAACACGACGCAGGAGGATCAGTCGATCTCTCGCGACTTAGCCGAGTTGAACACAGTCGAAGATCCTCTGCTTCAGGGCAACGATATCGTTCTGCACGAATACGGCGACGATCGTGCCGCCCCCGTTGCTGCGCCAGTCCAAACCCTAGCTCCTACGAAGGCGGCGCCGAAGATGTTGTCGGGGGCGGCCATTCGGCGGGCTGTCGTTGGCCATGAACTCACGGACGGCGCGCACTGGGGGTGGAAGTTCAAGCCCAATGGGCGCTTGATCGCTGAGGAAAACGGCGAACAATCGTCACAGCGCTGGCGCATCCAAGGCGACAAGCTCTGCATCAACGCGGGATACGGGGAACTCTGCTATCGCGCGAGTCGTGACGGACGCTGGCTGCAGCTATGGCGGGACGGCGTTGTTGATATCGAAGCCGAACTGATCTGAGGTAACCCAGCACAAGTTACCTATCGGGCGTCCGTCGTTCCCGAGCACGCCTGACCACGCTGTGCATTGAGAAACAGCCAATCAACGTTCGTCCAATTGATCGCATCCATGAACGCTCCAACATAGCTGGCGGCACTGGCGCCAAAGTCGATATGGTAGGAGTGTTCATACATATCGAGTGCGAGCAAGGGTGTGCCCCCTGCAAGCGTGTGACAGTGATCGGGCGCCCATTGATTGATAAGCTTTCCATCTCGTGGGCACCATGTAAGCAGCACCCAGCCCGAACCGCCGCCCAGCGCTTTAGCGATGCTGGCGAACTCACTTCTCCAACGCTCGTAAGAGCCGAATTGTCCTTCTAGGGCGCCGCGTAACACCAAACTGGGCTCACTTTCGACTCCCAGACCATCGAAGAACAGTTCGTGCAATATCATGGAATTAGCTGCAACTAATTGCTCTCGCTTCAGTCCGTTAACGACGTATCCGGGTGTCGTCGCTAAGTCTATTTCGGCAAGCTGCTCGTCGATGAGATTCAGACGTTTGACCGCACCGCTGTAATTATTTTCGTAATGGCTGACGATCAGCCGCTCCGACATGCCTTTCACCTTTTGGGGATCGCAGCCCAGCGGTTTAATTTCATAAGGCATGTCAAGCTCCCTTCCCATCACCTAAGTTTCGTCGCCACGATGTCTGAGGCGTACCCGGTACCTTATCGCATGCCGCTCGCCGGGCTATTTCGAGGCAGGCGCGCCGTCGAGAGCCGTGGATCAGGCACCTTGATCACCGATGCTGTTGTCGCTTTGCCGGCCAGCAATCCTTCTATCTTGCCACAGTGATGATGCAGACGTTACACGATGTTGTCGAAGATAGATACACCTGTGCCGCAAGGGGCTACGAATGGAGGAATTAGGATGAGCCAGGTCGAGCATATTTCGCCGGCACAAGCTGCGGCTCCCTCGACCGAACAAGCGGAGCCTAGCCCTCCTGAGTTGAGCCACTTCGGTCTGTTCTGGCGATTTTTGAAGTTTGGGACCTTCGCCTTCGGGGGGCCCGTCGCGCAGATCGCCATGATTCGCCGCGAGCTGGTCGACGAGGAGCGCTGGATCTCGCGAGATCGCTTCAACAAGCTCCTCGCAGTCATGCAGGTGCTACCCGGGCCCGAGGCTCATGAGTTGTGCGTGCATCTTGGCATGCGCGCTAAGGGGCGGGTAGGCGGGCTGCTCGCCGGCCTCGGCTTCATGCTGCCGGGGTTCGTCTTGATGCTGTTGCTCGCCTGGGTTTACACGCGCCTTCCGATCGCCGGTACCTTTCTTGGTGCAGCGTTCCTTGGTGTCCAGGCAGCCGTCGTCGCGGTCATTGCGCGCGCGGTCCACCGGATCGGTGAGCACATTCTGCTCGATCCCTGGCTATGGGCGGCGGCGATCATCACGGCGCTTGCATCCATCGCCGGAGTGACTTTCTGGATTGTTCTACCAGCTGCGGGTATCGGCTACGCTCTGGCGGTGTCACGACGCTACGTGCTGGCAGGTGGGGTATTGGTTGCGGTCGCGATCGCAGCTGCAGCCGCTTATGCCGGAGCGGGGCCAGACCAAGCCGTGACGACCGTAACGCGAGGCCCCGCGCCAACCACGTTCGCGCTGTTCATCGCTGGGCTGAAAGGCGGACTACTGACGTTCGGAGGCGCCTACACCGCCATTCCGTTCGTCCGCGCCGACACGGTTGGCCGCGGCTAGATGAGCGATGCGCAATTTCTCGATGGGCTAGGATTGTCGGGGATCCTTCCAGCCCCACTTGTCATCTTCGCCACCTTCGTCGGATGGATCTGCGGCGGGTTACCTGGCGCCCTTGCCACCACGGTCGGGATGTTCCTGCCGGCTTTCGGGTTTTCGCTGGTCCTTTACGAGCGCTTGGAAACGATCGTGGAGCATCATCGCCTGCAGCTCGTTCTCACCGGTATCGCGGCAAGTGTCGTAGGATTTATTGTTGTCACGCTCCTAGATTTGGGACGAACCACGGCCGCGAAGACGCCGAACCTCGCGATCAGCGCTCTCATCTTCATCGGAGCACTTGTCCTGCTCTATCGCTGGAAGAGCAAGCTTGCGACCCCAGTCGCGCTCGCTATCGGGGCCGGGATCGGTCTTGTAGGCCTTCAGTAGCGCATCGATCGTCGGCGACTGCAAGCTCTGGGATTCAATGGCTCCCAAATTCCGGTCGAAGAAACAGGCCACGACGGTCGACGGCCATCAATATGACGCGTTTCCCGAGATCAACTGGCTATACGCCCGAGTAACCAACTGGCTGGAGGGCTCATTCAAGTCCCTCCAGCCAGACGATGTCGCAACAAAGGGGGAGTGGAACACGGAAAACACTTCGCCCTGACAAAGAAGGTGGTCGCTCAGCCTACCGGTCAGACGAGTACAATAGTTCTCTCATCGTGAACCTAGGCTGATCATAGCGGAAAGCGCGACACCACCGCAGAGAGCGTGGTGATAGTTGTTGACGACAGCGGGTCGGTTTCTAGCCGATCAAGAAGGTTCTTCGGCCCGACGGTGCGGGCCGTGGGGCTCCGGGGAATAATGCGCAGAGCAGCAATCGTGCCGCCCATCGGCAGCTCCTTGGCAACGCGATCGACCTTCGTACTCAGTGAACTATTGCCCTTGCTAACGATTTGCATTAGCAGGGTTAGAAAAGCTGGAGATAATCGTGCCCGTAGTAGCCGCCATGTTGCTCGCTGCGTCTGATGCTGTTGCTCGTGCCACGCCTGCGCTCGAAACACAGACAGTGGACGAAATTGTCGTTACCGCGGATCGACGCGGCGGCTTCGGCGCTGATCTGGTTCAAGTCGGCACGTTTCGCGGCGCACGGCTGATCGACGTCCCTCTGACGGTCAATGTGGTGCCGCGTGAGCTGCTCCGCGCCCAGGCGGCGCAAAGCGTCTATGATGCGCTCCGCAACACCGCGGGCGTCAGCCGCGCGCAGCTCAACGGGGCGACCTACGACAATGTCGCGATCCGCGGCATCCTGGTCGAGAACCGGACCAGCTACCGGCTGAACGGCATGCTGCCCGTCATCAACCTCGTCGACCTGCCGGTGGAGAACAAGGACCGCGTCGAGGTGCTGAAGGGCGTGGGCGCGCTCTACTACGGCTTCGCGCCGCCCTCGGGCATCGTCAACCTCGTCACCAAGCGCGCCGACCGCGATGTGACGGAGGCGACGTTGCAGGTGAACGAATATGCCGGGACCAATGCCGCGATCGACCTCGGCCGGCGCTTCGGCGACCGGGCGGGCCTGCGCTTCAACGGTGCGGCGGGGATCGTGGAGACGGGGATCGACCGCTTCTCCGGCGAGCGCTTCGTGGCGGCGCTGGCGGGCGACCTCGCGCCCACCGACCGGCTCAAGCTCGCCTTCGACGTGGAGCATGTGTCCAAGGACGTGACGGAGCCCGCCGCGCTCCAGCTGCTCCCGGCCGCGCAGGGGCGCGTGCCGGCGATCCCCGATCCGCGGACGAACTTCGGCGGGGAGAATCTTCGCTACGCCGCACACGCCACCAACTGGCTCGGCCGCGCCGATTGGCGGGCGTTCGACAGCCTGGTGCTGACCGCGGAATATGGCGAGGCGCGCACCGAGCGCGACCGCGATTTCGCCCAGCTGGAGAGCTATGGCGGCGCGAACGGGCAGGGGGTGCTTCGCATCTTTCCCACGCGCGACCAGCGCTACCGCAACCGGAACGCCCGCGCCGAGCTCGCCGCCGCCTTCTCGACCGGTCCGGTGCGACACAACCTCGTCGCCGGAGTGACGAGCAACTGGCGCTTCCAGAACGGTCGTAACGGCGCGTCCTTCACGGTCGCCCAGAGCTTCCTTGCACCGCGCGACGTGCAGCCGGTGGAGCCCACCCGCTTCACCGCCGCCCCGCTCCACATCCGCGACCTCGGTTACTACGTGACCGATCGGATGAGCTCGGGGCCGGTGGACCTGCTCGCAGGGCTGCGCCGATCCGAATATCGCAGCCGCGCCACTTCGGCGACCGGCATCACCACCCGGTTCGAGTTGTCGAAATGGACGCCGTCAGTTGGCCTGATCGTCAAGCCGACCGGGAAGCTGTCGCTTTACGTCACCTATATCGAAGGGCTGGAGGAGGGCGGCACCGCGCCGTCCAACGTCGTCAACGCCTTCGAGGTGCTGCCTCCCGCTGTCACTCGCCAATACGAGGCGGGCATCAAGGGCGAGCTGTTCCGCCGCGTCGTGCTCCAGCTGGCGGGGTTCCGCATCGAGCGGCGCTTTGCCTTCACCGACCTGACGGACAATGTCTTCAAGCTGGCCGGCGACACGCGTTATCAGGGCGTCGAGGCATCACTGTCGGGCGAGGTAACGCGCGCGCTGTCGGTCTACGCATCTGGCCAGTGGCTCGACGCGGAGATCCGCCGGTCGAATCAGGCCGCGCTTGTCGGCAACACGCCGGAGAACACGCCGGAATGGACGGCCAGCCTGTTTACCGAATATCGTCCGATCGAGCGGCTAGGGTTAGGTGCGGGCGTGTTCCATGTCGGCGCGCGCGCGGTGGACGCCGCCAACACCGCCTCGGTAGACGGCTACACGCTCTTCTCGGCCTCAGCGCGCTACACCTTAGCCGGCGCCACGCCGATGACGCTCCAGCTCAACGCCGACAACCTGTTCGACAAACGCCACTGGTCGGCCGCGGGAAACAACCTGCTCGGTGTCGGCTTGCCGCGTCAGGTCAAGCTGACCGCCCGGATCCCATTGTGACAACTCGCCACTTCCTCGTCCGGCTGCACCTCTGGTTCGGGCTGACGCTCGGGCTGGTCTGGGCGGTGCAGGGTTTGACGGGGGCGGCCCTGGTCTTTCATCGCGAACTGGATCGTTGGGGCGTGAAGATTACGTCGGGCCCGATGGCGCCGGTGGACCGGCTCATTGCTGCCGCCGAACGGCAGGCGGGCACGCCGGTGCGAATGCTTTCCGTCGCTGATTCGAAGGGCGGCATCCTGCAAGCCTCATACAAGGACGCGCACGGATACGATCGCAATGTTCGACTGGATGCCGCGTCGGCAAGAGTCGTGGACGACCGTTCCGGCGCGTCAGGTTGGCGCTGGGTCTACAACTTGCACGAAGAGTTGCTGCTTGGTGATCGCGCTTCGACGTTGGTTGGCCTGACGGGACTGTTCCTCGCCAGTATTGCCGCGACCGGTCTTTGGCTCGGCTGGCCGCGCCGCCGGGGCTCGCTTGCGGCGCTGACGCCATCGCAGTGGCAAGGGCGGCGGCAGAAATTGCGCAGCTGGCATCGCATGTGGGGACTCACCGCCGCAGCCGTGCTCATCATCGTTGCACTGAGTGGCGCGGCCACCGTACTACGTCCGCAGCTATGGTCGCTGTTACAGCGAACGACACCCTTTCGGCCGCCTTACAAGGCAGCCGGCCCGCTCCCAGAGCGTATGGTGACGGCTGGGGATGCCTGGAGTGCCGCACAGCGCGTCTTTCCGGATGGGCGCTTCGTTCGCGTGACGATGCCCGTTGCCGGTTCGCCCGCCTACTATGTCCGCGTGCTCCGACCCGGGGAGATACGCGCGTGGTCTGGCACTAGTAGCGTCGTGGTCGATGCTGGCTCTGGCCGGATCCTCGCGCGACATGACGCTCTAACGGCGCCTTGGCCCAATCGGCTATATGATGCCGTCTTCTCCCTCCATAACGGCGAAGCCGCCGGAGTTGTTGGCCGCCTCCTTGTCTTGCTGGCTGGGCTCGCGTTGCCCGTCCTATATGTCACGGGACTTCTCTCCTGGTGGCGCAGGCGCAAGATCAGGGTTGCCGGTTGAATTTCGTTGTTTGGGAAAGTGGTCGCAACCCGTCCATCAAGCGGGGCCGGCCTGGATGAGGCCGTTTGGTTGCCCTCCGCCGCTGGGCAGATACGGTAATAGAGAGCGGCGGAGGATTGGGCGTAAGTTATATATGTCGGCGACATGCTGTGAATAATTGGATCGAAAATGATGTTACCGAGTCATCGTCAACCCGAAACGTCCACTAATCCTTCTTCACATTAGTCTTGTTGATTGCGACCCGCATCGAACGGGCGAGAACGCGGGCATCGGCATTTGCCCAGAAATGAACGTAAAACAGCCGCGGCTCGTCTTCCAGCATGTGGTTATGGAGAGCCGTAACCTCAATGCCCTGCGAGCGCAGCGTCCGCAGCACCTCAGGAACCTCGCTCGCAATCAGTACGAGGTCGCCGGTGATCGCAGCCTTGCCGCCGCCCGTGGGTTGAAAATTGATTACGTTGGCGACGCCCATGGCCTGCGGGATGGCCATGCCGGCATCGGTCAGGCGTTCTGCCCGCGGAATGCCGAACTGGTAAGTGCCACCGGCAATCTTGCCCTTTGCTCCCATCAGGCGATCCAGAGACGCTAGATCGAGGCCCGGAAGTGTCGTCGCCGGGGCAGACGCTGGCTGCGGCCCGAGCGGAGTGCGGCTCAACGCGAGCGCTGCGCGCAGCCCCTGCGCGAGCTTAACCGGATCGCCGTGTGCCGCGATGTGCATGTACATAGTCGCCGGCGATGAGCGAAGCACGTGATTGTGCAGGGCAGTGATGGTGAAGCCACTCGCGAAGAGGCGAGCCAGAACAGGGTTCACCTCGGCATGCGTCAGAACGAGGTCGCCCATGATCATCACCTCATCGCCCATCGGCTGAAACGCCGCCCAAGAACCGAGCGCGAGGGCAGGTTTGATCGAGACGCCATCGAGGGTGACCGAAAGATCGCTCCGGGGAAACGAGAACCGGTGCACGCCATCTGCAGAGACCGTGCCGGGTCGACCAAGCGCCGCATCGACCTTGCTCCAGTCCGGCTCCGCCATCGCCGCGGTTGGCAGCGCTAGCGCCGCAAGCGCCATCACCGTCAACTTCTTGAACATAATCACTCCTCTATCATCAGTTGACCCGACATGGAAATGCCTCGCGCAATGCGAACGTCACGCCGGCTAGGCGAGGAAGGCTGCCTGTGGTCCGGTTTCTCCGGGCCCATGTAAGGTAGATTCTGCTGAGCTGGCCACGATTATAGCCCCGCCCACATATACCGTTGGCGTTACCGCCTTTCCCGAAAGCCGCAAGTGTATCGGCAACACCCTGGATATACGTATCGCACTGCCCGTCTGCCTTACCAGCCTCGGCTTGGCATCGCGCATAGAATTGATTGCCTGTCTCCCCAACTTGAGCGGCAACAGGTATCGACACCACAGCGTACGTCACGGCCGCCGCGACCGCAATCTCTCGAACCACCTAATGCCTCCTCAGGTCATTCCTATAAAAATACTCGTAGGCGATTTGCCATCACCGCTCACCGACATCCGGTGCTTTAGGGCGCGGTGGACAGGGAGCCATCTATATTGATCGTTAGACACCACAAAGCCCGTCACTCTGCCCTCAATCTCTAGGTCCTAACGCTGATTCGTAGCTTGCCGATCGATCTCGTTGCCATGCTGCGCGTGCGCCGTCTCGGTCAGACTGGTTCCCCCGCGGTCGGCAAGAACGGCCTCGGTAATCGATTTCGGTAGGGGCAGGGGGCGCTCGGTTCGTGATATGATCGGCAGCACGATCAGGAAATGAGTAAAATAGTAGGCGGCCGCGATCTGGCTGACCATGACGTATATCGGCTCCGCCGGTGAGCCGCCGCAGTAGCCCAACACCAGCACATCAACGACCAAAACCCAGAAGGCGATTCGGGCTTTTGGACGGAAATTGTTCGATCTGACCGGAGACGTATCTAGCCAGGGCAAGAAGAAAAGCAACAGGATCGAACCGGCCATCGCCAGCACACCCCAGAGTTTCGCCGGAAGAATGACATCAACCGTAAAGGCACGCAGAATCGCGTAAAAAGGCCAAAAGTACCACTCTGGAACAATCTCGGGGGGCGTCGAGAGCGGGTTAGCTTCGATGTAGTTCTCAGCCGGGACGAAAAGGTTGGGTGAAAAGAAGGTGAGGGCGGCGAACAGCAATAGGAATATACCCACCCCCACAGCGTCCTTGGCGGTATAGTAGGGGTGGAACGGCACGGTATCCTGCTCGCCCTTCACCTCCACGCCTGTCGGGTTGTTTGAACCCGGAATATGCAACGCCCAGATGTGCAGGATGATGACGCCTGCGATCACGAACGGCAACAGATAGTGGAGCGAGAAGAAGCGATTCAGCGCTGCATTATCTGGAGCATAGCCGCCCAGCAGCCACACGCGCAGCGTCTCGCCCACGCCCGGTATTGCGGAGAAAAAGCCGGTGATTACCTGGGCCCCCCAAAAGCTCATCTGCCCCCACGGGAGCACATAGCCCATGAAGGCGGCGGCCATCATCAACATTAAAATCACCACTCCGAGCAGCCAAACCACTTCCCGGGGCGCCTTGTACGACCCGTAGTATAGGCCGCGGAAAAGGTGGATGTAGACAACCGCGAAAAAGAAACTGGCTCCCGCGGCATGGCAATAACGCAAAAGCCACCCTTGGTTGACGTCGCGCATGATGTGTTCGACAGAACCGAAAGCCTGCGCGGCCGAAGGCGTGTAGTGCATCGCCAGAACGACGCCGGTGATGATCTGGATCGCCAGCGCCAGTCCGGCCAGAACTCCGAAATTCCAGAAATAGTTCAGGTTTCGTGGCACGGGGTAACCCGCGCCGACCGCATTATACACCAGCCGCGGCAGGGGCAGCCTTTCATCAATCCAGCGCATCAGTGGCTGCTTGGGCTCATAATGACTGGCCCAGGGAAAGCTCATCGTACGGCTCCTCGCCTTGCGCGACACACGCGGTGACCGCGACCCGGTTTGCAGCGCGATACAACTGCTATATAGTACGGTCAATCGGCGTGTAGGTGTTTCACTAATCGCCACACTGTCCTATGGGGATCTGTGGCTTGACCATTCAAAAGCCTGGCCTTGCCGACTGGACGCGCGCGGTGGTGGAGCTATTGGCTATCGCGGTTGGGGGATGGGCATTCTTCACGACTGAAGAACCAGTCCCGGCCACGCTGTTTTTGGGAGCAGGAGTTCTCGCCGGGGAACTGATAGGCCGAGCGGCTGAAAACTGGGTCAAGCGTCGACAGTCGCGCAGACCACAGCGCTGAGACCGTCGGAGGATGGTGAAAAGCACGGTTTTTGTGCGTAAAGTGGAGTTGCAATGCCCTCACCAGATCCCAACCCTTGGCTCCTCCTAATTCCTCAGCTTCCGGCAAAACCGGCTTATCTGCGGGTCAAGGTGTGGCGCCGGCTTCAGGTAATCGGCGCGGCGCCGCTCAAAAATGCCGTGCATGCGCTGCCTAACCGCGACGACACGCGAGGCTTGTTTGAAGAACTGCATCGGGAGATTCTGGCCAACGACGGTGAAGCCCTGATCCTCGAAGCGCGGCTGGTCGGCGGTCTGGGCGACGCAGCCCTTCGCGGCATGTTTGATGCCGCGCGGGATGCTGACTATGAGGAACTAGCTCGCGAGGCTCGTGTGCTAGCGGCGGGTGACGAGGTCACTCCGGCGGACGTCGGGCGACTGCGGAAACGCCTGGATGACGTAACCGCGATTGATTTCTTCGGCGCACACGGGCGCCAGGTCGCCGAGGCGGCGATCGTCGAGCTCGACCGTCTGTCGCATCAACATCCGGACGTCAGCGGACCTGGCGCGCCGGAATTAACCTCGGCGGAACTCAAAGGGCGCACATGGGTGACGCGCCGGCACGTCCACGTCGACCGTATCGCCTCGGCATGGTTGATCGGTCGCTTCATCGATCCGGCAGCGACGTTCAAATTTGTCGATGGCCGAAACTACGCTCCCGCTCCAGGCGAACTGCGGTTCGATATGTCCGGAGCCGAGTTCACGCACGAAGGAGACAGCTGCACTTTCGAAACTTTGGTGACGCGGTCCGATCTTGAAGCCGATCGCGCGCTGCAGGCGATCGGCGAGATCGTACATGATCTCGACATCGGGGATGCCCGCTACAACCGTCCGGAAACGGCAGGTGTTCAAGCGCTAATTTACGGCATTTGTGCGGGCAATGAGGATGACGAGGACCGCATCGCGAAAGGATCACTGCTGCTCGATGGGCTGTACGCCACCTTCTCGCAGCAACGAAGCGAAGTCTGACCGCGCTCCCGGAGATCCGAGCGGTGGCGTGCGACAAGCAGACCGGCGGAGAGGCCTGGGCCTGAACCAGCATCAACCGTCCATGGCGAGAGGAGAACGAACCGGCGCCATGCGGCTGCTGCTGATAGAGGATGACGCGGAAACCGGCAACGCCGTCGTCGCGGCGTTGCGCGCGCACGGTCACGCCGTCGATTGGGAGACCAACGGACAAGGCGGGCTCGATCGCGCCGCTACCGATGCTTACGCCTTGCTGGTCGTCGATCGCATGCTGCCCGGGATCGATGGACTCTCGCTCGTCGCCGAACTTCGCCAGCGACAAATCGCGGCTCCCGTGCTGATGCTCACCGCGCTCGGCTCGATCGAGCAACGGGTTGAAGGTCTCGAAGGGGGCGCTGACGACTATCTCGTCAAGCCCTTCGCGATCGCCGAGCTCCTGGCGCGCATCGAAGCGTTGCAGCGCCGCGCAGCCGGTCCGCCCAGCATCCTGTCGCTCGGCGATCTGACGCTCGACCGTCTCGCCCGCACGGTGCGGAGAGGCGACACGCCGATCGAGCTGATCCCGCGCGAGTTTCAGCTTCTCGAGCTCCTGATGCTCAACTCGCCCGCCGTGCTCACCCGCCTGATGCTATTGGAAACGGTGTGGAAGTTCCGGTTCGACCCCGGCAGAAACCTTGTCGAGAGCCATATCAGCCGGCTGCGGACCAAGATCGATCGGGGCGGCGATCCGCCCCTGATCCATACCGTGCGTGGAGAAGGCTATGCCGCTTGGAGTGAGTAGCCGGCTGCTGCGCTCGACGTTGGTCCGCGTCGTGGCGCTTAATGCGCTGCTGCTCGTCATCAGCATGGTCGCCGGCGCGCTCGGCGGCTGGCTCGCGACCCGCACGGTCGTCGAGCGACAGGCGCGGAGCCGCGTCGAGCTCGAGACACATGCGATCGCGCTCGAAGCGCAACGGGGAGGCTTGGATCGCGCGCTCGATATGATCCGCATCAGGGCGGAGCGGCCCGGGTCGCCCGAATATTATCTGATCGGGCCGGACGGCCGCAGGCTGATCGGCGACCTTCAAATCGTGCCGAAAGCGGCCGGTTGGCACTTTGTCGAGCAGCCTTCGCCGCAACCAGGCGTAGAGGGCGTGCATCTGCTGTCACTGACGCGGCGCCTTCCGGATGGCTCACTCCTTATCGTTGGGGAGGACATGGAGCGCAGCGACGCCATCCGCGACGCTGTTTTCGGGGCCATCCTGATCGCAGGCGGCATCGCGTTGGCGTTCGGTATCGTTGCCGGCCTCCTCGCCACCCGGCAGACCTTCCGGCAGATGCAGCGAATCAACGCGGCCGTCCGCGCGGTTGAGGGCGGCGATCTCTCGGCGCGGATCGGCGCGCCGGCCAACCCGCGCACCGATCTCGATCAGCTCGCGCTGGCGGTCGACCGGATGCTCGACCGGATTGACACGCTGGTCGCCACGATCCGCCGTGTGTCGGCCGAGGTCGCTCATGACCTACGAACGCCGCTCACGCGCGTGAGGCACGCGATCGAAACGGCGCTCGCGCAGCCTGACGACGAAAAGCGGACCGCGACCTTGGCACAGGCGATGGCCGGGCTGGACGACGCGCTTCGTCTGTTCAGCGCGGTGCTGGATCTTGCCGAGATCGATGCCGGCAAGGCGCGTGCGCGGTTCGAGCCGCTCGACCTGGCGGAGATCGTGGACCGGGTGGTGGATGCCTACCGTGCCGAAATCGAGGCCTCCAGCCGCCACATCTCGGTGAGCTCGGCTCGAGCGGCAGTGGTCGCCGGCGACGCCGATCTGCTGGCGCGCGCTCTCGCCAACCTGATCGAGAACGCGCTCAAATACTCCCGTGACGAAGCTCGGATAGACGTTTCGGTTTCCGAGCAGCCCGGCATGGTGACGATGGCGGTCGCGGACGACGGCCCTGGCGTGTCCGATGGCGAGGTCGCCGAGATGTTGCGCCCGTTCGGGCGCTTGGATCGAGCGCGGCGGGAATCCGGCAACGGTCTGGGCCTCGCGATCGCTGATGCCGTAGCTCGGCTGCACCGCGGAACGCTGGCGTTTGCGAGACTCCAGCCGGGTTTGGCCGTTGAGATCAGATTACCGCGCGAACCGGCGGCGACAGCGGTCGCCGACGCTCGCTTGTCCTGAACCGTTAGAACCTGACGGTTGCGGTAATCCCATACGTCCGCGGGTCCGCAGGTTGCCCGGCCACCAACCCGGTGTTGCCCGACTGCAGCGCGAGCAATTCGTAATAGTCATGGTCGAACAGGTTGCGGACCCAGCCGAAGATGTTGAGCCGGTCGTCGGCAGTGCGAAATCCCAGCCGGACGTTTTCGACTGAATAGCCGTCGACGTCGGTGTAACGAGAGCGCGTCGCATTTGACGAGAACTTGCTGCGCGCCGTGCCGTCAAACCCGAAGTAGGCGTTGCCCGCGGTGCTGACCGGCAGCGTGTATTCGAAGGCGTAGCTGGCCGACCATTTCGAGACGCCGGGAAGCCAGCTGCCCGACGCGTCGCAAAAAGGCGGGCTGAACCCGCCCGGCGTGCCCGGCGCGCTCGGCGTGCCGACGATATTGCCGTTCGCATAGACCGGCAGCACGGTGCCGCCCGACAGTTCCGGCGGGCACGGAGCATCTGGAAACCGTATGTAGCGTGCGTCGGTGAACGCGCCGTTGGCGTAGAGCGAGAACCTGTCGCTGGGCCTGAAGCTGAATTCGGCCTCAGCCCCGCGTGTGCGGACCTTGACCGCGTTGGCGAGATAGGCGAGCACGACACCGCCCGACTGGTTGTTCGTCACCGTCGTCTGGTAGTCCTTGATCTCGGTCCAGAACGCCGAAAGGTTGAGCGTCGCGCGACGATCGAAAAATTGCGACTTCAGGCCGATCTCGAAATGATCGATCTTCTCCGGGCGCACGGTGACGGCGTTCAGCACCGGCGCCCCGTTCGACAGGGGAAGGCCGTTCATGTTGATGCCCGCCGATTTGAACCCGTGCGCAAAGGTGGCATAGCTCATAACCTCACGGGCGACGTCGTAAGACACCGTCAGATCATAGGCCAGGTTCCATGAGTCGAACTTCTCGGCGTAGGATTGCGGCGGCAGGGTATTGCGCTGATCGCTGTTGAGCGTGGTGCTGCCGCTGCCCGTCGTCACAGTCGCGGAATAGGCTCCGTCCTTCTTGTCATAATTCAGGCGCACGCCCGGCAGGATGCGCAGCCGGTCGGAGACTTTCCAGGTCAGCTGCCCGAATATCGCCGCGCTGACGCTCTTGTACCGGATGTCGTTTTCCGAACGCAGCCCGTCGAGGATCGCCGGGTTGCAGGCGTTCGCGGCCGGCGGATTGCATCCGCTCGACCCGGCGGGCACGTTGCCGGGATTGAGCAGCCAGCGGCTCGCTGCCGACCCCTGTTCCTGCGCGCCCTCGGTGCGGAAGCGCTGCCAGAAATAAAAGCCGCCAGCGACGAAATCGAAACGCTCGCCATCGTAGGCGTAGCGTACCTCCTGGGTGACCTGGCGGTGACGCGACGGGTTGCCCGAGAAGGTCGTGATCGGCAGCCCGGTGAAGTCGCGGTCGCTGGACGGCAGCCAGTTCCACAGCCGCCAGGCGATGATCGAGGTGAGCGTGCCGGATCCCAGCTTCCAATCGGCGATCAACGATATCCCGGCCGAGTCTTGCCCTGCCTTCAACTCCGCGTCGAGGTCGGTGAGACGGTCGAACGCATTGGTGCTGGGCGGCGCATAGTCGAACGCAGCCGCCAGTGCGGCATACTGCCGGTTAAGCGAGCGCTGCGTCGCGCCGGTTCGCACATAGATCTGTGCGCCCGCTTCGGGCCGCTGTCGGCTGTAATCGCCGACCAGGCGTAGATCGAGATCGTCCGACGCGCGCCACAACAGCTGGCCGCGCAGGCTCAGATTGTCGCGCTCGTTGATCCAGCGCCGCGTCGCGACATTGTAGATGGTCCCGCGGCGCGATGTCGTCGAAAACGCGAAGCGGGCGGCCAGGTTTTCGGTCAACGGCCCGGAAACCGCACCCTTCGCCTGACGAAGTTCGAGATTGCCGAGCGATGCCTCGAGATAGGCTTCGGGCGTGAAGCTGGGCTTGCGAATGCCGACGTTGATCGCGCCGGCGGTCGTGTTCTTGCCGTAGAGCGTACCCTGCGGGCCGCGCAGCACCTCGACGCCCGCCACATCGAACAGGTCGGACACGGCCGTCGCGATTCGGCTGTAATAGACCTGGTCGATATAGATCCCGACGCCCTGTTCGAGGCCGTCGTTGGTCAGCCCGAGCGGCGCGCCCAGTCCGCGAATGTTGATCGCCGCGTTGCGCGAATTGGTGCCGTAATAGGTGAGCGACGGCTGAAGCTGGACGAGCTGCGAGACATTCTGGCTGCCCGATTTCGCGATCACCGAATCGGTCAGGACCGACACCGCGATCGGCACATCCTGCACCGACTCCTCGCGGCGGCGAGCGGTGACGGTAATGTCATTTCCCGTCTGGTCGGCGGGAGTGGGGGCGTCTGCTACCGACGAGGGTGCGGTCTGCGCTGACACGCACACGGGCGATGCGGCCGAAACAAGCAGCAGTACGCGCAGTGCTGTGTTCACCTTCCGCCTCCCATTCCTGCGTTATTGTCTATTGATTCAGTAGGAATTGGCGAGCAACTTAAACTTGGTGCCTGACAACCTCGACTGACGGGCAACGCTTCAACTGACGGATTGAGAGAGGCGGTGTCATTCAGCGTCTGCCGGTCGTCCTCCGCGCATCGTCGAGCGTCACTTATTCGCTATGTCCGCCTGTCTCGCTACCGGCGCGTTCCGCGATGAGCAGGTCAGCCGTGCCGTATTCGGCGAGGCGACGATCCGCGCTACGCCGCGCCTCGCCGTCACGCTGGGCGGCCGTTACCAGTACGACCGCCAGGACCGCGAAGGCGCGCTCGGCCCCTTCGTGGTCGACTGCCGCCGCAGCTTCGACGCTTTCCTCCCGCGCGTAAGCGTCGCTTAGAGGTCGCGCCGGACGTCCGGGTCGGCGTGCTGGCGTCGCGCGGCTACAACCCCGGCGGCACCACCATCTCCTTCGACACCGGCGCGCAGGACGTCTTCGGGGCGGAGCGGCTGTGGAACTACGAGCTGTTCCTGCGCGGGCGCACCCCGGACGGCCGGCTCTCCTTCAACGCCAACGCCTTTTTCGCCGACTATGAGGACGCGCAGCGCCCGACCACCACGCTCGGCCCCTCCGGGCTCCTCCAGACCGTGTTCGACGATGCGGAGGACGCCCGCGCCTACGGGCTGGAGCTTGAACTCGCCTTCCGGCCTTCGCCCCGCCTGTCGCTCCGCGGGGGCCTGGGCCTGCTAGAGACCGATCTCCGCCGCTTCTCCGTGTCGGCGGCAGGCGTTGAGGGTAACGATTTCCAGCGGTCGCCCGGCCTGACCGGCTTCCTCACCGCGAGCTGGACGCCCGTCGACCGCTTCACCCTTGACGCGCAAGGACGCTATGGCGGCGGCTACTACGGCGACGACGCCAACACCCGCGCCTTCCGCTCGGGCGACCTCGCCACGGTCGACGCAGGCGAGCTATCAGCTCGGCCCCGTCCGGCTTTTCGGCTTCGTCCGCAACCTCTTCGACGGGTTCCAGGTCACGCAGGTCTACTTTCCCGGTTTCGGCACGGTGAACGAGCCGCGACGCTACGGCGCTGGCGTCGAGGCGCGCTTCTGATGCCCGCGCGGCGGCTTCTCGCCCGGCTCCACGCCTGGATCGGGGCCGTCGCCGCGCCGGTCCTCCTCCTCGTCTGCCTGTCGGGCGCGGCGCTCGCCTTTGACGCGGAGCTGTTCCGGGCGCAGCATCCGTTCGTTCGGAGCGTCGACGGGGCCGCCGCCCGGGTCGCGGCGCCGCGCGTCGACGCTTGGCTCGCCGCCGCGAAGAGGGGTTATGGCCGCTCCTTCCAGCCGCTGGGCCTGTTCCTGCCCGACAGCCGCGTGGAGGTCGACACCGCCATGTTCTACGGCCTCCGCTCCGGCGCGGGCGGGCTTGAGGATACCGTGATCCTCGTCGTCGATCCCGCCACGGGCGCGTACCGCGGCGACTTCCTCTTGGACAGCGCCTGGGGCCACCAGCTCATCCACTTCCACCATCAGCTCTTTGCGGGCGAGGTCGGCGCGGCGATCGTCGCTCTGCTCGGCTTGCTGCTCGCCGCCTTTGCCGCGACCGGCCTTTACCTCTGGTGGCCGCGCCGAGGCTCCGCATGGCGCAAGGCGCGCCCGCCGCATTTGTCGGGCCGGCCGCTCGGTCGCTGGTACCGCATCCATGGCTGGATCGGCTTCTGGAGCGCGCTCCCCATCCTGTTCTTCGGCCTGACCGGCACGGCGGCGTCGCACTCCGGCTGGTTCGGCGGCCTGCTCGCGGGCCTGCCCTATGACGTTCCCGCCGCGCTCGCCCCCGCCTTCGCGAGCACCTGCGCCGGCCGCGTCACGACCGACGAGGCCGTCGCCGCCGCGAGCGCCGCATTACCCGGCCAGCGGCTCGCGACGGTCGGACTTCCGGACGGAACCGACCCCTATCGCCTTACCTTCAAGACCGCATCCCCGTTCGACCATGTCGAGGGCGACACGCTCGCCTTCGTCCACGCGACCTGTCCGGGCGTCGTCCGACCCATAGATGCCCGCCAGCACGGTCCGCGCGCGGCCATCGGCCAGGCGATGCTCTCGCTCCACGCCGGCCGTAGTCTCGGCCGGGCGGGCGACCCGCTCGTAGTCTTCGCTGGCCTCGCCGCCGCGGTCCTCGCCGGCTCCGGCCTCTACATTTGGGTCGCCCGCCATCTCACCTGCCGGCGAACAAGGCATTCGGGCAGGACGATGGCCTTTGAGTAGCCCCCTGGCATTCTAGGCGGTCGGAAGTGGCGAACGCTGCGAGGGTTCGGCGAGGTCGTATTAACGCAAAGAGCTCTGCGCGCCGATCAGCGGGTAAGCCGGCCAAAGCGGGTCGTCCGCCGCGACTGCGTTCTTGCTCGCTCGCCGCTGTGCGCTACAGAGTCGGTATTTCGGGCAGGGGGAGGGTGCGCATGAATGCTAAGGATCTGGCCAAGTCGGTCGCGCAGAGCCAGGGCTTGACGGAGGCGGCGGCGAAGAAGGTGGTAGACGCCGTCGTCGAGGCCGTGGCCGAGGCGGCCGCCGCCGGCGACGAGATCAACCTGCCGGGCTTCGGCAAGTTCAAGGTGAAGGATATGCCCGAGCGCGGTGGACGCAACCCGGCCACCGGTGAGGCGATCACGATCGCCGCATCGAAGAAGCTGATGTTCACGCCGGCCAAGGCGCTCAAGGACCGGCTGTAGCCGCAGGTGTCCGGCGGACGGCGCCGCGGGCAGGGTGGTTCCGGCGACCTGAAGGAGAAGCTCGCGCGCGTGCCTTGGGCCTCACGGGGCCGTGTGACGCCGATCTCCCGGCTGGCGCAGTCCATCGTGCCTGTCGGCAACAAGGAAGGCGTGCCGCAGGGCGATCTGTCGTTGCACATCCCGATTCAGGATCCCGCTCACGAGGACTGGGTGCTGGACATCCAGGGGACCGCCTTCCAGGCCGGCCGCGGCAAGCTCCTCACCTGCTGGCACGTCGTCGAGCAGCTCCGCTTTCGAGAGCGCGAGGCGTATATCTGGGCCAACAGCCGGCTGGGCGGGGTAGAGGCGCAGCGTCCGTACCCGTTCGCGGCGGCTCTCAAATACTATGACCCGCGCTTCGAGAATGGTGGCCCCGGCGTGGACGCCGGCGTGCTCATCTGCCCGGCCGTGAGCACCCCCGAATGTCCTTACGACGTGCCCCCTGTGACGTGGGGAGACTCGACAGGGGTAGGGGTGGGCGACCGCGTGCTGATCGGCGGCTTCCCGCTCGGGCGCGACCTGTTCTTCTCAAATCCGACGAACCGGGGCCTCGTGCAGCCCTCATTCTTCGACGGCATCATCAGTGCGGTAGTCCCGGCTCTGCAGCTCGGCGAGACCAGGCTGTTCCAGATCAGCTCGGTCGCGCTCGGCGGGATCAGCGGCGGTGTGGTCTGCGATCCTCGAACCGGCGCGGTGCTCGGCATGGTGACGAGCGGCCTGACGATCGGCGAGGTTGACCTGCCGATCACCTATGCCCTCCCGAGCGAAGTCCTTCAGCCGTTCGTCGACGCGATCAGCTTCGACGTCGGCGACGGCGAGCGCTGGCGATAGTAGGCTGCCGATCTTCGATGTTCCGTCGGGCCGCACCTTGCATTTCCGTCCCCGGAGGCTCACATCACATCCATGGCGACGCACCCTGACTCCGTCACGTCGAAGAACCGGAAACCGGCTGTTCTCGGTCGCAGCGCCGCGACCGGCCGCTTCGTCATGGCCCCGGTCGCGACCAAGAAGGGCACCGTGTCGGACAAGCAGATCACCGCCGCGGTGAAAAGCGTGCTCGCCAAGAAGAAGTAGATTGGCGGCGCCTGCGACGTCGGCCGACGACGTCTTCATCAACTGCCCCTTCGACGACGCGTTCGCGCCCACGTTCCGCGCGCTCATTTTCGCGATCATCGTCTGCGGCTTCCGGCCGCGCTCCGCGCGCGAGCTGGACGATGGCGGGCAGACCCGGATCGACAAGATCCTGAGCCTCATCGAGGAATGCCGCTACGGCGTGCACGATCTATCGCGCACCGAGCTCGACGCCGTCCACAACCTGCCGCGCTTCAACATGCCGCTCGAGTTGGGCCTGTTCCTGGGCGCGAAGCGCTACGGCGGCAAGCACCAGAAAGCCAAGCGCGTGCTGATCCTCGACGTGGAGCAGTACCGCTATCAGCGGTTCATCTCCGATCTCGCCGGCATGGACATTCACGAGCACGGCGGCGCTCCGATGCGAGCGCTGCAGGAAACGCGCGACTGGCTCGCCAACGTGTCGCGCCGCGAGCTGCCGAGCGCCGACCGGGTGCGGCGCGTATACGAGGCGTTCAGAGCCGATTTGCCGGACCTTGCGGCGGCGCTCGAGTTCGATCCCGACCGCATCCCATATGTCGACTTCGAGCGGCTTTTGGCGAGGTGGCTGTTGGAAGCGCCGGCCGCGGTCGGCGGCGCATAGGATCATCTAGCTCGTTACGCTATGTTGCTGCCGGTTAGAAAAGACACATTCTTCGCCAATTAGAAATGACACACGGTTGTTAGCAGCGGGG
>NZ_JBHUFC010000014.1:0-767 GCF_042681125.1 Sphingomonas floccifaciens | reverse complement strand
AGACATTTGCGACAGCGTCCGCCCTCGTGGCGTGACCGGTCAGGGCCGCTGTCGCGAAACTTGAGAGTTACGCGACACCTCGCACGTGTCGGCCATAAACTATACGCTCCCGGACAGGGGGTGATCGATGGCCAGACGCGATCTGTTAACGGGCGACGAACGCCGCGCGTTGTTCGGCGTGCCCCTCGACCATGCCTCGCTCGCCAAGCATTACACGGTTGCCGATGAGGACCGGCCACTGATCGAAGCGAAGCGCGGCGACGCCAACCGGCTCGGCTTCGCGCTGCACCTCGCCCTGCTGCGTCATCCCGGCTTCGGCATACGCCACGACGATGTCGTCCCCGATTTTCTGATCCGGCACCTGGCCGCGCAACTCGACATCGCGCCCACAGCGTTCGAGGGCTACGCGCATCGCGCCCAGACCCGGCTCGAACACGCCTGGGAGGCGATGGAGCGTTTGCGCCTGCGCGCGTTCGAGGCGGCCGACGTCCCCGGCGCGCTCGGCGCAGCCACCCGCGCGGCGGAAGCGACCGAACGGGGCAAGCCGATCGCCGCGGCAGTGCTGGGCCATTTGCGTGCTGCCCGGATCGTTCTGCCCGCGCCCGCCCGTATCGAGCGGATCGGGGTGGCGGGGCGCGCCATGGCGCGCCGCCTCGCGGCCGACACGCTGGTCGATGCGCTTGCTCCGGAGCAGGTGACGGGGCTGGATGCGTTGCTGATCGTGGACCAGGATCGCGGCACGACGCCGCTCGCGTGGCTGCGCGACA
>NZ_JBHUFC010000013.1:0-768 GCF_042681125.1 Sphingomonas floccifaciens | reverse complement strand
AGACATTTGCGACAGCGTCCGCCCTCGTGGCGTGACCGGTCAGGGCCGCTGTCGCGAAACTTGAGAGTTGCGCGACACCTCGCCCCTGCGACGCGGGACCGGTACGCTCCGGGTCGGGGGATGAGTCGATGGCCAGACGTGATCTGTTGACGGGCGACGAGCGCCGCGCGCTGTTCGGCGTGCCCCTCGACCATGCCTCGCTCGCCAAGCATTACACGGTTGCCGATGAGGACCGGCCACTGATCGAAGCGAAGCGCGGCGACGCCAACCGGCTCGGCTTCGCGCTGCACCTCGCCCTGCTGCGTCATCCCGGCTTCGGCATGCGCCACGACGAGGTCGTCCCCGACTTCCTGGTGCGGCATGTGGCCGCGCAGCTCGGCATCACGCCTGCGGTGGCCGAAGGTTACGCGCATCGCGCCCAGACCCGGCTCGAGCACGCCTGGGAGGCGATGGAGCGTTTGCGCCTGCGCGCGTTCGAGGCGGCCGACGTCCCCGGCGCGCTCGGCGCAGCCACCCGCGCGGCGGAAGCGACCGAACGGGGCAAGCCGATCGCCGCGGCAGTGCTGGGCCATTTGCGTGCTGCCCGGATCGTTCTGCCCGCGCCCGCCCGTATCGAGCGGATCGGGGTGGCGGGACGCGCCATGGCGCGCCGCCTCGCGGCCGACACGCTGGTCGATGCGCTCGGTCCGGAGCAGGTGGCGGGGCTGGATGCGTTGCTGATCGTGGACCAGGATCGCGGCACGACGCCGCTCGCGTGGCTGCGCGACA
>NZ_JBHUFC010000012.1:0-2518 GCF_042681125.1 Sphingomonas floccifaciens | reverse complement strand
GCCCGCCGCCTGACGGTCGATCTGCACGTCGAAGGTCGGCGCGCCGGACGTCTGTTCGGCACTCACGTCACCAGCGCCCGGGATGGTGCGCATGACGGAAGCGATGCGCCGCGCCTGTTCGCTCATCGCGTCGAGGTCATCGCCGTAGAGTTTGATCGCGACGTCGGCGCGAACGCCGGCGATCAGCTCGTTGAAGCGCATCTGGATCGGTTGCTGAATCTCTGTTCGGTTGCCGATCAGCGGTTTCATCCGCTCCTCGATGCGGCGAAGGATGTCCTCCTTGCTCTTAACCTCCGCCGGCCACTCGTCCTCTGGCTTTGGAATCACATAGGTATCCGACGCATTGGGCGGCATCGGATCGGTGCCGAGATCGGCGTTGCCGTTCTTAGAGAAGACCAGCGCCACCTCCGGCAGCGTCTTCAATGCATTCTCGATCTGAAGCTGCATCTGTGTCGACTGATCGATCGACGCCGATGGCACGCGGAAGTTGGTGACGGTTATGTCCTTCTCGTCGAGCTGCGGCATGAACTCCTCGCCGAGCAAGCCAAAGCTCAGCACTGCCGCGACGAACACGCCGACACCGCCCAGAATGAAGGGCATCGGCCGAGCTACGGCCCTGCCCAGCACGGGGGCGTAGCGTTCCTTGAACCAGCGGATCGGCTTCACTTCCGTCTCGCTGACCCGGCCCTTGACGACGATCGCGATCATCGCGGGAACGAAGGTCAGCGACAGGACGAAAGCGGAGGCGAGCGCCACCATCAACGTGATCGCCATCGGCGCGAACGTCTTGCCCTCAACGCCCTGGAAGGTGAGCAGCGGCACGAAGACGAGGAAGATGATGAGCTGACCATAAACGGTCGGCCGCACCATCTCCTTGGCCGCGAGTGTCGTTTCCTCCATCCGCTCGTCGCGGGTGAGAAGCCGGCCTTCATGCTCCTGGCGCTCGGCGAGGCGGCGAAGCGCATTCTCGACGATGATGACGGCGCCGTCGACGATCAGCCCGAAGTCGAGCGCTCCAAGGCTCATCAGGTTGCCCGATACGCCCAGCCCGTTCATGCCGGCGGCCGTCATCAGCATAGTGATCGGGATGACCGCAGCGGTGATGAGCGCGGCGCGGATGTTGCCGAGCAGCAGGAACAGCACGACGATGACGAGCAGCGCGCCTTCTGTGAGGTTCTTTTCGACCGTCGCGATCGTCGCGTTGACCAGCTTGGACCGGTTGTAGACCGGCTCGGCGAACACGTCGGGCGGCAGCGCCTTGTTGATCTGCGTCAGCTTCTCGGCGGCATCGGTCGCGACGATGCGGCTGTTGTCGCCCACCAGCATCAGCACGGTCGAGATGACCGCTTCCGATCCCATGCGACTGCCGGATCCGGTGCGGACCGCACCGCCGATCACGACCTGGCCCACGTCCTTGACGCGGATGGGAACGCCGTTCCGGGTTGCCACGACGGCTTCCTGAATGTCATCGATCGATTTGAGGCGAGCATCGGCGCGGACAAGGAAGCTCTCGCCGGCACGGCGGACGTAATTGGAGCCGGCAGAGAGATTGGCCCGCTCCATCGCGTCCGCCAACTCCGTCACCGACAGCCCATAGCTAACGAGCGCGTTCAGGTTTGGCTCGATCAGATATTGCTTCACATAGCCGCCGTTGGAATCAACCCCGGCGACGCCGCGCACGGCGCGCATCTGTGGGCGGATGATCCAATCCTGCACCGTGCGGAGATATGCCGCCTTCGCCAGCTCGGTGGTCAGGCGTTCGCCCTCGGGCGTGAGATAGCTGCCGTCCGACTGCCAGCCCGGCTTCCCATCGACCGTCTTCAAGCCCTTGCCGTCGGGGTGACGGAAGGCGACCGAATAGAAGAAAATCTCGCCGAGCCCGGTGCTGAGCGGTGCTAGGATCGGCTGCGCGTTGGAAGGCAGGCTGTCGCGCGATTGTGCGAGCCGTTCCGTCACCTGCTGGCGCGCGAAGTAAATGTCGGTGCGGTCGGTGAAGACCGCCGTTACCTGGCTGAAGCCGTTGCGCGAGATGGAGCGGGTCATCTCAAGCCCTGGGATTCCGGCCAGCGCCGTTTCCACCGGGAACGTCACCTGCTTTTCGATGTCGACCGGCCCAAGCGTCGGGGCGAATGTGCTGATCTGGACCTGTCGGTTGGTGACGTCGGGCACAGCGTCAATCGGCAGCTTGGTGATCTGCCATAAACCAAAGCCAATGACGACGAGGGTCAGGACGGCGACAAGCCATCGCATCCGGACCGAAAGGGAGAGGATGCGGCCGATCATTCCGCCGACTCCTTCTCGATCTCCGCTTTGAGGAGAAAAGCGTTGGTGGTGGCGATCTGCGTGCCGGCGGCGAGGCCGCCGGTGATCGCCACCATCCCGCCTGATCGGCTGCCGACCTGAACCGGCTGTGCGCGGAAGCCTTGGCCGGTGCGGACGAACACTACGGTTGTCCGCCGTCAGCACCAATGGCACAGATTTGAGGTTGTGATTTAAGGAGGATCTGGGCTTCGTCGTA
>NZ_JBHUFC010000011.1:0-595 GCF_042681125.1 Sphingomonas floccifaciens | reverse complement strand
CACTTCGGTGTTGGGAAGAGCTTCTTCCATTCCAAAGAACATAGCCGCCGTCCTCATGTCCCTTCATCACTAGGTTAGTTCACGAGACGAATTAGCGTCAGCTAATTTGCACGTGAACAAGCTCGGCCAGCGCTGCATAGCGCGCCATAAGGCGCAGCTTTGCTGCGACTGACGGCGCAAGCGTGCACGGGCCGGTAGCTCAGGTGGTTAGAGCGCACGCCTGATAAGCGTGAGGTCGTAGGTTCAACTCCTACTCGGCCCACCATCATCGGCGTTGTGGCCCTGGCCACGCCGCCGGACGCGGCAAAGCCGCGCCCTCTGGCGCGGCCTTCCGCGCCGATCGTGCTTATCGCCTGCGCGAATTAGCTCACGCTAATTCGACGAGCGACTGTGCATGGGGCTTTAGCTCAGCTGGGAGAGCGGTTGCTTTGCAAGCATCAGGTCATCGGTTCGATCCCGATAAGCTCCACCACGCACCCTATACCTAGAGATGAAGATCATCAGATCTCCTGCATCGTAGCAGGAGTAGCGTCTGGCCTAAGGGTCAGTCAGCGTCTTTGACATTGTGAATGGGTTTTTCAAATCGATGCCGCGA
>NZ_JBHUFC010000010.1:0-568 GCF_042681125.1 Sphingomonas floccifaciens | reverse complement strand
CACTTCGGTGTTGGGAAGAGCTTCTTCCATTCCAAAGAACATAGCCGCCGTCCTCATGTCCCTTCATCAACTGGATACTGACCTTCGGGTCAGGTGCCTGAGCTGGCTCACGCCGCCCGCGGCCTTCATGGCCTGCTTGGGTTGTGCGATGGGCCGGTAGCTCAGGTGGTTAGAGCGCACGCCTGATAAGCGTGAGGTCGTAGGTTCAACTCCTACTCGGCCCACCATCGCGCAGTCAGCGAGACGTCTCTAGCGGAGCTAGAGCGCACGCTGACACGTGCGGCCAGCGCTGCATAGCGCGCCATAAGGCGCAGCTTTGCTGCGACTGACGGCGCGCGGAGTTGGTAGGGGGGCTTTAGCTCAGCTGGGAGAGCGGTTGCTTTGCAAGCATCAGGTCATCGGTTCGATCCCGATAAGCTCCACCATCTCATCAAAGCTGCGCAGCAGCGAGATACATCCAGTTAGATGAAGATACGAAATCCGCTCGTTGTAGAGCGGTTAGCGTCTGGCCTAAGGGTCAGTCAGCGTCTTTGACATTGTGAATGGGTTTTTCAAATCGATGCCGCGA
>NZ_JBHUFC010000009.1:0-5802 GCF_042681125.1 Sphingomonas floccifaciens | reverse complement strand
AAGGTCTTCGCAAAACCCGGTGAATCACAACTGACTGAAATCGCTCAACCTAATTTTCGGTCGGGTTCTAAGGCCCAGAACATAGGCCGCGTGCCGCTTCTTGCCCGCAACAGCATCATCGTGAGCGGTCAGGAAATCGCCGGGCGCGTATGCCGTGGCCTGGGCGTCGGCGAAGTCGATCGCTTCGACGCCGGTGATGGTGCGCAACATATCGCGCGCCGGCCCTTGGGACAGAAAGTCGGCGACGTCGGTCAGTGGATCGTCGCTCGACGCGCGCTCGGCCACCCCATCGGGCACGCGAACCGTCTCATAGCGAAACTGAAAACCCGCCCTCGCCCCCGCATAGACCGCCGCATCGAGCGCATCGGACTTTTGGGCTGGCATGTCCCGCCGAACACTTCGACTGAGCTCGAAAAGCTTCTCGCCGGCATTGATGAGCTGAAGCCAATCGTCGCGCGCCGCCAGATGCTCGTAGAGTGCCTGAGCGCTCGCATTGGACAGGACTTCGCCGATCGATACCCGTCCCTCTTGCGCATAACACCTACGCAACGCTTCGACGTCGAGCCCGGGATTGAGTGCAAGCGAAAGTACCGAGGTCGTCATACCGAGCCTTCATCGCGTACCACGATCGTTCGTGGCAACCGGCGCAAAGCAAAAAGGGGGCGAGGCATTGCGACCCCACCCCCGATTTGTCCGGATTCGCGCTGAATTAGAAGCGCAGCTTGGTACCGACGAAGAACGCCCGACCCATCACGTCGTAGGTGGTGGGGAAGGTATTCGTCTGCTCGCCCTGACCACCGCTCTGCGCGGACGCCAGCAGTGGCGGCTGGACGTCGAACAGGTTCGACACGCCGATGTTCAGGTCGAACGAGTCGGCCGGCGACATGCGGATCGTCATGTCGACATACTCCTTCGCCGGCAGACGCTCGACGGCATAGACCACCGCATCGTTGTCGTCCCGTACCGACGTGATGCGACGATATTGCACCGACACGGCGGCCAGATCGGTGCCCAGCGTCACGCGGGCATTGTGACGCCACTTCGGCAGCGGAATGCCGGCCGGCGTGCACAGACGGCCGAAGGTGCCGGCGCAGACACGCTCGATCGGCAGGCCGACGACAGGGACGTAGTTGTACGTGAACAGCCGCGAGCCCTGGTAGCTGAAGCCGAGACGGGCATTCTCGATGCCGAACAGCGACGTCGGACGGTAGGTATAGTTAACGCCGATATCGAGACCCGACGTGCGCAGGCCGCCGGTGTTGGCGTTGCGGTCGTCGATACGCTCGATCTGGCCGACCGAGTTGCGCGTGATGAGAGCGCAATAGTTTTGCAGCTGCAGATTGAAGCAGGCATTGCCGATGTTGGCCGAGCCGACCGTCGAAATATAGTCGTCGATCTTGATGTTGTAATAATCGACCGTCGCGGTGAAGTCGCTCAGGAAGCTGGGGGCCAGCACGCCGCCGACCGTCCAAGTCGTCGCCGTTTCCTCACGCAGGTTCGGGTTGCCGCCGAGGAACGTCGGCGGGTTGACCAGCGTCGCAAGACCAAGGTTAGTCCGCGACGTGGCGTCCGCCAGTACCGCCGCCGGAATGCCCTGGGCGATACAGAAGGCGTTCAACGAACCGCCCGGCGCTGCCGCCGCGACGTTGCAACCTTCGATATTGCCGTTGAAGCTGACGGTGTTGCCCAGGAACAGCTGGTTCACGCTCGGCCCGCGAATCGCGCGCGAATACTGACCGCGGAAGGTAATGTCGCGGACCGGTGCAAAGACGCCGCCCAGCGCATAGGTGTACACCGTGCCCGGCGCGTTCGAATAATCCGAGACGCGGCCCGCGGCGTTCAGCTCCAGCTTGTGGACGAAGCCCTGGTCGATCAGCGGCACGTTGATTTCGGCGAAGGCCTCGCGAACGCTGTACTCACCCGCGGTCGGACGACCCGGGTTGAAGCCGGCGACGTTGCCCGACGACAGGAACTGATCCGGCTGGATCGCGCCCTTCTCCTTGCGCCATTCGGCGCCCAGCGCGAGACCGATCGGACCCGTGCCGAAATCGACCAGGTTCGGGTTGGTCAACGCAAAGGTCGCGACCTGAGTGGTATATTCCTGCAGGTTGGTCGCGCCGATGGCGAGATAGTTGATCGCCGCCGGCGAGATGTTGCCCTGCCCGAAGATGTTCGCCGGGACACAGCCCGCAGCACGCGCGGCTGCATCGGCACAGACCAGCGTGCCGCCGCCGGACACACCCGCGAACGGGAACGGTGAGGTCGCACCGGTCGCCGGGTTCAGGAACGCGGTCGTGGTCGCAGCGATGAAGTTGCTGATCGCGATGTTGCCGTTCTGGCGCTGCGAATTGCGCGTGCGGGCGTACATGTACGACCCGTCGTAGCTGAAGCCGCCGCCGATATCGCCCTTCACACCGGTGACGATGCGGAAAGCGTTGCGGTCATCGACGTTCTGGCGCGGCCCGAGCGGCACGGTGCGGTAGCCGAAGCTGCCCAGCGTGACATAACCGTCGTTGCGGGTCGTCGCAGCGATAATCTGGCCACGTTGAGCCTCGGTGCAATTGGTCGGCAGCGTGCCGCTCGCTGGACACTGGAAGCTTTCGGCAGCGTCGATCGCCTGGAAGGCGGCGCGGACGTTGGCAGCGAGGAACGGCGAATTGGTCTGGACGCGCAGGGCCCCCAAGCTGCCGCTACCGAACGGCGTCGAGTTGCCGACCGGCGTCGCGGCGAGCTCGGTCGTCACGCGGTTGTTGATGAATTGACCTTCGAAATACGGACGGAAAGCCGGGCTGACCTCATATTCCGCCTTGGTCGAGATGATGAAGCGCTTCTGCGGAACCTGCAGATAGTTCACCGGGGCGAAGTTATAGGCGTCGGTCGTGTCGACGAACGCGCCGAGCGACCCGTCTGGGTTGAAGTCGAGGTTGGCGGTCGAGCCGGTGCCGAGGAACGGGGCGGCGATCGCCGCCTGGCCGAGCGTCGGCTGGTTGGCGCTGAACGCGGTGCCGAGCAGGATTCGCGTCTGCGGCACGCTGGGCGAACCGGCGTTGATCAGCGTTGGCACGCCGTTCACATTGGTGTTGGTCAGCGCGAGATTACCGAACGAGCGCGCGCCAGCGAAGGTGCCGCGACGGGTCAGGTAGCCGACGTGGGCGGTAACGTTACCGCGGTTGTCGTCGAAGTTCGCGCCGATCGTGCCGTTGATGTCCCACGACTGGCCATCACCGCGCTCGGTGATGTCATAATTGCTGTTAAGTTCGAAGCCTGAGAAGTTGCGCTTCGTGATGAAGTTGACGACGCCCGCGATCGCGTCCGAACCATAGACGGCCGAGCGGCCGCCGGTCACGACGTCGACGCGCTCGATCAGCGCCGACGGGATGGTGTTCAGGTCGACGATCTGCGTGACGTCGTACGAGACGTAGCGCTTGCCGTCGACGAGGACGAGCGTACGCGACGCGCCGAGCGCGCGCAGGTTGACGGTGGCGACGCCGCCGCCCGGATTGTTCGAGTTCGCGGTGGTCGTCGCCGTGACCTGCGGAAGGTCGTTCAGGACGTTTTCAATGTTCTGCGAACCGGCCTGGAGCGCGATTTCGTCGGCACCGACGACGGCGACCGGCGCTGCGCTCTCGAGATCCGGGCGCGCGATACGCGAACCAGTGACGACCACGTCCTGTGCGGGCGTGGCGGAATCGTTCTGGACCGACGGCTCGACAGTCTGCGCAGCGGCTGGAAGCGCGATCGACGTCGATACGAAAAGGGTCGACGTTAGCAAGCGCCGGCGAAAGTTTCGGTTCATGTAATAGTCCCCTTTACGCCGCCCGGTTCGGCGGCAAGCCCTGCTCCCAACGATGGTGCCGGGTAAGCATTTATCGTCACTTCCCAGCGAAAACTTCGCAATGCTAGAAGTTTGCGAGGCGCCGATTGGCGCTAAAGTGTCACATTCACGCAACAGCAGGATTTTTTCGAAGCGTTTTCAATTACGTTGAAGCGATAAGTTATTAGCTATGCAATCATTTGAAGGGGTAAGGCCTATGAATTATGGCCACTTGCTGGCGGCAATGTTTCTGAATGTTTCTGGAAACGCGCTGCCCGCGCAGGACGGAAGGGACGAACGCACCCTGATCGACAGGGTCGCTGCCTGTCTGGACATCCGCGACGATACGCAGCGGCTGGCGTGCAGCGATGCCGCCGCCCGCCGGCTGGTCGACGCCGTGCGGCGAAAGGACGTCGTCGTCGTCGATCGCGAGGCAGTGAAATCGACCCGGCGCTCACTGTTCGGCTTCCCGCTGCCGAGCATCGGCCTTTTCGGCCGCGAGGGACCGGACAAGCCCGAGGATCAGATCACCCAACTCGAAGCGAAGATCGAGCGCGTCGCTGACCTCGGTTATGGCAAATACACGCTGACGGTCGAGGGCGGCGCGCGCTGGACGACGACGGAGGCGTGGACGGGTGCCGCCCTGCCCGCGCCCGGCGCGACGCTCTCGATCCGGCGCGGTGCGTTGGGCGGCTACATGGTTCGGCTGGCGAACGGCCGCTCGGTGCGCGCGATCCGCGTCGGCTGACCTGCGGCGGCCTCTCGAGGGAGAGGCCGCCGCAGGTCTTCAGTGATTCCGCCGCTCAGAACTTGAAGTTCGCCCCCGCGCGGAACGAACGGCCGATCAGGCCAGGCAGGTGCCACGACGCCAGATAGTTCGGCTGCGTGGTGTAGAAGGTGTTCGGATAGAAGGGTGCCCGTGTGTTGGTTACGTTGCCGACGAAGCCGAAGAAGCTGAACTGTTCGTTCACCTTAATCGTCGCGTTGATGTCGGTGTAGATGAAGCGACGGATACGGCAGAACGAGTTGCCGCCCTGGGCGTCCTTGTAGACCGAGGCGTTGCACGACGTGTCCAGGCTGCCCTGGTCGGTGGCGACTGCGCGCATTGCGCCGACGAAGTAGGTCGTCGCGCTCAGCGAGAAGTTTTCCGTCAGGATCGTGTTCTGCCAGTTGCCGCGCCACTTCGGCGTACCACCGCCCGACGACAGGTCGGCCGGGCCGACCGAACCGGCGAAGCGCTGGACCGAGCCGTTGTCGAGGTGACGGTCGAACTTGAGCGTCCCCTGCAGGTCGAGGCGGCTTTCGAAGCGCAGCCCCTCGCTGATCGGCGCCTGGACGTTCGCGGTGAACTGCACACCGGTCGTCACGTCATAGTTGACGTTCACATACGGCGCGTTGAGCACCAGCAGACGCGGCAGGGCGTTGAGCGCGAAGGGATCGGCACCGTCGATGACGTTGCACGAATAGCCCGCACCGACCGCCGCCAGCTTGGCACAGCCCGCCGCCGATGCGGCCGCTGCCGAGGCGAAGGTCTGGTTCGCCACCGAGTAATAGGCGTTGATCGCCTCACCCGCGAGCGAACCCGCCGTGATCAGCCCCGACTTCTTCACGTTGAAATAGTCCGCGGTGAAGCTGAACCACGGCGCCGGCTGAACGATCGCACCGACCGTGAAGCTGCGCGAGGTTTCCGGCTGAATGTTCGGATTGCCGACATAGCCACGACCGACCGAATAGTTGGCAGTGTAACCGGCATTGTTCGGGTGCGCCGCACGGAAGTCCGCGTTCGGCGTGTAGCCGACGAAGCCCGAGAAGGAGCTGCGCGGATCGATCTCGGCGAAGGTCGGCGTACGGAAGCCTTCCGAGTACGACCCACGGAACGAGATTTCGGGGATCGGGGTGAACTTGGCGCTGATCTTCGGTGTAAACGCTCGCGCTAAATGGCGGCGTTCTGATCGCGCTATTTGTCAGTTGCCGGGTCCGATGACGAG
>NZ_JBHUFC010000008.1:0-56270 GCF_042681125.1 Sphingomonas floccifaciens | reverse complement strand
CGCTGCTAACAACCGTGTGTCATTTCTAATTGGCGAAGAATGTGTCTTTTCTAACCGGCAGCAACACAGATTTGCTCTACAGGTTAGGTGTTTAGGAGCTTGTTGCGCCCTTACCCGATCAGCGATGTTCGTTCACGCAAGCGCTGCTCCCGCTCAACAAGCCACGCGCGAAACTGCTCCAGAATGTCCTCGACGTCCAGGCCCGCCAGCCGATGATGCGCCAAGACCCGCGCGCGGAGCGGTGCCGGCCAGCGGATGCTTTCGCGGGCCAGCGTGGCCTGTATCCATTTGGGCGTGCTGGCGAGCAGTCAAACGAGCGAATGCCGTTCGTAAGCGGGCCTCAGGCCCGAAATTAAGATTGTCGCCGATCTGCCTCGCCGCATGAGAAGCCGATCGCGTCCGCAGGCGTTCGGTTGTTCGACCGGATGGAGGAAGAGAATGTGTGTCGGCGCTGATGAGACGTACATGCGCGTGGCGCTTGAGGTCGCGCGCTCCAAGGGGTCGGATCCGTCAACCTCGCCGCTCGGCTGCGTGATCGTCCTGGATGGCGAAGTCATCGCGGCCGAGCGCAATCAGACCCAAGAGCTCCCGGATGCCACGGCTCATGCGGAGATGATGGCGATCCGCCGCGCGTGCGAGACCACCGGCGAGATGGAGCTGAGAGGCGCCACGCTCTACTCGACGCTCCAGCCCTGCGGCATGTGCACCATGGCATCCATCTGGTCGAAGGTAGGCCGAGTCGTCTATGGCGCGGGGCGCGAGGACGTGCACCCCATGTACTTTGAGGCGAAGCACGTCGACACGCTGGCCTTCATCGGCGATGCCTATCGGGACGACATCGAAATCGAGGGCGGTTGCCTCGCTGAGGAATGTGCGTCGCTCTATTACAGCCCGGACGCGGATCTGTCGGCCGACGAGCAAGCGAATTTATGATCCCACCCTTGGATTCCCGGACACGACAGCTTCGACGCCATCGACCGCTTGCCGCGCGGTAGAGGCTGTGATGCGTTCGGGCCTACCGGCGAAGGTGGTCAAGTTCCACTCAGGTGTGCGTATCGTATGGTACCACAGGAATGGCTACCTTGTGGTACCTTCCCACCGGTTCGACGCTGATGGGTTAGTGCCGAGTTGCATTCCATGTACGGCCTGTCCGCAAATGCGCACTGCTCCTCGAGGCTTAGGTATGCGCGCAGGCTACCGGCCTGACGCCTGCGCCAGGAACGTCGCCACGCTGGAACCTATCCCGAGCGCGAGGCTCTCGGCGATCCGCGCCGCATTGTCCTGCAGCGCTGATTCCTGCTCAGGTGCGAGCATCTCGTTGGTGTCTCCTCCCACAGTCGCAGCCAGGCGTGCAAATGCGGACGTCGCCATGGCCTCAGCGTGCCGGAGGTGCACAGCCCTGGGATGCCCTTTGGAGCGACCGGCTTGTCAGCATCACCGATGACCAGAAGTCGCAAAGCTCCTTGAAAATGTCGGATCAGTCGCCGATGGCTCCATTGAAGACGCGTTGCAGCTGGGAGTCCGTTCGCACTTGCGCGTAAAACGCGTGAACGACACGCTGAAGGTCGTCTTCTTGAAGATCGAGTTCGACCATGATGGTCTTCGAAGGTTTGGGTAAGAGAGGGCGCATCAGCCGCTTCCTCTCGCCTCCTGTTCGAACAGCCTGATCCGATTAATCACCGAAACGAAGAAGGCGGTCGACCAGCCCAACAAGATGATGCCGTTGGCGCTCTCAATCGCACCGACGAGCCTCCAGGCGCTCGGAAGCGCAAGATCAGCCGTCCCGAGCGTGGTGTAGGTGGCGGTCGAAAAGTACAGAGCATCATCAAAGTTGATCAACCCGGCATAGCGTGCATACAGGAGAGCGTAGGCCCAGATCTCCGCGGTGTGCAGCGCGAAAAGCCCAAAGGCGGCACCCAAGATCGCCGCCAATTGCGACCACTCGCGGAAGCGCTCGCCGAAGCGGCGCCGATGTCCACGCAGCAGCGCGACGAGGAGGGCAAGGCCCGCGAGGTGCATGACGACTGTGATGGCGACCATCGCCGTTGCAATCCCCAGCTGAACCACGCGCTCCTCCTCGTTGACGATTGCCGCGCGAGCTGCGTTCTCCAGGTCGGCCATTGCTCACGCGAGGCGATCATAGCACCAGCTGACCGCCTGTGCTGCGAGGGACATCGAAGCGGGCACGGCAGAAGGTCACCCGCCGATGCCCGGTCCTGGGAACTGTCAGGCGGCCTGAAGCATCGCCTCCAGGTCCTGCTGTGCGTCGCCGGTGGGACGGATGTCGAACTTTTCGATCAGCACGTTCAATACGTCGGGCGTAAGGAATTGCGGCAAGGTCGGTCCGAGGTGGATGCGGCGAAGACCCAGATGCAGCATCGTCAGCAGGACCGCGGTCGCCTTCTGCTCGAACCAGCTGATCGCATAGTGCAGCGGAAGGTCGTTGACACCGCAGCCGAGCGCATCGGCGACAGCGGTCGCGATGCGGATCGCGCTATAGGCATCGTTGCACTGCCCAACGTCGAGCACCCGCGGCACGCCGTTGATGGTGCCGAGGTCCTCGCCGTTGAACCGGAACTTCCCGCAACCCAGAGTGAGGATCAGGCTGTCCTGTGGAGTGTGGACGGCGAGATCATGGAAGTAGTTGCGACCGGGCCGGGCCCCATCGCAACCGCCGATCAGGAACAGATTGCGGACATCGCCCTTCCGGATCATGCCGAGCAGCGTATCGGCGACACCCATCACGGTGTTGCGCGCGAAGCCGATCGGGATCGTCCGCTCGACCGCATTCTCCAGAAAGCCGGGAAGCGCCAGCGCACGGGTAATGGCAGGGCTGAAATCGTGATCGCTTACGTGTGCGATACCGTTCCAGCCCACCGGCCCCGCCGTGAACAGCCGATCCGCATAGCCCTTGAGGTTCGGGTTGATCAGGCAGTTGGACGTCATCACGATCGCGCCCGGGAAAGCGGCGAAGTCCTTCTGCTGGTCCTGCCAGGCGCCGCCATAGTTGCCGGCGAGATGCGGGAACCTCTTGAGCCTTGGATATGCGTTTGCCGGCAGAAGCTCCCCGTGCGTATAGACGTTGACGCCCGTGCCCTCGGTCTGCAGCAGAATGGTCTCGAGGTCCCCCATGTCGTGGCCGGATACGAGCAACGCCTTGCCCGCCTTGGGTGTCATGCGCACCATGGTGACTTCGGGGTGCCCGAACCGCCCGGTGTTGGCCGCATCGAGCAGTTCCATCACCTTGAGATTGAGCGCTCCAAGCGCCAACGCTTCGCGCAGGAGCGCATCCATGTCGGTCGGGTCGGAAGCGAGAAACGCGCTGATCCGGTGAAACTCGGCGCTGACTGCCTGCTCTTCGGTGCCGAGCACGCGCGCATGCTCGCTATAGGCAGCGGTACCCTTGAGCCCGTAAAGGATAAGGTTACGCAGGCCGACGATGCTGGGCCCATCGCGGTCCATGAACCGCTGGATCGCGGCGAACGGAGCCGCCGCCGCCAGCTCGGAAGCTGTGGTGCCGGGCTGCCACGTGGCGGGCTCGGGCAGGTCCGTGAGGTCAGCGCCCATGCGGGTTGCAAGGTCTCGCGCCGAGTTACGCATCCGCAAAGCCTCCGCGATCAACGCGACGAAGCGGTTGTCGTCGAAATTGACGTTCGTGAGCGTGGTGAACCAGGCGTGTGGCGTGAACGCGTTGACCCGGCGATCATAGCCGCCGACGCGCGCTGCACGATCCGCGTAGACGGAGACACCCTGCATAAGGCGGAGCAGGACGTCCTGCAGGTCGGCGACGGTCGCGCTCTTGCCGCAGGATCCTACCTTGGCCGCACATCCGCCTTTGTTCGATTGTTCGCATTGCACGCAGTACATGGCACGGCCCTTCGCCAAAGATGAACTCTGAACTCCACTTTAAGCGCCGCTGCAGACGGCACTTTGACCGGCGTCAAACTCGTGCCTGGAAGGCGGTTGCATGAGGTAGTGCAGGCAAGGAGATCGTCGCGCGGTGCAACTGACCAAGCAGACCGACTATGCATTGCGCCTGCTCATCTATCTCGCCGCGGTCGGTCGCCGGGTGTCGATCGCGGAGGTGGCAGAAGCGCAGGGCATATCGCGCACCCACCTGATGAAGATCGCGAACCTGCTGACGGTCCGCGGGTTCATCGCAGCTGCACGTGGCCGCGGCGGCGGGATCTCGCTTGCGCGGACCGCTGAAACAATCAAGCTCAAGGATGTGATCCGCGCCACGGAGCCCTCGTGTCCGCTGGTCGATTGTTTAGGCTGCCGACTGATCGCCCGCTGCCGCCTCGAGCCGATCCTCGACGAGGCGATGGCGGCGTTCTGGAGCGTCCTCGGCGACTACTCGCTGGCGGACCTCGTGGACAGGAAAGTCGGCCGTCAACCGCGCAATGCGGCAGCTGGAAAGGCGCTTCCCTACGCTGACGTCAACGACAATCGCGCCTTCACCGACGTGAGCTCGAGAGAGCGTTTTGGCGCAGCCTAGACGGCCTGCCGCAGCCCCGCTGCTTGAGCCCGCGGAAACCGCGCGATCAGGGGCGCAAGACTGCCCTGCCCTCGATCCGGCCCTGACGTAAGCGGTCGAACACGTCGTTCACGGCCGCGAGCGGCTCCTCGATTACGGACGTACGGACCTTCCCATCGGCCACGAAAGATAGCGCCTCTGCCAGATCGCGGCGGGTGCCGACGATCGATCCTCTCACGGTGATCCGCTTCAGCACGACATCGAAGATCGGGGTCGGGAAGTCGCCCGGCGGCAGCCCCACCAAAGCGATCGTTCCGCGGCGGCGGGTGCACGCGATCGCCTGGCTGAACGCGGCTGGCGAGACTGCGGTCACGAGCACGCCGTGGGCGCCGCCTCCCGTTGCGCGCAACAGCTTTTCAACGCCGTCGCCTTCGGAGCAGTCGAACGCCAGATCGGCACCGAGCTCCCGCGCAAGCGCGAGCTTGTCGGCGGAGACATCGAGGGCCGCGACGTGAAACCCCATCGCCTTGGCATATTGCACGGCGACATGCCCGAGCCCGCCGACGCCCGAAATCACGACCCATTCCCCGGGTCGCGCCTCCGTCTCCTTGAGCCCTTTGTACGTCGTCACGCCCGCACACAAGATCGGCGCCAATGCGGCGAAATCCGGATCAGGCGGGAGGTGGCCGACGTACGGTGCGCTGGCGAGAGCATATTCGGCGTAGGTGCCATTCACGCTGTAGCCGCTGTTATGCTGGTGTTCGCACAACGTCTCCCAGCCGGTCTGACAATATTCGCACTGACCGCAGGCATCGTGTAGCCAAGGTATCCCGACAGCATCTCCTTCCTTGATGTCGGCGACGCCGGTGCCGACCGCGGCGACGTAGCCGACGCCTTCATGGCCAGGGATTAAAGGGAGGGTCGGCTTCACCGGCCAGTCGCCATCGACGGCATGGAGGTCGGTGTGGCAGACACCGGTCGCCTCAATCTTGACGAGCAGTTCACCGGGTCCGGGCGCCGGCACATCGACCTCTTCGATCAGGAGAGGCGCCTTGAAGGCGCGCGCTACGGCAGCTTTCATCTTGGTCATGAAAAACCTCTCATCGCGATCTCACTCGCAAGGTTAACGGTGGAGAAGACCTCCTAGTGGCTGAACAGGAGGTACCTCGAGAAACGGTCGATGAGACCCTGCGTGACGCCGCCCAAGACCCACTCGCGCAACCTGCTATGACCATAGGCGCCGAGGACGAGAAGATCAGCCGCATGCTCGTGCGCGACCTCTTCCAGGTCATCAGCCACGGTCCTTTGTCTGCGCGGCACCAGCTTCCCTTCCGCGCGCACCCCGTGTCGCTCGAGACGCCCGACGATCTCCTCCAGACCGGTGGCCTCGTCCGACCGGCCTTCCCTGCAGATCGCCGCCACGATGACCTGGTCTGCCGCAAGCAGGAACGGCAGCGCGTCGGTGACCGCACGACGTGTCTCGCGCGTGTCTTTCCACCCGACGATGATACGCTGGGCTTTGAGCTCCCGATGGTCATGACTCGGCGTGACCAGAACCGGCGTCGCCGTATCGAGGACCAAGGATGCGATCGACGGGAGTAGCGACGATCCGAAGCCGTCCGCAGGACGACTGGCGACGATGATGTCGGCGCCGCGCGCATGAAGCGCCATGACTCGGTCCGGCGCGCTGGGGATGGCAAGCCACTTCGTCTGCAACCCGCTCTCGGCGACGGCATCCTGGAAGCGTTGACCGGCGGTCGCGAGATCCGCTTCGACCTGTTCTCGAAGCGTCTGCAGGAGCAGACCGTCCTCGAACCCCGTCGCCGGCGGTTCGAGCGCTTCAGCCGCAACGCCGATAAGGGTCGCATCGAATTGTCGGGCAAGCTGCTCGGCTGCAGCAAGCGACGCCGCGCTCGGTGGCTCGGGACCCACGTGGACCAGGACGGACTTGTAGCTCATGCAGACCTCCGTGTCGTGTGGGGGCGAGCGACCGCCCATACCTCTTGCCCGACCTTGCTCAGCCGGCACGGGCCGACTCCCTCCTTGCGCGCTCAGGCCTCAGTCACGCGGCTCAGTTCCTCTTCCGCGGATGGCCCGTCGCGACTCCTCCGGAGAGCTCTGCCACTTTCGGGTGGATCGCTGCGACTTCCGCGGTGTAGCCGAGGTTAAAGACGGTCGGACTCTTTGCCGCGCGGTCAGCGCGCGTGTACAGCGTTCCGAACAGACGATCCCAAACGAAATTCGTGATGCCGAAGTTGCCGGTCTCGTCATGGAAATGATGTTCCATGTGCCGCACCTTCATTGTCGCCAGCCATTGCAGACGGGGCTTGTAGGCAAGATGCTGGATGCAGTGGAAGAATTCGTAGAAACAGGTGCACAGCAGACCCGTAGCAAACCCGGCAGCCGCACCGCCGGTACCGCCGATCAGCCATCCGGGAAGTGCCGACACGATCAGCAAAGTCGGCAGTGTCGTGTATAGCGCGCCGAACAGCACTTCGAGGTGGTTCGGATCCTGGTGGTGATCATAATGAATGCGCTTCCAGACCGCGGCCAGCGCCGGCACCTTGAACATCCAGTGGCAGTGCAGTACCCAACGATGGAGCCCGTACCACACCAGCGGATAGGCCAACGCGATCAGCACGACGATGCCCGCGGCCTGGATCGCTGACGCTGGATGCAGCACGAAAAGCATGATCGACCCGGCCAGGAGCGCCAGATAGGAAAGGATCGTGTAGTGCTGGAAGTATGCAGCCACGAGCTCGCGCAACGTCATGCGATCGAGATGGTGTGAACGCTTCCAGAATGACGGCTGTGCCGCTGCCGCTTTGCTCATTCTCGTTTGTCCGTCCAATTCGCAGCAAGTTCTAGCTGAGAAGACGGCCCGGTCGTTTGACGCCGGTCAAACCGGCACTTGCTGGCGAAAGCAGGGTATCAGCGCGGAATCATCGCGCCGGCCATTCGGAGAAAGGCTTGCTGCATCTGCGTACCGAGGGCGGGCTCGATCCGCGCTTCCGCCATCGCACGGCTCATCGCCTGAACCCACTGGGCCGCCGTCGTCTTCGACACGGCGATGTTACGATGCATAGACATGATGCAGGTGCCTGGGCGAGATTCGAACCAGGTGCGAGGGCCGCCGAGCCATGCCGACAGAAACTCGGTCAGCGAGATGCGCATGGGTAGCAGGTCCGCCTCGTGCATCGCACGCAGTTCGTCATAGGCCGGCTCATGCTCCATCAGATCGTAGAAGCGCTCCACGACGGCGCGCACGCCGTCCTCGCCGCCGATACGGTCGAAGAGCGAGGCCTTGTTCGCCTCGCCCGAGCCGGTTTCTTCGTCGCTCATGGCAGCATGGACCCCGTCTCGATGAACCGCTGATGCCAGCTCAGCGCCTCGCCCGGCAGCGAGGGCGATTGCTGGCCATAGGAGCCGGCCCGCGCCCGCGCATAATAATCCTCCAGCATCGGCCGGTAGCTTGGGTGGGCGCAGCGCTCGATGATCAGCTTCGCCCGCTGCTTGGGGCTGAGACCGCGCAGGTCGGCCAGGCCCTGCTCCGTCACGATCACCTGCACGTCCTGCGCGATATGATCGACATGCGCCGCCTGGGGCACGATGGCGGAGATCCTGCCCCCTTTCGCGGTGGACGGGGTCATGAAGATCGAAACATAGGCGTTGCGCGCGAAATCGCCCGAGCCCCCGATCCCGTTCTGAATTCGCGATCCCATGACGTGGGTCGAGTTCACATTGCCGTAGATGTCTGCCTCGATCAGCCCGTTCATGGCGATGCAGCCCAGCCGCCGGATCAGTTCGGGGTGGTTGCTGATCTCCTGCGGGCGCAGGATCATACGGCTGCGATAAGCGCCCATGTTCGCGTTGATCCGCGCGGCGGCTTCGGGCGACAGGGAGAAGGCGGTAGCCGAGGCCATGCGCAGCTTGCCCGCGTCGAGCAGGTCCAGCATCCCGTCCTGGATCACCTCGGTATAGGCGGTCAGGTCCTCGAACGGGCTGTCGACCAGCCCGGTCAGCACCGCGTTGGCGATGTTGCCGACACCCGACTGGATCGGCAGCAGCGAGGCCGGCAGCCGCCCGATGGCCACCTCATGGCGGAAGAACTCCATCAGGTGCCCCGCGATCGCCTGTGCGGACTCATCGGGCGCGGCAAAGGGCAGGTTCCGGTCCGGCGCGTCCGTCTCCACGATCGCGACGATCTTGTCGGGGTCGCAGGCGAGGTAAGACTGGCCGATCCGGTCATCCGGCCGAACCAGCGGGATCGGCACGCGATGGGGCGGCAGGCGGGTGCCATAATAGATGTCGTGCATCCCCTCCAGCGCCGCATTCTGCCAGCGGTTCACCTCCAGGATGACCTTGCTCGCCCGGTCCAGCCACGTCTTGTTGTTGCCGACCGACGAGGAGGGGATAAGCGATCCGTCCTCACGAACACCCGTCACTTCGATCACGGCCGTGTCGAGCGGCCCTAGGAACCCCTGCCACGCCATGGGCGCGACCTGGCTGAGGTGCATGTCGAAATATTCCATCTCGCCGCGATTGATCTTCTCGCGGGCGAGCGGATCGGAGTTGTAGGGAAGCCGGAACTCGATCCCGTCCGCCTTGGCCAGCGCCCCGTCCAGCTCGGGCCCGGTGGAGGCACCGGTCCAGACGCGGACGCGAAAGGCGCGGCCTGCGGCATGCTCCGCCTCGATCCGGGCAGCGAGCGCGAGCGGTACCGCCTTGGGATAGCCGGAGCCGGTGAAGCCGCTCATCCCCACCGTGCTGCCCGACGTGATGAGCGCCGCGGCGTCCTCGGCGCTCATGATTCGGGAGCGAAGGGCAGCGGCGGCAATACGGCTGGTCGTCATGAAAGGTCTCGTCTCGTGGTCAGTGCTGCATCAGGAAGCGGCTGATGGTCTGGCGGACCATCGGCAAGCGGGCACCCGCCCTCAGCGTGGCGCGGCGTGCGATCCGCGCGGCGGGGCGTTCATCGGTGTAGAGGCCGACGAGCAGATTGGTCGCAGCGTAGATGGGCCGGCTCTCGAGCCGGTGCGTCGCTTCGAACCGCCGCAGCAGCAGCGAGGAGGCAATGTCGCCGCCCCTGGCCGCCGCGTCAGCTACCAGTCCCGCCAACGTCGTCGCGCCTTGCAGCCCCAGGTTGAAACCGTGCGCGGTGACCGGGTGCATGCCGACGGCCGCGTCACCGATCAGCGCGGCGCGGGTCGCGGCGAAGTGCCGGGCATAGGTGGTCGCGAGCGGATAGACATGCGGCCCCTCCACCACCTGCATCTCTCCCAGACGCGCATCGTAGCGGCGCGTAATTTCGGCCCCGAGCGCTCCGGGGTTCAGCGCCGCCAGCTGCTCGATCTGGCCTGAACTCAGGGTCAGCACGGCCGAGGACTGCCGGCCATTGAGCGGCAGCATGGCGATCGTCTGGCCATGGTCGAACCACTCGGTCGCAATGCTCCGGTGATCGCCCTCATGCGCGACGCGGCAGACCATCATCGACCGCCCGAGCCGATTGACCTCCGCGGCGATGCCGAGTTGCTCTCGGACCGCCGAGAAGCGCGAATCTGCCGCGACCAGCAGCCGCGCGTCGAGCACGCGCCCGTCAGCGAGCCTCACCCGTGCGCCGGCCCGATCCGTGCCGACTGACGCCACGCCCGTTCCGGTGATCAGGTCCAGCCCCGGCTGGCCGTCAATCGCGCGAAACAGCGCCTGACGGATGCGGTGGTTCGGAACCAGTTGGCCGAGCCGATCTTCTCCCGTCCCCGCCGTGTTGAAGGCGAGCGTAAAGCGCGATGCGCCGTTCAGCACCTGCGCCTCGCGCAAGGGGGAGATATCCTCGGGTCCGAGATGCGCCCAGGCGCCAAGCCGGGTCAGGGTCGCCACGGACCGATGCGTCAGCGCAATCTCCCGCCCGTCGACCGGCGGCGAGGCGAGCAGATCCGCCGGCTGCCGCTCGACCAGGCCGATGCTGAGCCCGGTGCCATCCAGCGCCCGCGCAAAGGCAAGTCCGGCAGGGCCGCCGCCCACGATCAGAATGTCATGAATCACGTGTTACAATCCTTAAACGAAGCAGATCGCACGGCTCCGCCACCCTCGAATTGACGCCCGTCAAAGTCATAGCCCTCCGGTCGGGCCATCAAGAGGGCGTTCGGATCTCGCGATCACGGACGTCGCCTGTATATCGGTGCTCGGTGTGCCTACCTGGCAAGCCGCTCGATGATCGGACATTCGGGCCGATCATCTCCGTGGCAGGTTCCCGCCAGATCGGTCAGCGTGCGCCGCATGGCTTCTAGGGCGCGCACTTTACGGCCGAGTTCAGCCGCCCGCGCTTCCGCCAGTGCCTTTACTTCGGCGCTGGACCGCTCCCGATCGGACCAGAGGCCAAGCAGCGTTCGAATTTCCTCGATCGGAAATCCGAGATCGCGCGCGTTAGCGATAAATCGCAGCCGGTGAACGTCACCGCCGCTATAGTCGCGGTAGCTCCCGCGTCGGGGCGGCGCGGGCACCAGGCCGATCTTCTCATAGTGCCGGATCATGCGTTGCGATACGCCGCTCGCATCCGAGGCCGCCCCGATGTTCACAGCTTCACGCCGTTGAGCCGCAGCGCGTTCAGGACGACGGTGAACGACGAGAGCGCCATCGCCGCGCCGGCGATCATCGGTGAGAGCAGGATGCCCGCTACGGGGTAGAGAACCCCCGCCGCGATCGGTACTCCGATCCCGTTGAACAGGAACGAGAAGAACAGATTCTGGCGGATGTTACGCATCGTGGCGTGCGCCAAGCGCCGCGCCCGCACGATCGCCGACAGATCGCCCCGCGTAAGCGTCATGCCAGCGCTCTCGATCGCCACGTCGGTTCCCGTGCCCATCGCCAAGCCTACGTCGGCAGCAGCGAGAGCAGGGGCATCGTTGATCCCGTCGCCGGCCATCGCGACCCGAGCGCCCTTCGCCTTCAGCTCCGCCACGATCCGGGCCTTGTCCTCTGGCCTCAGATCGGCGCGCACATCGTCCAAGCCGCCCACGGCGCGCGCGACCGCATCGGCCGTAGTGACATTGTCGCCGGTGAGCATGACGACCCGCAGCCCTTCGCGCCGGAGCGCCGCAATCGCGTCGCGGGCGGAAGGCCGCACCGGATCGGCCACCGCGATGAGACCGGCGAGCGTGCTGTCGATCGCCACCAGCATGACTCCGGCGCCTTCGCGCCGGCGACGATCGGCCAAGGCTTCGATCGGTACGGGATTGGCCCCTACTCGTCGCATTTGCGCGGCGTTGCCAATCACGACCTGGCGGCCGTTCACCGTGGCGCTGACACCAAGGCCGGTTTGCGAAGCGAAGCCCTCGACCCGGCCGAGCTGCAATCCCTTCGCGCTCGCGCCGGTCACGATCGCGTGGGCGAGCGGATGTTCCGATTGCGCCTCGACTGCGGCCGCGAGCGCCAGCAGCTCGCGTTCGTCGGCGCCGTTGACTACCTCGATCGCTACCAGCTTGGGCTTGCCTTCGGTGAGCGTGCCCGTCTTGTCGATCACCAGCGTCTCGACCTTCTCGAAAGCCTGTAAAGCTTCCGCGCTCTTGACCAGAACGCCGGCGTGCGCGCCGCGGCCCGTCGCCACCATGATCGACATGGGCGTGGCGAGCCCGAGCGCGCAGGGGCAGGCGATCACTAGGACCGCAATTGCATTGAGGAGGGCATGGCCCAGGCGGGGCTCGGGGCCGACAAGCATCCACACGAGGAAAGTGACGGCCGAGATCAGCAGCACCAGCGGCACGAACCAGCCCGAGACGCGATCCGCGAGCGCCTGAATAGGCGCGCGGCTACGCTGCGCTTCCGCCACCATGCGGACGATGCGCGCGAGCATCGTGTCGGAGCCGACTGCGTAGGCTTCCATGACCAGGCTTCCTGTGCCGTTGACGGTTCCCCCGGTGACGGCCGCACCGGTTTCCTTGGGGATCGGCGCGGGCTCCCCGGTGAGCATGGACTCATCGACCGAGGAGCGGCCCTCGACCACGACGCCATCAACCGGCAGCGCTTCGCCGGGGTGAACGCGCAGTCGATCGCCCACGGCCACATCGGCCAGCGGAACCTCTTCTTCCGAGCCGTCCGGGCGGAGGCGGCACGCGGTTTTGGGCGCGAGGTCCATTAGCGCGCGAATGGCGCGGCCTGTCGCCGCTCGGGCGCGCAGCTCCAAGACCTGCCCCACAAGCACAAGCCCAACGACGACGCCGGCCGCCTCATAATAGACCGGCACCATCCCGCCATGCGTGCGGAAGGCGGTGGGGAAGATACCCGGCGCGACCGTCGCGACCAAGCTGTAGAGGAAACCCGCGCCCACACCGATAGCGATGAGGGTGAACATATTGAGGTGGCGGGTGCGGATCGACTGCCACCCCCGGACGAAGAACGGCGATCCCGCCCACAGCACGATCGGCGCGGTGAGCGCGAACTGGACCCAGGGGGAAGCCGTGGCGCTGACGACGTGAACCCCGAGCATTTCGGCGAGCATCGAGACGACGAGCAGCGGGATCGTGAGCACGCCGGCGACCCACAGCCGGCGCGTGAAATCGACCAGCTCGGGGTTGGGAGCATCATCGAGCGACGGCTCTTCAGGTTCGAGCGCCATGCCGCAGATAGGACAGGTTCCCGGACCATCCTGGCGGATGTGCGGGTGCATCGGACACGTCCAGATCGCACCCGGCGTCACGTTCGGCTTAGGGGGCTCTGTGTCGCCGAGATAGGCTTGTGGGTTAGCGATGAACTTGGTCCGGCATCCGGCGCTGCAGAAGTGATAGGCGTGCCGTCCATGCTCGGCATGGTGGCGCGTCGTTGCGGGGTCGACCGTCATGCCGCAGACAAGATCTTTCGCTTTATCGCCGACCTCGGCAGCGGTGTCGCCGCTTCCGCAGCACGCATCACCCTTGACGTGTTGGTGACCGCGACGATCAGCAAGGGTCGTCTGTGCAGCCAGAAATGCCGAGCAGCAGGACGGAGTACCGAGCGCGACAGCGGGCTTGCCTGAGCAACCGCAGCCGCCCTCCGAGGTGTCAGAATGCGGGTCGTTCATCACGTGGCTCCATCGACCCGAGGACATGTAAGGTCTGACATTGTGTCAGGGTCAAGCTCTTACTGCGGTGTTCGCTCCCGGTCAGGAAAAGGATGAACGACTTCGCTGATGTGACACGACCGGAACGCAGGACCAGCGTCGCATGCGTGGCGTTCTGGTGAGCCGGTGGGGCGCGCATTCCGGCAACGCACCCGACCTGCACCGGTTGATGCCCTTGTTCAGCGCTTGCCGAGGTTCGTCAGGCCATCCAACCCGCGGCCCGTCGCCTCCGCTTAATCACCCCTTCGGCAGGTATCTGTAAACCATTGTGGCCTAGTTTCTGGTCATGTCACGGTTCAGGGATCTTCTTCATCACTGGCGTATCGAGTTCCCCCAGGCCTTGCTGCTGGGACTGAGCTACTTCGCTGCCGCTCTGCTCGCCGTCCGCTATACGCGCCTCGATGGCGGGGTCGCCCTTCTATGGATCGCCACGCCGATTCTGGCGGTCGATCTTCGTTATCGACCGGAACGCTCCTGGACCCTGAGAATGGTTGTTTGCGCCGCAGCGAGCGCGCTTGCCACCTCGCTCCAGGGGCTGGGCGCTGCCGTGGCGCTGCCGATGGCCGCGATCAATGTTTTCGAGGGCAGCGCGATCGCATGGCTCATGCGGCGCCTCGAACCGGAGCCGGGTCATCTGACATCGGTGCGAGAGCTCGGCACGCTGATCGTGGTCGCAGGGATCCTCGTTCCCGGCCTGACGGCACTCCCCGCAGGCGCCCTGGCACACTACGCCGCTGGTGTTCCGATCACCCATAACATGATCGGCTGGTTCTGCGCCCATGCGCTCGGGACCTTGACCGTTATGCCGATCGTGAAGCTGGCGGTCGGAGGCGATATCAGCGGATGGGTACGCAAGGTTGATCGGCGCGAGTTGATCGAAGCGGGTGCGCTGACAGCTTTGATGGTCGCCGTCACGAGCTCGTTTTTGCGAGCCGTTACCCTCTTCTGTACGTGCCGTTCGTTCCCCTGCTGCTGATGGTCTTTCGGATCGGTCGCCTCGGCGCGGCTATCTCTCTGCTGGTGTTGACGGTGGTCGGCACTGCCTGCACGGCGGAAGGGCTCGGGCCCATAACCCCGCCAGGCACCGGGATCGGAACCAAGCTCCAGCTCTTCCAACTCTATCTGGTTTTTGCGACGCTGATCGCTCTCCCGGTCGCCACCGAGTTGAAGCGGCGCAAGCTCCTTTTTTCTGCCGTGCAGGAGGGCGCAGCGCTGCATCGCATCATCGCGGACCGTAGCGGCGATATCATCATGGCCGTCGACGCCGATGGTACGATCCGTTTCGCCTCGCCGTCTCTCTCGGTGATCGCCGGCTTCTCTCCTGCAGCGGTGACCGGTCGTCTCGCGCGTGACGTGGTGGCGTTCGAGGATATCGACCGCGTTATCCGTGCGCACAGAAACGCCATGGCCGATCCGGCGGCGACGGTGATGTTCGAGTTCCGAGCCCACAAGGCGTCGGGCGAGCTCGCCTGGTTCGAAAGCCATGCCCGCGCCATCAGCGCCGAGGACGGCGAGGTCACCGGCACGGTCAACGTCGTGCGAGAGGTGTCCAGGCGCAAAGCGCGTGAGCTCAACCTGGCGCGTGCCGCGGCAACGGATCCGCTCACCGGCCTCTCGAATCGTCGTATCTTCACAGCCGCCTATGAGGACGCCATTGCCGACGTTACTGCATGCCATGGGCGAAGCTATCTCGCGCTGTTCGATCTTGATTTTTTCAAGAGAGTCAACGACCGCTTCGGCCACGCGACCGGCGACGATGTGCTCCGGGCATTCGCAGCCATTCTCAAGGCGAACGTGCGGTCCGCTGACACCGTCGCCAGATTGGGCGGAGAGGAGTTCGGCGTGCTCTTCGACGGCCTGAGCCAGGTCGAGGCCCAGGAGGCTTGCGAGCGTGTGAGAGCACAGTTCGCCGCCGCAACCGTCACCGCGCCCGACGGGAGCTCGGTGGCAACGACGGTAAGCGTCGGGCTCGCAGCCCTGCGTGAGGACCGAAGCCTCGCAGAGGCGCTGCGGGCGGCGGATGCGGCCCTCTACGCATCGAAAGGTGCGGGCCGCAATCGTCTCTCGATCGCCGCTTGAAGTCCGCGTTCGAGAGACACCTCAGCAATCGGTAGTGCGGCAAAGCCGTGCGCCCGCAGGCTTCGCGTTCAGGGCGTCGGGATTACAGGGTGGCCGCAGCGACAACGATCGACTGCCCTCCCTCTCGAAAGCTCAGTGGTGTTGCCCTTCATCCCTGCCCTACTGCTCGCAGCCGCACACCCCCTCCAGAACGTGGCTCCGGCACCGGTCGCCGGGCCTATCGAGAAGCTGAAGCCCGGCGAATACTTCTGGGCACCGCAGATTGCGCCTGACGGCCCTGTCACGATGATCGTCAGCCTCAAGGCACAGCGCGCGTTCGTCTATCGCAACGGCGTTCCAATCGGGGTGTCCACGATCTCATCAGGCATGCCCGGCCATGAAACGCCGACCGGAGTCTTCACGATCCTCCAGAAGGAAGTGGACCACAAATCCAACCTCTACAACGGCGCCCCGATGCCGTTCATGCAGAGGTTGACCTGGGATGGCGTCGCTCTCCACGCCGGCGCCCTGCCTGGCTATCCAGCGAGCCATGGGTGTGTGCGGCTTCCGCTCGCCTTTGCAAGCTCCTGTACGGTGCCACCAAGCCCGGTCTGACGGTCGTGATCACCGACGATGCTCTCGTGCCGGAAGTTGCACCCGCGGACATGCTCGCCGAGGTGCCGGAGGACGGTCATGCCGCGCCCAAGAGCTATCGCTGGATGCCCGAACGTTCTCCCACAGGCCCGCTTTCGATCGTCGTGAGCGGTCGCGACCGGCGGCTCGTCGTGTTGCGCAACGGCGTGGAAATCGGGTCGGCCACCATCCAGCTCGACGCGCCCGTCTCCAGGACAGAGGCGTTCACCCTGCGATCCGTTGATCAGGCAGGCCCGCATTGGCTTCGCCTGCCGCTGCCCGGCCAGGCGCTGGGGGAGGCTGGCGAGCTGACGGACTCGGAGCGTAGCCGCGGTCACCTTCCCGATGCGTTCCGCATCAAGCTCGAGGGGATCGTCCAGCCGGGAGCGACGTTGCTGGTCACGCGCGAGTCTTTAGCAAGCAGCGGGACCGGTACGCGCCTGTCGGTCTTGAGCGCCGAGCCCTAGCTGAGGCTCTTTCGCACCAGGATCAGTGTCGGCTCGCCGTCGACGGGCTCGGTGACGAATCCCATCTCCTGCTCCAGCGCAATCGCGGCGCGGTTCTGTCGGTCTTCGATCGACTCGATGCTCGCGTAGCCCCGAGCACGAGCCGTGTCGACCAGATAGTCTAACAGCGTCCACCCGATCCCGCGGCCCTTGTGGTCGCTGCGGATGCTGACGGCGACCTCACCGCGGTCGCCGGCCTGATCGCCCGCCAGTATGGCGGTTGCGACGATCTCACCGTCCTCATTCTCGGCGATGACGCTGTCGGTCCGACCATCAGGATCGACCATCGTGACAAGCCGATCGTGAGAGACGTTCCGAACCGTGCTGAGGAAGCGAAACCGCAGATCCTCCGGGCCGACTTGCTGGAAAAAGTCCGCGAGCCTTGTTTCATCTTCGGCTGACGCCGTCCGCACGCTGAGGCGAAAGCCGGACCGTGTCTGTAGATGGGCGATCTCGTCAGAGGTCATGCAGCTGCTCCTGAGGGATGGCGGAAGGTGATGCCGGCAACGGCTTCGAGACCGCTTCGATTCAGCAGACGGACATGGCGGCGACGCGGAAGCGCAATCAGCCCCGCTTTCGCCAAAGCGTGGATCTGACGGCTGACCGTTTCGAGCGAGAGGCCGAGAAGCTCACCGATCCGGCCACGACTGAGCACGAGATCGAAGGTGTCGTGGCCGGAGGTTGGGAATCTTCCCGCAACCGAGACAAGAAAGGCGGCGACCCGTTCGCGCGCCCGCGGGCGGCTGATCACGAGCATCCACCGCCGCGTTTCGGCAAGGGTCTGAAATGCGCTGCGCAGGAGCAACCGCCTGATGCTCGGATAGTGCTCGGTGACGTGTTGCAGATCGCCGCGTGCATGAAGGCAGATGTTCGAGCGCGTCACGGCAACAACTGCCGTGCCGCACGGGTCGGCGTCGAAGGGATGAGCGACGATCTGTCCTGGGAAGATCAGCCCGACCGTTCGCGGCGCCGCGCCTTGCGACGCGTCGATGCGCAGGACACCGGTCGCTAAGCTGGCGCACCAGCTGTCGGTAGCCGCGATATCGCCGATGGCCTGACCCCTGCGCACCGCATAGCGCCGGCCGGCATCGCGCCGATCCTCACCGTTCTCAGGCTGGAAAGAAGCGCATAGGTCGCACGGCATGTTCTCGAACGCTCCTCCCACATCCTTCGCAGGGAGCGTTTCGCGGAAAGCTGGGGCAGCGTCAGATGGCATTGCTGAAGCGACCGGTGCTTTGGTCACGATAAGCGTCGATACGCGCCGCGACCGCTCGAGCATAGGGGAGCGCTCCGTCCGTCAGGACGATCCGGGCCCCTTCCCAGGCGAGCAGGCCGCGTCGCTCGAAGTCGAGCAGGGGCGCTCGGTAGCAGGCGCGGTCCAGCAAGGGCGTGAGGTCCGCCGATCCGCGCGTGAGGATCTGCTCGATAATGAGGCCACGGGCCTGATCGTCCGGGCTACGGTAGCTACCCCGCTCGACCGGCAGCCGTCCGGCCCCGACCGCCAGATGCCAACGCCCCGTGTTCTTTTCGTTCTGGAGAAGCCGGTCGGGAAGAGCGCTGATCGCGCTCGAGCCGAGGCCGAGCACATAATCCGCAGCGTCGTCCGTGAAGCCCTGAAAGTTCCGGCGCAGCCGCCCTTCTGCCGACGCTAGCGCGAGCGGATCCTCGGCGCGTGCGAAATGGTCGAAGCCCACAGCCCGGTAGTCGCGACCGAGCAGCAGCTCATAGGCGTACGCTGCTTGCTGGAACCGCTGTTCGGGTCCGGGCAGGCGCGAGGCGTCGATGCGGCGCTGACGGGGGATGAGTTGCGGCACATGCGCATAGCCGAACACGGCCAGTCGGTCGGGAGCGAACGCGAGCGCAGCCTCCAGCGTCCCGGCCAAGCTTGCGACATCCTGGCCGGGCAATCCGTACATGAGGTCGAAGTTGAGGCTGTCGATACCGGCCTGCCGCAGAAGCTCCACTGTCCGCCCGATATGTTCGTGGGGCTGCACGCGGCCGATCGCGGCCTGGATCGCCGGGTCGAATGTCTGAACGCCAAGGCTGGCCCGACGGACCCCGGCATCAGCCAGCGTCGACGCCCATCCCTCATCGAAACCGCGCGGATCGAGCTCTACCGAGACGATCGGCTCGAAACAATCGAAGGCGCGCTTGACGTGCTGGAGCAGAGCCGAAAACGCTTGCTGTGCTATGGCGTTAGGGCTCCCGCCGCCGAACGCGATACGCCGCACCTGTCCGCGTCCGCCGCGATGGGCAGCAACAAGGTCGACCTCGTCGTGCAAGCGGTCGATGTAGGCGGTCAGCCGCGCTTCTTTCGTCGCGGCTCCCGTATTGCACCCGCAATACCAGCAGATTTCCCGGCAGTATGGAATGTGCAGGTAAAGCGAGATGTCCTCATTCGGCCGCACGCCCGAAAGACCGCTCGCCAGATCCGAACCGTCGACGGTGCTGGTGAACTCGGCAGCCGTCGGATAGCTGGTATAGCGAGGCACCGGACGCGCCAGAAGATCGGGATGATAGGTCCACATACATGCCCGAGTGCAATGAACGCCCGCGATCGTCTTTGACGGTGGTCAAAGCTCGCCCGCTCAACCCTTCCTAGCCGTGGGTCATCACCACGGAGGTTTGTATGAAGCGAACAGTGTTCATCGGCGCAGCGGGCGCCCTCGCCCTTTCAGCGGTAGCCACTCCCGCGGCTGCGCAGACGAATGCGGACCAGCAGACCGGCGTGAGGTCGGGCGACGTCCTGTTGCGTGTGCGAGCCATCATGGTCGCACCCAACGAGCGCTCCGGAAGCGTGCTCCCCGCCTTCCCGGGCGAGAAGGTCCGGGTGGACAACAGCTTCATGCCCGAGGTGGATGCGACCTACATGGCGTCGGATCATGTCGGCTTCGAACTCATCGCCTCGACGACGAAGCACCACGCGGACGGTCGCACCGGAACGACAGGATCCATCGGTCGGCTCGCCTCGACCTGGGTGCTTCCGCCGACGCTGACGGCTCAGTACCATTTTGCGCCGGCAAGCCACGTCCGACCCTATGTCGGTGCCGGCCTCAACTACACGATCTTCTGGAACGAGAAGGCCTCTGCAGGGCTCGAGAAGGCGGTAGGAACCACCCGCGTTCACATGAATGACAGCTTCGGCTGGGCCGCGCAGGCGGGCGTGGATGTCGATCTCACCCGCAAGGTCTTCCTCAACCTCGACGTCAAATATATCGACATCGACACCACCGCCCGGCTGCAGACCACGGCCGTCGGAACGCAGCAGGTAAAGCTCCATCTCGATCCGTTCGTGGTCGGCGTCGGCCTCGGGTTCAGGCTCTAGGAGCGAGCGGGCCTGAGAGGAACTCCCCTCTCAGGCCTTCGGGCTCGCCTCTTTGTCCGTCGAACGGTAGCTTACCGGGTTTCTGGGAGGACAACGGGGAGAGTGATCGCTATATCGTTCCCATGGCAAGCTCGAACATTTGCTTGGATTGCGCGGTTCGCGACGCCGCTTTGTGCGGCAGCCTCGACGACGGTGAACTGCGGGCGCTCAATTCGATCGGGGAGCGGCGCCGCTACCCCCGCGGGTCCACCATCATCTGGGCCGGCGATGAAAGCGTCATCTGCGCCAACCTCCTGAGCGGCATGCTGAAGCTCGCGACGTCGACGCCGGATGGCCGCGAGCAGATCGTCGGGCTGCTCTATCCGGCCGACTTCGTCGGGCAGCCTTACGCCGACGAGGCCGATAATACGGTCGAGGCTCTGACCGACGTCGAGCTGTGTGTCTTTCCGCGACGACAGTTCGAGCACGTGCTCGAAGATCATGCCCGCATGGAGCGCTTGCTGCTCCAGCGAACCCTGACCGCGCTTCAGGAGGCGCGTTCGCGCATGCTGATGCTGGCACGCAAGTCGGCGAGCGAGAAGGTGGCGGACTTCCTTCTCGAAATGGCTGCGAAGGTCGGAGCGGGCGGTTGTCGCCCTGCGCTTGGCGGCCCCCTCACCTTCGATCTACCGCTCACCCGTGGCCAGATGGCCGATGTGCTCGGTCTTACGATCGAGACCGTGAGCCGGCAACTGACGCGCCTGAAAGCCTCGGGCATCATCACCTTGCCGGGCACGCGCGCGGTGACGATCTCCGACCGGGCAGCGCTCGAGGCGATTGCAGCAGCGGCCTAGGCAGCTGCGCCCGCGGCAGAAGTGTCCAGGACATGTTCCAGCGCTTCACGAGCGTCGCGCGACAGGCGCGGTCCGCCCAGCGACAGCAGCGCGAGTTCCTCGAAGTCCAGCGCACGCCGGCAACTATCGAATAGACAACGAAGCATGTAGCCGAGTGTCTCGACGCTTCCCGGATCGAGAACGTCGACGCGCAACGCCTCGATCACGTCCTCGGCGTGCACCCCGTCGGCGATCTGGTCGAGCAATATGCGGGTCAACAGCCCCCCGCCGAAGGCGAGGTCCTGGCCGGCGAACATGCGCTCGAGGAACGCGCTGGTGATGGTCACGTGATCGCGGATGCATCGCTCGATCTGGTCAGCGACGGCATACCGCTCCTCGGGCCCGGGCACGTCCGCAAGGCGATCGGCCAAAGCTTCGACCGAGCGACACATCCGCCTGACCGCCGCATGGTCGGCCAGGAGCGGTGCCAGATCGACTTCGGCGATGACGTGCCAGCGTCTGCGAAACGGAAGCACCTGTCGATCGATGGGCTTGTTGTCCACGGGGCGATCCTCCAGCCTGCTCCTTCCCACGGTTTTCCTCCGCTGCATTTGACGGGAATCAAAGTTGGTCGGAAGGTGAGCACTACGCTACCGGTTAACGCCACGCGCCTTGCTCTAAGTGTGCGTGGACCGGCAAGCGAGGAGAACGATGATCGGCCAGGATGGAGAAAAGGCGGCTGTAGAACTTGCGCGCCGGGCACTTGCGCTTCTCGACAAAGCACAAGTCGGCGACAGCGCCTTTGCGGCTCGTCTCTCGAGCGCGCTGGATGTGGTCGGAGTGAAGCCGCTCTCTTCAAATCGAGACGGCGTTGCCATCGAGCATCACGGCAAGCCTAGTTCAGCTTCTGCATCGGCCGGACAGGAGACGCCGGACCTACATGTGTTCACGACGCCGGACGGGCGCGCGCTCAGCGTCGCCCCGGCTGCAGTGTCGCACATCATCGCCGATGGCGACCAAACCGTTCTGCTGCTGCTCGACGGCACGGAAGAACGTCTCTGCGATCCGTTTCCCCTCGCCGCGGAGAAGCTCGGATTGAGCCGAGGGGACGCTCTTGCCGGCGCGACCGACGGGATTATCTCTATCGGTGCGGCGCGCCATCAGCTTCGCAATCTTCTCGCCATCGTATCGGCGTTGATCAGCCAAGCACTCGACGGCGATCGCCCGGCGCTTGAAGCAGGACGGGAGATCGCGGCACGGGTCGCTATGCTGACCCGGATAGCCGACCTGATGCTGCAACCGCATGCGCAGTTCAGCGACCTCGACACTCTGGTGCGCGTCGCGCTCGCAGAGGGCGGGACCGGTCGGATCCGGATCAAGGGCCCTCCCCTTCCGATCGCCTCGGCGAACGGCGCCGCCCTGGCGCTCGCCCTGCATGAACTTGAAGTCCATGCCCTCAGTTCGGGCGCGCTGACGGTCCGGGGCGGCTATGTAGAAGTACGCTGGGAGGTGAGCGCGCTGGATGAGCCTTACCTATGGCTGCAATGGGCTGAGCGCGACGGTCCGCGGCATCGGTCGCCCCTGCCCGACGGTCTCGGCAAGCGTCTGCTGCTCACCGCCACACCGCGCCGGCTGCGGGGTCAAGCCGACATCCAGGAATTGCCGTCCGGCCTGATCTGGTCGCTTCATGCACCCGTAGCGGCGCTGCGCGCCTGATTGCTCAGTGCGAGTCCTTGGCGTTCCGGCCGCTCTCACCGATCAGCGCTTCGACAGCCGCTGAACTGATCCGCTCGGCAGAGCGAAGCGCCGCCGCGGGCGTCATCGCGACATCAACCGAGTCGGGGCCGGTCACAACGACAACGCCCTGAACCTCTTCCGCCTTGGATGCCTCGTCGAAGACTTCTTTCATAGGATTCGCTCCTCACCGACAGAACGTCTTTCCGACCGGTCAGTTCAAAGCGCTTTGTCTCAAGCCTTCGCTCAGGACGCGTGATCCTGCTCCGAGGCGGCGCGGCGTCGAACCGCGGCCTCAGCCTGTTCGCGATACCGGCCCGAGGCGAGATTGGCGCAGGCTTTCTCGGCTGCTGCCCGGACACGCTCAAGCTGCTCGGCGGCATAGGCGGCGTTCATGCCGGGCACCACCGAGTCGATCCGCACATGGTCTGCCTGGCTCATGCCGAGCCCGCGCCAGAGATAGACGTCGAAGATGTCCTTGAGAGAGAGAACCTGCCCTTGCTCGTCGAGCCACGGCAACGATGCTCCCGACGTGCTGAACGACAGGAGGGGCTTGCCCGCCACAGGCGGCTGGCCCGCCGCGACCTGAAGATCGCGGAAGCTGTAGCCGGCACCGAGTACCCGTTCGACATAGCCCTTGAGCATGGCCGGAGGCAGGCCGAACCAGATCGGGTAGATGAAGACCACAATATCACACCGGCGGACCAGCTCGAGTTCTGCCGCCACGTCTGGCGATGGCGACCATCCGGGCTCAGTCGGCCGTTCATCCGCGCGCAGCACCGGATCGAAGCCGAGCGCGTAAAGGTCACGGACATGCACCGACTGGTGAAGTCGTTCGACCTCCTGCGAATAGGCGGTCGCGATCGCGTGGTCGAAGCCGTCAGCAGCCGGATTGGCAAGGATGACCAGATGATTGAACCCGGTGTCCGCTCGGCCGCGGGTTGTGCTTTCCATGGCATTTGCTCCGGTCATGCGCTTCGACGTCCCCACTCACGGTTCAGCGCGAGCGCACCCAGCGTGCAGGCGGCGCCGGAAAGGAGATAGGCACCTACGGAGATCAGGCCGAAGTTGCTGGCGAGCAGGAGGGCCGCCAAGGGCGCGAAGGCGGCGCCGATGAACCAGGAGGCCGTCGCCGTGGTCCCGGCGCCCGTATAGCGGTGCCGCGCCGAGAAGCTGCTGTTGGTCGCGCCCGACGACTGACCGAAGGATAGCCCCAGCAGAACGAAGCCGAGCAGCATATACACCCACTCGCCGGCGGGCCCGCGCCCGAGCAGTTGCGGCGCGAACCCGCTATAGGCGCCGATCATCGCCGCCGAGATGCCCAGAAGCGTTCGCCGGCCGATGCGATCGGCGACGATCCCCGAGGCTGCGACCGCCACGAGACCGACAGCTGCGCCGACCATCTCGATCACGAGAAAGTGTGTCGCCGTCTCGCCGGACGTGAGCACGACCCAGGAAAGCGGAAACACCGTAACCAGGTGAAAGAGCGCGAAGCTCGCAAGCGGCGCGAACGCGCCCAGGATGACCGTGCGTCCTTCCTCGCGGAACATCTGACCCACCGGCGAGGGCTGCAGCTCTCGGCTGTCGAAGAGCTCCTCGAACTCCGGCGTCGAAATTAGACGCAGCCTGGCGAACAGTGCGACGACGTTGATGACGAAGGCGACGAAGAACGGATAGCGCCAACCCCAATCGAGGAAGTCGGCAGGCTTGAGCGTCGTCAGCAGGAACGCGAACACCGCAGCCGCCACAAACAGCCCGATCGGCGCGCCGAGCTGCGGGATCATCGCAAACCAGCCACGACGATTGGCCGGCGCGTTGAGAGACAGGAGAGCGGGCAGGCCGTCCCAGGTGCCGCCCTGCGCGACGCCTTGTCCGATCCGGAAGAGGGCGAGGAGGACGGCAGCCATCCCTCCGACCTGTCCATAGCTCGGCAGGAAGGCCATGGCGGCGGTCGAGCCGCCGAGCAGGAACATCGCGATGGTCAGCTTCACACCGCGTCCGTGGCGCCGGTCAAGCCAGAGGAAGGCGAACGCGCCGAAGGGCCGGGCCACGAACGCAAGCGCGAAAATGGCGAAGGAGTAGATCGTCCCCTGGAGCGCGCTGACGTTGGGGAAGATCAGGCTCGGGAACACGAGTACCGAGGCGATGGCATAGACGAAGAAGTCGAAGAACTCCGTCGAGCGCCCGATGATCACGCCCACGGCAATATCCGCCGGCCGTACCTCGTGCTCGCGGGCGTTGATCAGGCGAGCGTCACGCTCCAGCGGCGTCGAATTCGCCCTGTCGAGAGTATTGGCTACCATCCGTCAACGTCCTCCATCCAGCCGCCCGCGGAGCGTTGCGCACGTGGCGCGCACCGATCCTGGTTGGTATAGCCTCCCCGTAACTGTAAGCAATCGACGGACCTTTGACCCCGGTCAAAGTCGGTCGAGGTGTGGAGGATTAGCGGGGACGCATGCTGAGACCAGGACCGAACCTCATCCGCTGGGCCAAGCGCCTGCCTATGCTCGCGCTGCCTGCGCTGCTCGGCGGCTGCGACATGGTCGTCATGAACCCGGCCGGCGACATCGCCGTCCAGCAGCGCGACCTTATCCTGTTCTCGACAGGCGTCATGATGCTCATCATCGTGCCGGTCATGGTGCTGACGGTGGTATTCGCCCGCAAGTACCGGCGCGGCAACGCCAACAAGACATATGATCCCAAGTTCGACCACTCGACGACGCTCGAACTCGTGATTTGGGCCTGCCCGCTTCTGATCATCATCGCGCTGAGCGCGGTCACCTGGACCAGCACGCACCTGCTTGACCCATTCCGGCCGCTCGAGCGGCTCGGTCCGGGGCGCCCTGTTCCCGCCGGCACCAAGCCGCTCGAGGTTCAGGCGATCGCACTCGACTGGAAATGGCTGTTCATCTACCCCGACCTCGGCATCGCCACGGTGAACGAGCTGGCGCTCCCCGTCGACGTTCCGGTGCATTTCTCGATCACCTCGACCGACCAGTTCAACACCCTGTACGTGCCGACGCTGGCGGGCATGATCTATGCCATGCCGACGATGAAGTCCGAGCTGAACGCCGTCATCAACAAGCCGGTCACCAGCGAGGGATACTCCGGCAATTATACCGGGCGCGGCTATTCGGACATGCGGTTCAAGTTCTACGGACGGAGTCCCGACGATTTCGCCCGCTGGGTGTCCGGCATCAAGGCAGGCGGCGGCGCGCTCCAGACGGCCAACTACATCGACCTGGCCAAGCCGAGTGAGAAGGTGCCCGTGATGCGCTTCGCCTCGGTCCAGTCCGGCCTCTTCGATCGGATTGTCAACCGCTGCGTCGAGCCGGGCAAGCCGTGCATGGTCGACGTGATGGCGCGCGACATGGCCCGCGCGGGCGGCAACCCCAACGATCATCGAATGGGAGCCGGCATGGCGCCTGGCCGTGGTGCAGCACCGATCATCGGCGAGAAGCCGGTTCCGGCGCTTCAGAAGGCTCCTGAGGACAAGGGCTCCGGTCCGAACGTGACCAAGCCCGGAAAACCCGGCGCGCCGGGCCAGACCAAACCAGGCGACCAGCGCAACCGCGACATGTCTGCGGTCTCTCCCATCCTCGTCCCCGGCGCCGCGCGCGCCGTGCGGGCCTGACCCCCCGCGAACGGAAGCACGATGTCTGAATCCATCCTCAAATCCGTCTTCGGTCGGCTGACCTGGGAATCCTTCCCGATCCATGAGCCGATCCTGCTCACCACCTTCATCGTCGTGTCCCTGCTCGGGCTCGGCATCGTCGGGGCCGTCACGAAGTTCCGCCTCTGGGGCTATCTTTGGTCGGAATGGTTCACGAGCGTCGATCACAAGAAGATCGGTATCATGTACATCATTCTCGGCATCATCATGCTGCTGCGGGGGTTCTCCGACGCCATCATGATGCGGCTGCAGCAGGCGATCGCCTTCGGGCCGAACGAGGGCTATCTCAACGCTCACCACTATGATCAGATCTTCACCGCGCACGGTACGATCATGATCTTCTTCGTCGCGATCCCGCTAGTCGTGGGGATCATCAACTACGTCATGCCGCTCCAAATCGGCGCGCGCGACGTCGCGTTCCCGTTCCTCAACAACCTGAGCTTCTGGCTTACCGCAGCAGGCGCGGTGCTGGTGATGATCTCGCTATTCGTCGGTGAGTTCGCCCGGACCGGGTGGTTGTCCTATGCGCCGCTGGCCGGGCTCGCCTACAGTCCCGACACCGGCGTCGACTATTACCTATGGTCGCTCCAGATAGCGGGTGTCGGCACAACCTTATCGGCCATCAACATGGTCGCGACAGTCATCAAGATGCGTGCCCCGGGCATGACGATGATGAAGATGCCGGTCTTCTGCTGGACGGCGCTGTGCAGCAACGTGCTCGCCATCGCCATCTTCCCAGCGCTGACCGCCGCCTTCTTCCTGCTGATGCTCGACCGTTACGTCGGGACGAACTTCTTCACCAACGAGCTCGGCGGCGCGCCGATGATGTACTGGAACATGGTCTGGATCTGGGGTCACCCGGAGGTCTATGTTCTCGTTCTTCCGGCTTTCGGCATTTACTCGGAGATCACCGCGACCTTCTCGGGCAAGCCGCTCTTCGGCTACTCGTCGATGGTCTACGCGACGGTGGTCATCACCATCCTCTCCTATCTGGTCTGGCTGCACCACTTCTTCACCATGGGCGCTGGCCCCACGGTCAACAGCTTCTTCGGTATCGCCACGATGGTGATCTCGATCCCCACGGGGGCCAAGATTTTCAACTGGCTGTTCACAATGTACAAGGGTGATATCCGCTTCGAGCTGCCGATGCAGTGGGTCGTTGCGTTCATGCTGACCTTCGTGGTCGGCGGCATGACGGGCGTGCTTCTCGCCATTCCGCCTGCCGACTTCGTCCTCCACAACTCGCTGTTCCTCGTCGCCCACTTCCACAACGTCATCATCGGCGGCGTCGTCTTCGCGCTGTTCGCCGGCATGACGTACTGGTTCCCCAAGGCGTTCGGCTTCAAGCTCGACGAGTTCTGGGGCAAGGTCGCCTTTTGGGGCTGGGTGATCGGCTACTGGGTGGCCTGGACGCCGATCTATGTCGTCGGCCTGATGGGCGAGCCGCGGCGCGTCCACCACTTCGACGATCCGAGCATCCAACCATACTTCATCATCGCCGCGATCGGCGCCGTCATCATTCTGGTCGGCATCCTCGGTTTCGTGATGAGCATCGTCATGGGCTTCGTGAAGCGCAAAGCGCTTGCAGACACGACCGGTGATCCCTGGAACGGCCGTACGCTCGAGTGGTCGACCAGCTCGCCGCCGCCAGCCTACAACTTCGCGATCACGCCTGTCGTCCACGACCTGGATGCCTGGTACGACATGAAGTCGCGCGGCTATGAGCGGCCCGCGGAAGGGTTCCGCCCAATCCATATGCCGCGCAACACTGGGACAGGCGTGATCCTGTCCGGTCTGGCCCTCGCGCTCGGCTTCGGGATGGTCTGGTACATGTGGTGGCTCGCTGCACTCAGCTTCGCCGGCCTGCTGGTCGTCGCTGTCGGCCATACCTTCAACTTCAAGCGCGACTACTTCATCCCCTCGGAAGAAGTGACCCGCACGGAAAGCGAGCGGCGGCAGCTGCTGGCTGCTGGAGCCTGAGATGACCGACCACGCACTGAGCGCCCCGGAGACGGGCACCACCTGGCACCTTGCCGAACAGGAAGACCATGATCACGGCGGCAACGGCGCCACCGTGCTGGGCTTCTGGATCTACCTGATGAGCGACGCGCTCATCTTCGCCTCGCTGTTCGCGATGTTCGGGGTGGTGAGCACCAGCTATGCGGGCGGTCCGGTGCCGCGCGAGATCTTCGACCTGAAGCTCGTCGCGCTCAACACCGCTTTCCTGCTCGCCTCTTCCATCACTTTCGGCGAGGCCATGCCGCACATGGAGGCTGGTCGGGTTGGCCCCACCCGCTTCTGGCTGGCGATCACGGGCCTGCTCGGGCTCGCTTTCGTCGGAGTCGAGCTTTACGAGTTCTCGCACCTGATTGCCGAAGGAGCCGGGCCGCAGCGCAGCGCCTTCCTGTCGGCCTTCTTCACCCTGGTGGGAACGCACGGCGCCCATGTGACGGTGGGCCTGATCTGGATCGCCGCCTCGCTGGTCCAGATCGGTCAGCACGGTCTGATCCAGCCCATGAAGCGACGGCTGATCTGCCTGTCGATGTTCTGGCACTTCCTCGACATCATTTGGATCGGGGTCTTCACCTTCGTCTATCTGTATGGAGTGATCCGTTGAGTACCGAACCCTACGACGCCGCGCTCCACGCGCACGGCGACACGCACGGGCATGGCAGCCGGCTCGGCTATCGCATCGGGTCGCTCCTCGCGATCGTCCTCACGGTGGTACCGTTCTGGCTGGTCATGTCGCAGGATGGCCCTGCCCCGGGCTGGATCGCAGCTGTCATCTTCGCGCTCGCGCTCGTCCAGATCGTCGTTCACGTCGTCTGCTTCCTGCACCTCGACACGAGATCGGAAGGTGGCTGGACGCTCTTGGCGTTCCTATTCACCGCCGTGATCGTGGTGATAACGATCGGCGGTTCGATTTGGGTCATGTTCCATCTGAACACCAACATGATGCCGATGCCGGGCGGCGGCCACATAGGACCGGTGCGCTAACCTTCACCTGCGACATGGGCGAGGAACGTCAGTCTCGTAAGCGATGGCTTCTCGCCGGTCTGGCACTCGCCGGCATCGCCTTGTTCACCTCGCTCGGCATCTGGCAGGTCGAACGTCGCACCTGGAAGCTGGCCTTGATCGAGGCTGTGGACCAGCGGGTTCATGCGCCACCGATTGCAGCGCCTGCGCGGTCCGAATGGCAACGCTACTCACCGGCCGACTGGCAGTATCGCCGAGTCGTCGCAGTCGGTCGCTTCCGCCATGACCGGGAGACACTGGTCCAGGCCGTGACGGAGCAGGGCAACGGCTATTGGGTGATGACGCCTCTGGTCACCGACAAGGGAGGAACAATCCTTGTCAATCGGGGCTTCGTGCCGCCCGAGCGCTCGGTCCGTACCGCCCGCTCCGACGGACTGCCCGACGATATCCTCCGGGTCAGCGGGTTGTTACGCATCAGCGAGCCCGGCGGCCGAGTCTTGCGCCCGAACCGGCCCGAGCAGGACCGTTGGTTCTCTCGTGACGTCGTCGCGATCGCCGCGGCTCGGGACCTTTCAAATACCCTCCCCTACTTCATCGATGCTGACGCAGGTGCGCCGGGCGAATGGCCGGCGGGCGGTCTGACCGTGATCACTTTCCCGAACAACCATCTTGTCTACGCATTGACCTGGTTCGGTCTCGCGCTGCTCTGCGCCTATGCGGTGTCAATCGGCGTCCAAAAAGGACCCCCTATCGGCGTCCAAAAGGGACCCCCTTCGTCGAGCAGCGTGACGGGTATGACGGGTGCACCGTTCGCGCTGGTTGCGGCGTAGGGCGGGCGTAGCCCGACCGGAGGCGCAACCAGCGCGAAGCGTTCTCTGCCGGTGGTCCTGGGCGTCAGCTTCGATGTTTGAAGCGCCAGCTGTCGTTGCCGGTTTCGACGATGTCGCAATGGTGGGTAATACGGTCGAGCAGTGCGGTGGTCATCTTGGGGTCGCCAAAGACGGTCGGCCACTCGCCAAAGGCGAGGTTCGTGGTGACGATGACGGAGGTCTGCTCGTAGAGCTTGCTGACGAGGTGGAAGAGCATTTGACCGCCCGAGCGTGCAAACGGCAGGTAGCCAAGCTCGTCGAGCACCACGAGGTCGAGGCGCGAGAGCTGGGCCGCCAGCGTGCCGGGCTTGCCAAGGCGCGTTTCCTCCTCGAGCCGGTTCACCAGGTCCACTGTGTTGAAGTAGCGTCCGCGGGCGCCGGCTCGTACCACATTGGCAGTGATGGCGGTGGCGAGATGCGTCTTGCCGGTACCCGTTCCACCGACCAGCACGACGTTGCGTCGGCCCGGAAGAAACGAGCCGCTGTACAGCGAGCGCACCAGTCCCTCGTTGATGGGAGTGTCGCCGAAGACGAAGGCGTCGAGGTCCTTCACCGCGGGCAACCTGGCGGCCGACATCCGGTAACGGACCGAGGCTGCATGGCGGTGCGTCGCCTCGGCACGCAGCAGGTCGGTCAGGACCTCCATGGTCGTGCGCTTGCGCTGGAGACCGGTAGTGACCGCCTCGTCGAAAGCGCCAGCCATGCCCTTCAGCCCCAACTCGGTCATGGCCGTCATCATCTCATGCCGCTGCATGGAGGCCTCGCAGGCTGTCGTAGCGGTTGCAGTCGGCGCGGGGCGGATGGCGCAGCGCCAGGTCTTCTGGCGTGACAATAGTCAGCGGTCGCGGCGGTTCGCGCCGGCGGGCCAGGATGTTGACGATGACGTCGTCGCTGGCGACGCCGGCCAGCAATGCTTCGCGCACGGCCGCTTCCACCGCCTCGAGTCCGTCGTCGAGCACCGCGGCCAGCACCCGCACGAACCGCCGGTCGGCATCGTCACCGACGCCAAGCTTGCGCCGCAGTCGTGCCAGCGCAGGCGGCAGCTCCCAGCCCTGGAACGGCGCGCCGTTCCGCAGGGCGCCCGGCTTGGTCGCCAACACCGGCAGATAATGCCACGGGTCGTAGATGGTACGGTCCCGGCCGAAAAACCGGGGATGGTCGGCGACGACTTCCCCGTCGCAGCACACGACGATGCGGTCGGCATAGGCGCGGACCTGAACGGCACGTCGCACCACCCTGGCAGAAACGGAGTAGCGGTTGCGGTCGAAGCTGATGAGGCATGTGCCGCTTACCGCATGCTCGCTCTCATGAAAGCCGTCGAAGGGTGCGACAACAGGCTGGAGCACGCTGCGCTCGGCAGCCCAGGCCTGAGCAACCGTCAGTTCCTTCTGCTCGGGATGCTGGTGAAACTCTGCCCAGCGCCGACACTCGGCCTCCAGCCAACCGTTCAGCTCCTCGAGGCTGGTAAATCGCAGGCGTGGCTGGAAGAAGCGGCCGCGTGCGGTTTGCACCTGGTTCTCGACCTGACCTTTCTCCCAGCCCGACGCCGGCGAGCAGGCGGTCGGCTCGACCATGTAATGGTTGGCCATGACCAGGAAGCGCCGGTTGAAGACACGCTCCTTGCCCGTGAACACGCTCGTGACCGCCGTCTTCATGTTGTCGTAGATGCCGCGCGTCGGCACACCTCCGAAGAAGGCAAACGCCCGCGCATGCGCGTCGAACAGCATCTCCTGTGTCTCGCGGGGATAGGCTCGCACATACATTGCCCGCGACGCGCATAGCCGGACATGCGCGACCTTCACCCGCATCGGCTTGCCCGAAATCTCCACGTCCTCGTGGCTCCAGTCGAACTGGTAAGCCTCGCCCGGCCGGAACAGCAGCGGGATGAACGCCGGCGCATTCATCACATCGCGACGTCGCGCCCGCCGCCAGCGGGCCGCATAACGCCGCACCGCGTCGTACGAGCCGTCGAACCCCTCGCGCAGCAGCAGGTCGTGGATGCGCGTGAGGCGCAGCTTCTCGCGCCGCGGCCGTGCCTCATCTTCCTCCAGCAACGCATCCAGTCGCGCCTGAAATGGCGCCAGCTTCGGCAGCGGCTGTACCTCCCGCCGATACCCCATGTCCGCTTCCGGCGCCCGGATCGCCTTGCGCACCACCTTGCGCGACAGGTGCAGGTCCCGCGCTATCGCCTTGATGGCCTTCCCCGACGCGTGCTCGCGCCGGATCCTCAACACCGTCTCCAATACCAGCATCCCGATCTCGCCGCCTGACACACCGCCAAGCGAACAGCCTAGACCAACGGGATGAGGGGTCCCTTTTCGACGCCGATCACCCCGCTACCGGGGTCCCTTTTCCACGCCGATCCACAGTGCGATGCACCGTCAAGGTCGCGCCCGCCCCATAAAGTAACAACGCGGACTTTTGAGGCTTCAGCCGGTGTCATGACCGTTTCAGGCCGGTGCACTTATGATCGCGAGGCGGGCGCGTGCGGATCAACGCACAATCCTTTTACGCGCCCGCCCCGAAAGCCCTCAGGCAAAATAGGGCTCTCTATTGCGTCACCGCGAAGCCGGCCTTCTCTATGGCCCGCTTGAGTTGCTGTACATCGGCCGTCGAGTTTACCGAAACGGTCTTGCTCGCCAAGTCGACGTTGACGACGGCCTTGGCATCGACGCGCTGAAGCGCGCTGGTCACACCGCGCGCACAGCCTCCGCAGGTCATTCCCTGAACTTTGAAATCGATCATCTTCGTTCTTCCATGAGGTGGATGAAGCAGATGTGGGGTTTGACACTGTGTCAGGGTCAAGGGGTGTATTTAGCTGTTGACCTTGACACGATGTGAGGGACGATAAGGCCATCGACTCAGTAGTGGAGACGACCATGAGCGCCCCGGCGCAGCTGCCAATGCAGACACAGGCGAGAAGCGAAGACAGGCTGTCGCTGGCCATCGATGGCATGACCTGCGCGACGTGTGTCGGGCGGGTGGAGCGCGCCATCGCCGGGGTGCCGGGCGTCGCCGGCGTCTCGGTCAATCTCGCGACGGAGCGCGCGAACGTCGAGTTCGTCGATGGACGATCCGATGTCGCTGCCGTAGCCGATGCGGTTCTTGCGGCGGGCTACACCCCGTTGACGCAAACGACCGAGTTGACGATCACGGGCATGACCTGCGCCTCATGTGTCGGCCGGGTCGAGACGGCGCTGCTGAAAGTGCCCGGCGTCCGCTCCGCGAGTGTCAACCTGGCAGCCGAGACGGCGCGGATCGAAACGGTGGGTGGCGTCCCCACTTATGTCTTGGTCGAGGCCGTCGAAAGCGCTGGTTACACCGCATTCGCGCGCACCGGATCGGCGGAGGCGGAACGAAGCGCCGAGGACGCCCGCCGCGACGCAGCCGCAACAAGAGAGCTCCGCCACGTGCTGATCGCCGCGGCGCTGTCGCTGCCGCTGGTCGTTCCGATGCTGCTGGCCCCGTTCGGTATCGAGGTGGCGGTGCCGGGCTGGATCCAGCTGCTGCTCGCGACGCCCGTGCAGTTCTGGCTGGGCGCGCGCTTCTATCGCGCGGGTTGGAAGGCCGCGCGCGCCCGAACCGGCAACATGGACCTGTTGGTCGCGATCGGCACATCGGCCGCCTACGGGCTCAGCCTCTACCAGCTGCTGTTCGCGCCGATGCACGGCATGGATGCGCATTATTACTTCGAGGCTTCGGCCGTCGTCATCACCCTTATCCTGCTCGGCAAATGGCTCGAAGGCCGCGCCAAGCGTCAGACCGGAGAGGCGATCCGCGCGCTGATGGCGCTGCGGCCCGACCAGGCTCGCGTTGTCGGCACCGACGGCAGCGAACGAGAGATTGCCCTGGCGGAGGTGCGCTCGGGTGACCGCGTCCGCGTCCGGCCCGGCGAGCGCATCCCCGTCGATGGACGACTGATCGAGGGAGCAACCCATGTCGATGAATCCATGCTCACCGGAGAGAGCCTTCCGGTCGCCAAGGCCGCTGGAGACCCAGTGACCGGCGGATCGATCAACGCGGACGGCCTCATCCTGGTCGAGACGACGGCGGTGGGGGCTGAGACCACCCTCGCTCGCATCGTGCGCCTTGTCGAAAGCGCGCAGGGCGCCAAGGCTCCGATCCAGCGGCTCGTCGACAAGGTCAGCGCCGTGTTCGTGCCAATCGTCCTCGTCATAGCCGCGCTGACCCTCGCCGGCTGGCTGATCGCCGGCGCCGGAGTGGAAGTCGCGATCCTGAACGCGGTCGCGGTGCTCGTCATCGCCTGTCCGTGCGCGCTCGGCCTGGCCACGCCGACCGCGATCATGGCCGGCACGGGCGTTGCCGCGCGGGCCGGTGTCCTCATCAAGGACGCGGAGGCGCTGGAGACCGCGCACCGCATCAACATCGTCGCGTTCGACAAGACCGGCACGCTGACCGAGGGCAAGCCCTCGCTGCTGGCCGCACTGCCGGCCGAGGGGGCCGAACGCGCCGAGCTGATCGCGCTCGCCGCGGCGCTTCAGGCTGGAAGCGAGCATCCGCTCGCCCGGGCCGTCTTGGCGTGGGCCAGCTCGGAAGGCGTCGAACCCGCCCGCGCCAACGGGATGCGCGGCCTGCCCGGCCGCGGGGTTGCTGCAGACGTCAACGGCCGCAACCTGATCCTCGGCAGCACGCGCTTGATGGACGACGAAGCTATCGTGATGACACCGCTGGCGAGTGAGGCGGCCAGGCTGGAAGCCGAGGGACGGACGGTCTCCTGGGTCGCGGAACGCGCGCCCGAACGCCGCCTTCTCGGCCTTCTGGCGTTCGGCGACGAGGTCAAGGCTTCCGCCGCTGCTGCCGTGGCGGCGCTGCATGGCCGTGGCATACGCAGCGTGATGCTGACCGGAGACAATGCGGGAAGCGCCCGCGCAGCGGCGGCCAAGCTCGGCATCGACGATTTCGTTGCCAATGTCCTGCCGGAAGGAAAGTCGGATGCGGTAGCAGCATTGCGGGGCGGGGACCGCACGGTCGCGATGGTCGGGGACGGCGTCAACGACGCCCCTGCCCTCGCTGCAGCAGATGTCGGCATCGCCATGTCAACCGGAACAGACGTTGCGATGCACGCAGCGGGCATCACGCTGATGCGGGGCGATCCGCGCCTGGTCGCGGACGCGATCGACATCTCCAAACGGACATATTCCAAGATCCGCCAGGGGCTGTTCTGGGCGTTCATCTACAACCTGGTCGGCATCCCGCTGGCAGCGTTCGGGTATCTAAGCCCGGTGATCGCCGGCGCGGCGATGGCGCTGTCGAGTGTCAGCGTCGTCGCCAATGCTCTGACGCTTCGCCGTTGGCGTCCGACAGCGGCTTGAGGAGGCGATACGTGAATATAGGACAGGCGGCCAAAGCTTCGGGCGTCAGCCAGCGGATGATCCGCCATTATGAGGCGATCGGCCTCATTCCGAAGGCCACGCGGCGTGATTCCGGCTACCGCGACTATGACGAACGCGAAGTCCACATGTTGCGCTTCATCGGCCGCGCACGCGATCTGGGCTTTCCAATTTCGGAGATCGGCCAGCTCGTCGCGCTGTGGCAGGACGGCGATCGGGCGAGTGGTGAGGTCAAGGCCCTCGCGCTTGCACGAGCCGCGGAGATGGAGCGCAAGGAGCACGAGCTCCGAGCGATGCGTAAGTCGCTCGAAGATCTGGCGCGTCGCTGCGCGGGCGGAGATCGACCGGATTGCCCGATCCTGGACGATCTTGCGATCGGAGTGGAACATGTGAGTCTGCGTTGCGTTAAAGAAAAGGGTTGACCTTGGACCATGGTCCGAGCCGCAAGGACGGTGAAGTCCCGACCCCGGCGAGGGAAAGCGCCAAGAACCGCGTATATACAAGGGGAGGGGGGCGCATATGGAAGGAAAGACAATGCATCAGATCGATCCCGAGATGAAGGCGTGCATGGACGCCTGCCATGAATGCCACATCACCTGCCTTCACATGGCGATGAATCACTGCCTGGAGGCGGGCGGGCGACACGCCGAGCCTCAGCACATGAAGCTGATGCTGGACTGTGCTCAGATTTGCAGTGTCGCGATCGACTTCATGGCGCGCAAGTCCGAGCACCACCGGCATATCTGCCGCGAGTGCGCCGAGATTTGCCGGGCGTGCGCGTCGAGCTGCGAAGGGCTGGACGGCATGGAGGATTGCGTCGCCGCGTGTCGCAAGTGCGCCGACGCTTGCGACAAGATGGCCGCGTAAATGGCCCGAGGGCGGCGCTTTCCCCGCCGCCCTCCCGTTACATTGCGAGCCAAGGCGCGTGAGACGGTGCGATGCACGGTCAGGGTTGGCAGCAACGCTTTAGAGAGGGGCGTCACCTGCCCTGCCGCTAGGCTAGCGGCCCGCCCGTCCGCGGCTTGGCGCGGCGGTTCCAGGCGAACCCGATCATGATCGCGGCAAGCATCAGGAGTTGTGCCAGCACCGACTGAAATGTCGGGAACAGGCCCAACATCGAGATACGTGGCACGCTGGCGAGCGGCGCTATGTCGATGATCCCCGCCTCTTGGAGAGCAGCGACTCCCTTACCGGCCAGCACGACCGTCAGAGCGGCCATCAGCCATGAGCTGTAGCGGAAGAACTGCGTAATCGGCAGCGTCCGGCTGTAGCGGAGCATTGCCCAGGCGATGACGGCGAGAAGGCTGATCGCTGCGCCGGCCCCGGCCAGCAGCATCGCGGTGTTCCCCTGTGTCGAGAGCGCGGCGTAGAAAAGGATCGTCTCGAATACCTCCCGATAGACAACCAGGAATGCGAGCCCGAACAGGAACCATCCCGACCCGCCCGATAGCGCCCGTGACATTTTCTCGCGGATATAGCGTTGCCATTGATCAGCTTGTGCCTTGCCGTGCATCCAGATTCCGACCGAGAGCAGGACCACGGCCGCGAACAGCGAGCCGAACCCTTCCGTCAGTTCCCGGCTCGCGCCGCTTATACCGATCGCATAGGTGGCAACCGCCCAGGTAATCCCGCCGGCGACGAGCGCGCCGACCCAGCCACCATGCACATAGCGCATGGCTTCCGGCCGCTCCGCTTTGCGGAGGAACGCAATCATGGCCACCACGATCAAGAGAGCTTCCAGCCCTTCGCGCAGCAGGATCGTGAAGGCTCCCAAGAAGGTGGACGCCTGCGTCGCGGCGTCGGGCGCGAGCGCGGCCTCGGCATCATCGAACAGGCCGCCCAGCACTGCCACTCGTTCGGTCACGTCATCGGCTGACGTGCTGCTCTCCACAGCGGCGCGATATTCTCCCATCGCGCCTTCGATCCGGGACATGAGGTTCGGGTCGCGCGCCGAGAGCGTCGGTTCGATCGGCTCGAACCCGTCGAGGTAGGCGGACAGCGCCAGTTCCTTTGCAGCGCGCCGGTCGCCGCGCTGGAACGCGGCGAGGCTTTGCGCAAGCTTGGCGCGCGCCACGGCGAGCGGGCTTGGGGCTTGTTGCATCACCTGATCGGGGTGGCGACGCAGATAGGCGAGCACCGCGTCGGCTTTCACCTGCCCGATGCTGCCCGCAAGCGCGGCGGGGGTGAGCGCGACCAGGGTTTTCAGGTCGGGAATTCGTGCCCGCAAGCTCGCGTCCGACTTCCACAGCCGCTCACCCTCGACCGCTTGTGCGTCGGTGGAGGCGAAGCTGCCGGAGCGGAACGCGAGCGCCCAGCGCTGATCGCTAGACAGATCGACGAAGCTCTGCATCGCGGTTCCGTCGATGCCTTGGCTTATCACCTGATAGAGCGCGAACACGCTGCGCTGGCGCGCTCGCTCGGCATCAGTAAAGGCGATCGGTGGCGGGTCGAGCTTGGCGGCGTCGGGACCGTGCCCGTTGCCTGTCATGCCGTGGCAGGACGCGCAGGATTGTCGAAAAACCGCTCCTGCTGTGGAGATGTCCGGTGTCTTGTCCGGGGCGAGCGGAACCGGATAGGCCTTGAGCAGATCGGCGGCGAGCCCGTAGGCGAGCGCCGCGACCTGTTGGGCCGAGCCCTTGCGGGCAATCACGCCTTGGAGCTGCGAAGCCCGTTGGATCAGGGATTGCCGCTCAGGTGTCGCAGGGAGCGCGCGCAGGCGGGTGGACACGCCTGCGGCGAACTCCGTCATCTCCGCGTATTCGGACGCACTTGTGACCGCGCCGTTGGCGACCGCACCGCCATAATCGACCGCCATATAATCGAGCAGACGCCAAGCGGTTTGCACGTCGCCGGGATCGGCCGTCGCCGCAGCGGGAATCAACAGCAGCATAAGCGACGCGACCAGCGCGAGTGCAGGCTTAATCAGCGCGACCCGAAGTGACAGCATATGGGTGATCGTCTCCAAGCTTTACTCGTCGCGCACTATGCGAACAGCTCTCATTAGCAGTATTGGGCGGAGGGCGCGATCACCAAGGCAGCCGATGATGAACATCGCCGCGTCAACGGGCGATCGTCGCCGGCGACAGATCGTGACCGTGAACCGGTCCCGATTGAACGACGCAAGAAAGCGGCGACGAAGGCACGCGAGACGGTGCGATGCGCGATCAAGGTCCGCAATGGAGCCAGCAGTGATCGAGGATACTTTCAGATCACGTACTTGTCCCAGCCTGCATAATGCTCGGCGCTGCGCTTCCCCCTTGGAAAGCTGAGGCCGACGAGCGCAATGCCCGCTACGACCGAGGCCACGGCACCAAGGTGACCAACGCCGTCCAGGAGGAAAGGCGCGGCCACGAGCCAGGCTCCGAACGCGACATTGATCAGCCGCAGCACGCGGGCAACCTCCGCTGTGGCGATGATCGCGACCGTGATGACCAGCGCACCCACAACGTGATCGCTGTTCGCCATCCCGCCTTCCGTGCCGAACAATACCCGGGTGAGCATCAGCAGGACGCCGATGACGATGCTCGCAGTCAGCGTCCATGGCAGGGTCAGACCCTTCTTCGCGTCCGCCCAGAAGGTGCTTGGCGAGGCCATCGCGTCCGAGGTGTCCTCTCCGCCGGCCGCGATCGCGTCGCCTTGGAAGAAGGTGCGGATCAGCGGTTTGCCTTGCCGGCGCGCCCAGAGAAGGAACTGACCCATCGCAATCACCTCGTCGAGCGCGAACGGGATCATGATCAGCATGGCGAGCGCGGCGATCAGCGCCAGCGTGCTCCACGTGCCGATGACGATGGGCTGACTGATGATGAAATAGATGCTGATGACGCCGAGCGGGATGACAAGGATGCCGAAGAAGGTCACCATCCACGGCATGGTCCGCCAGCGGTCGCGGGTGCCCATTACCGCCATCAGGATCTCGAGGACATAGCTGACCGTGCCGAGCCCACCATCGGGAATCGGCCAGGCCTTGGACATGTCCGAGGTGATGATCTCCTCGGTGCCGTTGCGTGGATCGCTCAGGGAGCCGGCGAAAAACGGCTCCCAAACGCCGTCAATATGCCCCAGTTGGTAGGCGGTGAGGATGCGCGAGGTGAGAAGGCCGATCAGACCCATGGCGACGATCGGCAGCCGCTGTGCGTCGGTGGATGGCGAATAGGTCCAGCCGGGCGGGATGTTCTTGGGGTCCATCATGCCCGCCATGCTCATGCCCGGCATCATCGGCACGAGCACCGACAGGGCGATCACGGCCGAGCCGATGAGCAGGTTGTTGTTGTACTGAGCGGCGCTCGGGCTCCAGAAGATCAGCGGGGCGAAGAACAGCCAGATGCCGACGAACGCGACCGCCCACTGCGCCCATGTCTTGGTGCGCGGAACGAGCGACAGCGCGCCGAACAGCACGATGGCGAGGCCGCTGACGACATCGCTGATGGCCAGCGCGTTCGCCCGCCACTCGATCGACGGCAGCCCGCGATCAATAGTTACGAAGCGCGCCGCCTCGCCGACACTGTGAGTGGTCACGGAGTCGTAGATAAGCGGGCTGGAGGCGAGCCACAGCCCAAGACCGATGTTTGCGTAAAGAGCCCAGCGCGCACGGCGCTCGTCGCGGTCCATTATGGCCATGTGATCGCCGTGTGCACCGTGACCGGTCATCGCCATGTCCGCCGCGCCAGGTCGGTGCCCCATGGCAGCATGGTCCATGCTGCTATGGTCCGCAGCCCCGTGATCCATACCGGCCATTCCACCGCCTGCCGCTGCGGGTTGTTGGCCCGGCGCTACAGGTTCGGCCTTTAGCTTATCGTGCCAGGCAACCAGATTCTCGTTAAGCTTGTTGTTCCGATACCAGGCCCGCGGGTGGCGCTTCAGCGCGGCGACGATCGTCGGCAGCGTGTCCCGGAGGCGATGCTTCGGTTCCCAACCGAGCAGCAAGCGGGCGCGTGAAATATCGAGGATATAGTGGTCGTTGCTGCTGTCGATCATCCAGGGCTGGATGAAGTCGTCGCTGCCGAGCGCTTCGTTCTGCAGGATGATCCCGGCTTTCGCGAGCGGCTGCGGAATCCGGATCGTCTTCCAGCCCTCGCCGTGGAGCGCCTCGCCGACGATGTCCTGGATCTCGGCATAGCCGGGTGCGTCGGGCTCGCCGATGAGCAGCGGCAGTTCTGACGGCAGTTCGTGCCGCCGATCGACCAGACGCAGCACGGCGTCAGCCAAGTCGTCGCGGTGCACCGATGACTGCGCCGCACACAGCATGCCGGGATAAAAGTGCGAGATCAGGCGGTGCTCGTAAATCTGCGATATCTGCTGCGCGAGAAAAGCCGAGCGTCCGTCGTCGTCGTAAACTCCGGCGGCGCGCATATAAACGACGGGGATGTTTCCGTGGCGCTCATGCAGCAATGTCTCGGCGTCGACCTTGGACTGCGGATAGGCCCAGGACGCGCCGATCGGCGAGTCCTCGTTGATGCGCTCGTAGGGTGTGGGGGTCGGCTTATGAACGAGCATCGTGCTGGCGAAGACGAATTGTCCGACTTCGAACGATTGCAGCCCGTCAATCAGCCGGCGGGTGCCCTGCACGGTGACCTTGTCATAAAGCGGATTGGCATCGCCCGTAATATCGTAATAGGCGGCGAGATGGATCACCGAGGCGATGCGGTTGCCATAGCGGGCACGAACCTCATCAAGTGCAGCGCGCACTGCCTCGTCAGAGCCGAGATCGAAGTCGACTGCTGCGGCGGGCGGCGGCGGATCGGGAGGACCAGCGCGATCGAGGCCGACGACCCTATAGCGCTCGCTAAGCTTGGCGATCAACGCGGCCGCGATGAAGCCGCTCGCGCCCGTGATGAGGACGACTTCGCCACCCTGGCCGCTGCCGGCTTCACTGCGTTTGCCATCGTTCATGACTTTGCCACCCTTGTTCATTCATCTCTGAAAACACTGACAGGCCCACCCGGACCAACCCTCTCGCACGCCCAGCTTTGCAGCGCGACGCGGCCTTCCCGCAAGCGCCTGTGGGCGACTTAGGGCGTCGGACACGTAAGCTCAGTCCAAGCGGGGGGTGTCTTGGGAGGCGAGGGTTAAGCCGCGTAAGTGGGTAAAAGAAGGTGGAAGGCCTGAGCGGCGCTTGCGTGGACGGTTGGTCCATAGCGCTTACATGCCCGACGCGGGTGGCGCGAGGGTGCCTAGCCATGCCACGAGCGCCAGGATGCCGATCACGCAGGCTGTCTCGACCGCAAGGCTGACCCGCAGCGCCGTAAGCGCCCCGCCATGGTCGTTCATGGCAATCGAGCGCTCAAAGGCCGGCGTGAGGCGAAACCGATTGAGCGAAGCGAGCCCCAGCATCCCGGCGAACAGGGCTAGCTTGGCGAGCAGCAACAGGCCGTAAAGTGTCGTTCCCAGAGCCATAAAATTGGTCGGCCCGACGAGCAGCCAACTATTGATCAAACCAGTTACCACCAGGGTAACAACAACGAGCGTACCAACGGAGCCAAACCCGTGCAGGGCGCGATGGGTCAGCCGAAGGTGCGCAGCATCGATCTCCTCGGCGCGCCGCGCCATCAGGAGAAGCAATCCGAACAGCGCCCCGACCCACAGACCGGCAGCAAGGAGATGGAGGATGTCCGCAGTGAGGTGAAGCCATCCCGTGCTTCCCTCGCTCGCGGCACCATGCCCGTTCCACGCGAGTGTCGCCAATGCCGCGGCTGCCGCAATCATGGCCATAGCCAGCCATGATGCTCTGCCTCGCGCCAGCAGGGCTGCACCGCCGGCGATGACGAGCGCCACCATACGCACCTTCCAGGCGGTGCCAACCGCCGACCCTCCGAGCAGCGCGGCCGCAGCAGCCTGATCGATCGGCCAGAACGGAGATCCGGCCATCGCCGAGGCCATGAGGATCAGGCCAGCGGCCGAGAGAAGCAACCCGAGCGCCGCGCTTGCCGTGAGCCAAGGCCGCAGCGCGATTGCATCATCGCGCTCGCCAAGGCGAAGGCCGTAGAGGCTGAAGGCCGACAGGCCGAACAGCGCCGCCAGGACCAGGTACAACGCCAAGCGGATGGCGACGGTCGGCCAGTCGAGCATTCGCTCACTTCACCGTGAAATTGTAGCTGCCGGTGATTTTATGTGTGTCGCCAGAGACGACCTGCCAGTCGACGCTGTAGCGTCCACGCGGGAGACGCTGCTTCGGGGTGATGGTGAGCGTCCGGCCATCGGCGCCGACTGCGGCGCTGCTGGGCATTTTCATGGCCGCCATGCCAGGCATCGCGGCCATGGTAAGGTCGGCCTTAGAGAAAGCCGGCACGAGCTTCTCGCTGAACTGGAGGCTGATCTTCTCGGGGGTCGCGACCGCCGCGTTGGCAGCGGGACTGGCGGACACCAGCTTCGGATGCGCGTTCGCCACGCCGCCTACGAAGAACAGGGCGGCGGCGGCAGTCGTGATGAACAAGCGGCGCATTTAGGTAATCTCCATTTCAATTGGGCTCACCTGTATTACGCAGCTGGACGGGTCACCCCTCACGATCTTTTTTCGTGCCGACGCACCGCTCTCGATGAGGGGTCGGCGGTGGCAGCGCGTATTCAGAAGGGAGCATGGAGCGCTTTTTCACTGCGTCTCCCCTTAAACCAACTGTGGCCGCGGGCCTGATAGGCGCATGCGCGGGGTAATGATGAGGTTGCGGTTGACCGATCAGGGCTGGACTGGAGATCCTGAGGAGGTCATCGACTGTCTGATAGTGGGCGGTGGTCCAGCGGGCCTCATGACCGCGATCTATCTGTCGCGGTTTCTCAGGAGCTGCGTCGTCTACGATGCGGCGGCAGGGCGCGCCGCGTCCATCCCGCGCTCGCACAACCTGCCAGGATTTCCCGGCGGCATTTCCGGCGTCACGTTTCTTGCCCGTTTGCAGGCTCAGCTGCGCGAATATGGCGGTACGGTCCAGAGAGGTGAGATTGACGCAATCGTCGCGTCAGGCGACCACTTCTCGGCAAGCTGCGAACTGAACGTCCTGTATGCGCGGACCGTTGTCCTTGCGACGGGCGTCGTCAACCGGCGTCCCGAGATGCCTGATGCGATGCATGACATCGGCGTGGCGCGTGGGCTTCTCCGCTATTGCCCGATCTGCGATGGTTATGAGGCCCGGCGCATGAACGTGGCGGTGCTCGGCGGCGATGGTCATGGTGCTGAAGAAGCCGAATTCCTGAGGGCTTATGGGGCCAAGGTCACGCTTCTGGCCGAACGCTCGCTCGATCTTGGGCCGACCGAACTTGCCAAGCTGGACCAGCAGGGCATTGATGTCGCCCCCTCGCCTGTCGGGCAGTTGCGTCTTGGCGAGTGTGTCGAGGTGAGGCTGGCCAATGGCTTGGAGCTACAATTCGACACGCTTTACCCCGCACTCGGCTCATCACCTCGGACGCGGCTTGCCGCTTTGCTCGGAGCACAGCTCAGCGAATCCGGGTGCGTGCTAACCAATGCCCACCAACAAACCTCGGTTAAGGGTCTCTACGCAGTCGGCGACGTCGTGGAAGGGCTCGATCAGATCAGCGTCGCAGCCGGACAAGCGGCGATCGCTGCGACCGCAATTCATAACCTGTTGCGCGACCGCGACAGTGGATTGTCATCCGCCCTCGCCGGGCTGTATTCCGCTCGGAGCGTACCGCCGACGTAGCGGGAGCCATTGGCGGTGCGACGAGCGAACACCGCCAACAAAGCGCTGATCGCCGGCTCGCTTGTCATCTTCTTCGGCTGCTTCGCGCTTATTCGTATCCACACGACGATCGGCGACACGGCCTTTCTCCGTTCGATGATCCCGTACCACGATCCCGTGGCTCGCGCGCGAGTGCATCGAGACAGTGTGCTATTATCAGGGTCGGGGTTCCTCGACACGCCCGAGCGGAGCCGGGATCGCTGGCGGCATCCTACGGCACGAAGGTCGGCGCTGCCGCATTCTCCTTCGAACCGCGCCAACACGCGAGCGGCTACTAAGCGTCGGGCCCCTCAGAACGCCAAGTGGTTTATTCCGCCATGCATGAAGGTTCCGCCGAGGAACCCCTGAATTGAGATCGCGAGCGTCATCAGGCCAAGCACCACCCAATACAACGACCGCGACCGCTCGGGACCCTTGCGGTGGCGGGCTGCCATCCAAGCCAGCACGACGCCGAAGACCGCGATCGATGTTCCGAGCCAGCGATGCGTCATCAGGATAGGGTTGCGGTCGGTCAGGTAGAACCCGCCTGCGAACCAGCCCAGGAACGCCGCTGCGATCGCTCCCAGCGCGCCGACCACCAGCATTATGTGTGCGACATGCTGATAGTCCCGGTTGCGGCGCCATAACCCGAACAGCTCTAACCCGAACGCGCCGATGAACATGGCGATGGGAAAATGAATGACCATGGTGTGCAGCCGGCCCAGCCAGCTCACAAGCCGTTCGCCGAAACTCTTGTTCTTGTTGGCGGTCTCCTCGTGCATGCCGCCCATGTCCATGTCGTCGCCGGCGATGTCGCGGCCACCCATGTTCATGTCCACAGTCGACATAGAGCCCATGCCCATGTGGCCGTCGCCAGCGTCCGCCCCATCTGCTTTCTGCGTCTCGGCTGCGCTGTTAGCGACCGGCCCGGGACCCGCCCCGAGCGCATTGTGATCTTCGTGCGCCGATGCCGACGTGCTGACTGATATTGCAACCGCAAGAAGTATAGCGAAGGTCCCGCCTCGTTTGCCGCCCATCACCTGACCCCTTGATCCGTGTTCATCCATTCCCGTTTACGCACGCCCGGCCTTCTCCCCTCACCCGCCCACTAGCTCTTTCCGTGAGACTTTTCGTCTGCTTCGACGCGAACTGGATGGAGGAGTCACGCTGGCAGCGGCAGGCGCGTCCTGCCGGCCCTAACCAGAAAAATCGCCGATCAGCTGCCGTGGCGGGCGAACAAGCGGCGTCCGCCGGTGCCGAAGGCGACCACGTCATAGGCCTGCGCCTTGACGCCCGGCACTTCCATTCCCGGCGAGCCGAGCGGCATACCGCCGACCGCCAGGCCCCGCACGCCCTTGGGCCGGGTCGCAAGAGCCCGCTTCATGTCGGCGATCGGCACGTGGCCCTCGAAAGCCATGCCATCGGCGATCGCGGTGTGGCAGGACGAGAGGTCCGCGGGAACGCCCGCGCGCTTCTGCAGCGCCGGGCGGTTAGAATCATCGACGACGCGCACCTGCCGGCCGAGCTGCTGCTGCACCTGCGCCGCCCACTTGGCGCAACAGCCGCAGCCGGGGTCGCGGTGCATAACGATCGGGGTAGCCGCGCTGGCGGCAACCGGAACCAACAAGGCTGCGGCAGTAAGCGCAAATCGCAACGCTGACTTCATGGAAGAATCTCCTTGGTCATTCCTCCCGTTGCTCGCTGGGGGCGGGAGGAATGAGGCTTATTACTGAGGACGCTTGCCCATCGACCGGAGCATCGCCTGGAGTTCACCGATGCTCTTGTTCTGCTCGGCAATCGATTTCTGAGCCATTTGCCGGGTCTTCGCATCGGGCGACTCCCGGAGAACGATCTGCGACATGGCGATCGCACCGCGGTGATGCTCGATCATCTTGCGGACCCACGTCTCGCTCGCATTAGCGCCCTTGGCCTTCATCATCTTTTCATGCATCGCCATTTCGGCGGGCATGAAGGGCGTGTTCATGCCAGGCATGTTGTCGTGGTTCATGCCTTGCATTTTCGAGTGGTCCATGCCCTGCTGAGCCAAAGCGGGGCTCGCCGACATCGCGGCCAGAGCCAGAAGCGTTACTGCCTTGAACATCGATTTCTCCTTCTTGGCCTTGGCCAACGCAACAAGACTAGTTGGCCTTAGAACCATGTGCGAATGCCCAGAACGAGGCTGGTCGACGCCGCGCCCTGGCCTTCGGCGCGCGCGAAGCGGGCTGTGTCCCCGAAGCTGCGGTCGTACGATATGCCCACATAGGGCGCGAACTCGCGCCTGATCTCGTAGCGGAGACGCAGACCGAGTTCGGCCGTGGAAAGGCCTGAGCCGATGCCGATTTCCGGCACGTCCTGCGCGGCGAAGTTGAGTTCGGCGCGTGGCTGAAGAACCAGCCGCTGCGTGATCCGCTGATCGTAATAACCTTCCAGGCGCCCCAGCAGGTCGCCCTTGTTGGACAGGAACAGTGCGCCCTCGACATCGAAGAAGCCGGGTGCCAGCGTTTCGAAGCCGACCGACGCATAGACGCGCGAGGGGTTGGGCTTGAAATCGTAGCGGACGCCAAGCTGTATATCGGTGTATGGGCCAATGGCGCGCGAATAAAGCGCCTGTACCTCCGCCGCTTCCAGACTTCCCCCGATATTCCCTTCGCCCTCGGTCTTGAGCACCAGCCGGTTGATATCACCCCCATACCAGGCACTGCCGTCCCACCGGTAACCATCGCGACCGTCCCGGATCTGGACTTCAGCCAGATTGAATATGACCTGGGAGAAATTCTGCCCGCCGTGCATCGACCGCAGATGCTGCTGCGAATGCGCCATAGCAGCGGCAGAGTAGACCTGGTCCGCGGCCCGATCGGTCGGGATGGGCGGCGGCGGAGCGGTGCCGGCCTGAAGGTTGGTGCCGATCATCGCCGCGCCCGTGGCTGAGGGCATGCTTCCCATGCCGTGTCCCGGCATGCCTTGCATCGCGCCCGAACTTTGGCCCATTCCCGGCATCGATCCATGGTCCATGCCTTGCATAGCACCTGGCTCAGCGGGGTTGGCGCCGCCGGACGCACCTGGCATCGCGGACATGTCGTGCCCCGAACTGGCATCAGGTTTGGCTTCAGGCATATTCATACCGGGCATGGCGGACATGTCATGACCGGCGTGAGGATCAGCAACAGCCGGTCCACCGACCGGAGGCTTGGCGGACCGACTTGCGGCAGGCTTGGCCCCCGATCCCGCCTTCGCGCGCGGTGTCGACCTGGCGGCAGGCTTCGCGGACTCCTTGTGCACGGCGGGCTTGGTCGCTGAGGGCTTCTTGGCGGCAGGCTTTTTTACCGCTGGCGCCTTTGGCGGCGGCATCTTCATGCCGGGCATGTTGGAATGGTCCATCTGCGCGGCCGCCGGCGTTGCGAGGCCAAGCGCCGCGCCGCCGGCGATCAGGAGGAACTTAGGCTGCATCGCGATTCTCCTCGCCCATCGGGCGAACCGTCACGACACGCATCATCCCCGCGGTCATGTGATAGAGATTGTGGCAGTGGAACGCCCAGTCGCCGGGCGCATCGGCCGTTACGTCGAATGTCATCTTACCGCCTGGCGCCACATTCACAGTGTGCTTGCGAGGCCCAAAGTCGCCATGTCCGGTCACCAACTCGAAGAAGTGGCCGTGCAAATGGATGGGGTGCGGCATCATCGTGTCATTGACCAGGGTAACGCGCGCGCGCTCGTCCTTGCGGAACGGGATGGGGTCGGCAGGGTCGCTCATCTTCTGGCCGTCAAAGCCCCACATGTAGCGCTCCATATTGCCCGTGAGGTGGATCTCCAACTGACGCGACGGGGCGCGAACGTCCGGGTTGCGGTCCAGCGCGACAAGGTCGCGATAGGTGAGCACGCGATGATCCGCATCCTCCAGCCCCTGCGGCGGCTCGCCCGTGCGGTCCTTCGGCATCGGCGAGATGGTCTGCACTCCCGGCCCCATCTTGACGCCGGGCGCGTTCTTGGGGTTGCGCATGTTCATGTCCATGCTGCCGCCTGACCCATGATCCATCCCGGCCATGCCGCCGCTGCTCATCTGACCATGGTCCATGCCCGCCATCCCGGCAGCGCCCGCCGCCATTTGGCTATGGTCCATCCCAGGCATAGCGCCGCTCATCTGGTCGCCCCCCATCCCAGCCATGCTGGCCATCGCAGCGCCTATCGCCTTCGTTCCGTGATCGGTGGGCTCTTTCCACCCGGTGAGCTTCCACAGGTTGCGCGAGGCATTCTGCATCAACGTGGGATCCGGCCCGCGCTTTGCGACCGGGTTCTCGTCCGCCATACCGGACATCCCCTCCATCCCGCTCATGCCGCTCATGTCCATGCCCATGTCGGTCATGGTCAGCAACGTGCGTGGGCGGAGCGGCGGGACCGGGGCGATCATGCCCTCGCGCGGGGCCAGTGTCGCGCGCCCCATGCCGGATCGGTCGATCGCCTCGGAAACGAAGCTGTAGGCGCGGTCCTCGGGCGTCACGATCACGTCGAAGGTTTCCGCGACGCCGATCTGGAATTCGTCCACGGTTACCGGCCGGACGTTCTGGCCGTCGGCCTGCACCACCGTCATCGGCAGGTCAGGGATGCGCACGTTGAAGTTCGTCTGCGCCGCGGCATTGACGATGCGCAGCCGAACCCGCTCGCCCGGTCGGAAGAGACCCGTCCAGTTGTCGTAAGGTCCAAAGCCATTGACCAGGAAGGTGTAGGTCGAACCAGTGACGTCCGCGATGTCCGCCGGGTCCATCCGCATCTGCCCCCAATCGAGGCGATCCTTAAGGCGCATTTCGCGGCCGGCCAGCAGCCCACTCAGCGTCGGGCGTTGATAGTTGAAATAGGCGCCGCCCATCTGCTTGAGCTTGCGAAAGATTTCCTCGCCCGTCATTTCGCTATGGTCGGAGAGGACGATCACATGCTCGCGGTCGAACGCGACTGGGTCGGCACCCGCCGGATCAATCACGATGGGTCCGTAGAGTCCTGCCTGCTCCTGCTCGCCCGAGTGGCTGTGATACCAGTAGGTGCCGGACTGCAAGATCGGGAACTCGTACACAAAGGTCGAACGCGCCTTGATGCCGGGGAAGCTGATCCCGGGTACGCCGTCCATTTGGAACGGCAGAATGAGCCCGTGCCAGTGGATCGAGCTATCTTCGTCGAGGTTGTTGGTCACCGCAAGGCGGACCTTCTGGCCCTCTTTGAGGCGGACGAGTGGTGCCGGGACCGTGCCGTTTACCCCGATCGCGGGCGTGGTGATCCCGTCCATGACCAGCTTCATTCGGTCGATGGTCAGCGCGATGTTTGTGCCCGACACGGTCGGCAGGGGTTTGGCGATACCGCGCGACACAGGTTGCGCCCAAGCTGGCAAGTAGGCCGACATGGCCAAGGTGCCGCCGAGCGCGGCGGTTCCGCGCATTACGTCGCGCCGGTTCAGTTTGCGGCTCATGCCGTTCCTTCGCTCCAAGTTCATGGCTTGCGGCCGGCGACCCGGGGGAGGGCCGCCGACCTTACCTTTCACTACGCGCGAACCGGCCCATCCCCTCACACTAAGTCGAGATTTTTCGACAATCTTTCACGCGCGCGCCGGAGTCGCATCTCCACGGCCTTGCCGCTGATCCCCAGCGCGGCCGCGGTCTCCCCCTGGGACAGTCCTTCCACGGTCCGCAGCAAAAGCGTCTCCTTGAGCGTGGCCGGCAGCTCGGACACCGCGCGCGAAAGCCGCGCAAGCTCTGCGCGATCGAAGGTTACCGCGTCGGCACCTGGCGCCTCGTCCCGCCCACTCTCCATGGTCTCGGGCGGCAGCGAAGAGGCGAACGATAGTATCTGGCGTATGCGCCGCCGCCTGTGCCAGTCGCGGCTCTTGTTGATCGCCACGCGGGTCAGCCACGCAGCGAGCGGTCGCTCTCCGTCATACTTTCGCAAGTTCTGAAAGGCGGCCACGAAGCATTCCTGAGTGAGGTCAAGCGCCTCTTCGGCGTCGCCGATATGCGAGCGGATCAGGCGGTAGACCGGTTTTTGGTGCCGCCGCATGATCTCAGCGAACGCAGCCTGACGTCCGCCGAGCGTCAAGGCGGCGAGTTCGCCGTCCGTGCAGGCCGCGAGATCGAGGCTCACCGCGCGTCTGCGGTCAGCGCCTTCACCACCGCGCGGTCGAACGCCGTCGTCTGATCCGGCCGCAGGATCTGCCGCATCGCGAACATATGGTTCAACGTCTCCTTTTGGAGCTCACCCATCGCGCCGTGCGAACGATCGACGGCCGCCGCGACCTGCGGCCCGTTACCATGTTCGGCCTCGATGGCGGCGGCGAGCCGGGCGTTGTCGGCTCTGAGCTCCAGCTCCAAGGCACGCCTTCGAACGGCGAAGTGAGACTCCAGCGCCTGGAGCTTAGTCCGTTGAGCTTCGTCTAGCTCGAGCCCGTCGTGGAGCAAGCTGTGAAGCTCAACGCCCGGGCTTGGCGGGGACGGGAACAACTCACGTCCAGCCCAAACGCCTGCGACCGCCGCCACGAACGCGATGATGGCGATCAGCATCGCCCTCCGGGCGCCGCTCGTCACTGGAACGCGAGCAAGGTCGAAGGCGCTAGCGGCATGGCAGGCCCGAAGGGTGTTAGCGTCGGCACCTGCGCAGTCGCCGCTGTGGACGACAATCCGCCGCCCACCACTCCCAAGGCGACTGCGCCTAGCGCTGCCAGCATGCCGGATCGCAGCGCCACTACGCCACCCGCGCGGCGCTCCGCCGCGATCAGTCGCATGACTTCGCCTTCCAGTTCAGCGAGCCGGGGATCAAGCGGTTGCTCGCCAAGGCGGCGCAACGCGCTGTCTAAATCCATGTCCATGGTCATTCCTCCGCCGTCCTCACATCCATTACGCACGGCCGGCGAACACCCCTCCAATCTGAAGTGAACGAATGCCACACGCCCCTCGGCGCGACTGCGCACTCTTCCATTGCGTCCAATCGCTCGCAGCTGGCTACGCAGCCGACAATCCACGCGTCCCGCTGTTCAAATTCCTTGGCAACTCTGTTTGCAGGCCGAGCGCGCCACTGAGCGGACGCCGCGGCGTTAGAAATAGAGGAGCCGGGCGACACCGGTCGGCACGGCTCTTCCGCTGTTTACAAATGAATGTGCTATCTCTTGGAAACCCTAGGGGCTGTTGAAAAACGTGCCGCTGGTAGCCGGGTCCGGTTGGGGGCGGAATGACACCCCAAAGCATAGCGATCCCGTCTCGCATGGGATCGAGAAATGGGAAAGTGACTATCCCTCCCGTTGCGGCGGCAGCCTTCGATATGTCGCTTTTACTTTCCCGGCCGCAAGCCATCTGGGTAGTCGTTCATTGTACCTCGGCGCACAGCGATATGGAAGAACCCAGATCGCCGCACGATCGCTTCAGCCTTACGAACGCAACTAGCTGCCCGCTTGTCGTCTGAAACCAAATCGATTTTCCGTTGCTTATCTGGCAATTCTCTTAACCAATCGCGAACTTCTCGCTCTTTCGACATGACCATATCTTGGATTTGAAAATGGCATACCCCCTCTTCGACATGAACATAAACGGGATAGCCAAGAGACTGTCCTGCTAACGATAGCGCCAGTGCCATGTATGTATTGGTCATGCGTACACGCCTAACACGTATGATCGGCTCCGCAATAATGCTGTCTGCTCGCCGCCTATTCCCGATTGGGAAGGCGCAGCGAGAAAGCTGGGCAGGATCGTTCTCTTGATGCGCCTAGGGGAGCTACTTTCTCGAAATCTGTTCCCGATTGAGTTTTCTCAAAACAGCCCGTCGTACATGGGAAAGCGGGAATATTTCTGCACGGCAAATGGCCGGTTTCGAAACGCCGAGACGATTTACTGAACGGCAGGATTTGGGCGGTTCCTGCCGTCGCCGTCAAACGCTGGTATGCCGGTCAGCGTCAGAGTGTCCGGCAGCGCACGGTTTTGACGGCTTGCCGGACAAGATCGGCGCGCAACGGGTTTACGGACACGTTCTGTTCGCTCCTAGCGTACGCAAAACTCACTTTCGTGTCGTGACCCCAATGTGAGCATGAGGGCACCGATATCGAGCAAGCTACGCTGAATGCGAGCACAGCGTCGTTGAGCGCGAGCACGCGCGGTCGCCCGTTCTCACCAAGCGTGAGCAGGAATCTACGCTGATTGCGAGCAAGACAAGCTGTAAGCGTGGCCTGAGGGCCGCCTTGCCCGTTTGGCCGTAGCCGGGATGCTTATCGTCTTTGACGAGGGCGCGGGCGGTGCGGGAAGTTTTCGGTTCTGAGACTGGTCGTACGAGCGCTCGACGGCCTCGGTGGAGGTGGAGGCGATCCGCGAGCGGTGGGCCGGGATGGTCAACAGCGCGCTGGAACACGCCCAGGTAGCCGAGCGGGTCGATCACCGCAGTTACGAGCGTCAGGGGCTGGATATCGAACCGACCGTGAAGATGGGCCATGCGTCGGCCGCGATCGAGCGGCGCGCGTCGGCCGAGCAGATCGCGGCCGGCAAGGAGCCGCACGCCGTTACCCCGCGCGGGCAGATGAACGAGGCGATCATGGAGAAGCGGGGGCTGGGCTTCTACATCGAGCGTGGTCAGGAGCGGATACGGGAGTGGTCCCACCAACTCCGCGAGCGTGCCGATCTAGCGATGCAGGGCATGTCCAGCTTGGTCCAGGGCGCAGCGCGGGCGATGCGATCGGGGCTACAGACCAGCAGCGAGGGCGGGTTCGGGGCGGTGCCGGCGCTCGACCAGTCACCCCAGCGCGACCAGGTGCCGGCGATTGAGCTGGACCAATCGGGGCAGCGTGGGCGCGATCGGCAGCGAGAGCAGGAGCTAGACCGTCAGCGTGGACGTGACGGGCCGGATATCGGGTTCGGGCGGTAGGGTCGCTGTCGAAGAATCGTTTTCGGCAGAGTGTAAGGTAATGCTTGACAAATGTCAGGAAATGCCTTACAATGTGTCTATGATTAAAACATACACCAGCAAGGCGCTCGAAGCCTTCGCCACCAAGGGAGATGGCTCAAAACTTCCCGTCCAGAACCACAACCGCGTTCGCCGCATCCTGCTCACGCTGGATGCTGCCACGAAGCCCGAGGACATGAATGTTCCGGGCTTTCGCTTTCATGGGTTGAGCACCAAGCCCAAACGATATGCGGTCGATGCCAGCGGCAATTACCGGGTCACATGGGCTTGGGATGACGGCGATGCGATCGACGTGAACATCGAGGACTATCACTAGGAGGGTGTCCCCCCTCCTAAAAATCTGTCAGTCATTGCTTGACATGTAAGGCTTTAGTTTACACATAGGACTTACACAGAGACGCATGATGATCCGGGATCGGCCCGGACAGGAGACAGATGATGAACCAGCTCGTATCCGGCCTTGCCCCGATGCACCCCGGTGAGCTGCTGCGGGAGGACATTCTGCCCGCGCTCAACAAGCCCAAGGCGGAGATCGCCAGGCTGATCGAGGTGTCGCGGCAGACCCTCTACGATATCCTCGCTGAAAAGCAGGATGTCACCCCGACTATGGCGCTTCGGATCGGCAAGCTCACCGGCACCACGCCCGAAATGTGGGTGAACATGCAGCGCAATTACGACCTGCGCGTGCAGGCCGTGAAGGATGCCGATATCATCGCGCGTATCCCGACCTTGGAAGCCGCCTGATCCTTTCTCGATTTCCCGTCGAGGTCGAGCCATTTCGGGAAAAGTGAATTGGGAACAAATTCTGGGAAAAGCCCGCCTCGCCGCCCGCTTTACGCCGACAGCGAGGCGGGCTCTCTCATACGCCCTCGTTTCAGAGAAGCGCAGGTCGGACCTGCAAAAAGGGCTTGCAATGTAGGATTCTAAATCGTTCACCCTTTGTTCCGCACTCATGGTGAGTCGGGCTTGGGTGGTCCGCCGCAACGGTCGGGCCGTCCATGCTGTAGATGATCGTCATCAGGAGAATGCATGCGTACGTTGCTTACCGTCATTTCGGCCCTTCTCTGCACCACGCCGCTCGCGGCGCAGGAGATGAAGGCTCCCCCACTCCCGACACCGCAAAACTCCAAGGGGTCGGGCAAGGACCTCCAGGTCGAGTACCTAGCCCAGCAATACGGTATCTCGGCCGCGGAGGCGGCAGAGCGTGTCGACGTCCTCCGCGATGTCCAGCAAATCGTGGACGTCGCGGTCGCCAGCGATCCGGACGGCTTCGCGGGCCTGTGGGTGGAGCACACGCCGACGTTCAAGATCATCGTCGCATTCACCGGCCAGGACGAGCGCAAGGCGTTCCTGGATCAGATTCCGGCGAAGCTGCGGCGCTATGTGCAGCTGCGCAACGCGACCAAATCGCTCGCGGCGGCGCAGCAGGACCTGGATGCGATCTTGAAGGCCATCACCGCCGCCAAGCTTCCCTTCGAGACGTATTTCGAGCCGAGAAGCCAGAATTATGTCGTCACGGTGAAAGACCAAGCGGCTGCTCAGACGGCCCGGGGCTTGATCCCCCCGACGTTGCGCTCGGCCGTGAAGGTCGAGGTGGGGCCGATTCTACAAACCTTCCAGACCAACGTGCGGCCAGGCGATGCGGTCTATGGCGGATGGGAGCTGGTCGACTCGACCGGGCGCGCGACCTGTAGTTACGGTTTCGCCGGAAGGGACAGCAACGGCCGGGACTCGATCCTGACCGCCGCCCACTGCCGGACGAACCCGCCCTACGTGGTCGGGTCCGATGGTAGCCACCTGGTGCAACTGCCGGCCGCAACGGAGACGCGTTATGGCGACCTCTATGATTTCCGTTATCATCCGGTGGTCGGCCTTAGCACCGGGTACTGGGTCTATTTCCAGAACTCCAAGGCGGTGACCGATTACCCGTCCTACGTGAACACGGTTCCGGGCTTCTATGGAGATGGCTATTTCACCACCCGGGGTACGCTCAAGCAGTCGTCCTACAACTCGAACCACTATATCGGAATGCCCGTGTGCAAGAGCGGCATGACGACCGGCTTCACCTGCGGCACCGTCCAGTCAAGCTCGGTGTCGGGCACCGATGATCGAGGCGTGAGTTATTCGAGCTTCGTGAAGGTCAGCGGATCGAGCCAGCAGGTGATCGCCTTCGGCGGCGACAGCGGGGCGCCTGTATTCTCATACCCGAACGGCTCGTACGAGATCGTCGCCTATGGCATTCTCAAGGGAGGCAGCACCGACGCTTATGGGCGTCCCTGCACCGGGAGCGCTTGTTCGTTCTCATATATGCCGATCGATCGGGTGAACGACAGGGTTCCCTTCCTGATCCACACCACCCAAGGGCTATTGGTGCCTTGAGCGCCCGAGCGGTCCCGATGATGTTGGCGTTAGGGGCGCTCGCCGCCTGTAACGCTGACCGGGAGAAGAAGGTATGGCCGTTCGCGGTTGGCCAAAGCTCGGGCGTGACGGTCGTGACCGAGCTGCCGGAGGCCGCGAACCGGTTGCGGAACGCCACACGGGATTATGGCACCTTCTTCGTGAAGGATGGCTGCCTTCAGGTCCGCGTCGGCTCCACCGTCCTGACGCCGGTCCTGCCGCTAGGATCGACCCTCGACGCTCGCGGCGACGCGATCGTCGTGGGAGGTAGGCGGTTTCCGATCGGGCGGGAGTACAGCCTGCCCTTTGCTTCGGAGGTCGGCGCCGAAGCCGGCGAGGCGGCCGCCTCGATCGGCTTGCCCGATAGATGCTCTCAACGGCTCCTTAGCATGGGCTCGCCCGGGTAGGTGTAGGGGCTTGCAATCGTAGCGGTGTCTGCTCGCCAACAGCGCTATTTCCTGCTCACGCTATCTGCCACTGGCGCGTGGCACCGTGCTCGAATTAGCTGCCAATGTGCTCGCCATCATCCGGCGCTGCTCGCAAACGAGGCGTCGCACTCACGTTATCTGCCAACAGCTTCGACCGCCAAGGGGAGGTCGATCAGACGGCCATAGGTTGTCCCGTTTCTCCATCTGCACCGGGCAGTTTCGGGAAAAGCCAATCGGGAACACATTTCGGGAAAATGGCGCCCTCGTTGCCATCGAGCGCGCCTTCCCGCCGTCAACCGAGCTGTCCGAAGGCGTCGAGCTGGAGCTCGAGACCAACCAGCGTCTCAGCGATGATCTGAGC
>NZ_JBHUFC010000007.1:0-33559 GCF_042681125.1 Sphingomonas floccifaciens | reverse complement strand
GTCACGCTGCTCGACAAAGGGGTCCCTTTTGCACGCCGATAGGGGGTCCTTTTTGGACGCCGATTGACAATCAAACGGGGCCCGTCAGATCTCCGCACGGATTTCGCCAGGACGCCGTATACAAGGGGTTCACCAGATCGACGGCGCAAGCTCGAGGCCGGCACGTATTGCATCGACGAGCCGCTTGCCTCCCGGTGTCGGATCGTCGGCGACGAATCCGCGCTTCATGGCGAGGAATTGCCCGAGAACGTCCTGCACGATGGATGCCGTCTGCGGCCGTTCCGCGACTGCGGGATCTTCAAGCGCTGAGCGCAGGTCGCCCGCGATCTCCTCGACCGCGGCGGCGAGCGCCTCCGATCGATCAACCGGAAACCGGTCCTGCTCCAGGACAGAGAGCCAGACGATCTCTCCGTGGATCTGGAAGGCCAGTCCATCGGCGGTGACCGCCACCTCCCCCGGCGGAGCGTGGACGAGCGGGACCGGGATCCTCCTGAGGCTCCATCCCGCGCGCATGAGAGCCTGCAGCCAGACGTAGTCCTCGTTATAGTGTTCCGGAAAGTCGGGAAGGGCGCCAGGGGGAAGACCAACGACCAGGAAGGCGGTCGAGATGCCACCGGGTGCGACGTTCTCGATGTCGTGACGCTCGAGCGAAGGTGCGATGCCGTGAGTGTCGGTGACAGGCGCCTCGGCAAGCCTGGCATGCTCAAGGATCGAAAGATCCTGCCGCCCCACGTATGGACAACCCACCACGGTCCGGCTGTCACGGCATGCATCCAACGCCTTTTGGATCAAGCGCTCGCCGTCGCAATGCAGCCGTCGCCCACGGTAATCCGCATCGACGAGTCGACGCAGGTTAGCCCGGACCTCCCGTCGATGCGACCTGCTCGTTGATCCGGGGATCGCGATCCGCGTCCGTCGTCGTTCGGCAAGCCGAGGGTTGGCATCGCGGACCAGAGCCGGATCGGTTCAAATCCGCTTGGTCTCCGCGAGCTTCCGGTAGTGGGCTCCGATTGCCGTCAGCCGGCAGCTTCTGGACTCGATCGCTGCATAGTACATGTGTTCCGTCCCGACCGGCACGACGAGCCCGTTGCGATTGCAGGCCTGAAGGCCCTTGAAGATGCGCACGTGTTCCGGATCGGGTGGTATGGGCGACAAGGTCCTGCACGCGATCGCGATCCCAGGACACACGGCGGGCTCGACCGCCTTCCACATGGTGGTGGGCGGACGCAACGTCCTGCTCAGCGGCGACACGGTCCTCTTCGACAACCGCCTCGGCACCCAGGACACGGCGTACGCCAACAGCCGCGACTACCTGGAGTCACTTAGGAAGCTCTCGCGCTTCACGATGGGCCTGGGCGAGCCCGTCCGCTGGGACGTGCTGCTGCCGGGTCACGGCACGATCGTCCTCGATCGGGCCGGGATGGACGTGGAGAAGGCGTACGAGGCGGTCCGTCTCGACCTCCTCGACGGCGGCCGGATCGAGGCGGCACCGTTCGCCACCACCCGATACCGGCGGATGATGTTCGGCAGGCCGTGAGTTCGACGACGGACGCCGATGAGGGGCGGCGGCGCGAGAACCGTCGGGCGACCGATAAGGTCGTTCGCAGCCACGAGGGGGAGGAGTTGATGGCAGGTTCTCATCTGCGACCGGACCAGGCGTGACGAACTTCGAGGATGTCGCTCATGGCGCGCACGCACCCATGTCGGCGGACCTCGACCATTTAGAGCCGATCAACATCCAGTTCACCAGCGGGACGACCGGCTCCCCCCCAAGGCCGCGACCTGTCGCACCCAAAGATCGTGAACAACGCCCGCATGGTGATGGCTTGGGCACCCTGCGGTCGGTCGCCAGAGCGGTCCGCACGCAGATGGCGGACGCTCGCGCGCTGCTGTCCGTAAACCAATCCGACGGCTTCGACTGCCCGGGCTGCACATGGCCGGATCCGAGGCACAGCTCGTCACTCGAATTCTGCGAGAACGGTGCCGAGGCGGTCACCTGTGAAGCTACCGGCCGTGGTGGTGGGGGCCTGGTTCACAGCCTTCCGGTCAGCTCCGGCACGATCTCGAACAGGTCGCCCACGAGGCCGAGGTCGGCGACCTGGAAGATCGGCGCGTCCTCGTCCTTGTTGATCGCGATGATCGTCTTTGAATCCTTCATGCCCGCCAGATGCTGGATCGCGCCCGAGATGCCGACCGCGACGTAGACTTCCGGCGCGACGATCTTGCCGGTCTGACCGACCTGATAGTCGTTGGGGACATAGCCCGCGTCGACCGCGGCGCGGCTGGCGCCGACGCCGGCACCCAGCTTGTCGGCGAGCGGCTCGATCAGCTCGTGGAACTTCTCGCCCGAGCCGAGCGCGCGTCCGCCGGATACGATGATCTTCGCGCTGGTCAGCTCCGGACGCGTCGAGGCGGCGATTTCCTGGCTGACGAAGGTGGCGAGGCCGGTGTCGCCGGTCGTGGCGACCGGCTCGACGGTTCCGGCGCCACCCTCGGGCGCCGCCTTCTCGAAGGCGGTGCCGCGGACCGTGATGACCTTCTTGGCATCCGACGTCCGGACGGTTGCGATCGCGTTGCCGGCGTAGATCGGGCGCGTGAACGTGTCCTTGCCCTCCACGGACAGGATGTCGCTGATCTGCATGACGTCGAGCAGCGCGGCGACGCGCGGGGCCACCGCCTTGCCGGTGGTAGTGGCGGGCACGACGAACGCGTCGTGACGGCTCATCAGCTCGACGACCAGCGGCGCGACGTTCTCGGCCAGCGCATGCGCATAGGCCGCGTCGTCCGCCACATGGACCTTGCCGACGCCCGCGATCTTGGCCGCCGCGTCGGCGATGGCGCCGACCCCCTGCCCGGCGACGAGCAGGTGCACCTCGCCCAGCTTCGCCGCAGCGGTGACCGCGGAGAGCGTGGCGTCCTTGACGGTCGAACCATCGTGTTCGACCCAAACCAGAGTCTTCATGTCCGTTCTCCCGCCGCTTACTTCGCGATGCCCATCGACTTCAGCTTGTCGACCAGCGCGTCCACGTCCGCCACCTTGACGCCTGCCTGGCGCTTGGCCGGCTCGGCGACGCTGACCGTGGTCAGCCGTGGGGTGACGTCGACGCCCAGATCGGCGGCGGTCTTGGTCGCAAGGGGCTTGGACTTGGCCTTCATGATGTTGGGCAACGAGGCGTAGCGCGGCTCGTTGAGGCGCAGGTCGGTGGTGACGATCGCGGGCAGCTTGAACGTGTCCGTCTCCAGCCCGCCGTCGACCTCGCGCGTGACGGTGACGGCGTCGCCCGCAAGCTCGACCTTCGACGCGAACGTGCCCTGGCCAGAGCCGAGCAGCCCGGCCAGCATCTGCCCGGTCTGGTTGTTGTCGTCGTCGATCGCCTGCTTGCCCAGGATCACCAGCTGCGGCTGCTCCTCCTCGACGATCTTAGCGAGCAGCTTGGCGACGCCCAGCGGCTCCACCTTGGTGTCCGACGTCACGAGGATCGCGCGGTCGGCGCCCATCGCCAGTGCGGTGCGCAGCGTGTCCTGCGCCTTGGGTTCGCCGATCGAGACGACGACGATCTCCGTGACCGCGCCCTTCTCCTTGAGCCGGATCGCTTCCTCGACCGCGATCTCGTCGAAGGGGTTCATGCTCATCTTGACGTTGGCGAGGTCGACGCCCGACCCGTCCGCCTTCACGCGGGGCTTCACGTTATAGTCAAGCACGCGCTTGACCGGCACCAAGACCTTCATCGTCATCCAGCCCCTTGTAAGCTCACGTCGGAGTGTACCGGCGAGGTACGGTTTCTGTTAATTATACACAAGAAGAATAATGCACGCGGCTTGTCCCGGAACCGGTTAGACTGCACTGGCGATGCGGCGGCATTCTCAATCCCTAGGCCGCCTCATCGAGAAAGCAGCTTCCGGCCGGATCTCGAAGTAGTCGGCGGCGTAGCCTGCCCGCAGCACGATGCCGGCCTCGGCGGTAGCGAACAGTCCGCCGTCCAGCAGGGCGCGGTCTATGTGGACGCCGACGATCTCGCCGACCACCAGCCATGCGCCCGCAAGCTCACCCCGACAATCCGTCAGCTGGCGAGCGTCCGCCAAGCGGCATTCGAGCGACACCGGGGCGTCCGCGACCCGGGGACACTGGATGACCACGCACTCCGCCCGGTCCAATCCCGCGGCGCTGAACTCGTCCGCCATCGGGTTCGATGGACGCGAGGTCTCGTTCATGGCATCCGCATGGCGCCGCGTCGCGAGGTTGCAGACGAAGACGCCCGTCTCGCGCACGTTTGAGAGCGTGTCCTTCTCGCCCACGCTCGAGAAGCCGACGAGCGGCGGCTCGTCGCACAGCATCGAGAAGAAACTGTAGGGCGCCAAGTTGGCGATGCCTGCGGATGAGCCGCTCGATATCCATCCAATGGGACGGGGACCGAGGATCGCCCTCAGCGGGTCGCGGGCGAGCCCATGGCCGTTGCGCGGTTCGTAGAAGTGCCGGTCGTGCATGCCGCGTCCCGCCATTGCGCGTGGCCGGTGACGGCCGAAGTCCGGCAAGGGGCCGCGCCCGTCGCATGCCGGTAGGTGCGTGCCCGATCGGGCACGCACCTATTTGGAGGTCGTTCCCGCCAGATAGGCGATGACCGCCTTGCGCTCGGACTCCTTGGAGAGGCCGCCGAACGCCATGGCGGTGCCGGGATAGGCGGCCATCGGGTTCTCTAGGAAAGCGTCCAGCTTCTCCGGCGTCCACTCTCCATCCGCCTTCGAAAGCGCCTGGGAATAAGGATAGCCCGACACGCCGCCGATTTTGCGACCGACCACGCCCGCGAGAGAGGGTCCGGCCGGGGATGGAACGCCCGGCTCGGCCGAGTGGCAGACCGCGCAATTGCTGAACACCTTCTTTCCGGCCTGCACCTGCATCTGGTTGCGCGCCAGCGCGGAATAATCAGTGGAAGCCTTGCCGGCGGCCGCGGTGGAGCCCTGGTCGTTGCCGGTCTCGGAACGACCCGAGCAGGCGGCAAGGGCGATCAGGCCCATAGCGGCGGCGATCGTCAGCGCGCGGGGGCTGGGCGAGCGGTCATCCATTGCTGCTCTTCTCCTTCTCGAGCATGGCGGTCATCTCGCGGCAGGCACGGATGCCACTTTCCACCGCGCCGTCGATATACGCGTGCCAGCCGTCGGCCGTGGCGGAGCCCGCGAAGAAGAGCCTTCCCTCGGGCTTCGCCATGTCCTTGTACTTCGCGAACCAGCCGGCGCGGTACGCCGGCCACGCCTGCTTGGAGAACGGATCCTTCACCCAGTTGTAAGGCGCGATGTCGGTGAGTTCGACGCCGGGATGGATCTTGCGCAGTTCGGCGCCGACGGCGTCCTGGTCGTTAATGTCGATGAGCGATTGGCGACCGAGGGTCGCCTTGAGGATCGTCCCCACTTCGGCGTCGGACTCCTCGGTCTGGATCGCGCTGAGCGGATTGGGATCGTCGCAGAATGTGAAGGTGTTGCCGATGTTCTGCTTGATGCGCATGTACATCGTCGCGCCGTCGCATAGGTCGCCGTTCCTAATGAACGCCTGCTTCTCGGCGGAGAGACCCGGCTTGAACTCGATGTCGGGGTAGACCTGCGTCGGAAGGGTGAAGAGGGCGGCCTTCGCCTCCACCACCTGCCCGTCCGCCGTGCGGAGTGTGACCCCGGCTGCCGTCGTCTCGACCTGCTTCACCACAGTCCCGAGCCGAAGGTCGGCCTTGCTGTCGTCGAGAATCGCTTTGGCCAGCGCCGCGGTGCCGCCGTTCGCGATGTGCCAGTGCTTCTCGGAATCGGTGAAGGTGTAGGGATCCCAGGCGGCGAGCGCGAACATCTTCACGTAGCTCATGTAACTGAACGTATTCGTGGGCGAGCCCGCGTAGAGCACCAGTTCGGCGTTCAGCGACGCGCGCTGGATCGGGTCCAGATCGAGCTTGGCCAGGCGGTCCGCCGCGGAGACGGCGTCGAGCTTCGCCACCTCGGGGTTGACGAACGGCGTGAAGGGACGCGGGAAGAGCGTCCTCGCGTCCGCGCAGAACTTCGCGAACGCGTCGTTGTAGCCTTGGTCGAAACGCGCCGGCGGCACGTCGTGCACCTTGCCGTCCGCCGTCATGACGTAGGCCTTGTCGAGGTCGCGGAGCGGAACCTCCTCGAATCCGAAGCCGTAGCGCTGCATCTCGGCGAAGACGTGGGGCTGGATCCAGTGCACCGAGGAGCCGCCCAGCTCGATTTGGCGGCCTAGGAACCTGCTGGTGAAGGTGCGACCGCCGATGCGCGGCCTCGCCTCGAGCACGACCACGCGCCAGCCCTTAGCGGCGAGCTCGCGAGCAGCGGTGACGCCGGCGTAGCCTGCCCCGACCACCGCGACGTCGTACGGTCCCGCGTCCTTACCGTCCCGCGCCTCGCGGCCGGGGTTCTCCTTGGCGCAGCTCGCCAGCGCCACCGCGCCGACGGCGGCGGCGCCGAACCCCAGCAGCGATCGCCGGTCGAGCCTTCCGCCCGCGGAAGTCCGTTCTTCTTCCTCACTCATCGTCATGCTGCCCATCTCCTGCCTCCCTTCCGAACCTCCAGCGGGGTTCAGGCGGCGGCGTTGATCACCTGAACACGAGTGTACTCGTGCACACCCTCCAAGCCGCCCTCGGTCCCAAGACCCGACTGCTTGACCCCGCCGAAGGGGATGTCCGGATGGATGGCGGTATGCTGATTTATCCAGACGCTTCCCGCGGCGATGCCGCGGGCGAGCCGTCGCGCGCGGTCGAGATCGCGCGTCCAGATCGACGCGCCGAGCCCGTATGCCCCCTGATTGGCGCGAGCGACCGCTTCAGCCTCGTCGTCGAAGCGGAGCAGCGGGACGACGGGCCCGAACTGCTCGTCCGTCACCAGTGGCGCGGCGTCGTCCAGGTCGGCGACGACGGTCGGTTCGATGAAGTAGCCGGGGCGGTTGGCGACGTGGCCGCCGGTGAGCACGGTGCCGGCGGCGGCGGCCTCCTCGATCATGCCGCGGACCTTTTCGAACTGCGCCCGATTCTGAACCGGGCCGAGCGTCACACCCTCCTCGTCGCCAGCGCCGATCCTGATCTCCCGCGTGGCCGCCACGAAGCGATCCCGGAACTCCTCGTAGACGGCTTCGGCGACGTAGAGCCGCTTGGGCGCCGCGCACACCTGACCGGCGTTCAGGAAGACGGTCCCGGCCAGTCCCCGCGCCGCCGCTTCCAGATCGGCATCCGCCAGCACGATGGCGGGATCGTTGCCGCCGAGCTCAAGGGTCACCCGCTTCATGTCCTCGGCGGCGCTCCGCATCACGGACTTGCCGGTCTCGGTCGAGCCGGTGAACGACACCTTCGCCACGTCCGGATGGGACGTCAGGCGCCCACCGAGGTCGTTGTCGTCGGCGACGATGTTGAAGACGCCCCGCGGGAACACGTCCGCAGCCAGTCGCCCAAGCTCGAGCGTCGTCAGCGGGGTCGTCGGCGCCGGTTTCAGGACGACCGTGTTGCCGGTGATCAGCGCGGGTGCGTACTTGTTGCTCGCAAGGATCATTGGGAAGTTCCAGGGCGTGATGCCCGCCACGACGCCCAAGGGGCGGCGCTCGACCTCGTAGGCGCCCGTCGGATGATCCCGGACCTCGGCCTTCAGCTCCACATCGGCGTAGAACCTGATACCTCTGATCGTGGCATCGACCTCGTAGCGCGCCTCGCCCCACGGCTTGCCCTGCTCGCGGACGAGCAGTCGGGCGAAGCCGTCCGCCTCCTCGTCCAGCCGACGAGCGAACTCCAGGAGCCGGTCTCGCCGGACCGCCCACGACGTGGCCGCCCATCCCGGGAAGGCGAGGGCCGCGGCGGCTACCGCGCGGTCGAGCTGCGCCGCATCTGCGACGTGCGCCTTCGCGAACGGCTCACCAGTGGCGGGGTCGATCACGGGGATCGTGCGGCAACCCTCGACGAGCTCACCGTCGATGAGCATCCTGTAAGCGGTCATGACTGATCCTGTCCTAGTGCGTACTGGTTCGTTGCGGCGGAGGCCCTCGCCGCCGGGATGTGGGCCACGCACGTGACCTCCACCTGGATGCCCGGGCTGATGAAGCCGGCGACCTGCACGCCGGCGACCGACGGGCCATCGCATCCCTGGTAGAAGGCTCGTCGGTGCGGAAAGAGGCGCTCGGAGTACTCCTGCCCCGTGCAAGCGTAGTAGATCGTCTCGCTGACGACGTCGGCCGCCGAACCCCCGTGCGCCGCGAGCACCCGCCCCATCTGTCGGTAGACGACCTCGAACTGCGCCGCGGCATCACCCTGGTGGAGCTCGTTTCCGTCGTCGTCGACAGCGGTCAACCCGCCGACGAAGATGAAATCGCCGGCCCGCACGCCGATGGACATGCAGTAGGCGCGCTCCATTTCGGGAGCGAGGTGGAAGGGCGTGAGGCTCATATGCGTCCGGCTCCGATTGACGACGTAGTCCCCGGCGCCCGGGCCGCCACGCGCGCCTGACGGGTGGAGGACACGAGGAGTGCCGCGACCAGCGCCGGCACGGGCGTGACGAGGAACACCGCGGAAAGCGAGGCGCGCGCCAGAACCAGGGTGCCGATCGCCGGGCCCACGGACTGCGCGGCCACGTTCACGATGTAGATCATCCGCGTATAGCGGTGTCCCGGATCGTTCTCCGCGGTCATGGACATGTAGAATGCCAGTCCCATGCACCACGCCGATGCGTAGACTGCGAACGCAACGGTGAAGAGAATGGTGGAGTGCGCGCCGTAGATTCCAAGCAGCGAGGCTAGGAAGACCGCCGTGGTGACGGCGATCCAGCGCAGATGGCGCCCGCTCTCGCCGAAGACGATGGGGATCAGGCTTCCTACGGCGGAGAAGATGTAACCAAACGCCATCGCGTTGGCGACCGAGGTCTGGTCCAGCCCGTTCGAGAGCCCGATCCGCTCGATGAAGGCGTAGATCACGTTGACGCTGACGCCGAAGAGAAGAAGCCCCAGCAGCGCGATGCGACCCGCGTCTCGAGCGCCGCCGCGCATCGGCGGCACGTCCTCCGGCAGGACCGGCTCCGACGGACCGTCAAGATCGCGTGGCAGAAGCAGGGCCATGACGGCGCCGAGGCCCAGCCACAGAGCCCCCGAAGCAAGCGCAGCCGCGTCGCCGAAATGGGAACGCAGGCCCTCCAGCAACCAGATCGCGACGGCGGACAGCGACATGCCGAGCGCGAGCCCGGCCCCATAGGCTCGTACCGGGACGACGGCCTGGGCCAGGACGCAGGCCGTGACGGTGGTGATGAGCACCACGCCGAATCCGGATACGAAGCGAACGGCACAAAGGACGACATAGCCGTCCGCGACGGCGGTTAGGGCGTTGCCGAGCGTCGCAACGAGCGAGGCCGCGACGATGATCGTCCTCCAAGCCGCGCGCGGCATGAGGAAGAACCCGGCAACCGCTCCCAGAACGCCCCCGGCCTGATCGACCGACTGCACCAAGCCCGCCTGGCTCAGGGTCAGCCCGAGATGGTCGACGTAGAGCCCGATGAAGAAGGGCGCTATGTCGATCAGGATCAGCGAGAAGGCGTAGAGGACGCATGCCAAAGCGAGAGCGCGGCCACCGACCCTCGCCGGTGCGACGCCGCCTTCAGCCGAGGACGAGAGGGTGGCGACCATGCTCAACGGCCGCGTGCGACGCGCGCAGGGCGCCAGACGAAGAGGAGCGGCAGACGGCCGGAGAACGGGTCGCAGCCGGCGAACGGGCGCTGGTCGGTCGCCGCCGACAGGTCAGGCTGGTACCCCGAAGCGCATCCTTCCACGATCATGCCGTTCCCCGTCCCAAGATGCGAAATTCTTCCGTCGCTTGAGCCGTCCGCGCGCGAGCGGCCGACCCCGAAGGGGAAGGCCGCGATTGAGTCGCGAACTGCTGCCGTGACAATACCCAACCCAGCGACCTCGGCAATGTATTTCTTCAACTGCACATTATTGCAGATCGAGTTCTGCGCCTCCGGACGCCCAGCGCCGCGCCCTTCGTCAGAACGGCGGCGACCGTGGTTATGCAGCGGCATTTTCGAGTCGAGGGAGTCAGCCCGCTAGAGACCGGTCAGCCGGTGGCGCAATCAAGACGGCCGTGTTCATCGTTCATAATTATACGGTCCAATAATTTATTGACCTAGCTCCGATCAGCCCATAGCAATGACCATCCGCCCGGATCCCATCCGGCCCGGACGGTGCTGAACGAAAGATCGTGGAGCCGTCGCAGAAGCACGTGCATGCGCGTGCCTTCCGGGAGGCGGGAGGACCTTAGAAGATCAATTTAGGGGAGAGCTTTTCATGCAAGTTCCATACGCTTCGCGCCTTCCGCTGACGGTCCTCGCGACCGCGCTCGGCACGGCCTCGCCGCTCGCCGCGTATGCCCAGGAGGTCGCCTCCCCCGGAACGCCGTCCGCCGCGGCGGGGCAGGTCGTGCCGACCCCAGCCCGGCCACCGGAAGAAGCCGCCAAGGCCGATCCGGTCGACACCGGCGAGATCGTCGTGACGGCGACAAGGCGCGAGCAGCGAATTCAGGACGTGCCGATCGCCATCTCAGCCATCGGAGCCGAGGCGATCCAGGAGCGTCAGGTCACGCAGGTCTCCGACATCATCAAGCTCTCCCCGAACTCGCAGGTCAGCTACCCCTATGGAGAGGGTGGCCCTCCCAACTTCGTCATTCGCGGCATCTCGTCGACCGACTACTCGCCGAACCAGAGCAAGCCGATCGCCATCTACGTCGACGAAGGCATCCGCAACCTGCAGGCATTCGAGTCGATGCCCGTCTTCGACGTCGAGCGCGTCGAGGTGCTGCGCGGTCCGCAGGGGACGTTGTACGGCAAGAACGCGACCGGCGGCGCCGTCAACATCGTGTCGATCAAGCCGGGCTTCACCCCGGAAGGCTATGTCACCGCGAGCTACGGCAACTTCAACCGCGTCAGGCTGCAGGGCGCGGTCCAGGCGCCACTGGTAGACGGCGTCCTGTCCATGCGGGTGGCGGGACTGTACGTGCACGACGATGGAGTCTTCCGGAATCTCGCGCCGGGGGCCGGTGACCTGAACCAGACAGACCTGTTCGCGATCCGCGGCGCTCTGCAGTTCGAGCCCTCGCCAGACTTCGAGGCGACTCTGCGCTACAATCACGTGAGCAGCGGCGGACGCAACTACGCCCCGATCGCCGCCAACATCGACTTCAACGATCCCGCCATCCTTTTCCCCGGCAACAATCTCGCCAGCCTGCCCGGCTCGAACAGGAACGGCCTCGGCTTCTTCGAAAGCTCTCTCTCCAGAACCCCGAAGCGCGATATTCGGATCGACGGCGTCAATCTGGTCATGAAGTGGAACGCCTCCGAGACGCTCACCTTCAACTCCGTGACTACCTACGATTGGGGACGGTGGATCGACGTCGTGGACTCCGACGGGCTCGAGATCGCCGTCGAGAGCCCGTTCGTGACGCGTGGCAAGAACCTGAAGCAGTTCGTTCAGGAGTTCCGCCTCGCCACCTCCTTCGCCGGCCCATTCAACCTCCAGGCCGGCGCCATGTACACCAACGACAGCGCCGACGCGGGGTTCGACTTCCGCCTATTCACCGATCCAGGCTGCGGCGCCGCCTGCAGCACGGGTCTGACGCCGACCGGCCGCGGACTGACCCAAACGAACGACTTTCTCCAGAAGCGCGACAGCTACTCGGCCTACCTACGCGGGGAGCTCGAGATCGCGACGGACCTGACGGTCACCGGCGGCGTTCGCTTCAGTCGCGACAAAGTTGCGGTTCGGAACTACAACGCGTTCCTGGGCGATACAGCGGACCAGTTCGCGGTCACGACGATATCCAACGTCTCGGATCGGCGAACCTTCAACAACACGAGCTTCGAGGCCGGGGTCAACTGGAAGCCCGTGAAGGAGGTGCTCCTCTACGCCTCCATGCGCGAGGGATACCGCACTGGCGCGGTGAACGCCCAGGCGTTCAGCGATCCCTCAGAGGTGAACTTCGCGCCTCCCGAGACGGCGCGAACCTTCGAGGCCGGCTTCAAGTCGACCCTTCTTGATCGAGCTCTCACTATCAACGGGTCGCTGTTCCAGACCGACTACAAGAACCAGCAGGTGATCGTACCCGAGGGCCTGCTCCTGCCACTGCGCTCGATCAGCGAGGCTCGGGTCCGCGGCTTCGAGGGCGAAGTGACCGCCAAGCCGACCGATCGCGTGACACTGGGTGTCGGCGTTGGCGTCCTCGATCCGAAGTACGGCGCCGAAGCCGTGGTCACGGGCACGAGCGGCATAGACGTCGCGGGCAACCAGATCGCGAACTCGGCGAGGTTCAGCCTAAACCTGAACACCAACCTCGTGCTGGCGAAGCTCGACGACGCCACGGTCGAATTCAACGCCGACGGGGTATACACATCACGCGTCTTCTACGACATCGGCGAAGTCCTCTCGCAGGAAGGCTACTGGCTGGCGAACGCCCGCGTCGCCTACAACGCGGAGCGCTTCTCCGTCGGCGCGGGCGTGAAGAACCTCTTCAACGAGAAGTACGTCTCCTATGGCCTGCAGCTGCGCGCGCTCGGCTTCGACTTCCTGCAGCGCGGCGTTCCCCGCATGTACAGCGCCGACGTGACCTTCCGCTTCTGATGGACGAAGGCGTTCGGGACGGTGTCACGGCCGGAGGCGCAAGCGCCGCGGTCGCGACACCGTCCCGAGCGCATCCGGCGACGACGCGAACGCTCCTCTCGACAGCCGCGTCACGCGAGATCACGAGCAGGGCACCGTCAGATCGGACCTCGCCGCCACACCGCCGGTCTGACGCCGCCAGTCCGAAAGAGACGCAGGTCGCGTCGGCCGACGTCATTCCATCTTCGATCCCGGCGCGATCCTCGTAGCCGCCCTGCCGAAGGTCATCTCCCGTGGGGACAGCCTCCCGTCGCGTGTGGCATCGAGGGCCGCCGGCGGACGGGCCTTCAGCTCCCGCAGCGTCAGGAACCCGTTCCGATCGCGGTCGAGCCTCCGGAAATTCGCGACCGGCATGCCCTGCATCCGCCACTCGGTGCGTGAGACGCGACCATCCCGGTCGGCGTCCACCTTGGCAATCAGCCTGTGCGGTTCGACGGGCTTCCGGGACGCCGGACCGTTGGCGGTCGCTACCGTCTCCGCCATGACCCAGAGCGCGATTCCGAGCGCCGGCCGGCGCCCAGACCAGTCGAGAAGATGAACCATAAGAAAGCGCTCCTTTCCCCTCAGACGACAACGCACGGGGGATCGCAGGGGGTCATGGGAAATTCCGCCGCCAAGGATTTATTTCGTCACCCAAGCGCGTCGCCCCTTCCCGACTGGCGGAGTTCGAATGCCCGAAGCCGCCATAGCGCGGGCAGAGATCGGCATCGCAACGTTACGATGTACCACTTCGCTAAATTATTCACTCGAATAATAAAGTTGACGTTGCCGAAGGCGCGTGCTCCAAGGAAACTCCGATCGAAGCGAAACCGCCGTTCGGACCGGTTGGATCGGCGACGACGTACGCCCCGCTTTTGGCCAGCAACCTCGAGGGTGCGGCGGTTGCAGCGGCCATGCGATAAGGACTGCTACGGGAGAGGGTAGGATGACGATAATTCACGCACCATCGCGAACGCCCCGCCGCGGCGTCGGCACCGCAATCGCCGAACCGACGCGAGGAATGGCGTCGCCGCGATGATGGTCTTGCTGAAGATTAACGGGGCCTCCGTGAATGTCGACGTCGACGACGACGAGCCGTTGCTCTGGGTTCTGCGCGACAAGCTCCGGATGAAGGGAACGAAGTTCGGCTGCGGCATCGGGCAGTGCGGCGCCTGCACGGTCATTGCCGACGGGCAGGCCACGCGTTCCTGCTCCCTGGCGGCGACCGCGGCGGCGGGCCTCGACATCACCACAATCGAGGGCCTGTCGCAAACCGGCGACCAGTACGTGCAAAAGGCGTGGCAGGATCTGCGGGTCCCGCAATGCGGCTACTGCCAATCCGGCATGATCATGGCCGTCACATCCCTCCTGTCCAAGAAGGCATTCCCGACGGACGACGAGATCGATCGGGAGATCACCAACATCTGCCGCTGCGGCACCTATGACCGCATCCGTGCGGCGATCCACGCCGCCGCGAACGGTCGGGCCTGACGCCCAGATGCGAACCGATCGTCGTTCCCTTCTGAAGTCGATGGCCGCTGTGTCGGCCGGCGTGGTGTTCCCGGTGGCGATGTCGGGGTGCCGGGTGGACGACTTCGGTCCGGCCGGACCGGTGGAGCTCATCTCCTGGGTGGTCATCGAGCCCAATAACACCGTGCGCATACGGATCCCGCAGAGCGACATAGGACAGGGCGTGATCACGACCCTGTCGCAGGTGCTGGCCGAGGAGATGGACTTGGACTGGTCACTGGTCCGACCGGAATTCTTCGACCCGCTGACCAACCTGCGTCGCGGCAACGTCTACGTCTACACCTGCACGGAGAGCAGCTGGTCCGCCGACAGGCTGTTCGACCCCATGCGGATGGCAGGGGCACAGATCAGGCAGATGCTGCTTACCGCGGCGTCGCGGAGGTCGGGCGTCCCGGTCGACGAGCTCAGGACCGAGAGCAGCAGCATCATCTCCGCCGGCGGCGGGCGCCAGAGCTACGCGGAGGTCGCGCTCGCGGCCTCCCGGATCCGGCCGCCGCCGCCTTCGAAGATCAAACTGAAGCAGTCGTCCGACTACCGCCTGATCGGCAAGCCGATCAGGCGCCTCGACCTCACCCCGAAGACGACCGGAGCGCTTCGCTACGGCATCGACGTGGAGCTCCCGGGGATGCTCTACGCCGCCGTGCGGCAGTCGCCAGTCTACGGCGGAAAGCTCGTCTCGTGGGACGAGGCAGCGATCGCGGGCATTCCCGGCGTTATCAAGGTTGTTCGGATCGCCGGAGGCCCCTGCGGACTCAACGGTCCCCTCGCCGACGGCGGCGAGGACTATGGCATGGACGATGCCGTGGCCGTTGTCGCCGACAGCTTCTGGCGGGCGCGCAAGGCTCTGCTCGCCCTACCGGTGCAGTGGGACGAGGGCGAATTCGCGACCGCCAGCAGCGAAGGCATCATGGCGGACCTGAAGCGACGCGTCGGGCAGGCGCAGCCGGTGGTGCGTGAGGCGGGTGAATTCACGCAGGCGATCGGGCGTGCGGCGCAGGTGCTCGAGGCCGACTACTCGTACCCGTTTATGGACGCGATGCCGTTGGAGCCACTGAACTGCACCGCGTGGCTGCGGCCTGACGGTCTGCAGGTGTGGGCCTCGACGCAGTTCGCGCAGGACGCCCACCGGCTGGCCGCCGTCACGGCGGGCCTGCCGCCGGAGAAGGTCCAGTTCAACCTACCCTACGTCGGGGGAGGTTTCGGCCGGCGCTGCCAGAACGAGTACGTGTCACAGGGCGTGCAGATCGCGAAAGCCGTTCCCGGGAGACCGGTCAAGCTCGTCTGGACACGCGAGGAGATGATGGCGCGTGGCTATCCGCCCCCAATCACCGTCTCGCGGTTCAAGGCCGGCCTAGACGAGAACGGCAAGGTGATAGCCTGGTTCAACCGCGTCGTGAGCGGCACCGCTCCGGACCAGAGCTACGGTCCCGCCCGCCTACCCCACTACATTCCCGATCTCCGCATCGAGTACGCGCGGACGAAGACGCCGCAGCCGTTCGGCTGGATGCGCGGCGTGGCGTTCACCCAGCATGTGTGGATGAACCAGGGCTTCCAAGACGAATTGGCCGAAGCCGCCGGGCGCGACCCGGTCGAGCTCTACATGGAGCTGCTCGACGAGACGACCGTACCCTTCGATCTGAAGGACCGCGACATCGCCGTAGGCCGCATTCGCAACATGCGGGACGTGCTGACCCGGGCCGCCCGGATCGCGCGGTGGAGCGAACCGCTGCCGAAGGGTAGAGGCCGAGGGGTGTCCGTCAGCGATTTCAGCTACTGGGTGACGTACAGGACAGGTACCGCTTCGGCGGTCGTCGACGTGACGCTGGACGGCCGGGGCGGGATGCAGGTGGACCGCGTCGTCGTGGTCCTGAATTGCGGCCGCATCCTCAATCCTGAGGTCGTCCGTGGCCAGGTCGAGGGCAGTGTCTTCTGGGCGATCACGACGGCGCTTTACGGCGGGATAACGCTTAAGAACGGACGCGTGGTGCAGCGTAACTTCCAAGACCATGACGTGGCGCGGTTGGCGACGGCCTGCCGCGACATCCACGTCGAGCTCGTCGAGAGCGACGAACATCCCGCCGGGGTCGGCGAGGACGCGGTGCCGATTGTGATGACGGCAATGCTGAACGCAATCCGTCGCGCCGGCGGGCCGCGGGTCCGTTCGCTACCCCTGTCCGACCACGACCTCTCGTTCACCTGAAGCCGGAGATGTCGAGCGCCCGTCAGACGCAACCCCGCGCGGCGTCACGTTGCGGGTTCGGCCGATCTCGAACGACGTGCGCCCCCTTTGGTGATCATGTGCAACGACACGATTGTCCGTTGGGCCGACCGGGTGCCGGCTCTCGGAACCGTCGACGCCCCCCATGCCCCGTGGGCTATGGGGATCGCGTAGACGTCCGCAGCCTATCCCCCGGTGCGTACCGCGAGCGTGTCCGCCTTGCAGAAGGCATTCTTCGAAATCAGCAGACCCTGCCTGAACCGCAGTATGTCCAAACCGTCGATCGACGAGCTCGACCCATCCGACGCTTGCATCGACATCGTCCACGTCACCAGCGCGCGCTGCTCCGTCTCATCCAGGATCGTCGACGAAACGTCGTAGCTCACCCGCCCAAGCGTCCCATCGAAAATCGACTTCAACGACGCCCCGATCGCGTCGACGCCCTCGTGTTCGAAGCCGTTCGGGTCGACGTAGACAGCGTCGGGTGACAGAAGACCCAGCATCCGGTCGTAGTCGCCGTCGTTGAAAGTGCCCATGAAGGCGGCGGTGTTGTTCGAAAGCTCGGACATCGTAGGTTCCTCGTCGTTGATGGTGAACGGCCACGAGCCTCGGCGGGCGAGGCGTGCCCTGGGGGCGGTAGGGTGCGCGATGGTCAGGATGCCAATCCGCCACCGTCGTCACCGAGACCGAGTCCGGCGCGGAATGCGCGAGGCGAGCAGTTGGCCCACCTCTTGAAGGCGTTCCGGAAGTTGCTGACCTCGGTATAGCCGAGCCTGTCTGCGACATCGCAGATGGTCAGGGAGCGATCCGCCAGGCAGTGTCTGGCGAACGCGAACCTCACCTGCGCGAGCGTGTCCGCGTACGTCGTCCCGAGCTCATGAAGCCTGCGCCGGAGAGTGCGCCCGGACAGACCCAGCTCGCGCGCGATGTCGCTCTCGGCCGCATCGAAGCGCGGTCCCGTCAAAACGATCCTCTTGAGTCTCCGCACGAGCGGCGGATCGCACGCGTCGTCGCCAATAACCGGCATGTCGGACGGTACGACCGCATCTGCAGGGCATGCAGCACCAATGCCGCGTACACCCACCGCCTCGAGAACCTCTGGACGCGACTTGACCGGCGGGGCCGCCTCGGCCCGCGCAAGCGACCACATGGGCCAGCACGTGGAGCCGTCGGGGACGATCCTCCAAGTTCCAGCCAGAGGCCGTTCGCCCTCACGCTGGCGTTCGTGCGGGAGGACCCTAGCGCGTGGACCGGGCGCATGCGGCCTGCTCGCTGCTGTCAACGCCATCTAACGGCTCCTCTCTTCTGCTCCCATCCACACTGATCCAGCCGCCGAATGGACTCGTTCGCCACGCTCCGCCGAAAGGCCCGGGCGCAATCGACCAGCGGCAGCCGCGAGACCGCGCGGCGAACCGTGGACGAGGGGACCGTCGCCAACGACTCTCCAATCAATTATCCGCTTGTATAAATTAAGTCAACGAGGAGCGCGTGGGATGTGAACGTTGGCACTGCCAAGCCGCCAACGGCTTCTCCCTACCATGCTCGATGTCCTCTGCGCAGATTGGTCGTACGATCACTGCGAAACCACCTTGTATTTATTCAGATGCAGAATTAACGTGCTAGGCGTAGCAGAGGAGAGGGCGTTGAAAGCCTATCGCATAGGGCAGATCGTGCCGAGTTCGAACGTGACGATGGAGACCGAGATCCCGGCACTTCTCCGGTCTCGCGAGTCCATCTCGCCGGAACGCTTCACGTTCCATTCCGCACGAATGCGGATGAAACACGTCACGAAAGAGGAGCTGTCCAAGATGGACGGCGCCAGCGACATCTGCGCGATCGAGCTGTCCGACGCAGCCGTCAACGTCATGGGATACGCCTGCCTGGTGGCGATCATGTCGATGGGCAATGGCTACCACCGCGAGTCGCAGGCGCGCCTTCACCAAGCCACCGTCGATAACGGCAATCCGGCCCCGGTCGTATCGTCGGCCGGCGCGCTCGTCGATGGGATCAAAGCCATCGGCGCCAAGCGCGTCGCCATCGTCGCGCCTTACATGAAGCCGCTGACGGAACTCGTCGTGGACTACATCCGGGCCGAGGGCGTGGACGTCGTCGAATGGCGCGCTCTCGAGATCTCGGACAACCTGGCGGTAGCGGCGCACGACCCCGCCCGTCTTCCTGGCATCGTGGCCTCCATGGAGCATCTGGCCGACGTCGACGCGGTGGTCCTGTCCGCCTGCGTGCAGATGCCGTCGCTGCCAGCCGTCTCCATCGTTGAGGCCCAAATCGGGAAGCCGGTGTTGACCGCGGCGATCGCGACGACGTGGGCCATGCTTCGCGCCCTCGACCTGGACACGCGAGTGCCCGGCGGCGGTACGCTGCTCTCGGGGGCGTACTGATGATGGGCGGTGGATACGGGTACAACGTCCACGCCAACGGCATCCGGCATCACCTGGTGCGGCACGGTGAGCGCGGAATGCCGCAAATGCTCCTCGTTCCCGGCATCACGTCCCCGGCCGTCACGTGGGATTTCGTGGCGAACAGGCTGGCGGAGACCCACGAGGTCCACGTCCTTGACGTGCGGGGGCGTGGACTGAGCGAGGCCGGCGATCTCGACTACTCGCTCGACGCCATGGCGGACGATGTGGTCGCCCTGACCAGCGAGTTGGGTCTGGACCTTCCGGTCGTTCTCGGCCACTCGATGGGCGCCCGGACCGCGATCCGTGCCGCGCGCAAGGCGCCCGGCACGTTCGGTGGTCTCATCCTGGCGGACCCTCCGGTGAGCGGTCCGGGACGCCGGCCCTACCCCTCCGCCTGGTCGTGGTACGAGGACTCGATCATGCTCGCGCGTCGGGGCTGCTCGGCCGATGACATGAAGGCGTTCTGCCCGACATGGACCGAGGAGCAGCGCGCGCTGCGCGCCGAGTGGCTGCACACGTGCGAACTGGCAGCCATCGACGCGGCGTACCGGGGCTTCCACGAGGACGACGTGCATGCTGACCTGCAGCACCTGGACCTGCCGATGAGGCTCGTCGTAGCCGGCGACTCGCCGGTGATCGAGGACGCGGACGTCGAGGAGATCCGCCGGCTGGCGCCGAGGATCGAGATCGTCAACGTCGAGGGTGCCGGACACATGATTCCTTGGGACAACCTAGAGGGCTTCCTTCGCGCCGTAGCCGGATTCGAGACTTACACCGGGAAGGTCGCAGCACATGGATAGCGCCAGCTTCGCGGAGATCTGCCTCCATCAGCTGAGGATGTCGGGCGTTCGCGCCGACGAGAGGCTCGTCGTGCTCACCCAGGGTGACGAGCGGCTGGACTACGCGGATGCGTTTCTCACTGCAGGACGCGCGCTCAAGGCCAACATCTACCACATGCGCCTCCCCGCCGCGCCACCGCTTGGCAGCTGGGCCGTCGGCCAGACGCCGCTCGCACGGATGCCCGAGGCGGTCGAGGCGCTGAAGAGCGTCGACATGGTGATCGACTGCATCTTCCTGCTCTTCTCGCCCGAGCAGATGGCGATCCAGGCCGCGGGCACGCGCATTCTGACGGTCGTGGAGCCGCCGGAACTCCTCGCCCGGATGCTTCCCTCAAGGAAGCTGCGCGAGAGCGTCGAGGCGGCGGGGGAACTCCTGGCGCGGGCGAGAACGATGCACATCACCTCGCCGCACGGGACAGACGTCACGTACAAGCTCGGCAGATACCCCACGGTGACTGAATACGCGTGCACCGACCAACCAGGCCGCTGGGACCACTGGCCTTCGGGGTTCGTCTTCACGGGCGGTGAAGACGACGGCGTCGACGGGCAGATCGTCGTGGCACCCGGCGACGTCCTGCTGCCACAGAACATCTACGTGCGCGAGCCGATCACCTACACGATCGAAAAGGGCCTCGTCACATCGATCCGCGGAGGCTTCGAGGCCGAACTCGTCAGGTCGTACATGGCCGACTTCGACGATCCCCGCGGCTTCGCGATGAGCCACATCGGCTGGGGAATGAACCCGGATGCGAGATGGCACCGCATGACGCCGGGCGAGTTCCCCGGCGGAATGGGAATGGAGCCTCGCAGCTTTCTTGGCAACGTGCTGTTCTCGACTGGGCCGAACAACGAGCTGGGCGGCGCGAACGACACCAGCTGCCACCTCGACATACCGTTGAGGGGGTGCTCCCTGTTCCTCGACGGCGAGCCCGTGGTCCTGGACGGGCGCATCGCCGCCAAGGAGCTTCTCGACGACGGCAGGAAGGTGTTCGATGTCGCAGGATGAGGTATACGACCGGGCAGGCTTCGGTCGCACCGTACCGCGCGGCACGCGTCCTGCCGTGGTCGTCGTGGACTTCAGCTACGGGTTCACTGACACTCGCTACCCCACCGCCGCCGACATGCGCGACCAGATCGCGAAGACGCGCACTATCACGGACCTGGCACGAGACCGGGGCTTCCCCGTCATCTTTACGACGATCGCCTACCAGCGTTGGGAAGCCGAGACGCTGCCCTGGCTACGCAAGGCTACGGGCATGAAGGCACTCCTTGTCGGCACGAGGCTGGTTGAGATCGACGCTTCCACCGGTATCGCGGCCGGCGACCCGGTACTGGTCAAACACGGCGCATCCGCGTTCCACCGCACGAACCTCGCCTCGCTGCTGACGGGTGCGGGGGTCGACACGGTCGTTGTGACGGGCGCGACGACGTCGGGATGCGTACGAGCGACCGCGGTAGACGCCGTGCAGTCGGGCTTCTCGGTGCTCGTCCCGCGGGACTGCTGCGGCGACAGGGCGACCGGTCCGCACGAGGCGAGCTTGTACGACATCGATCAGAAGTACGGCGACGTCACCGATGCGGCGGACGTCACCGGGTGGCTCGGACGGATCTAGACGCGACAACCGGGACGCGCGAACGCGTCGACCAGGACGGAGAGGGAATGATGGCCAAGCATGTGATCGTCGTCGGAGCGGGGCCCATCGGCCTGCTCACCGCCTACGGGCTCGCCATGGAGGGCGCGCAGGTTACGATTCTCGAGGCGGAGGAGCGCTTCAACGACAAGCCGCGGGCCCTCGTCTACCACTACCCCGTGCTGCCCCACCTCGAACGCCTTGGCCTCCTGCAGGACTGCATCGCCGAAGGGTTCCTGCGCCAGAGCTTCGGATGGCACATTCACAGCACCGGCGAGATGATCGAGTGGAAGTGGGCGCCGGAGGACGCGGGCGGACAGGCGCTCCACCTGCACCAGGGCCTGCTCTCGCAGATCCTGGCGAGACGGGCCTCGGAGCTGCCGAACGTGGAGATCCTGCTGCGCACAAGGCTCACCGCCTGCCGCCAGACGGACGCGGGCGTGATCGCGGAGATCGAGGGACCGCACGGCCCTGCGGTGATCGAGGGCGACTACCTCGTCGGCGCGGACGGCGCCAACAGCACGGTACGCAAGAACGTGCTCGACCTGCAGTTCCTCGGAACCACCTGGCCGGAGCGTTACGTCGCGACCAACACGAGGATCGATCTCACCTCCCGCGGCTACCCGAAGTCGGTCATGCAGTTGGACCAGAAGCACGGCGCCATCATCTGCAAGATCGAGGAGCCCGACCTCTGGCGCGTCACCTTCGTCGAGGATCCTGACCTGCCCATTGAGGGTATCGAGCAGCGCATCGACGACATGTTCGCCGACCATCTCCCTGACCTGCCCTACGAGGTCGTTGCCTACTCGCCCTATCGCATGCACCAGCGGATCGCGGACCGCATGAGGGTCGGCCGCATCCTGCTCGTCGGCGACGCAGGACATGTCACCAATCCGACCGGAGGCCTCGGCCTGACAGGAGGCATGTTCGACGCGTTTGCCCTCATCGGCACCCTGAACCGGGTACTCCACGACGGCGCCGGGGAGGACATGCTGGAATTCTACGAACGCGACCGCCGCCGTGTCTTCGCCGAAGTCACCTCGCCGCGCGCGTCGGGGAACCTCCGTAGCCTGTACCACCTCAAGGAAGGTCAGGAGAAGGAGGACCGCATCCGTTTCCTGCGCACCGTCGCTGGCGACGAGCGCCTCCTCGAGCGTGAACTCAGCTTCACCAAGCAGATGGAGACGCACTTCTGAGCGGTGAACCGTCCTACGACCTGGAGGACTTCGGCGGAGTATTCCTGACGTCCGCGAGCGTCCTTGACGGCGACGCGGTCTGGCCGGGCGTCAATGCCTACGTGCAATGGTTCGTCCCGAACGGAGCGCGTCCCGTCTCCGTGCTGCTGATGCACGGCGGCGGTGGCCAGGGCGCCGACTTCATCAGAACTCCAGACGGGCGGCCGGGCTGGGTGCACAGGTTCGTGCGTGCGGGATACGCAACCTACGTGCTCGACCGGCCGGGTCACGGCAGGTCGCATTGGAACGAACGGGTCCTCGGTCCATCCACACCCGTCGGCGACTACCGCGCCCTGTATCCGCGTTTCGTGGAACCGGCAAAGCACGGCCTGTGGCGCGAGGCAGCGCGGCATAGCCGCTGGCCGGCCGAACCCCTGGCCGGCGACCGCTTCATGGCCAGCCAAGGACCGATGGCCACTTCGCTCGCCGCGAGCCAGCGACACACTGAGGCGATCGCCGAGCAGCTCCTCGATCTCACCGGTCCGACGATCGTGGTGAGCCACTCGATGGGAGCGCCGTGCGCATGGGCGCTCGCATCCATCGGCGGTGACAGGGTGGCCGCCGTAGTCGCCGCGGAGCCGTTCGGGCATCCCGGCATGGTGCATCCGCTCGGCACGTTCGACAACGGCCTCGCCGCCGCATCGTATCAGGGACGCCACGATCCGTTCGCGCGCCCGGTCGCGATTGTAACGGGGGAGGCGACCTGGATGCGCCGATCGAACGTTCTCGCGGCGGAGTTCGTGCGAGTTCGTTCGGACACCTTCGAACACATCCTGCTGGAAGAACGGGGTATCACGGGCAACGGCCACATGCTGATGAGCGAGGCGAACAGCGACGAGATCGCCGACCTTGTTATCGCCTGGCTGGACGCAAACGTCGCCACCAGAACGGGACAGACAGCTTCCTAGACCGACCGTTCCCCGCTACTGCCGACAAGAGACCATGATGTTGAAAGCGGTGGGAATGGAAGCCGAAGTGATAGACGGCGAGGAGGTGCAGGAGAAGCCCGAGAAAGTGAAGGCGCGCCGACCGGGTCGCCCGCGGAAGGATGGTAATCACCGCGAGTCGATCCTCAACAAGGCCGAGATCGCGTTTGCCGAGGGTGGCTACGCTGGCATCAGCATCCGCGACATTTCGGAACGCGCCGGCGTCAACCAGGGGCTGATCCGCTACTATTTCGAGAGCAAGCAGCAGCTGTTCGACGAGGTCTACCGCCGCCGCGGTGGACTGCTTTCCGGACACAGGCACGTCCTGCTCGACCGCCTGCTGGAGGGCGAAGAGCCGCTGACGGTCAAGTCTATCATCCGTGCGTACCTGCAGCCCCAGTGGGACCTGAAGTACAGCGGCGAGGCGGGTGCGGCCTTCGTCAGGCTTCAGGCCCGCCTGCACGCCGAGCCAGAGGAGCACGCGCTCCGCCTGCGGCGGGAGGTCTACGACGCATCGGTCAAGCGCTACGTCGACACGCTCGCCAGCGTGCTGCCGGACGTCTCCCGGAGGACAATCGGCCTCCGCATGGCTTTCCTCGTCGGCACCTACCTCTTCATGCTGAACGACCTCGGCCGCATAGAGGATTTGACAGAAGGCAGGATATTGCAGCTGTCTAAGGACGAGATGCTCGACCACATGGTCGAGTTCCTGGCGGCCGGTATCCAGGCGCCGAATCCCTGAGAAACCTGGACGCCGTCACTCGACGGACGTCCCGTAGCGCATACCTGCCTTCCGTCCGTCGTAGGTCGCCTGGGCGATCTGTCCGGCACCGAGGCAGTCGCCGATCCGCTCCACCGACCGAAGGAGTCCGCCGTCGCGTTTGGCGATGAGCTGGTGGTAGAGTTCGTCCTCGGAGAGCTGACCTGTCACGAGGACGACGGCGTCGGCGGCCATCTCGTTCTCTCTTCCATCCAGCAGTCGACTGACCTTTACCGACGACGGGCCGATCGACGCGATGGCGGTGCCAACCACGATCTCGATTCCAGCCTCGTTCATCGAGTTGACTACGTGGACCATCTCCAGCGTGTTGTGCGTCCACGGCGAGGGATCGCTTGCGGTCGTGACGTAGGTCACCTTGCAGCCGGCTCGAGCGAGGCGATCGGCGACAACGGCGGCCATGTAGTAGTAATCCTCGTCGTAGACGATGACGCTGCCTCCTTCCGGAAGCCGGCCGTCGAGGATGTCCTCGGGCGTGAGCACGTGCGGCAGGTCGCAGCCTGGGATCGGCTCGTCATGGTTGCGGCCGACACCCTCCCCGCGCCACTTGGCGCCCGTCGCGACGATCACGTGGTCCGCTTCGAAACCGGCGACGTCGTCCGCTCCAAGCGGGCTGTCGAGATACATGCTGACGTTCGGCATCGTCTGGAGCTGCCCGACACGGTAGTCGACCACGCGGCCCCAGGCGCTGAGCCGCGGCAGCCTCCGCTCGCGGACGAGACGGCCACCCCACTCGCTGCCGGCATCGGCGATCGAGACCTGATAGCCGCGTTTGGCCAGCGTGTGCGCGGCCTCCAGACCGGCCGGTCCGCCGCCGATGACGAGGATCGACGCGTCCGAATTGTGCGCCGGGGGCACCTTCTCGGGATGCCAGCCGCTGACGTGCTCCTCGCCTGCGGACGGGTTCTGGGTGCAACGGATCCGCGACGAGGTCATGACCTCCGCCGTGCAGGCGTTGCAGCCGATGCACTCGCGGATGTCATCCTGGAGGCCGGCGTCGATCTTGTTAGGCAGGAACGGGTCGGCGATAGAGGGACGCGCGGCGCCGATCAGGTCGAGTACGCCGCGTCGGATCTGGCTCACCATAGCGTCTGGCGAGGTGAAGCGGCCGACACCGACCACCGGTTTGCTTGTGACCTTCTTGACGAAGTCAATGAATGGCTCCTGCTGACCCTCTTCAAAGAAGCGGCTGCTGCCACTGTCCCAAGCCCAGTCGCTGACGTTCACGTCCCAAAGGTCGGGGACGTCGGCGAGCGCCTCGACCACGCGACGACCATCCTCGAGGGCTGTCAGGTTCGTCTGCCTGCGCCGGTCCTCAACCGCGAAGCGAACCGCCACCGCGCAGGTATCGCCCACCGCGTCCTTGACGTCCGACAGCGTCTCGCGAAGCAGCCTGACGCGGTTCTCAAAGATCCCGCCGTAATCGTCGGTGCGCTTGTTCACGCGAGTGTCGAGGAAGTCCTGCAGCAGCGACAGGTTGTGCGCGCAATAGACGTACACGATGTCAAACCCGGCCCGTTTCGCCCGGAGCGCGGCGTCGCGGTACCAGCGGCGGAAGTCGGCTATGTCCTGCCGGTCGATCGTCCGCGCGGCGATCGGGTTGATAAAGTAGTGGGGATACTTCGTCGTCGGCGAGAGCGGGTGCTCGCGATGGTAGATGGCCGGTCCGGACGCACCCGCATGGGCGAGCTCGACCCCGGCGAGGGCACCGTGCTCCTTAACGGCCGCCACAACGCGCGCGAGGGGTTCGATGTACTTGTCAGAGTACATGCGCGGATCCGGCAGCGGCGCGTGATCCGACGTCTCGTGTATCATCGTCTCCTCGAGGCACACGACCCCCCATCCGCCCTCGGCTCGAGCTTTGCGGAACGCGATCATCTCCTCGAGCGCGGTCATCCCCATGGCGGTTGCGTGCGGGACCACATAGAACCGGTTCTTCGTCGTGACGGGGCCGATCTGCACGGGTTCGAACAGGATGTCGTAACGGGGATCGCGCATGGACAACTCCATCGACGGAACGCTTCGGAAGTACGCCCCTCGGAGCGCCGCTGCCATCCCCGCCGAAATCGGATGACGCCTCCGGACCATAGTTGAGCGCTAGCGAGAGCCGGTATGGAAAGCGGCCAAAATGCCATTCGGCACCGCGCAGCGAGCTTCGCGCCGCGCAAGCCGATCACCCGCCATCGAGACGCCTATCCGTTACTCTCCGAAGCTCATACGCTCCAGAGAGGCAGCCGAGAACAGATGTGAGTCCAGGATTGCGGAGAGATGCGGATTGCGCATCGCCAGTCCTGCCAAGTAGCGGCCGAATGCGAGCGCACCGCGGTTCAGCACGGCCGGATCACCGCGCCGCTCGGCCTCGAGGTGCATCAGGAGGAGCAGGGTCAGCGCGACATCGACCTCGGCCTTCGCACGACCGGACAGATCCGGAAGCGGTCCGACCTGCAGGCGAGACGTCGGCGCGAAGCCCAATCCGGCGGCCACGTCCGCCAGGCGGGGCCAGCGGCCATCCCTCGCGATCTCCGGCATCAAATCCCGGTGCCGTCCCGCGTTTCCCCCGAGCCGGGACGTCACGCCGCCATTTGCGAACACGCGGCATCTCAGGAAGGCGAAACGGAGTACGTTGAGATCGTGTGCGCCGTTGTACGTGACCAGTTCCCCTTCGCCGAGATCCGAAAGGGCACGCCGGACGAGTGCGACGACATCCCGCTCGCATCCCGCTTCGGCGTTCAGGCCGAACGCCGAAAAGCTGCCGTCTGCGTCCAGATCGAAGCGGAGTATCGCTACCGCGGTCACCGCCTGCAGCGGGGGCGGCATGTCGCGCGGCGCCCTCGTGCGCCCGGACGCGGCGAGCGCCATTCGGTCGATGCGGGTTTCAACATCCAGGACTAGGCAGCGGGTCACGTGCGGATCTCCGCAGTGGCGTCCCGATGCAAAGTCGGGATCACCGCACTTGATCCGAAACCGTACGCGGGGCACCGATCGCGCATGAATCCGATCGAGCCCGTGAACGCGGTGCAGCTGGGCACCCTCATCAAGGTGGTCTCAGCGATCCACGAGCTGCCGGCCGACCGGCTGCCCGCCCTCAAGGGGCGCTTCCGCAACTTTCTCAAGATGGGCTTCCCGGCCGTGCGTTCGGTCGGGACGGGCAGCAGGGCGGAGTACTGGCCGGCGCACGTCGCGCAGGTGCTGGTGGCCTTCGAACTGGTGGCGTTCCGGGTCCCGCAGACGGCCGCGGCGCACTGCGTCTCAGCATTCGCCACGGAGGTCGAGGCCGCCTTCGGCGCGGCGGCGAGAGCGCTCGCCAAGCCCAAGCCGGCGGATGCCCGCACCTTGCTGCTCGTCGCCTCGAAGGGGCTGCTCGACGACGCGAAGCGGCCGGTGCACGGCGACATGTCCATCATCGTCGCGGCCGGGGCGGAGGAGGCGACGAAGCAGGAGACGGTGCTCGCGATCGACGTCCGGCGCCTGGTCGAGCGCGCGGCGCGCGCGGCGCGCGCGACGGACGAGCCGTTCACCGAGAGGTTCTTCATGTCGCTCGGGCGCGACTGAGCGCCTCAACGTCCGCGCCCGAGGCCGCCGCCGCCTCCACCGCAGGCCCCAGGCCTCGAAAGGCCTGCTGCACGATGTCCAGGATGGCGGTGACCGTCGCGCGGTGCAGGAGGTCGGCGTCGCTCGCGACGATCAGGGCCTCCCTGCAGTGCGACAGAGTGCTCCCCTCGATGTCCTCGCGGCCACGGGGCGGCAGGTCGCCCGGATCGCGCGCGCTCGCCGGCATCGCGTCGCGGTCGACGTCCCAGACTCGGAGCTCGGCCATGTCCGGCGCCGCCCTCTCGATCGGGGCATGCGGCCGGTGGAGGGTCACGAGCACCAGACCGCAGGCGGCGCCGCCGGCGATAGCTGCCAAGCCGGTCGTCCGTGCCGCGCACGCGTCAGGCTCGCGTTTCCAGCGACCGGTCCACTCGCCCGGCTCGTCCTCGAGCGGCAGCCACCAGTCGACCCTGTAGACGGTGGCGGTCAGGTGCAAAAGCTGTGGCCGCACCTCGATGCGATCGTCCGCAGGGCCGAAGAAGAACTGGCGGCGTTCGAGACGTGCCTCGACGAAGCGGGGGCCGACCTGACCGACATTCGGACGCGACGGGTGGGTCTCGCCGCCGCGGACACCTGGCCCGATCTCGATCTGCCGTGCCTCGCGCCGGAGATCGACGTCCTGGGCGACGGTCTCCGACGCGAGACGCGTACGATGCACTGGAGTGCCTGCGAGGGCCTCGAAAGTGAATATGAGGGGCTGGTCGCCTACCAGGCGACGCTGTCGCGGCTGCGGCGCCTCTTCGTCGGACGACGTTCCACGGGTGTGATCGACCAGCTGGCCGCATCGGCGGTCCGGAACCTGCCCGATCCCTGCGGTACGTTGCGGGCACTCGGCCGGCACGACGACATCCGGCTGGAGGCGGGCCTGCGTCTGCGCTGGAGCGAAGGGCGCGTGCAGTCGGACGGAGACGGGTTCCAGGGACTCTCCTGGTCCGGCCGCGTCCTTTCGTTTCCCGGCACCACGCCTCCGGAGACCGCACTCACGGCGATGGTCGGCAGGCCGGTAACGGACATGTGCCGCCACCCGCTGCTGGCGGAGGAGATGACAGTCGCCCGCGCCTGGAACGAGGCGGTCGACGGCGCAGCCACCGGCATCCTGAAGGTCGAGATCGCCAGCGTCGACCGGCTGTTCTCCGCCGCGCGCGCCACCGTCGATCCGCAGCCCTTCAAGGTCGACGAAGCGCTCGCCGATCATGACAACTAGCGCATCGGATGCGGATCCGACGGCGCGTCGTGCGGGATGACACATCCTAACCCACGCCGTCGCAGTCGACGGTGGCGGCGACAGCGACGGTGCCGGTGACGGTGACGGCGATGGTGGCGACGGTGGCCGCGATGGCGGTGGCGACGGTGACGGTGGCGGTGGCGGTCGGACCAAGACGGGCTCCCAGCGTCCCGTAGTACGACAGAGGAGCACGAGCGAATGAGTTGGAGATGCTGGAACAGCGTGACCGTGTACGGTCCCGATGCGGAGATCGAGCGCTTCCGTCGGACATGCCTCTCGTTTCCGGAAGGTAGCGATCCGGATGCGGACTTCGACGGCTGGAACGGCCGTGAGGCCGAGATCGGCGTTGGCGCGGCGCGCCGCGAAGAAGGGCTCGGCTTCCCGGAGCGCGCGGTCGTCGACGTGTCCAACTACCGGGAGGAGGAGCCCGGTCCAGGCAGCTGGTCCTTCCGGTTCGACACCAGGCATTCATTCCCGGAACGCGAACTCGATAGGATCGCCTCGTCATTTCCATCGCTGCACTTCGAATGCGAATGCATCGGGTCGCTCGACGAGTTCATGGGGTTCGGATGGTTCAATCCGCCGCCACGTGGCGAGGCGTTCCGACAGGACCTGCCGGTACGACCTACCCACTGGGAGGACGGCGGCTGCAAGCGGGAGCCTGCGGCGGAGGCCCGGCACCAGTTGCTGATCGCAGGCCTGATACAGGCCGCGTGCAGCGCGCCAAGGGGTCGGCTAGACTCCTAGCGAAGATCACCCACGTCCGACGCCACACCGCCCGCCGGTTGATCGGATCTGGGCCGTTATCGGCTCCTTAGTGCGCCGCCGGGCATCCGCCGCGACGACGGGAGGAAATCGTGAACATGACGTGCAACACCTCGCCCTACCTGCTGGCCGAGCCACCCACCTCCACCGGGCGCGCGCTGCTTGCGCGCGCCGTGTCGCACTGGTGCGGCCTGCACTTCGGCCACTCCCCCGAGGAGATCGCCGCCGCCCTCGACCCGGCCGCCGCTTGCGACCCGGACGTGCGCAAGGAGGTGGGCCTCGCCTCCAGGCTGCTTGGCGAGCTCATCGGCTGCGGCGAGTTGAGGACGTACGCGCGGCCGTTCGGAGGCGGCAGCCCGGAGGCGTTGCCGGCCGCCTATTGGGAACTAGACGACTTCCGCTCCCGCATGGCCCTCAGCGCACTCGATCCGAAACGCCCCTTCGACGGCGACGCGGACCCCACGCACTGGATCTTCGTATCGCTGGAGGACTTCAACCGGGTCGTGGAACAGAGCTGCGAAGGGTTCCTTCCACCCGAGGACACGGCGTCCGACGCGGCCCTCGCGCGGCAGATCGGTGCGGCGCCCGCCTCGATCGTACCGTCATCCGGCGCCGTCGACCGTCATGTCCGCCTGCCTGAACTGGTGCGGCGAACGGGCATGTCCAGAAGCACGATATACAGGCGGATCAGCGAGGACCGCTTCCCGCAAAGCCTTCCGCTCGACGGCAACATAAGCGTTTGGCGGGAGAGCGAGGTTGCGGCCTGGTTGGCCGATCCGCGCTGAAGGACGGGTTGCGTCGCTGAGAATTGGACATCCTCCTCCGGGCGACCGGGTGCGATCAGCCACTCCGAAACGCGCCGGTACGGCAGCATGCAGCCCATCCAAACAGCCGGCGCCATGTGTTCGCCGCAAGCCAGAAGCAGTCGAGCAGCCGCTGATTCCGCACCGGGCATCGAAGGTGTGGCGAACGCAGGACTTTACATGGCGCCGACGGCCTTCGTCGCCGACCAGGCGGCCTTGAGCGGCAGGGGCTCGCAGCGTCACGGAAGGACGGATGCATGCCGGGCGCGGCGCCATCGCGAGAAAGTTCAGGTCACGTCGGCGGGGGAGCCGATGAAGACGTCGGCGTGACTGACCCCATTCGCGCCGTCCTCGATCCGCACCGGTGCGGAGATCGACTTCCGGGCAGTGGATCATCGCCGTCCGCTCAACACGACCGCGAAAACCTGCGGGCGGCGTCAAGCCATCCTATGACAACGAGCTCCATGTTCGGGGCTGAACAGGAGTTCGACATGGTTCTGGACGCGCCGGCCCTCAACTCGGATCAGCTGGAGAGGCTGGCGGCGAACGTCCGCCGCCGGCTGGAGGAAATCGGTGACCCGGCAATCCGCATACCCGTGCTGGAGGACTACAGGGTCGAGTGTCACACCAGCCGTAATCCCGACGACTACTTCTACTACGACCTGGCGGTCGACATCGACATCGGATCCACCGTCATCACTCTTCACCGCCGGAAAGAGCCTCGTCCTTGCTACGGCGCGGTGGACGTCGACGCTCTTGCCAGATCGATCGTCATGCACGTGCTGCTGGCCAAAAGCGACCGCATGGCGATCACCGCGCTGACCGCGGCCCAGAGCGCCGTCCGAGCCAAGATCAAGCGGGACGGCAGTTCCCTCGCGATCCTGTCGGTTCGGTACGAACCCGAGGAGATCACGACTCCCAAGATTCTCTCCGGCAGGCGGATCTGGGTGGATGTGGGCTTGCTGGACAACCTCCTGCACCCCACGACGGAGACCGTGACGAGCGGCAGCATTCGGGAGATATGCGGTCACTTGCGACGTCTGGGCGATAAGCACCGTGAGCGGCTGGCCACGCTGGAAAGGATTACGCCATACGCCGGCGTGCTGGAGTTAGACGGTCTCGCGGAGCACGCGATCGCCGCCGTGGGCCGCGATGTGGGAGAGATTGCGAAGGCGATGCTCGCGGCAGAGCCGGTCGAACCCGCCCTGGAGGTGGTACTCAGCCGCGATGAAGACATCGGGCACTTCGGCGTGCGCGTTCGCGACGGTCGGATCGTATTCGAAGCGCATCTCGGACATTGCTGGATCGATCGCGAGGGATTGCTGGGTGTGCGGCAGGGCTTCCCTGATACGATGCTGGTCGCGATTGCAGGCCGCAGGCTGGGCGATCTGATCGACCACCCGATGCTGGCCGCAGATGCCCAGATCGCCGCGGTGGTCAGGGCCTCGGAGGACTTCACCGAGTTCCGCCTCCTCACTCATTCTCGCGCGATTGATCTGATGGAGTGAATGGTGCGTGCTCAGTGTCCGGAGGGTTAGGCAGCTACAACAGCAAACGGCCATGTGCGCCTTTTCTCTCTCATCGCGTTGCAACGCATTGATTGAGTATAAACGTTCGTGCCCGTCCGAAATATTGGCTATGTTCCCAGAATGCGCGACCAACCCAGCTCTGACCCCATCCTGCAGGACCTCGTTGATCAGCGGCTCGAAACGCTCACCGCCGAATACAAGAGCTGGATGTCTCTTGCGGACAACACAGCGAAGGCAAAGATCGCCCGACATCTCTGCGCGCTCGCGAATTCGGGCGGCGGTCACTTGGTGTTCGGCTTCAATGACGATGGAACACCTAGTGAGCCACACCCAAAGAATCTCTCCGAATACTCTCAGGACACACTGAACTCTATCGTTGAACGCTATCTTCACCCGGTGTTCCACGTCGCCGTCCACGCGGTGACCGCAGCGTCAGGACGAACCTACCCGGTCGTTCGCGTGCCAAGCCATGGAGCCCAGCCCATATGCGCCAGGCGCGATGGACCTCACCAGAACGGCCAACCGATAGGCATTCGCAGCGGTGTGCACTATCTGCGGGTGCCCGGTCCGCAATCAGCCCCCATCGACATGCCAGAGCGCTGGCGCGAGGTGATCCACCGCTGCGTCGTGGCTGAAAGGAATACGCTGCTTGGCTCGATCGGCCGACTGTTCGAGCAGCCGACCCACATCGCGCCGTCGCTCGGGCTCGATTCGCTGCTCGATCACTTACTTGCGGACTGGTCCATGGTCGATGCTTCGGGCTGGTCTGCAAACCACGTCTTGAACCGTGTGGCCTTCGGCTTTCGCTTCATTCAGGCGGGAGGCGTGGCGGTGAGCGAGATCACGCTGCCGAGACTTCAGGAGGCGATCCGCGCAGCCTCGATCAGAGCTGCTGAAGAGGTCGACCTCGGCCTGCCACCGTTTGCGCGAGGCTGGCGCCCGAACCAACGGCCGACCGTCGATGTGTTCGCCGGGGTTGAGGGCTTCACCTGCGCCGTGCAGGGGACCGGACGGGACGATACGCCTTCGCTTTGGCAGATCACCACGGACGGCAGGGGTGGCGACGTGAACGTCTTCAGCGAGGACTCGAAGCACCTGCAAGCCTACGCACAGAGAGGCCGCCCGGGGAGTTGGCCGATCGGCAGCAGGCTCTCGCCCTTCTTCCAGGTGCAGCACCTCGCGCAACGCATCATCTTCACCAGGGAGCTGGCGAACGCGTTTCCGGATACGACCGATTGCGAACTGGTTGTCGACTACGCGGGCCTCGCGTCTCGCAAGCTCGAGGAACCCGGACCAGACCATCGGGTCGCGCGCTTCTATGGAGCCGAGAGGGGCGATAGGCGGTCGTCCACCGCCGTTCCCTGTGGATCGGCGTGGAAAAGGGACCCCGGTAGCGGGGTGATCGGCGTCGAAAAGGGACCCCTCATCC